>NZ_JBVKDQ010000004.1:227016-541962 GCF_055633755.1 Amycolatopsis sp. NPDC114484 | reverse complement strand
AATGCGGTCTTGGGGTGCTTGTCAAGGCATCTTTCCCGCCTTGACAAGCACCCCAAGACCGTCATCACAATCAGCTTCGGGGTGCCCCACGCAACAACGAGGCGCAATGTCGCCGCCAGGCGACGAGCCCCCTCACACCCCGCACACCCTCAAGAAAACCTCCCAGGCGCACACCCACCCAGCAACTCCCCAGGAACATCCGCCCCCAACACCAGCTCCGCCACCAGCTTCCCCGAATACGGCCCCAACGTAAGCCCAGCCGGACCGAACCCAGTCGCCAAATACAACCCAGGCGCGACCTGCCCCAGCAACGGCACCCCGTCCGGCGACACCGGCCGAAACCCCACCCGAGTCTCCGCCAGCCCCGCCTCCCCCAACCCAGGCGCGACAGCCAGCGCCTGCTCCAAAACCTCCCGCTGCCCAGCCGCGGTCACCCGATGGTCGAACCCGGCCCCGCTCTCCCGGGTAGCCCCCGCCACCACCCGCCCACCGGGAAACGCCAGCAAATAATGGCTGCTCCGAGGCAACACCACCGGCCAAGAAGCGGTATCCGCCCCGGGCACGTCGAAATGACTGATCTGCCCCCGCTGCGGCACCACCGGCACCGGCACCCCCAACGCCTCGGCCACCTCCCCCGACCAGGCCCCAGCAGCAAGCACCACCGCGTCCCCGACCAGCTCCTCCGCCCCGGCCCGCACCCGCAACCCCGGCTCCAACGAAGCCTCGGCGGTCACAAACTCGACCCCCCGGTCGATCGCCGCCGAGATCAGCGCACGCCGCAGCACCTGCCCGTCCACGCGCCCGGCCCCCGACAAATGCACCGCGGCCAACTCCGAAGCCAGCGGCGGAAATAGCTCCCGCGCCTGCCCAGCGTCCAGCCGCTCGACAACCCCGGCCTCCGGCGCGTTCGCCACCCGCCCGACGAGCCGGTCATAAGCCTCGGTCAGCTCCTCTTCGAGAGCCGACACCACCATCCCGCCGACAACCTCGTACGACGATTCATGCCCAGTCTCGCTCAATTCCGCCGCCAAAGCCGGGTAATACCGTCCAGCCGCGGCCGCGAGCGGATAGACCGCCTCCTCCCAAGCAGACGTCCAAGGGCTGACGATCCCGGCGCCTGCGTCGGTCGCCACCCCGGCCCGATCCGCGTCCACCACGACGACGTCCGCCCCTTGCCGCGCCAGATGGTAAGCCGTCGAAGCCCCGCCGATACCGCTGCCGATCACGATCACGCGCATGTCTTCACCCTGCCTGTCCGCCGCCGAAACGTCGACCGAGCACCGCCATCGCCGCGTTGTGCCCAGGAATCCCGCTGACCCCGCCGCCGCGAACCGCCCCCGCCCCGCACAGCAACACCCGTTCGTGCCGAGTTTCGACGCCCCAGGTCCCCGCCGTCTCGTCGTCGCCGTACGGCCACGACAGGTCGCGATGGAAGATGTGCCCGCGCGGCAACCCCAGCTCCGCCTCCAAATCCAGCGGCGTTTTGGCTTCAATACACGGTTTCCCGTCGCCATCCAGCAGCAGACAGTCCGAGATCGGCTCCGCGAGCACACTGTCCAGCGACGCCACCGTGGCCCGCAACGCCTCCGCTCTCGCACCGTCGTTGTCCGCCTCGAACAGCCGAGCGGGCATGTGCAGGCCGAACAACGTCAACGTCTGCACCCCAGCCGCCCGCTCAGCCGGACCGAGAATCGACGGATCAGTCAGCGAATGGCAGTAGATCTCGCACGGCGGCACCGTCGGAATCCGGCCTGCAGCAGCCTCCCGATAGGCAGTTTCGAGCTGAGCAAACGATTCGTTCACATGAAAGGTCCCGCCGAACGCGTCACGCGGATCGACCGTCGCATCACGCAACCGAGGCAACCGCCGCAGCACCATGTTCACCTTCAACTGCGCACCCTCCGGCGACTCCGCGGGCTCCTCGCCGAGCAACCGGGCGAGCGTGCGCGGCGCGACATTCGCGAGCACATGCCCGCCGGCCACCACGTGTTCCGTATCGCCGGTGCGGTAACGAACTTCGCCGTCCGGTGCCACCGACAGCACCTCCGCGCCGGTGACCAGCGTCGTCCCAGCTCGACGAGCCGCGTCCGCGAGCGCATCGGTGACCGCACCCATTCCTCCGACCGGGACGTCCCAATCACCGGTGCCGTTGCCGATGAGGTGATAGAGCAGGCAACGGTTTTGCCGAAGCTGCTCGTCGTCGGCGGAGGCGAAAGTGCCGATCAACGCATCGGTGAGCACCACCCCGCGCACGACCTCGTCCTCGAACAACCCGCGCAGCGTTTCCCCCGCCGGACGCTCGAAGAACGTCGCCCACGCCTCGTCGTCGCCGATCCGTTGGCGCAACTCAGCCCGCGTCGGCAACGGCTCAGTCAGCGAATCGAACGTCGCCTCCGCCACCCGCGCCGCCGACGCGTAAAACCGTTGCCAGGCCGCATAGTCCTTTGTGGAACCAGTAACCGCGCGGAACGACGCGCCAGTCCGCCCGTCGTCTCCCGTGTCGACAAGGAGACCCGTGTCGCCGACCGGTGTGTACGACGACATGCGCCGCCTCCGCAGCTGGACGTCCAGACCCAGCTCGGCCGCGATCCGCTTCGGCAGCAGGCTGACCAGGTACGAATAGCGCGAGAGCCGGACGTCCACGCCGGGGAAAGCGCGGAACGACACCGCCGCGCCGCCGATCTCCGCACGTCGTTCGAGCACCAGCACCGACCGTCCGGCCCGGGCCAGATAGGCAGCGGCGACGAGCCCGTTGTGCCCGCCGCCCACGATCACCGCGTCGTAGTCCACCGCCGCGAGCCTAATGCTTGACCCGGAGCGCACTCCAGGTCTTAGCGTCGCCAAGGACAAGATCCGGCGCAGAAGGAGCGACCATGACCGACGTCCCGACCCGGAACCTCGGCGGACTGACGGTTTCCGCACAGGGCTTGGGCTGCATGGGAATGAGCCACGGCTACGGCGCGACCGACGACGCGCAGTCGATCGAGACGCTGCGCCACGCCCTCGACCTCGGGGTGAGATTCCTGGACACGTCCGACTTCTACGGCTCCGGCCACAACGAGGAACTCATCGGCCGCGCGATCGCCGGCCGCCGCGAAGAAGTAGTGCTGGCCACCAAATTCGGCATCGCGAACCGCCTCGGCGAGCCGACCGAAGTCCGCGGCGACGCCGCCTACGTGCGCCAGGCCTGCGAAGCCTCCCTGCAACGGCTCGGCGTCGACCACATCGACCTGTACTACCTGCACCGAGTCGATCCGCACGTGCCGATCGAGGAAACCGCCGGCGCGATGGCGGAACTGGTCACGGCGGGAAAGGTCCGTCACCTAGGGCTTTCCGAGGCGAGCGCGCAGACCGTCCGGCGCGCACACGCGGTGCACCCGATCGCCGCGCTGGAGAGCGAATGGTCGCTGTGGACCCGCGACCTCGAAGCCGAAATCGCGCCGACCTGCCGCGAACTCGGCATCGGCCTCGTCCCGTTCTCCCCGCTCGGCCGAGGGTTCCTGACCGGCCGCTACCGCTCCACCGAAACCATGGCGGACAACGACGTGCGGCGCTACCAGCCGCGCTTCGCCGACGGCAACCTCGACCGGAACCTCGCGATCGTGGCGAAACTGGAAGAGCTGGCCACCGCGAAAGAGGTCACGACCGGACAGCTGGCGCTGGCGTGGGTGCAGGCGCGCGGCGAGGACGTGGTGCCGATCCCGGGTACGCGGCGGAAGCAGTACCTGGAGGAAAACCTCGCGGCTCTGACGGTTGAGCTGACCGCCGACGACCTCGCCGCGATCGAAGCTGTCGCCGCGCCGGAGAACTTCGCGGGCGAGCGTTACGACGCGGCGCACCTCGCGTTCGTCAACCGCTGAGCTGCCTTGAGGCGGCGCTGGACCCCGGAGATCCAGCGTCGCCTCACTCTCCGACCATGCGCTCCACCACATCGAACACCTGCGTCAACCGCTCCCGGTGCGATTCCGCAAGCCCGGCCAGGTCCTCCCCTTCCAGCCGACGCCGGATCGTCGCCACCGCCACCGTCCGGTAAGCCGCCACCACCAACGCCGCGACCAGCTCCGCGTCCCCGGAAAACCGCTCGTCCGCGGTGAGTTCCGCGGCCAGCTCGGTCTCCATCTCGTACTCGAACGCCCGCAGCCGCGCGATCAGCGCGGGCGACCCCGCGACCGTCCGCATCAGCGGCTCGACTTCACCGCCGACGCCGGACAGCACGTGCTGCTCTTCGGTCAGCGTCAGCGCGAGCTGCCGGAGCGCGTCCACCACGCCGCCAGTCCGTTCGCGGACCGCCGACAGCACCAGTTCGATCGCCTCCGGCAAGCGGTCCAGCAGCAGGTCTTCCTTGCGCTCGAAGTGCGAGAACACCGTCACCTTGGACACCCCGGCCGCGGCGGCGACCTCGGCGATCGTGACCGCGTCGAACCCGCGCTCCAGGAACAGCCCGGTCGCGACCTCGGCGATCCGCGCCCGCGTCTTGGCTCCGCCTCGATCGCCGCGATTCGGCATGAGTCCACCCTTCCGTGTTACATTTACCTGGTAAGCTTACTCGGTAAGCGCACTTGGTTAAGCCGTCTAGCAAGGGTAAAGGGGAGAACGTCATGGAGCGGACTGAGGTGATCGTCGCCGGGGCCGGGCCCACCGGGCTGTTCCTCGCCGGGGAGCTCGCACTGCGCGGAGTGGGAGTGACCGTCCTGGACCGGCTTGCGGAGCCGGACCTGAACATCAAGGCCGGGTCGGTCAACGTCGCCAGCGCCGAACTGCTCGACCGGCGCGGCCTGCTGCCCGCGGCGGAGGCGGCGCAGCGGCGGTTCCTCGCGTCGGTCGGCAAATTCGGCCCGACCGTCGAGGCCGCCAAACGAGGTGGCCGCCGGTTCCTCGCGGCGGGGCACTTCGCCGGTTTCCTGTTCGACAACGACCTGATCGATCAGAGCGACCCCGTGCTCGCCGCGCACCGGGCGGTGTCGAACGGGCTCGGCGTGCCGCAGCAGGAGGTCGAGCAGATGCTCGCCGAACACTGCGCTCAGCTTGGCGTCGACGTCCGGCGCGGCGTCGAAGTGCACGGGGTGCGGGACGCTGACGAAGCAGTGACGGTCGAGACGAGCGCGGGCGAGTTCACCGCGAGCTGGCTCGTCGCGGCCGACGGCGGGCGGAGCGTCATCCGCAAGCAGCTCGGCGTCGAGTTCGCCGGCACGGGCCCGGAAATGACCGGCTACCAGGCCATCGCCGATTTCGAAGACGCGAGCGGCCTGCGCCCCGGCTGGACCTGGACGCCACGCGGCGTCTACGCGTACGGCCCGGTCCCCGGCCGCATCTTCCTCAGCCGCTTCCGGCAGCCGCCGCGGGACCGCGACGTTCCGGTGTCGGTCGAGGAACTGCAGGAAGCCGTCCGCGACGTCACCGGCGTGCCGGTCACCATCACCGGAATCCGCGGCCGGGCAACGCGGTTCACCGACAACGCGCGCCAGGCGCGGCACTACCGGCACGGCCGCGTGTTCCTGGCCGGCGACGCGGCGCACGTCCACTCCCCGCTCGGCGGGCAAGGCCTGAACCTCGGCCTCGGCGACGCGGCGAACCTCGGCTGGAAACTCGCCGCGACCGTCCAGGGCTGGGCTCCGGCCGGACTGCTCGACACCTACGAAACCGAACGTCACCCGATCGGCGCCGGGGTGCTCGACTGGACCCGCGCCCAGGTCGCGCTCCTGCGCGGAGACGAACGCACCGAGCAGCTGCGCAGGATCGTCGGCGGCGAACTGCTCCGGGTGCCGGCCGCGATGAACCGGATCGTCGCGCTGTCGTCCGGAATCCTGCAGCACTACGACGTCGCGGACAACGCCGCCGAACCGGTCGGGTCGATCGCCGGGGACGTGGAGCTGACGTCCGGGACCCGCCTCGCCGACCACGCGCACGACGGCCGGTTCGTGCTCGTCGACCACTCCGCCGACGGCCGTTTCGCGGTGTCCGGCTTGGACGACCGGCTCGCGTACGTCGCCGATCCGGCCGAGGAACCGAGCCTCCTCGTCCGGCCGGACGGAGTGATCGTCTGGGCGAGCTCCGGGAGCGACGAACAAAAGTTTCTCGACGCCGCGCTCGCGCGCTGGGCGGGCGCGAAATAAATCAGTTGCGCGGGTTCGAGGCGGGCGGCACAGTGGTCGGCGTCCGGCGGGAAGCCGCCGGCTGCCGGAAGCAAGGGAGGTGCGTCGTGGAGATTGTCCGGGCGCTGTCCTGCCCTCTTCCGCCCGCCCGCCTCGGCTAGAGCACGCGCTCGCCCGGTGGGCACCCTGATCTAGGAGAACCCACCAGTGCGAGAGCACGATTTCGACGAATTTTCCGACGCCTCCGACTACTCCGACCGCCGGATGCGCCGTCGTCCCGGCTACGACGACGGGCCTGCCCCGGCCCGCCGGGGACGGCTCACCGAAGCCGAGCGAGTCCGTCTCGCCCAGCTTCGCGAGGACGCCTACACCGAAACCGAACTGCCCGACGGCGCCGACCGATGGACCAACTGGGACGACGCCGACCAAGGCCCGCATCCGCGGCCGGATTGGGTGGTCACGGAACTCGCCGCGGTCGACACCGACCTCGGCGTGCTCAAGACCGGCAAGGAAGCGGATGTCCATCTGCTGCGCCGCAACCTCCCCGGCGAGGACGGCGTTTTGCTGGCGGCCAAGCGATACCGCTCAGACGAGCACAAGCTGTTCCACCGCGACGCGGGTTATCTCGAGGGCAGGCGGATGCGCCGGTCCCGCGAGATGCGCGCGATGGCCGGGCGCACCTCGTTCGGCCGCAACCTGATCGCCGAACAGTGGGCGGTGGCGGAGTTCGCCGTCCTCAGTCGCTTGTGGACGATCGGCGCGCCGGTGCCGTATCCGGTGCAGCGGCACGGCACCGAGATCCTGCTGGAATTCCTCGGCGAACCCGACGGGACCGCCGCGCCCCGGCTGGCGCAACTGCGCCCCGGACCCGGCGAGCTGGCCGACCTGTGGGAGCAAGCCGTGTCCGCGCTGGAACTCCTGGCCGGACAAGGACTCGCACACGGCGACCTGTCCGCGTACAACCTCCTGGTGCACGAAGGTCACTTGATGGTGATCGATCTTCCCCAGGCGGTCGACGTGATCGCGAACCCGCGCGGCCGGGAATTCCTCGCCCGCGACGTCGCGAACCTCGCCGGCTGGTTCCACGGCCGCGGACTGTCCGAACAGGTCACCGACACCGGTGACCTGGTGCGGGAACTGGAAAACGCGGCCGGTCTCGGCTGAACGAGCGGGCGGGGCCGCGGGTGTGCGGCAGCGCACACCTGCGACCCCGCCCACAACCGCGCACCTGGGTGCGGGGTAACCGCGATCTCTCAGGTAGAGTGTGTCAAGACCGCAACGGCGGCGTGGATGAGTTGGTGTCCGTCGCCTCCACAGTCCGCAGAAGGACTCGCGGCCATCCGAAGCAATTTCCGTCGGTGTGCCACGCCATGGCTAGGCGCACCGGGTCCGTCCCTGTGAACGCCCATCGCCACACCATCTTGCCCTGCCTGTGCGCGGGCAGCCCGGGCCTCCTTGCGACGTGCCACGTCCGAGAGGCATTTGTGACGATCACGTACGACTCCGGCCAGTCCGCCCGCTCCCGAGCGGGCCGCCCCGAGCGCAAGCCGCGGCACCGGCCGGCCGGTGGAGACGTTCTCCACGACGACACGGTGGAAACCCCCGCCGTGAAGACCTTCGCCCAGCTGGGCCTGCCCGAGCCGCTGCTGCGGGCGCTTTCCGAGGCGGGCATCGACGCCCCGTTCCCGATCCAGTCCGCGACCATCCCGGACGCGCTGGCCGGCCGCGACGTGCTGGGCCGCGCCCAGACCGGTTCCGGCAAGACGCTGGCCTTCGGCCTGGCCATCCTGGCCCGGCTCGACGGCGGCAAGGCCCGCCCGAAGCGCCCCCGCGCGCTCGTGCTGGTCCCGACCCGCGAGCTGGCCATGCAGGTGGCCGACTCGCTGACCCCGCTGGCCAAGTCGCTCGGCCTGTGGTGCCGCACCGCGGTCGGCGGCATGTCCTTCGGCCGCCAGGCGGAATCGCTCGCCCGCGGCGTCGACCTGCTGATCGCCACCCCGGGCCGGCTGTCGGACCACGTCCGCCAGGGCACCGCCTCGCTCGGCGACTGCAACTTCATCGCGCTCGACGAGGCCGACCAGATGGCCGACATGGGCTTCATGCCGCAGGTCCGCGAGATCATGGACCTGACCCCTCCCGGCGGGCAGCGGCTGCTGTTCTCCGCGACGCTCGACGGCGACGTCGACAGGCTGGTCCGGCAGTACCTGACCGACCCGGTCACGCACTCGGTCGCGCCGTCGACCGCGAGCGTCACCACGATGGACCATCACCTGTTCCAGGTGTCGCACTCCGACAAGCAGGACATCATCACCCGGATCGGAGCCCGCGAGGGCCGCACGATCATGTTCGTGCGCACCAAGCACCACGTCGACCGGCTCACCGAGCGGCTGCGCGAGAGCGGCGTGCACGCGGAGGCGCTGCACGGCGGCAAGACCCAGGGTCAGCGCAACCGGGTCCTGTCCGACTTCAAGGAAGGCCACGCGGCGGTCCTGGTGGCCACCGACGTCGCCGCGCGTGGCATCCACGTCGACAACATCTCGCTGGTGCTGCACGTCGACCCGGCCGCGGACCACAAGGACTACCTGCACCGCGCGGGCCGCACCGCGCGAGCGGGCGCGTCCGGCATCGTCGTCACCCTGGTGACGAACGACCAGCGGCGCACCGTCCGCCGGATGACCGACCGGGCGGGCGTGCGCGCCGAGACCACGATGATCCGCCCGCTTGACGAGGACCTGTCGCGCATCACCGGTGCCCGCGAGCCGAGCGGCGAGCCGGTGGTCGAGCGTCGCCGGGAGTCCCCGCGCCGCTCCGGCGGCCGAGGCTTCGGCGGCGACCGCGGCGGCTTCCGCGGCCCGCGCGAAGGCGGCGGCTACCGCGGTTCCCGCGAAGGCGGCCGCGGCGGCTACGGCTCCCGCGATGACCGCGGCGGTTACGGCTCGCGTGACAACGGCGGTTCCCGCGAAGGCGGTTACAACCGTGGTTCGTACGAGGGCCGCGCTCCGCGCGAAGGCGGCTACGCACGCGAGGGCGGTCGCGAAGGCGGCTACTCGCGCGAAGGTGGTCGCGAGGGCGGCTACGCGCGTGAAGGCGGCTACGCTCCCCGTGAGAACCGCAACGGTGGCGGTTACAGCCGCAGCCGGACGCAGTCGCGCTCCGGCGGCGGCTTCGGACGCCCGAGCCGCGGCCCGCGTCGCGGTCACGACGCCTGATTGACGCTGTGATTTCCTAAGAACGGCCCCGCTTCGGCGGGGCCGTTCTTCGTTTCCGGGGTTTCGCCTGCCGAGCCGGGGCGCACATCGCAGCGGCCAGACCCAGGCTCACCGCCGCCCCGCACCCGGGGCAGCAGTCATTGCCAAGCAGGATCTCGGTCGGCGGAGCACGCTCCGCTGGACAGCGACCTCCGAAACCGCCACCGCACGCCGAAACCCGGCGCAGCGCCCATTGCCGAGCAGGGGCTCGCCCACCTGACCACGTTCCGCCAGCCACCTCCGAAACCGCCACAGGCGAAAGTCACGCCCAACACAGTGGCCGGTACCCAACAGGATCTCGGTCGCCGAACCACGCTCTCCTGCCCAGCCGCCTCCGAAAAGTCGCGCCCAGCGCAGGGACCGTTGCCAAGCAGGATCCCGCCCGGCTAACCGCGCTCCCCCGGCCAGCCACCTCCGAAGCCACCGCACCAGCCCCTCACCCCAAAATCACACCCGGCACAGCAGCATCGCCAAGCAGGATCCCGCCCGCCGAACCACGCTCCCCTGCCCAGCCGCATCCGAACCGCCACACCCCGAAAATCACCCCCGGCACAACGGCCACTGCCAAGCAAGATCCCGCCCGCCGAACCACGCTCCCCTGCCCAGCCGCATCCGAACCGCCACACCCCGAAAGCCACCCCCGGCACAGCAGCCACCGCCGACCAGCATCCCGCCCGCCAACCACACTCCCGACCAGCCACCGCCGAAGCCGCCACACCCCGAAAGTCACCCCCAGCACCGCGGCCATCGCCAAGCAGGATCCCGCCCGCCGAACCACGCGCCGCCACCCGGCCACCTCCTGAAACCACCGCACCAACCCGGTTTCCGTTGCCCCGCCCCGCTTCCCGCTCTTCACGAGGCGGGGGCGGCAAACACGCCACCCGGCCGGATGCGACACTGCCTGGGTGACTGACACTCCGCCGCTGCCGCCTGAGAACGTCTTCGACTGGCTTGAAACCGAAGGCCAGCGGCGCGCGGAAGCCGGTCTCTCCCGCCGGATGAACCCGCGGTCCGCGCAGCACACCTCGCTCGATCTCGCGGGCGACGACTACCTCGGCCTCGCCCGTGACAAGCGCGTCGCCGGGGCGGCCGCCGCGGCCGCGTTGCGCTGGGGTGCCGGGGCCACCGGATCGCGGCTGGGCACCGGGTCCACCGAACTGCACGCGGAACTCGAACACGAACTGGCCCGGTTCTGCGGAGCCCAAGCGGCGCTGGTGTTCTCCTCCGGCTTCACCGCCAACCTCGGCGCGGTGACCGCTCTGTCCGGGTCCGAATCGGCGATCGTCACCGACAAGTACGTCCACGCGTCTCTGGTCGAAGGCTGCCGCTTGTCGCGTGCGGACATCGCCGCCGTCGAGCACTCCACCCCGTCGGCGATCAAGCACGCGCTGGCCACACGCCGCAAGCCGCGCGCGATCGTGGTCACCGACTCGGTGTTCTCCGCCGACGGCGAACTCGCGCCGCTGGGCGAACTCGCCGAAATCTGCCGTACGCACAGCGCCGCGCTGGTGGTCAACGACGCGCACGGCTTCGGCGTCCTCGGCGAAGGCGGCCGGGGCGCGGTGCACGCCGCGGGTCTGTCGTCCGCGCCGGACGTCGTCACCACCCTGACGCTCTCCAACGCCCTCGGCGCGCAAGGCGGCGCCGTCGTCGGTCCGCGCCGGGTGATCCGGCATCTCGTCGACACCGCGCGCAGCTTCATCTTCGACACCGCCCTCGCCCCGGCCAGTGCCGCCGCCGCGCTGACTGCGTTGCAGGTGCTCAAGTCCGAACCGGATCTGCCGGCGAAGGTCATCGAGAACGCCGGAAACCTGGCGATGGGGTTGAAGAACGCCGGTCTGTCGGCCGAGCTGCCGGAAGCCGGAGTGGTCGCCGTGCCGGCGCCGACGCCGCAAGCGGCCGCCGCGTGGGCGGAAGCCTGTGCGGAGCAAGGAATCCAGGTCGGCTGCTTCCGCCCGCCCGCTGTGCCGGACGGCGTTTCCCGGCTGCGCCTCACCGCCCGCGCGGACCTGTCCGAAGCGGACGTCGACCGTGCGGTGAAGGTGATCACGGCAACCGCGCCTCGCGGCTGACCTTCGCGGCGCATGGGGATGTGCGCTGTCGTCCAGGAACGTCCTCAGTGACAGACCCGAACCGCGCATAAAGCTGTCGCGGATCCAGCACGCACTCCCCGGCAGCGCCGCCACCACGGGCCTCGGCCAACAAACGCAGAACGCCGCGTCTCGCGGCTAACCCGGGCGGCGCATCGTGACGTGCGGGATCCCGTCCTCCAGAAACTCCGCACCCTCAACGACAAACCCGAACCGCGCGTAAAGCCCCTGCGCATACGTTTGCGCATCCAGCACGAACTCCCCCGCCGCACCCTCCAGCGCAGCCGCCATCAGCTGCGCCGCCAAACCCTGGCCGCGCGCCGACTTCGCCGTCACCACCCGGCCGATCCGCGACCCGACGCCAGGCTCGGCCAGCACCCGCAAGCACGCCAGAACCTCCGAACCGGAAGCCAGCCACAGGTGCTGCGTCTCCGGAAGCAGATCGCGCCCGTCGATGTCGGCGTACACGCAGTCCTGCTCGACCACGAACACCTCCGACCGCAGCCGGAGAATCTCGTACAGATCAGCAGCGGCGAGGTCGGGCCCGGCGGCGCGGTGCAGAGTCGTCACACCACCCTGCTTAACACAGGTCAGCCGAAAAGCCGCGCCTGGGATTGCGCCGCGATGTCGTCGGAGAACTGCGAAACCCGCGTGTACACGCCGGGCTTGCCCGGCTTTCCGCATCCGTCGCCGAAGGACACGATGCCGATCAGCGTGTCGCCCTCGACGAGCGGGCCGCCGGAGTCGCCCTGGCACGCGTCTTGGCCGCCTTCGGCGTACCCGGCGCACACCATGCTCGCCGGAGCGTAGGTGTCGTAGGCCGATTTGCAGGTGGAGTCGCTGACCAGCGGCACCTGGGCGCTGCGCAGCACGTCCGACCGCTGCCCGCCCTCGGAAAGGCGGCCCCAGCCGAGCACGGTCGCCTTCGTGCCTTCCGCGTACAGCGACTGGTCGCTCTTGTCCGCGAGCTTCGCCGCGCGGTAGGGCAGCCGTCCGCGCACGGTCAGGACCGCGATGTCGTTGCCCTTGGTCGGGTCGCTGTAGTCCGGGTTCACCCAGACCCGCGAGACGCCGAGCTCCACCCCGTCGTCGCCGCGCTTGTCCTGGCGGCCGGCGACCACGTGGACCGACGACTTCGGCAGGGCTTTCGCGCAGTGCGCGGCGGTCGCCACCGCGGACGGGCTCACGATCACCGCGCCGCAGAACTGCGAACCGCTCTGGTCGGTGAGGTACACCGCGTACGGATGGTCGGCCAGCGACGCTTCGCCGCCGCCGACGATCCGCGGCTGCGCGTGCGAACCCGGGTCGGACGGCGTCGAGGCCCAGGCCGAACCGACCGGGACCGCGATCGCGGCGGCGAGCAGCGACCCCGCCGCGAGCAGGACCGGACGACGGAACTTCGCGGGCATGGGCTTTCCCTTCATCGGCACTACGACAGCACAGCCTGGACGCGCTCGGGAATCAACCGGCTCCGGCGCGTGCACACACGGCCGCGATTACCCTAAACGGGCCAAGCCCAAAACGGTGTCACTGGAACGGGTGGACTCTCTATACACCGAGCGCATTCGCTTAGCTGGGGGCCATGCGACGGAAAACAGCCGCGACAGCCAGCGCGCTGACAGTCTTCTTGCTGGCCGGATGTGCCACGAGCACCCCAGCGGCACCCCCGCCGAGCCCGTTGACCGCGCCGTCGGCGCCGCCCAGCCCGACACTTCCGGCAACTCGGACAGCGACGAGCGCGCCCCCCGTCACCTGGCAGGTGGGTGCCCATCCGCTGCCGCTGCGCCCAGACGGCTTCGGCGAGATCCGGCCAACTCCACCTGAACTGGTGAACCGCTCGCTGCCGACTCAGGACTTCCTTCCTCCGCCGACGAGCACCACGTACACCGCGAAGATCGCCGACGTCCCCGACCCCGTGCTCAAGCGCAGCACGTGGCAGGCCGCCTGTCCGGTGTCGTCGGCCGATCTCCGCTACGTCACGCTTTCCTTCTGGGGCTTCGACCATCGCGCGCACACCGGTGAGCTGCTGGTCAACAAGGACGCGGCCTCGGCGGTGGTGAAGGCGTTCAGCGAGCTGTACGCGCAGCAGTTCCCCATCGAGGAAATGCGCGTCACCTCCCCCGCCGAACTCGACGCACCGCCGACCGGCGACGGCAACGACACCAGCGCGTTCGTCTGCCGTCCGATGCGCGGGCAGAAGAACTGGTCCGCGCACGCGTACGGGCTCGCGGTGGACGTCAATCCGTTCTGCAACCCGTACACCAAGGACGACCTCGTCGTCCCGGAGCTGGCGTCCGCCTACGTCGACCGCGCGAACGTGCGGCCGGGGATGGCCACCGCCGGCGGCCCGGTCGTGCGCGCGTTCGCCGGGGTGGGCTGGCAGTGGGGCGGGGCGTGGACCTCGCCGGTCGACCGGATGCATTTCACAGCCAACGGCGAGTGATCCGGGAACACCCGGGCGGGGCGCGGGAGTTGACTAGGCTGGCAGCAGACCGCTTTCGGGAAGGACCGCCGTGCCGCACTACGACCTGGTGATCATCGGGACCGGATCGGGCAACTCGATCCTCGGGCCGGAGTTCGCCGACCTCCGGACGGCCATCGTCGAGAAGGGCGTGTTCGGCGGGACCTGCCTGAACGTCGGCTGCATCCCGACGAAGATGTTCGTCTACGCCGCCGACGTCGCCGCGACGCCCGCGGGCAGTTCGCGCTTCGGCGTGGACGAGGAGCTCACCGCGGTGCGCTGGCCGGACATCCGGGACCGGATCTTCGGCCGGATCGACCCGATCGCCGAGGGCGGCGCGGAGTACCGCGAGAACCACGAGGACAACCGCAACGTCGACGTCTACCGCGGCGAGGGCCGGTTCACCGGCATGAAGGAGCTGCGCGTCAGCTTCCCCGACGGCCGTCCGGACGAGGTCGTCACCGCCGACCGGTTCGTGCTCGCCGCGGGCGGGCGCCCGGTGATCCCGGACGTGCCGGGGCTCGCCGAAACCGGTTACTACACCTCCGACACGATCATGCGCCTCGACGCCCTGCCGGAGCGGATCGCCGTGCTCGGCGGCGGCTACATCGCGGCGGAGTTCGCGCACGTCTTCGCTTCGTTCGGCGTCGCGGTCACGATGGTGAACCGCTCGGGCGCGCTGCTGCGGCAAGAGGACGCGGACGTCAGCGCCCGGTTCACCGAACTGGCTTCGCAGCGGTTCGACGTCCGGCTGGACCGCAAGACGGTCCGCGCGCGCCGCACGGACAACGGGGTCGCGCTGGATCTCGAAGGCCCGCAGGGCGCGGAGACCGTCGAGGCCGACCTGATCCTGGTCGCCACCGGCCGCAAGCCGAACTCGGATCTGCTCGACGTGGCCGCCACCGGCGTCGCCACCACCGAGCGCGGGCACGTCGTGGTGGACGACTACCAGCAGACGTCCGTCGAGGGCATCTACGCACTCGGGGACATCTCGTCGCCGCTGGAGCTGAAGCACGTCGCGAACCACGAAGCCCGGGTGGTGCAACACAATCTGGCGCACCCGGACGACCGGATCAAGGCCGACCACGGGTTCGTGCCGCACGCGGTGTTCACCTCGCCGCAGGTGGCTTCGGTCGGGCTGACCGAGGCGCGGGCGACCGAACGCGGACTGTCCTTTGTGGTCTCGAAGCAGGACTACGCGGGCATCGCCTACGGCTGGGCGATGGAGGACACCACCGGTTTCGCGAAGCTGCTGGCCGACCCGGCGACCGGACAGCTGCTGGGCGCGCACATCATCGGCCCGCAGGCGTCGACGGTCATCCAGCCGCTGATCCAGGCGATGAGCTTCGGCCTCGACGCGCGGTCGATGGCGCGCGGGCAGTACTGGATCCACCCGGCGATGCCGGAACTGGTGGAGAACGCGCTGCTGAACCTGCCGCTCGACTGAGCCTGGGGCTACCCAGAGTTGATCTCGCGGGGAGGCGATTCCCGAATCGGGTAACAAGGATGTCGCGTTGTTACTGTTCTCGCGGAGGTGCGGGGACTGACATGACCGACATGATCGCCGGGGAAATCGTTGTGGCCGCGAAGGATTTGGCCGCTCGCTGGAGCGAAGTCACGGATCTCGAGCTGATGTTCGCCGTGCGGCGGGCGGAACTCGGGACGACGGCCGCGACGCAAGCGTTGCTGGAGGAGCTTCGGGCGATGCCGTCCGAACGGGCCGCGGAATGCCTCGCGGTCGCGGTGGCCGCGCTCGACGATGTGCGGCGCACCGGGCAGCTTCCCGGGCCGGTGCTGGAGGACGCGGCGCTGGCGAGTTAAGGGACTTCTGCTCGCGGGGAGTGTCCACAGTGGGCAGATCCCGTCGGCACCACCGCCGCCAGCAGATACCCGATGTCCTGCGCCATCTCTACAGCCACGCCAAAAAGTGGACCACCAAGGCCCAGCTTGGCGGCACGACCGGGCGGCCCGGCGGCACAGGAGGAAACCCCACCTGCCCCTCGGGGCTCAACTTGCCGCATTACCCCCTGAGCAACCTAGTGGTGATTCCGCGCAGCCGACCGCCGAGACGGGCTGGGCGAAGATCGACGTTGCCTTCGCTCACGCCAGCTGGTGTTCCGCACCCGTAGAACGGGAAGCACTGCTGTGCGAACGACGCGCCGTATTTCGGCCTACGTTGGGGGGCGCGACCGTGACCGCTCCGCCGCTTGCGTCGGCCGAGGCGTGGAGGTACGGCGACGATCGCCCGGACTTCGATGTGGATGCAGGCTTCGACCCGGTGTCCGATGGGCGCGCCGACGGCAGAGGAGTTCGACGCTGCGGCTCGCAGCGCGGGAGAACCGGATTGGGCTGCACTCGCTGAACTGGCCGAAGAGGCGGTGCCCGGCGAGTGAGCCGACATTTCGACAGCGGCGCGGGCAGCACCAGACCACCCCGCAACGCTGGAACTGTTCCGCCACGCCCGGCCGAACTTGCTGGGACTCAACGAAAACGGGCGGCCGGTAACCCACCGGCCGCCCGTTTCCCGTCAGATCAGACGAAGCGGCGTCGCCCAGCCAACCCGCCGAAGATCATCTGCGTCACCATCACCACGAGCAGCACGATCAACGACACCGTCCAGCTGCCCGTCGCGTCGTGCAGCAGACCGAACACGAACGGCCCCACCGCGGCCAGCAGGTAGCCGAAGCCCTGCGCCATCCCCGACAACCGCGCCGTCTCGGCACCGCTGCGGGCTCGCAGCGCGATCACCGTCAGCGCCAGCGAGAACACGCTCATCCCGATCCCGAGCAAGACGCTCCACAGCAGCGGCGAGAACCCGGGCGCGATCACGAGGCCGAGCATCCCGGCCGCGCCGAAGACGCCCATTCCGACGATCCACGGGCTCTGGCTCTTCTGCCGCGCCGCGATCGGCGGGATCACCAGGCTGATCGGCACCGCGATCACCGAGATCAGGCCGAGCAGCAGACCGGCGTCGGCCTTGCTGACGCCCGCGTCGATGAAGACCTGCGGCAGCCAGCCCATCACGACGTAGGCGATGAACGACTGCAGGCCGAAGAAGATCGTGACGATCCACGCCAGAGGGCTGCGCATCAGCGACCGGGCGCGAGCGGCACCGGCGGCCGGGCGCGGCGGGCGGCCCGCGCCGCGCGAAGCGATCAGCCACGCCACCAAAGCGATCGCCGACAGCGCACCCCACGCGCCGAGCGCGGCACGCCAGCCGCCGAAGGCCGATTCCAGCGGCGGGCTCAGCGCGGAACCCGCCGCGCCGCCGCCCTGCAGCGCCGCGGTGTAGACGCCGGTCATGAGCCCGACGCGAGCTGGGAACGAATCCTTGATGACCACCGGGATCAGCACGTTGACCAGCGCGATTCCCGCGGTGGCGATGAGCGTGCCGCCGAGCACGACGTACGGTCCGTCGAGCACCCGCACCACCAGGCCCGCGGTCAGCACCGCCAGCGCGAGACCGATCGCCGGGCCGATGCCCAGGCGGCGCGACAGCACGGGCGCGGCCAGACCGGCACCGGCGAAGCACAGGCCGGGGAGGGTCGTGAGGATGCTCGCCCACACCGCGGACGCGCCGAGGCTTCCGCGCATTTCCGAGAGCAGCGGGCCGACGCTCGTGATCGCCGGCCGCAGGTTCATCGCCGTCAGCACCACCGCGACCGCCAGCAGCACGCCGCCGGCCACCACGCCCGGCCGGCGACCGGCGGGCGCCTCTTCCTCGATGCTGCCTTCCAGTTCGAGCTCGAGCCGGTCGGAATAGGTGGCGGTGGACACGGCTCGAGAGTCTCGGGAATCGGCGGACATGTGCGCTACTATTTCATACGTAGGATGATTGGATGAAGGGATCAGGCTGTGCCGTTGGCCACCACCCGCCGTGCCGGACTCGTCGACCAGGTCATCGATCAGCTGCGCGAGGCGGTCACCGCGGGAGAATGGCCGATCGGGCACCGGATCCCGACCGAGCCGGAGCTGTCCGCGCAGCTGGGCGTCGGGCGCAACACGGTCCGCGAGGCCGTGCGCGCGCTGGCGCACACCGGGATTCTTGAGGTCCGCCAGGGCGACGGCACGTATGTGCGGGCGACGAGCGAGGTGTCCGGCGCGATCCGCCGGCTGTGCGGGACCGAACTGCGCGAGGTGCTGCACGTGCGCCGGCTGCTGGAGGTCGAGGGCGCCCGGCTGGCCGCGACCGCGCGCACCGAGGAGGACGTGGCCGAGCTGCGCGTCCTGCTCAACCGGCGGGACACCGACTGGGACGAAGGCCGCCTCGACGATTTCGCCCGCAGCGACGCGGAATTCCACCAGGTCGTGGTCCGGTGCGGGCACAACGGGCTGCTGCTGGAGCTGTACCGCGGCCTGATGGAGGCGATCACCGCGAGCGTGGCGTCCACTTCGGACAATCCGGAGCACGCGGAGATGATCCGGCACCGGGAACTGGTGGACGCGATCGAAGCGCGCGACGCGGACCGGTCGGCCGCCGAGGCGGCGGGGTTCCTGGACGAGCTGATCGCCCGGGCCGAGGGCTTGTGATCAGTCGTTCATCGGGTTGATCGCGGCGAGGACTCCGGTCAAGAGGTCCGCGCCGCGACGCGTCCGCTCGTCAGCGTCCTGTCACAGCGCATTCCCGCACGGGTGCGTCCGCGGCGGTATAGATCCAATCCTGATCAGGACCGCCACCGCGGCGCGTCTCGCCTCGGCGTTCACGACGGCATTCTCACGGAAGCGTCAGGATCTCCGCACCGTCAGCCGTCACGACCAGGGTGTGCTCGAACTGGGCGGTCCACTTCTTGTCCTTCGTGGTGACCGTCCAGTCGTCGCTCCACACGTCGTAATCGATGGTGCCGAGCGTGATCATCGGCTCGATGGTGAAGGTCATGCCCTCTTCGATCAGCGTCTGCACCGAGGGCTCCTCGTAGTGCAGCACCGTCGGCGCGGTGTGGAACGCCGGGCCGACGCCGTGGCCGGTGAAATCGCGCACCACTCCGTAGCCGAACCGCTTCGCGTACGCCTCGATCACGCGGCCGATCACATTGAGCTGGCGGCCGGGGCGGACCGCCTTGATCGCGCGTGCGGTCGCCTCGCGGGTGCGCTCGACCAGGAGCCGCACCTCCTCGGAGACGTCGCCGGCCAGGAAGGTCGCGTTCGTGTCGCCGTGCACGCCGCCGATGAACGCCGTCACGTCGATGTTGCAGATGTCGCCGTCCTCGATCACGGTCGAGTCCGGGATGCCGTGGCAGATCACCTCGTTCAGCGAGGTGCAGCACGACTTCGGGAAGCCGCGGTAGCCGAGCGTGGACGGGTACGCGTGGTGGTCGAGCAGGAACTCGTGCACCACCTTGTCGACGTCGTCGGTGGTCGCGCCCGGCTTGACCGCCTTGCCGCCCTCCTCGAGAGCCTGCGCGGCGATCTTCGACGCGACCCGCATCGCCTCGATGACCTCGGGCGTGCGCACTCCGTTGCCGGTGTCCCGTTTCGGCGCCGGCCGGTCCACGTACTCGGGGCGGGCGATGTCGGCGGGGACGGCACGGCGCGGCGTCTGGACGCCGGGCTTCAACGGGGCGCGAACGGACATGACCCCAGACTACGACCTCGCCCGGCCGCGGCGCAGCCAGCTCAGAACAGCACGGTCGCGTACTGCCCGACCTGCTGGAACCCGATCCGCCGGTACGCCGCCAGCGCGGGCGCGTTGAACCCGTTCACGTACAGGCTCGCGGTCCGGCCGAGGCCGTGGACCAGGCGATTCACCACCGCGGCGGTGCCCGCGGTGCCGAGCCCGCCGCCGCGCCGGTCCGGATGCACCCACACGCCCTGGATCTGGCCGACGCGGGCGGACATCGCGCCGATCTCGGCCTTGAACACGACCTCGCCGTCCTCGAACCGGGCGAACGCGCGGCCGGTGGAGATCAGTTCGCTCACCCGGGCGCGGTAGCTGGCCCCGCCGTCGCCCGCGCGCGGGTCGACGCCGACCTCCTCGATGAACATCGCCACCGCCGCGGGCAGGTAGCGGTCGAGTTCGTGCGGGCGGACGGTGCGGACCTGCGGATCGGCGGGCACCAGCGGGTCGCCTTCGAGGGCCATCAGCGGCTGGTCGCCGCGCACCTCGCGGGCCGGCCCCCATTCCGCCGACAGTTCGTCCCAGAGTCCCAGCACCTGCGGCGCGGGCCCGACGAGCGAGGAGCAGGTGCGTTGCCTGCGCAGGGCCCGGTCGGCGAACGACCGCAGCGCCGAAGCGTTGCCGCGCAACGGGATCAGATTCGGTCCGGCGAAGCACAAACCGGTGAGCCGTCCGGCGCGCACCGGACGGGCGTCGGCCGCCCACAGCTCGCCACCGAGCCGCCACGGGTCGAGACCGGCCGCCTCGACCCGGGCGCTGACCATGCAGCTGCCCACCGGGTCGGCGGCGAGTGCAGCGCGCACCGCCGGATAGTCCCGATCATCGAGCAGCCGTGCACCTGCAAGCCGCAACACGGAGTCCAGAGTGCCAGATGAACCGGGTGAACGGAACGCGAGGCAGCCGACACGCTGAGATGAACGGCCCTCGCACCCGAACGGCGGCGCCCCGGCGGGCTCCGCCACCGACAGTGCTCGGATCGGGTGCGCGCAGGCCGAAGCGCTCCGGAGGTACCCCGCCCGGGCACCTCCGGAGCGCTTCTCCTCGGGCGTCCGTGAAGGACTCCCTGAGGGAATCAGAGTCCGTGAAGGTTCCCTTCACGGACGGCTGGCACGTCCGCGTCCTCCGCGGCTCAGTGATGCCGCGGAACCAGGTGCAGCAGCCGCGAAGCGTGCGGTGCCAGCGTCGCGGTGAAGCTGTCCCGGCTCACTCCCAGGTTCCGATGCGTCCACAGGTCCCGCACCGCCGCCGGGCCGCGAAGCCCCAGGTCCTGCCACGACGCGGTCACCGGGGCCTCCGTCGAACCCAGGTTGAACAGCGCGACTGTCACCCCGCCCCGGCCGTCGGGGCTGAACCACACCTGCTGCTGGGTCGCCTGCGAAACCGGACGCGCCGCTCGGCCCGCCTGGTCGACGGCCAGCACCTCGCGGTTGGTGAGCAGTTTCAGGTCGTCCGGGTCGAGTTTCGTCAGGTCGGTGCCGAGCAGCAGCGGAGAGGCTTCCATCGCCCAGAGCGTCATCACGCTTTGCCGCTCGTCCGGGGTGATGCCGTTGGCTTCTCCGTTGCCGATCTCGATGGAGTCCAGGTCGTTCCAGTGGCCGGGACCCGCGTATTGCGTCCACTTGGGAGCGTCGGCGAAGCGCAGCTTGACCCGCACGTCCCAGTTCGTGAGGCCGACGCAGTGCGAGTAGCACTCGATGTCGCCCTCGATCCGCCAGCCGTTGGTGTAGCGCTGCCAGGTCGCGGCCTCGGCGATGCTGAGCGAGTTCGACAGTTCCACGTGGATCGGACGGCCGGTGGCCTGGATCGCCGAGTGCCACTGCCGGATGTCCTCGCGGTTGTCCGCGGGGATCTTTCCGCCGCCGGGTCCGACGAAGTCCATTTTGATGTAGTCGACGCCCCACGAGGCCAGCTGCCGCGCCTGCGAGCGGACGTACGCGGCCGCGCCGGGCTTGCCGAAGTCGAGTTTCGCGGATTTGTCGTCCGCGGTGTTGCCCGCGCCGGGCATGACGATGTCGTGCACCCGGTACGGCGTGCCCTCGATCGGCGAATCGGCCGCGACCGCTTGCGCCGGGACGCCGGGCACCAGGTAGATGCCGAATTTCAGGCCGCGCTGGTGCAGGTACCGGGCCAGCGAGGCGATGCCGTTCGGGAATTTCTTCGGGTCCGGCGCGACCCGGCCGAACTCGTCGACGTGGTCGTTCCAGCCCGCGTCGATGTTGATGTAGCGGTAGCCGTAGGCGGCGAGCCGGTCGTGCATGACGTCGGCTTGCGCCTTGATCGTCTCCTCGGTGAACTTCCGGCGCAGCGCGCTCCAGCTGCTCCAGCCCATCGGCGGCGTTCTCGCCACCGGCGTCCAGGACTCGATCGACTGACTGTCCGCGGCGGCTGTTCCCGCCAGCGCACCGGCCAGCACCGCGACCGCCGCGGCCAATACACCGATCCGACTTCGCTTCATCGCGACCACCTCTCCCGGGGATCGCTTCGTTGTACGCGCGCCGAACCGGGGTCAGCAATGATTCATCGGATCACTGACCGCTAGCCGGGACGGAACCCGCCGACCGGATCAACCCTGTTCACCACCGTGAATGTCGAGAATATCCGCGAGCACCCTCTCGACACGATCGCGAATAGATCCTATCTTTCTTGCGGCGCAGACTCGCGTCGTTCACTGGCGAACACGGAGGTCCCGGATGAAGCTCAGACCAGCGCGCCCGAACGGGAGGCGCGCACTGGGGCTGGCCGCGGCGGTGCTGACCGCGACCGCGCTGCTGCCTGCCGGCGCCGCCGCCGCGTGGCCGGGCAACCAGGACCTGTACGTCTCGCCGTGGGGCAACGATTCCGGGTCCGGCGCCGTCTGGTCGCCAGTGCGCACGCTCCCTCGCGCCCAGCAGCTGGTCCGGCAACGCGCCGCGCACCTGAACTCCGACCTGACCGTGCACGTAGCCTCCGGCACCTACCGGCTCGACAAGCCGCTCGAACTCGACGCGGCCGATTCCGGCACGAACGGCCACCGGGTCGTCTGGCAGGGTTCGCCGGGCACCGTGGTCAGCGGCGGCAAGCAGGTCAACGGTTGGCGTCCGGTCGCCGGACGGCCGGGGCTCTACTCCGCGCCCGCGCCCGCCGGACTGGACAACACTCGCCAGCTGTACGTCGACGGCGTCCGCGCGCAGCGGGCGTCCGGACGGCTTCCGGTGACCGTGCAGGCGACCGACACCGGGTACACCGCGTCCGCCGACACCATGGCGCACTGGCGAAACCCGAGCAACCTCGAACTGGTCTACACCAGTGGCGAGCAGCTGTGGAACGTCGAGCGCAACGGGCTCGGCCAATGGACCGAGCCGCGCTGCCCGGTCGCCTCGGCAACGGGCACGACGATCACCATGGCGCAGCCGTGCTGGGACAACTCGACCCGTCGCGTGATGTTCGCCGACATCCCCGGTCGTTCGGTCAACATGGTCGGCCCCGGCGATCTCACCAACGGGCGGCAACCGTCCTATGTGGAGAATGCGTTCGAACTGCTGGACACTCCCGGCGAGTGGTACCTCGACCGCTCCGCGCACACCGTGTACTACCTGCCGCGCAAGGGCGAGAACCTGCACTGGGCCGACGTCGAGATGCCCGCGCTGGAGAAGCTCGTAGACGGCCGCGGCACCGCGGAGAAGCCGATCCACGACATCTCCTTCCGCGGCATCCAGTTCTCCTACGCGACCTGGCTCGAACCGTCGTCGCCGGAAGGGTTCTCCGAAATCCAGGCCGGCTACCGGATCACCGGCGAACGCGGCTGGGCCACGCAGGGCCTGTGCCAGTTCACGCCGGGCGGTTCCTGCCCCTACGCCGACTGGACGAAGGAACCCGGCAACGTCTCGATGTCGCACGGGCAGCGGATCGAGTTCCAGGACACTGTGTTCGCGCACCTCGGTGCCGCTGGTCTCGACCTCGGCGAGGGCGCGCAGGACAGCAGCGTGTCCGACAGCGTGTTCACCGACATCTCCGGCAACGGCGTCGAAATCGGCGGGGTCAGCAAGCCCACCGCCGCTGGCGCGGACCTGACGACGCGGGTCAAGGTGACCAACAACCACCTGTACGGAATGCCGCGCGAATTCACCGGCGGGGTCCCGATCGTCAACGGGTACTCGCAGGACAATGTCGTGTCGCACAACCAGATCGACCACGTCGCGTACTCCGGCATCTCCATGGGCTGGGGCGGCTGGCCGGACAAGATCAAGCAGGCCGCGACGGCGAACGTCTCGCGCAACAACGTGGTGTCGAACAACCTGATCCACGACTACATGCTGTCGCTGGACGACGGCGGCGGCATCTACACCCAGGGCATCACCGGCCCGTCGCAGGCCGAGGGCGAGAAGGTGACCGGGAACGTCATCTACGACCAGTGGGGTCTCGGCAAGTCCGTCTACACCGACAACGGCTGCACCTACGAAACCGTTTCCGGCAACGTGCTTTACCACGCGGCGTACGCCAACGTCGCCTCCACGCACGTGGACTACCGCGACT
The DNA here is from genome assembly GCF_055633755.1 of Amycolatopsis sp. NPDC114484. Lineage (NCBI taxonomy): Bacteria > Bacillati > Actinomycetota > Actinomycetes > Pseudonocardiales > Pseudonocardiaceae > Amycolatopsis > Amycolatopsis sp. NPDC114484. The sequence continues at coordinate 517,945 of NZ_JBVKDQ010000004.1, read as the reverse complement.
CGCTCGGCAACAACGACCCGACCGTCATCTCCGGGAACTACTGGGAGCAGGGCGATCCGGACGGCGACAAGAAGGGTGTCATCACTTCGGGCAACCACCTGCTGAACAACCCGGCCGCCGCGCCGAAGTCCATTGTGGACAACGCGGGCATCGAACCGGGCCACCGCTCGGTGCTGAACCGCCGGATCGACGGCGCGTCCGCTCCGCAGGCTCCGACGCGGATCGGCACCTTCTCGGTGTCCGGCCAGCTGTACGCGACCTGGAACCCGACGGTCGCGGAAAACGGTGCGCCGGTGCAGGATTACCTGCTGACGGCTTCGGACGGCAAGCACAGCGTCACGGCTTCGGTGTCTGCCAAGGACTTCGCACGCACCGGGTACACGGTGATCCCGAAGCTGACCGACGGCCAGACGTACACGGTCACGGTCGCCGCGCGCAACCGGTTCGGCACTGGCCTGCCGTCGCTGCCGTCGGCACCGGTCACCGTCGGGCAGCCGGGCACCCAGCTCGCTGCCGTCCCGACCGGGGCGAAGGCGCTGCCGAGCGCTGACGCGGCGAGCATCCACTGGACGCCGCCGAAGGAAACCGGGTCGACCCCGGTGATCGGCTACCGGATCACCGTGTCCGACGGCCGCACCATCGAGGTCACCGGACGCGACGCGATCGTCAGCCAGCCCACGCAGAAGGGTATGACCCGCGTCGTGGACGGGCTGAAGTCCGGCACCGCGTACACATTCACCATCGCCGCCATCACCGGAACCGGTGTCGGCCCCGCGGTGACGGTGCAAACCACCACCGCGTAACCCGGGGATCGGCGCGTACCGGACCTCCCTGCCGGTACGCGCCGATCACCCTATTCGGAAGGCTCTTCGATACGCCCCCGGAGTCGTTCCCACCTGCGCCCGGAACCGGCGTCTCAAGTTCACCGCCGACACCAGGCCGACCCGCGCCGCGATCGCCTCCACCGGCAGGTCCGTCTCTTCCAGCAGCCGCCGCGCCTCCGCCACCCGACGGGACAGCAGCCACGCACCCGGGCTCGTCCCGAGCTGATCCGCGAAGCGGCGGGCGAGCGTCCGCGGGGAAATCCTCAAGCGGGCAGCCAAATCCTCGACCGACAACGGCGTGCCCAAGCGTTCTCCCGCCCAGTCGAGCAGCCCGTCCAGCGCATCCGTGGATGCTTGCCGCGGCACGTACTGCACCTGCCCGCCCTCGCGATGCGTCGGCATCACCATGTGCCGCGAGATGAGCGCCGCGTGCGCCGCCCCGTGGTCGCGCCGGACCAGATGCAGGCACAAGTCGATGCCCGCTCCCGCGCCAGCGCTCGTGGCGACATCGCCGTGATCCACGTAAAGCACGTCCGGTTCCACTTGCAGTTCCGGGAAATCCCATTGTAGCTGCTCGATCCTCGCCCAGTGCGTCGTCGCCTTTCTTCCGTTCAGCAGCCCGGTCTGGGCCAGCGCGAAGGAACCCGAGCAGATCGTGACCAGCCGCGCGCCTCGTTCGTGCGCGCGCAGCAACGCCCGCCGCACCTTCGGCGAAAGCGGCGTTTCGACGGGCGTCCACCCCGGGATCAGCACTGTGTCCGCTTTGGACAGCGCCGAAAGCCCGCTGGAGACGTGGATTTCGTATCCGGCCGTGGTCGGCACCGGGCCGGGATGCTCGGTGCAGACCTCGAATTCGTAGTGCTGCGGCACCCCGTCCCGGGTCGTGCCGAACACCTCCACGCCGCAGCCGAGCTCGAACGTCGACTGCACCGGCTGGACGAGAGCCACCACGCGATGCATGGCAAGAAAATACCCTATGACGTCTTTCCTGACACTGTCCCGCGTGCGCCGGGGAAGCCAAGCTGGGACCCATGCACCCCGAAATCCTTGCCCAGCCGGGCTACACCTCGGTCCCGGTCGACGAAGCCCCGGTGAAGGACCTGTTCCCCGGCATCCGCCTCCGCCCGCTGTGGAAGGGCGAAAACGGCGCGCACGCCAACGTCGTCGAGTTCGACCCCGGCAGCACGTGGCCCGACCGCGACGTGCACGAGCCCGGTTCCGAAGAGGTCTTCGTCGTCTCCGGCGTCTTCAACGACGGCGCCCGCGACTACCCGGCCGGCACGTTCATCCACGCCCCCGCCGGCTCATGGCACGTCCCCGCGACGGCGACCGGCTGCACTCTGTTCGTCTTCTACCCCGAGGGCTAAGCGCCCCGATAACTCCCGACCGTCCAAGCATTCCCTTCAGGATCGCGGACGGTGAACGTGTGCGAGCCGTAGTCGGTGTCGTGCAGCTCCAAGCTGATCTCGGCACCGGCTTCGCGCACGCGGGCGTAGATCTCGTCCACACGATCCGAGACCACGTACACGGCGCTGGCACCGGGTTTCATCTCGTCGTGCACGCCGTCGGCGGGGCCGCCGCAGCTGCCCAGCATCACGGCGCCGCCTTCCGGCCAGCGCAGTTCAGCGTGCGTTACGCCGTTCTCGCCGGGTACCACGAGGGCTTCCTCGAAGCCGAGGACGTCGGTGAGGAAACGGATCGCGCCTCGAGCGTCGTTGTAGCGGAAAGCGGGCCAGACTGTCGGCTGTGGTGTCATGCCAACGATTCTGCGGCGGGGGTTGTGGTCTCGTCTTGGAGAAACGGGAGCTGCGACGTTGAGAAGGCGATGCCGCAGCTGCCCACCCCGACGCTGTCAGAAGGGTGGGCCGTTCAGATTCGTCCGACAACCTGGCGCGGACGACTGGCCAGGACACGGAGTCGCTCAAACGGGATCGTCGTCGTCGCCCTGATACCCCAGCGCCGGAAGCTCCTCCGCCATCCACGTCCGCGGCGAGCAGCCCGCCAGCGCGCGCCACTCGTTCGAGAAGTGCGCCTGGTCGTAATACCCTGCCGCGTAAGCAATCCCGGCCAGATCACGATGCCCAGCACGCAACAACCGAACCGCGTGCTCGAACCGCAGCACGCGCGCCGCTTGCTTCGGGGCCAGTCCCAGCTCGGCGCGGAACCGCTCCCCCAGATGCCGGCGGCTCCAGCCGACCTCGGTCGCCAGATCTCCGACGCGCAGCAACCCGCCGCTGCGGCGCAGCTCGTGCCACGCGCGGTCCAGCTCCGGCGGCTGCTTGGCGGGTTCGATCGCCCGCGCGGCCAGCACCTCGTCGAGGATCTCGAACCGGGTACGCCAGTCCTTCGCCGAGGCCAGCCGGTCCGGCAGCTGGGCGAGGTCGCCGCCGAAGTCGGCCAGGTCGGTCACCCGGCCGGTCAGCTCCGCGGACGTGACGCCCAGCAGCGTCCGCGCGCCCAGCGGATCCAGCTCCAGCTGAACGCCTCGCTGCACCCGGTCCTGCGTGATCAGCGCGGGTTCGGTGTGCAGGCCGCCGACGACGCTCTGCAGCACTCCGGCTCCGTCCAGCCCGGCGTACCGGATCGGCTCTTCGAGGCTGATCACCAGCGTGATGTGCCGCGACGGCAGCCCGCGGTGCACTTCGAGGGTGACGTTCTCCTGTGCGTAGCCGACGTAGCGCGTGACCAGGCCCCGCAGCGCCGGATGCGGCGGACGGGCGGCCCAGCTGTGACTCACGTGACCAGGCTAGCCCCGGAGGCGGGCGAATTCTGCTACCACGGGAGAGCGGTCCCCACGATGAGGAGAAGCCCGATGACGATCCAGGAACAGGCGCAGCAGCTCGAACTGCTGGCCGACCAGGTGCCGACCGGAATCGCCCTCGCCACGAAGGACGAGCTGGTAGATCTGCAGGCCCAGGTGCTCGGCCTGCTCGGCGAAACCGGCTCCGCGACGGCGATCCAGGGGTCGGTGCAGATCGCGATCCGGCAGATCGACGAGGTCGCGGCCGCGCTGGAAAACGTGCGGCTGCAGATCCGCGAAGCCGCGCAACATCACCTGCGCGGCTGACGTGGCCCGATGGAGAGCCCAGTCTCTGGCCGCGCACGCCGGTGAGTTCGCCTCGGTCGCGCTGACCAACGTCGTGCGCGAGTATCCGCACTACGAGAGCCACTGGCGCCTCGACGACGCTCCGGTTCCGGCGATCCGCGAGCTGCATCCGTGCTTCTACGGCAGCTTCGACTGGCATTCGTGCGTCGAAATGTTCTGGGTGCTGGCACACCTCCTGCGCCGGTACCCGTCCCTAGTCCCGGCCGACGAGATCCGCGCCGTGTTGAATGCGCACCTGACCGAACCCGCGTTGGCCGCCGAAGCCGCCTACTTCGCGCCCGAGCATCACCGCACGACGCAACGCCCGTATGGCTGGTCGATCCTGCTGGCACTGACGATGGAAACCGCCACCTGGGACGACCCTGACGCCGCGCGCTGGTCCGCCGCGCTCCAGCCGTTGAGCAGGCTTTTCGTGATCCGCTTCCTCGACTGGCTGCCGAAGGTCACCTACCCGATCCGCTACGGCCTGCACGAGAACGGCGCGTTCGGGCTCTCTCGCGCGCTGCCGTACGCCGGCTACCTGGCGTCCCGGGGTGAACCGCGGCTGCGGGAGGTGATCACCGAAACGGCCTGGCGCTGGTTCGGCCCGGACCGGGATTACCCCGGTGCCTGGGAGCCGTCCGGAGCGGATTTCCTCGCCCCCGCGCTGGCGGAGGCTGAGCTGATGAGCCGCCTGATGCCCGCCGCGGATTTCGGGGCCTGGCTGGAGGGTTTCCTGCCCGGGATCGCCGACCGGAACCCGGCGGCGCTCTTCACTCCAGCGGTGGTGAGCGATGCTTCCGACGGGTTGATCGCCCATCTGCACGGGCTCAATCTCCATCGCGCGTGGTGCTGGCGGCGGATCGCGGCGGCGTTGCCGGAGGGGGACGGCCGGGTTGCCGCTGTCGAGGCGGCTTCTCGGGAGCATGCGGATGCGTCGTTGCCGCAGGTGACCGAGGGGCCGTATGCTGTGGAGCATTTTCTGGCCTACTACGCGCTACTTCTGCTGCGCGACGCCGAATAGCGGCACAGTGTCGGATCCCTGGTTGCACATCGAAGTGCTCGACGGAGAAGCCCCGGCGAGCGCCTGGCGCTGCACCTACTCCGACGCGTTGCTCAAAACCGCGATCATCGACCACGCCGTGCGATGGTCGTGGCGGACGCATGAACACGGCGTCGTCTTCGAGATCGCCTTCAAGACCGAGGCCATCCGCGACGAATTCTGCGACCAGCCCGCAGTAAAAGGAGCGCTCGACGCCGTGCCGGATCCGCACCACGGGCTCACCATCACCCCCGGCGGAGGTGACTAGCTCTCCGGCAACAGCTCCCCGTGCCCCGCCCGCAACCCGTCCAGCGAAACCCGCAGCAACCGGTTCCACATGTGCGGACGGCACTCATCGGTGAACTGCGCCGCATACCCCAAAGAAATCAGCAACAGCACCAAATCATCCGTAGTGACCCCAGGACGCAACAACTCCGCCGCCCGAGCCCGCAGCTCCTCCAGAACCGCGCGAAGCCGTGGAATCCCCGCCGGATCGGGGTCCGTCCACGTCAGCGCGAAGCTCTCCATGATCGCGCGGTGCCGCGCGCAGCCGGACAACGCCTGCCGATAGAAATCAGTCAGCGCCGCCCACGGGTCCTCCGCTTCGATCGCGGCCTGGTGCGCCGCCTCGGCCCACCGGGAGAAGTCCTGGTCCAGGACCGTCCGGACGAGGTCTTCCTTCTTCGGAAAGTGCCGGTACAGCGTCCCCATGCCGACCCCGCTGCGCCGGGCGATCTCGCGGACGTCGACCGCGGCTCCCTGCTCCGCCATCACCTCGGCGGCGGCTTCGACGATCGCTTCCCGGTTGCGGATCGCGTCCGCGCGCGGGGCGCGACGGCGGACGGGGGTGTGCGGTTCAGCCACGGCCATGCACCGAGCATACTCGCTTATCCGGAGCACCTGCTCCTCCTAGTGTGCTACTTTTCGGAGCAAGTGCTCCGCCTAGTGAAGGAGATGCCGTGCCCATCCTCGTCGACTGGAACACCCGGATCCTCGCCGAGTTCCGGGAGAACGCCGGATATGTCGCCTGGAGCAGTCCGGAGGAATTCGCCGCGGGCCGCCCGGTGCCGCCGCATATGCCGGGGTTTCCGGAAAAGGGGATGCCGCTGATTCTCGTGCACCACGTCGGGGCGAAAACCGGCAAAGCGCGGATCAGCCCGCTGTTCTACCAGCAGGTCGGCGACAACTGGGCCGTCTTCGGGACGCACGGCGGCAGTCCGCGCGATCCGGCGTGGTATCGCAATCTCATGGCGAATCCGCGGACCGTCGTCGAGGCCGGCGAGGAAGAAATCCCGGTCGAAGCGCGGCTGACCGCCGGGGAGGAGCACGCCGCGATCTGGGCGGAACAGATCGCGCTGGTCCCGAAGTTCGCCGAGTTCGAGGCCGCTTCCCAGCGACAGATCCCCGTCGTCCTCCTGGAACGCGTCTGAAAAGCCGTGAGGGGAACCCTGAGGGAATCTGATTCCCTCAGGGTTCCCCTCACGGACCGGGGAAACTCAGCCGACGGTGACGCTCGGCGCGCCCTCGCCGATGCTCTCGCCGGATTCCTCGGCGATCCGCATGGCCTCTTCGATCAGGGTCTCCACGATCGCGTGCTCCGGCACGGTCTTGATGACCTCGCCCTTCACGAAGATCTGGCCCTTGCCGTTGCCGGACGCGACACCCAGGTCGGCCTCGCGCGCTTCGCCGGGACCGTTCACCACGCAGCCCATCACCGCGACGCGCAGCGGGATCTCCATCCCCTCCAGCCCGGCGGTGACCTGGTCGGCGAGCGTGTACACGTCCACCTGCGCGCGCCCGCACGACGGGCACGACACGATCTCCAGCTTCCGCGGCCGCAGGTTCAGCGACTGCAGGATCTGCGTGCCGACCTTGACCTCCTCCACCGGCGGCGCGGACAGCGACACCCGGATCGTGTCGCCGATGCCCTGGCGCAGCAGCGCGCCGAACGCGACAGCGGACTTGATCGTGCCCTGGAACGCGGGCCCGGCCTCGGTGACGCCGAGATGCAGCGGGTAGTCGCACTGCTCGGCGAGGATCTCGTAGGCGCGCACCATCACGACCGGGTCGTTGTGCTTCACCGAGATCTTGATGTCGTGGAAATCGTGCTCGGCGAACAGCGACGCCTCCCACATCGCCGATTCGGCGAGCGCTTCCGGGGTGGCCTTGCCGTACTTCTCGAGCAGCCGCTTGTCGAGCGACCCGGCGTTGACACCGATCCGGATCGGCGTGCCGTGGTCCTTCGCCGCCTGGGCGATTTCCTTGACCTGGTCGTCGAACTTGCGGATGTTGCCCGGGTTCACCCGGACCGCGGCACAACCGGCCTCGATCGCGGCGAACACGTACTTGGGCTGGAAGTGGATGTCGGCGATCACCGGGATCTGCGACTTCTTCGCGATCGCGGGCAGCGCCTCGGCGTCGTCGGCCGACGGGCACGCCACGCGCACGATGTCGCAGCCCGCCGCGGTCAGCTCGGCGATCTGCTGCAGGGTGGCGTTGACGTCGGAGGTCAGCGTCGTGGTCATCGACTGCACCGAGATCGGGTGGTCGCTGCCGACACCCACCGACCCCACCATCAGCTGGCGGGTCTTGCGACGCTCGGCGAGGACGGGCGGGGGCAGAGCGGGCATACCTAACGCGACGGTCACGCTTCCAGCGTACCCACCCCACCCGGGCACGTTTCAACGAAGTCAGCCGAGGCGGTGAGCAGCGTTACCCCCGGTCGGGCGGCCGGGGACGCACTCGTGACCCGGCCGGTGCGCGCGGTTACTGCAGGCGGATCGGATTGACGATGTCGGCCGTCACCGTGAGCAGCGTGACGCCGCCGCCGATCACCACTAACACCATCGTGATCGCGGACAGCTTCGTGTAGTCGACCGGGCCGCCCGCGGGTTTGCCGCGCAGGCCGCGCAGCCAGTCGCGGACGCGCTCGTACCAGACGATCGCGATGTGCCCGCCGTCCATCGGCAGCAGCGGCAGCAGGTTGAACACGCCGATGAAGAAGTTCAGGCTGGCCAGCAGCAGCAGGAAGACCTGCCACAGCCCGGCCTCGACCGCCTCGCCGCCGAGCCTGCTCGCGCCGACGACGCTGACCGGGGTGTCCGGGTCGCGCTCGCCGCCGAAGATCGAGTTGAAGACCGCCGGGATGCGCTTCGGGAAGGCCATCAGCCCGTCCCAGGTGCGGGCGAACATGTCGCCGGTGAACGACGCCGCGCCGCCGAACGCGCCGCCCACGCTGTACTGGATGCTCCGCGCGACGCCGACGCCGACCGCGCCCACCGATTCGGTGCCGCCGTTCGCCGCGGGCCGGGTCACCTTCGGCACGTCGACGACGAACGTCTGCTGCGTCCCGCCGCGCTCCACGACCACCGGGACCGGCCCGGAGACCGCCTTGACCTGGGTCACCATCTCGGTCCAGGTCGGGGTCGGCTTGCCGGCCACCGAGACCACGACGTCGCCGGGCAGCAGGCCCGCCTTCTTCGCCGGGGCCGGGTCGCCGGGCTGGCAGACCGGGTTGTTGACCTGGTCGACCGTGGCGCCGCCGCGCACGCAGTCGGAGATGGTCGAGACGATCGGCTTCTGGTCCACGTTCGGCAGGCCCATGGTCGCGGCCATGGCGAACAGCACGATGAAGCCGAGCAGGAAGTGCGTGATGGAACCGGCCGACATCACGACGGTCCGCTTCCAGGCCTTGAACCGCCACATCGCGCGCGGCGCCTCTTCCGGGGTGACCTCGTCGAGCGCGGTCATGCCGGCGATGTCGCAGAAGCCGCCGAGCGGGATCGCCTTGAGGCCGTACTCGGTCTCGCCGCGCCGGAACGAGAACACCGTCGGCCCGAAGCCGACGAAGTACCGGCGGACCCGCATCCCGAACATCCGGGCGGTGACCATGTGGCCCGCTTCGTGCAACGCGACCGAAACACAGATCGCGAGCGCGAAGAGCACCACGCCGATCACATAGGCAAGCACGGGCCCTGCACCTCACCCCTCAGCCGCGACCCGCGATGCGGTGGCGGCAGGTTTCGTCGTCTTCCACGGCTTCCGCAAGCGGTGAGACCACCCGACAAGTTACGGGTTCGAGTATCCGCCGCCAGCGTGAAACCAGTGTTGCATCGACCGGCGCGGCTTCGCGCACCGGTCGCGCTCAGCTTGCCAGGTCCGGGATGATTTCCGCGGCGGCCCGCTGTCCGGACTCGACCGCGCCGTCGAAGTAGCCGTTCCAGCGCGTCGCCGTCTCGGTGCCCGCCCAGTGCACCGGCCCCACCGGCTGCCGCAGCACCGGGCCGAAAGCGGTCCACGCGCCGGGGGCGAAATGCCCGGAGAAGCAGCCCCTCGTCCATTCCTCGCCGAGCCAGTCGAACTCCACGAAGTCCTGGACTTCCCCGGCCCGCGGGCCGAAGAGCGCGGCGAGGTGGTCGAGCACCAGACGGCGGCGCACCTCGGGACGCTCGCGCCGCAACGCGACGGCGTCCGCGCCGTACACGAAACCCGTCAGCACGGCCCGGGGCGAGCCGGGCGGGGTGTTGTCGACGGTCTCGGTGAGGACGCCGTCGGTCGAGCGGGCGACGCCGGAAAGCCCGGCCTCGTGCCAGAACGGTTCGGCGTAGATCGCGTGGACCTTCAGCGCGGTGCCGGCGGGCATCCGCTGGAAGGCCCCTTCCCGGAGCGCGGGAAGCGGCGGGTCGTAGCGCACCCGCCCGGCGACCGACGGCGGGATCGCGACGACCACCCGGGCGGCCTGCCAGCAGGTGGCGCGGGTGTGCACGCGCGCCGCGCGGTCGTCGTACTCGATCGCCGTCACCGGGTCGCCGAGCCGCAGCGTGCCCGGCGGAAGCGCGGCGGCCATCTGTTCGGCGATCCGCTGCGCTCCCCCGACGATCCGGCTGTCCTGTGCCCCGCCCTCGTACCCGAGCAACGGCTCCACGCCACCAGCGCTGGCGAGGTAGAACAGCGTCTCCAGCAAGGACGTCTCCGCCGCGCTGCCGGCGAGCAGGCCGCCGGACACTACGCGGTCGAGGAACCGGAAAGCCGCCTGCGGCAAGTCTTTCGCGGCGAGCCAGGACGCGAACGTGCACTGGTCCCATTCCGCGGCGCGCGGGCTCGTCCACGGCTCCTCGACGACGATTTCCCGCGCCAGCGCGTCCAGTTCGGTCAGCACCGCAGCAGCTTCCGGCGGGGTGTCCGGCACCCGCTGCCCGCCGTACTCGACCACCATCTCCCCTTGCCCGGGAGTGGGATAGAAGCCGACGTCGTACCGCTCGACCAGCGCCATGATGCGGGATTGGGAAGGGCCGATCCACTGGCCGCCCAGGTCAAGCTGGGTGCCGTCCGGCAGGTACCGGGTGAGCACCCGGCCGCCGACCCTCGGCCGCGCCTCCAGCACGCGCACCGACAGTCCCGCGTCCGTCAGCGCTTCCGCCGCGCTCAGCCCGGCGAATCCCGCTCCGACCACCGCGACATCGACCTCGCCGTAGCTCGTCATGCCGCCAGGATCGGCCGGATCGCCGGGAACCGCGCGCGAACTTCCCCGAACGGGGGACCGCGCTCACCCCAGGAGTTCGGCGGCCCGGGTGCGGGCCCACTGCTCGGCGGCCAGCACGTCCGCGACGTCGCGGGGTTCGCGCCGCCATTCGTCCGCGTCGGAGACCACCTGCGAGACGGTGTCCACAATCGACAGGAATCCGGCCTTCCCGGACAGGAACGCGGCCACCGATTCCTCGTTCGCCGCGTTGTAGACCGCGGGCAGGCAGCCACCAGCGGTACCCGCTTCGCGAGCCAGTTCGACGGCCGGGAACGCCTCGTTGTCGACCGGTTCGAAGGTCCAGCTCGCCGCGGTGTCCCAGGAGCACGCGGCGGCCGCGCCGGGCACGCGGTGCGGCCAGTTCAGCGCCAGCGCGATCGGCAGCCGCATGTCCGGCGGGCTCGCCTGGGCGATGGTGGAGCCGTCGGCGAAGGTGACCATCGAGTGCACGATGGACTGCGGATGCACCGTCACGTCGATCCGCGCGGGTTCGACGCCGAACAGCATCGACGCCTCGATCAGCTCCAGGCCCTTGTTGACGAGCGTCGCCGAGTTGATGGTGATCAGCGGGCCCATCGACCAGGTCGGATGCGCCATCGCCTGCTCGACGGTGACCTCGCCGAGGTCCGCGCGCTTCCGGCCGCGGAACGGACCGCCGGACGCGGTGAGCACGAGCCGCGCGACCTCGTTGTCCTCCCCGGACCGCAGCGCTTGCGCCATCGCGGAATGCTCGGAGTCGACCGGCACCAGCTGTCCCGGCTTCGCCGCGGCGAGCACCAGCGGTCCGCCCGCGATGAGGGATTCCTTGTTGGCCAGCGCGAGCGTCGCGCCGGTGGCCAGCGCGCGCAGCGTCGGGTCGAGGCCCTGCGAACCGGGCACCCCGTTGAGCACCACGTCGACCGGCACCGATTCGATCAGCTCGGCCACCGCGTCGGCACCGGCGAGGATGCGCGGGAGGCGGAACTCGCCCTTGTCGTATCCCCGGCGCTGCGCCTCGGCGTACAGCGCGAGCTGTACGTCTTCGACCGCCGTGGGCTTCGTCACGGCGATGGCCGCTACTTCGTGGGCGATCGCTTGCTCGGCGAGCAACGCCGGGTCGGAACCCCCGGCGGCGAGGCCGGCGATCGTGAACAAATGCGGGTTACGTGCGGCGACGTCGAGCGCCTGGGTCCCGATCGACCCGGTGGAACCCAGCACGAGGACGCTTCGCGAAGTAGTCATCAGCAAGCATTATGGCCCGGGTCGTGTCCGCGCGGCGGCCAGCGGTGTGGGATCATTCGAGGGCACAATGTCAGGCGGTTTGAAGGAGTGGTCGTGGCAGGCAAGGCGGTCGAGAAGCGCCCCGAGGTCGACCCGCGCGACGAGCCGTCGGCGGAGTGGGGCTGGCACGGCTCGTTCCCGAAGGCCACCCGCATCGCGGGCTGGGTGTCCGCGGCCATCCTGCTGGTGATGATCAAGGGCAACCACGAGAACAACACCGAGAACGTGTGGCTCGTCGGGCTGTCGGCGTTCATCGTCCTGCTCCTGCTGCTCGACCTGCGCAAGAGCCGCACCGCCTGGCGCAAGTAAGCCCTGGCGCCGGCGGCCCCGGATTCGCTAGTTTCCGGGCCCATGAAGCCACGCTGGGCCGCGCTCGCCGCCGCCGTCATCACCGGTCTTTCCCTGTGCACCGCGGCCCCGGCCAGCGCTGCCCCTTCGGGGAAGCCGCCGGTAGTGAAATGCACCTTCACGCCGACGCCGGAGAACCCGGCCGCGCGTCCCGTGCTGCGCCCGCTGCCGTTCGCGCTCACCCGCGGGACGATCGACGTCACCTTCCACTACAACTACGGCCCGGTCACCGTCCGCCTCAACAGCGGCGGAGCGGCCCCGTGCGCCGTCGCGAACATGGCGAGCCTGGTGCTGCAGCACTTCTACGACCGCTCGCAGTGCTGGCGGCTGACGAACTCCGCGCGCCTCGGCGTCCTGCAGTGCGGCGACATCTACGAGGTCGAAAAGGGCGGCCCCGGCTACAAATTCCCGGACGAGGTCAGCGGCAAGGAGACCTACGAGCGCGGCACTGTCGCGATGGGCAACCAGGGCCCGGGCACCAACGGGTCGGAGTTCTTCATCGTGCACTCGTTCGCGCACATCCCGGCGAACTACTCGGTGCTCGGCAAGGTGGTGCGCGGCATGGACGTACTGGACCGGATCGTGGCGGCCGGGATCATCCCGAGCGAACGCGGCCCGCTCGACGGCCTCCCGGCCAAGCCGGTCAAGATCGAACGAGTCACGTTCGGGGTTTGAGCGTTCTTTGGCGGACTTTGTTCGCCGAGCAGCCGGAACGGCGGTACGCGATGATTTCCGCGTTCCGCCGTTCCGCTGTTTCGCCGTTTCGACGCCGGTCAGCCGTTCGCGCGCTCAGCCAGAGCACTCCTCGCGATCTCGCGGACACGCTCCCTGTCGTCGTCACGCACCGACTCGATCAATGCGCGTTCCATCGCGGGCACTGACGAAGGATCCCTGATGTCAAGCAGATAGGCGAGCACGTCCCCCGGATTGACACCCCCGTCACGCAGATCCAATGCCTCGGCGAACACCGGAACATACTGGGCCGAGGGGCGATTTCCGGCCAGAGAAAGATAGGTCTGGAACCATCGCCAGTCGGAGCGGGCGAGATTTTCCCGCAGCCCACGAGTGATCAACTCTTCGACGCGGGGAGTTTCCGCCAAGAAACTGCGGTCGCTCCGGCCTCCGGGTTTGGTCGCGCGCACGAATTCGTCGAACTTCCTGAAATCCGAGTTCAAGGCAGTGCTCCCACGTCATGGCCGACTATCCGAACGGCCCGGTCGACGGCGCGCCCAAGCGCCCGGTGAAGATCCACTCGGTCAGCTTCGGCTGGTGATTCCCGGCGCGTAAGCGCGCAGGAAAACACCGACGCCGGACCGAACCAGCGCTTCCCAGTCCTCCCCCGGTTCGGCCGCGGCGGCGCTGCCCGCGGTGAGCTGCACGAGGTGCACCGCGGCCAGCGACGGATCATCCAGCTCGAAGTGGCCTTCCGCGGCCAGCCGGCGCAGATGCCCGGCCAGTGCCTGCCGTACGCGGGTCGGGCCGCGGTCCTTCCACGCCGTGACCGTCTCCGGGGCGATGTGGTCCAGGTCGGCTTGGATCTGGCGCACCAGCGCCCAGTGCGGTTCGGTTTCCGGATCGCGTTTCGCCCACTGGAGGCCGAACTCGACGAGATCGGCCTCCAGGTCGGCGATCCGGCCGAGCAGCTTGTCGGCGACCGCGATCTGGCGCCGCGCCACCCGGTCCGAGCTGTCCAGGATCACCGCGCGGAACAGTCCGGCCTTGTCGCCGTAGTGGTTGTAGATCGTCCGCGACGAGACACCGGCCTCCGCCGCGAGCACGTCGATGCTGGCGCGCGAGTAGCCGTCCCGGGCGAAAACCCGCAGGGCGCCGTCGAGCAGAGCACGTTGTTTGTCCGTCCGCACCGGCTCAGTATGCCGAAGTACAACGGCCGTTGCAAAAACTACAACGAGCGTTGTACATTCGGGGCATGACTTCTTCGCTTCGCATCGCCGTCATCTCCGGAAGCACCCGCCCCGGCCGCCGGGCGACGCAGGTCGCCGAATGGACCCGCGCTCGCGCCGCCGCCTTCCTCGGCGACCGGGCCGAGGTGCGGGTGCTCGACCTCGCCGAGATCGAGCTGCCGTTCCTGGACGAACCGATGCCCGCCGCGATCGGCGGCTACCGCAATGAGCACACGCAACGCTGGGCAGAACTGATCGACGGCTTCGACGGCTTCGTTTTCGTGACCCCCGAGTACAACCACTCCATGCCCGCGGCGCTCAAGAACGCCATCGACTTCCTGTTTTCCGAGTGGGCCGACAAAGCCGCCGGTTTCGTCAGCTACGGAACCAACGGCGGCACGCGGGCGGTGGAGCACCTGCGGCTCACGCTCGCCGAGGTGAAAGTCGCCTGTGTGCGCTCCCAGGTCGCACTGGGCTTGTTCACCGACTTCGCTATTCCGGACATGGCCGAGCCCGGCACCTTCGCCCCCGCCGAGCACCACGAAGGCATCCTGACGCGGATGCTCGACGAACTTGTCGACTGGTCGACCGTGCTGCGCACCCTGCGGGTCTCGCCGTGACCACCGTCGCCGCCCCCATCGACCGCGCGACGTGGCGGATCTGCTGGATCATCGTGTTCGGCGCGTTCGCGAGCGGACTCGACGCGTCCGTGGTGACGATCGGCCTCGATTCGATCAGCAGCGATCTGGGCGCGGATCTCTCGGTGACACAATGGGTCGCGAGCGGCTACCTGCTCGCGCTCGCCCTGTCTCTCCCGTTGACCGGTTGGCTGGCGCGGCGATTCGGCGCTGGCCGGGTGTGGCTGGTCGCGCTGGCCGCGTTCACCGTGACGTCCGGGTTGTGCGCGGTCGCCCCAGATGTCGCGCTGCTCATCGCTTTCCGGTTCCTGCAGGGCTTGGCGGGCGGCATCCTGATCCCGGCCGGGCAAACCGTTCTGGGGCAACAGGTCGGCGCTGCGCGGCTTGGCCGGGTGATGGCGACGCTCGGGATCGCGGTGAGCGTCGCGCCCGCGCTCGGCCCGCTCGCCGGAGGGCTGATCCTGCAGGGACTTTCGTGGCCGTGGCTGTTCGCGATCAACCTGCCGATCGGGGCGGTCGGCCTGGTTCTCGGCCTTCGATACGTGCCCCGCGGCACCCCTGCGACCACCGGCCGGATCGACTTCCTCGGCCTGGCACTGATCGCCGCTGGGCTGCCCCTGGTTCTCTACACCGTGACCACCTGGGGCGACACCGGACGGCTTGAATGGCCGATCCTGTTGCCGGGCCTGGCTTTGCTGACGTGGTTCGTTCTGCGGTGTCGTCGGCATCCGCGTCCACTGCTGGACTTTTCCTTGTACCGCAACCGGCTTTACCGCGCGGCGAGTCTGGCCGCTGCTTTCAACGGTGCGCTGATCTTCGGCAGCGGGATCGTCGTGACGCTGTACTTCCAGCTGGGTCGGCACCTGGATTTCGTTGGCACTGGCCTGAGTTTGCTCGGCTTCGCCGGTGCCACGGCGGCGATCGCGCCGGTGACTGGACGGGCGGTGGACCGGTACGGAGCCGCGCCGGTCGCGTTGGTGGGTGCGGTGCTGGCGGTGGTGAGTACGGTGCCGTTCGCGTTCCTGCCGGTGGACGCACCGGGTGTTCTCGTGCAGATTCTGCTGGCGGGTTTCGGGGCATCGGTGGCGTTGGTGAGCATGCCGATGGGGATCGCGGCGTACAAGACTGTTGACCCGTCCCGGCTTCCGGACGCGGCTGCGCAGGTGACCATCCTGCTGCGGGTCGGCGGATCGCTTGGGGGCGCGGTGTTCGCGGTGCTGATCGCTGGCCGGTTGCCGGATGTCGATGCGGCGTTCCGGATGGGGTTTCTCGCGATCGGCGTCGGGGCGGTGGGGGCGCTGGGGACGGCTTGGCTGGTGGCCCGTGCTTCCCGGCCGCTACGCTGACGCGGCTATGGACGGGATCAAGCCGGGGTTTTCGATGTTCACCACGCTGCTTCGGTGTTCACCACGCTGGACATTGCCGCCTCGACGGACAAAGCGTTCTGGCCTGGCCCGACAGCAATGAGTTCTCGACCGCCCTCGCGGCCCTTCCAGACATCCCGACCTCCCGATGCCCGTGGACGATTCGCCGGGAAAACAGAAGTCCGTAGCGATCTTCGTAGCCACCGCAACGGCCAACCTGAAATCATGACCGCCATGAGCACACCCCCAGACGGTCTCCCCGCCTACCGAGTCCTCACCGGCCCCGACGACGCCGCCTTTTGCCGCCGGGTCAGCGAGGCCCTCGCGCTCGGCTACCGCCTGCACGAAGGCCCCGCGCTGACCTTCAACGGCGAGAACGTCATCGTCGCCCAAGCCGTGCTCTGGCCGGAAGCGGCTACCGGTCGCTCCGCGGAGACACCAGCTCGCTAGGCCCGCTACCGGATTCCCCGGCCACCGCGGCCAATTCCTCGCCCACCGACTCCGACGACTTCTTCGTGTCCTTCGTCAGCACCGACGCCACGGCACCGATCAGGCACACCACGATCGCGAAGCCGAACGCCACCGCGAGGCCGTCCTGGAACGGGCCCGAGATCAGGTTCGGGAAGAAGCTGCGTCCGGTCAGGAAGTTCGCCTGGTCCGCGGGCAGGTGCGAAAGCTGGCCGCCCAGCAGCTGCTGGATCGGGTTGTAGCCGAGGAACGCCGCGAACAGCACCGCGACCGCCGGCAGGTGGGCGACCTGTTGCGCGGCCGCTTCCGGAACACCGTGCTGGGTCAGGCCCTGCGACATCGCGATCGGCAGGTGGTCCGACAGGCCGGCGATGATCAGGCTGAAGAAGAAGCCGATCGACAGCACCATCGCCGCGTTCTGGAAGGTCGTCATCATGCCCGCGCCGGACCCTCGCGAGTCGGCGGGCAGGCTGTTCATCACCTCGGCGCGGTTGGGCGAGGAGAACATGCCCATGCCGATGCCGTTGAGCAGCAGGATTCCGGCGAACGCCCAGTAGTCGAAGTTCACCGGCAGCAGCATCAGCAGCAGGAACGTGAGCGCGGTGATGACCAGGCCGCCGGAGGCGAGCGCGCGGCTGCCGATCCGGTCGGACAGGATGCCGGACGTCGGCGCGGCCACCAGGAAGCCGATGGTCAGCGGGAGCATGTAGATCCCGGCCCACAGCGGCGTCTGCTCGAAGGTGAAACCGTGCTGCGGCAGCCAGATTCCCTGCAGCCAGATGATCAGCACGAACTGCAGCCCGCCGCGGCCGAGCGACGCGGTCAGGTTCGCCAGGTTGCCCCAGCTGAACGAGCGGATCCGGAACAGCGACAGCCGGAACAGCGGGTTGGGCACCTTCGTCTCGATCACCACGAACGCGATCAGCACCGCGACGCCGCCGATCAGGCACGACAGCACCATCGGGCTGCCCCAGCCGGTCTGCGAAGTGCCGTACGGCTGGATTCCGTAGGTGATGCCCACCAGCACCGCGATCAGGCCGACGGCGAAGGTGATGTTGCCCCACCAGTCCATTTTCGCGTGCTGGCGGACGCCGGTGTCGTGCAGTTTGAGGTACGCCCAGATCGTGCCGATGACGCCGAACGGCACCGACACCAGGAAGATCAGGTTCCAGTTCACCGGCGCGAGCACGCCGCCGACCACGAGCCCGAGGAACGAGCCCGCGATGGCCGCGACGCCGTTCATGCCGAGCGCGAGCCCGCGCTGGTTGGCCGGGAAGGCGTCGGTGAGGATGGCCGACGAGTTCGCCATCAGGAACGCGCCGCCGACGCCCTGCACGATCCGCCAGCCGATCAGCCACAGCGCGGCCGCGTCGCCGCCGAACCAGGTGATCGCCAGCATGATCGAGGAAACGGTGAACACGGCGAAGCCGAGGTTGTACATCCTGGCCCGGCCGTACATGTCGCCGAGCCTGCCGAACGCCACCACCAGCACCGCGGTGACCACGAGGAAGCCCATGATCATCCACAGCAGATAGCTCGTGTTCGACGGCTCCAGCGGGTTGATGCCGATGCCCTTGAAGATGTCGGGCAGCGCGATCAGCACGATCGACGAGTTGATCGTCGCGATCAGCATCCCGAGCGTCGTGTTGGACAGCGCGATCCACTTGTACCGCGGACCGAGTTCCGCGATCGAATACGTCCTGCGCTCCGCCACTGTCGAAAACCCCTCTCCCAGCCGTTCCCTTAGCTAGGCTAAGCAAGTTGCTTGCGGTAGGCAACCAACAAAAGAAAACGACTGGGAGACAAGGGTCACAAACGGATGACTATCCTTTGTGGACTATTTACTTTCACTCGGTCGAGTTACCGCTGGGCGGGGCCTCCGACGACCTTTCCGGGATTGAGGATCCCGTGCGGGTCGAGCGCGTTCTTGACCGCGCGATGCAGGTCGAGAACCGCTGGTCCCAGCTCTTTCTCGAGCCCGGGCCGCTTCAGCAGGCCGACGCCGTGCTCGCCGGTCACCGTCCCGCCGAGTTCGAGCGCGTCGGCGACGATGTCGTCGAACGCGGCCTGCGCGCGGCGCTGCGCGTCGTCGTCCCCGGCCGGCGTGATCAGCAGCGGATGCAGATTTCCGTCTCCGATATGCGCGATATTAGCGATTTGCGTGTCGTGCCGTTGTGCGGCCAAATCGATCCGGGCGAGCATTTCCGGGACCAAATGCGTCGGCACGCAGACGTCCTCGGTGAGCACCGGGCCGAGCCGTTCGAGTGCCGGGTACGCCAGCCGCCGGGCGGCGAACAACGCGTCCGCCTCCGCCTCGTCGGTCGACTGCGCGGCCCAGGTCGCGCCTGCCTTTTCGAAGCACTCCACCATCACCGCGGCCTCGTGCCCGCCCGGCACGTCGCTGCGACCGAGCAGCACCACGTTCGCGTCGGCGGACAGGCCCATGTTCTTCCAGGCGTCCACCGCGGCCAGGCAATGCCGGTCCACCAGTTCCAGCGCCGAGGGCACGATCCCGGCCGCGCGGATCGCCGCTGCCGCCTCCCCCGCCGCGACCGTCGAGTCGAAGTACCCGGCGATGGTCGCCTCCGGCGCGCGCTTCGCCCGCAGCCGCACGGTGATTTCAGTGATGACGCCGAGAGTTCCCTCCGAGCCGACCATCAGCCCGGCGAGGTCGTACCCGGCCACGCCCTTCGCGGTACGGCGGCCGAGCCGGACAAGCTCGCCGGTGCCGGTGACGACCTGCAGGCCGAGCACATAATCGCGAGTCACGCCGTACTTCACGCAGCACACGCCGCCCGCGTTGGTCGCGACGTTGCCGCCGATCGTCGACCACGGCGAACTGGCCGGGTCCGGCGGATACCAGAGCCCTTGTTCCGCACACGCCGCGCGGAGATCGTCGTTGACCACGCCGGGTTCGACCACGGCGAGCCGTTCCACCGGGTCGATCTCCTTGATCTTGGTCATCCGGTCGGTCGCCAGGACGACGCATCCGGCCAGCGCGTTCGCCCCGCCGGACAGTCCGGTCCCCGCGCCGCGCGGCACCACCGGCGTGCCGTGCTTGATGCACTGCCGCACGGTCGCCTGCACCTCGTCCGCGGTGCGCGGGCGGACCAGGACCGCCGGTTCGCCGTACGGGGCCCACTCCGCCTCGTCGTGCGCGAAGCCGCGCAGCACGTCGGGGTCCCGCACGATCCGGTCGTCCGGCAGGACGGTGTGCAGGTCGTCGATCAGCATGGGGCTCCCGCATTCTTCCGGTCTGTTCTCCTCCTCAGGTTAGGTCGAAATCCGGGCTGCTCGTTCGACGTATGGGCAAGAGCTTCGAGGAGGCAGCCATGACCACCACCGTCACCCGCCGCGGGATTTCGATGCTGCGTGCCGTCGCCGCCGGACGCGGACGGCTGACCTGCAGCTGCGAACCGGATTTGTTCGTGGACGGCCTGCCGTGCAGCGACCAGTTCACCGCGCACGCGCTGGCGCACGCCGGACTGCTGCGCGCGACGGAACCGGGTCCGGCCGGGCAGCCGGTGCCCGCCGTGCTGACCCCGGCCGGGGAAGCGCTGCTCGCCGCCGCCTGACCCCGGCTACCCTGACCAGCGGGGAAACGGGAGGGCGGAGCAGATGGCTTCCGGAGCATCCGGAACGGACACGGCGCGGCGCAGGCGGCGCACCACGGTGGCCCTCAAGGAGTCGCTGCGGGAACTGCGCAATCAGCTGTCGCTGCTGAACCACCAGGTCGGCGGACGGCTGAAACTCAAGGACGTCGACCTCGACTGCCTCGAACTGATCTCGTCCGCCGGACCGCTGAACCCGAGCGCGCTCGCCCGCCGCGCGGGCCTGCACCCGGCGACCGTGACCGGCATCCTCGACCGGCTGGAGCGCGGCGGATGGGTAGTGCGCGAACGGGATCCGGGCGCGGCCGACCGGCGAGCGGTCACCGTCCGGGCGGTGCCGGGGCGTACGCAGGAGCTGTTTCGCGTGTACGGCGGGATGAATTCAGCCATGGACGACCTGTGCGCCGGATACACCGAAGACGAGCTCGTGCTGATCGCCGGATTCCTCCGCCGCACCGCCGAAGCGGGCCGCGCGGCGACCGACGAACTGTCCGGCGAATGACACAAGGGCCTCGCCGCTTCGCCCGAGCGCGAAACGACGAGGCCCCGGTACCGGGTTCGGCGGGACTCAGCTGTCGAGCGTGCCGTACACGATGATGTTGTCGAGATAGCTCTTCTTTTCGGCGTCGAACGCGCCGCCGCAGGTGATCAGCCGGATCTGCGAGTCGGTGGTGTTGCCGTACACGGCTTCGGTGGGGAACGTCTTCTTCGCGATCTGGTCCACCTTGGTCACCGTGAACGAGGCCGTCGACCCGTCCTTGCGCCCGATCATGACCTTGTCGCCCTTCTTCATCTCGTGCAGCCGCCAGAAAATGCCCTTCTGGTGGTTGCCGTCGATGTGGCCGAGCACGACCGCAGGCCCGACCTGGCCCGGCTTGGGGCCGAAGTGGTACCAGCCGGCCTGCAGCGGCTGGTCGACCGGCGGCACCTGGACGGTCTTGTCGTCGTTGAGGCCGAGCGGAACCAGCGACGAATGCGCGGAGATGCTGGGCACGTCGAGCGAGACCGGGTCCGCGATCTGCTGCGCGGCGGCCGCGGAACTCGCCGGGGCCGCGGCGGGCGGGGTGTCCGCCGAACCGCAGCCCAGCAGGGCGAAGTTCGCGACGAAAGCCAGCAGGAGCGCGAAAAGCCCGAACCGGGAACGCGTCACCGGGCGGCCAGCGAGCCGTCGCCGGTCTCCGGCGCGCCGACCGGCACGACGGTCACCTGGCCGGGGCCCTCGGCGGGCGGGGTGCCCGGCTTGGAGGGTTCGGAGGGCTTGGTGGTCGGCGGGGTCGTCGGGTTGCCCGCGACCTTGGCGCAGGTGGCCGAGGCGAGGACGATGTCGCCCTTGCCGAGCGCGCCGGTGACGTCGCCGCCGAGGAGCTTGATGTGCAGCGCGTTGACGGTGAGGCTGCCGTCGGAGTGCTTGATCTGCTCGTTGACGATCACCTGCAGCACGCCGTCGATGCCGAGCTTCTGGTTCGGCTTGGCCGACACCGGGAGCTTGCCGATCTTGCCGAGGTCGAGGCCGGCCAGCTCGGACGAGGCGGTGATGCCGTCCGGAGCGGACTTGCACTCGGAGCTGATCACGCGGGCCGTGGGGGTGGAGCCGGCGAGCGGGGCGAGCACCGGGAGCGCGGCGTCGACGATCGAGGCCTTCGAGTCGACCGGTCCGTCGCTGCCGTCCTGCTTCGCCGAGCTGCTGATCGCCTTCGCCGTGACCAGGCCCTTCAGCGGCACGTTCACCACCTGCGCGGATTCCGGGCCCTCGGTCGAGGAGGGAGCGATCTTGCCGGTGTCGACCGTGATCCCCTTGTCGCCGAGCACGCCGGGCAGCAGCGAGACCGAGGCGGACGCGCCGTAAGCCGAGCCGGCGGGCGACTCGGCGGCGAGCGCCGACGGGGCGACGGCGGTGGCGAGCAAAGCCAGCGCGGGAACAGCGACCGCGACGGTCCGTCCGCGCAGCAGGGCAGAACGCATGAATTGTCCTTCCGAACATCAAGAATGGAGCCGCCGCACGGATCCCCGAATCCACGCGTGACCGAGCACAACTACTCGGCCACCGGCAGGCCGCGACATTATCAAGACGCCCCGGAAACGCAAAGCAAGATCCGTCGCGCAGCGCGCCCACCAGCCGGTTCCGGTGACCACAATTATCGCAATTTCACCACTAAAGAGTGATGTAACGCGGCCTCTCTCGCACCGTTTTCTCACGCTGAGCTACCGGAACCGAGGCCCCGATGGCGGATTGCCTCGCGTTCCACCCGGAGGAGTGATCCTGCGAAGGGTTCGATTCGGACACCCGCCGTAATGTGACCGCTACCGCGGCGCGCCGCCCATTCCCGGTTCGCCAATTCGTCCCGCGTCCGGGCCCGGGAAGGACGGAAAATGTCCACAAAGGAATCGGAGGGAACGGAACGAGCGAACGGGGAAAAGGGTACGTTTTCCTTGCCCGGGGCGGTGACCAGCGGAAATGCGCGATTGTGGACAGTCCGAAAAGGACTCCGGGCGCGTTCTCCGCTTACGCGCGCTTACTCGACGGCGACGGTGACCTGACAGAAAATCCCGGTCCGGTCCGAAAACGCCAGCGCGCCGCGTCCTCAACCGCTGGCGATCCCCGGTCGAGGCGGGGCGTGGCCCACGCAGATCAGCGAATCGACCACGACTCAGTCAGCCGGACCGCGCAACGTCAGGACGACGCGTAAGACGTGTTCGACGGCCGACTCGAACATCGCGCCGCGCAGTTCGCCGCGCGTCTCGAGGTTGCGCGCGGCGAGGTCGAGCATCCGGTCCGGTCCGACCCGGCGGACGAGGAGCGCGGCGACCTCCTCGAGGTCGAGGCTCGGGTTGTCGAGCCGGGCGAGGGCGAACTCGATGATGAGCTCTTCGTCGGTCACTCTTCTCAGGGTAGTCACGAAACGGGTCTCAACCGTGGCTCCGATAGCGCCCGTAGGGATAAGCCTCGACCAGCGTGACGCGCACGACCGCGCCGCTGGGCACCTCGTACTCCCGCCGCTCCCCCGGCTTGGCGCCGTCCAGCGCGCGCCCGAGCGGCGAGTCCGGCGAGTAGACCTCGATGCCCCCGCCGACCTCGTCGCGGGCCGCCAGCAGGAACGTCTCGACTCCGCCGTCGTCGTAGCGGACGGTCAGGACCATGCCGGGCTCGGCGATCCCGTCGTCCGGCGGGTCCTCGCCGACGACGGCGTTGTGCAGCAGGTCCTGGAGCTGCCGGATCCGCGCCTGCCGGTGCTGCCTGCGGTCGAGCCGGTCGTGTTCGCCCGCTCCCTCGCCGAGTTCGGGTTCGCGCCGCAGGTCAGCGAGTTCCGCGGCGAGGCGGGCATGCGCGTCTGCGGTCAGCCAGGGACGCGAGGAGGTGGTCGACATGAGGGGTGCCTTTCGGAGGTCGTCCGTGGGGGCCGGGCCAGCAGGAGGCGTCCAGCCCCCACGGACTTTCGAGGAGTCCCGCGGCGGTCAGCGGGGCTCGGGCCCGGTGCGGCGGTCGAGCACGCCGGCGTCGGCGGCGAACCAGCCGGCGGCTTTCACCAGGATGTCTCTTTCGGTGCGCAGCAAGGCGTTCTCCGCGCGGAGGAACATCAGCTCGGCGTGCTCGTCGCGGGTCAGCGGCGGCGGACCGGCGGGGTCGGCGGACACTCCTGGCTCACCGCAGCGGGTCGAACGGGCGCAGCGCATCCGGGCACCTGCCGGTGACCATCTGCTCGGCGAGCAGCTTTCCGGTGATCGCGCCGTGCGACAGGCCCCACATGCCGTGCCCGCCCGCGACGTACATCCCCGGCGCGCCGGTCTGCCCGATCACCGGCCGCCCGTCGGCGCTGACCGGGCGCGAGCCGACCCAGACGTCGGTGCGCTGGTCCCAGCGCAGGCCCTGGAGCAGCGGCCGGGCCGAGGCGACGATCGCGTCGACGCGCGCCGGGTACAGCGGATCGTCCGGCTTGCGGAACTCCATCGTCCCGGCCACCCGCAGCCCGCCCTGGTACGGCGTGCACGCGACCCGGATGTCCGGCAGGTACATCGGGCTCGGCACCGGATCGTCGGTCGGCACGGTGAAGGAGTACCCGCGTCCGGCGCGCACCGGAACGCGCACGCCCCATTTGTGCGCCAGTTCGCCCAGCCACGCGCCGGTGGCGAGCACGACGGTGTTGGCGTTGACGGTCTGCCCGTTCGCCGACAGCAGGGTGTAGGCGTACTCGTGCCGGCGGATCGCGGCGACCTCGAACCGGTGCCGGATGGTGCCGCCGCGGCCGACCACCGCGCGGGCGAGCGATTCGACGAACCGGCCGGGGTCGACGTACCGCTGGCCGTCGATCCGGAGGCCGGCCCCGATCCGGTCGGTGACCTGCGGGAAGTGCTCGCGCAGTTCCGCTCCGGCGAGCTGGGTCCAGGAGACTTTCTGCCCGGCGTCGCCGAGCCGGTCCAGCTCCTTGACCAGAGTTTGCGCCTTCGCGGAGGTCTCGAAAAGCGCGGTGATGGGCGCGTCGATGGTCGGCGCGTCCACGCCGCTGGCGGTCAGGATGTCAAACGCTTCAAGGCATTCCTCGTTGAACGGCAGGTTCGCGCGCACTGCCCGGGTCCACGACCGGTGGGTGCAGTTCGCCGCGAAGCGGGCGAGGAACTGCCACAGCCGCGGGTCCGGGCTGGCCGGGACGTGCAGTGGCGCCTGCCGGTCGAGCAGGGTGCGCAGGCCGTAGCGGAGGACGGCGGGTTCGTTGAGCGGGATCGACAATCCGGGCGAGAGCCAGCCCGCGTTGCCCCACGACGAGCCCGCCGCGATGCCCTCGCGGTCGACGACGGTCACCCGCACTCCGCGTTCTTGCAGGAACCACGCGGTCGACAGGCCGACGATGCCCGCGCCGACCACGATCGCCGAACGCGGCCCGCCGCCGCTGCGGTCGAGATCGCCCATGTGTTCCTCCGCCGAAGCCGTGCCGCTGGTTGTGCTGGTGCGGCCAGGATGACCCGGATCCGGCGGGCGGTCTTTGTCGAGTTCGGCCAACCGGAGCGGGCCGGTTTGTCCGGATCGGTCAATCCCGCGGATCGGCGACGGCCAGCTCGATGATCATCGCCAGCCGTTTCGCGGGCAGGTCGAGCCGCAGCGGCGTCACGTCGGCCATCTTCCGCAGCCGGTAGCGGATGGTGTTGGGGTGCACGCCGAGCCGTTCGGCGGCCTCGGTGAGGTCGCCCTGGGTCTCGAGCCAGGCGCGCAAGGTCGCGACGTAACTGGTCGAGTTGGCCGCGTCGTGCCTGGCCAGATCCGCGATCGGACCGCGCGCCGGGGCTCGTCCCGCCGCCGCGGCGGCGCGCAGGCGGAGGATGAGGATGTCGTCCCAGGACTCGTCGTACGCGACGGTCGCGCCGGGTTCCGGGCGGACGTCGTGCAGGGCGAGGCATTCGTCGGATTCCCGCCTGCTGGCCGGGAGTTCCGCAGTGGACGCGGGCGCGCCGATGCCTGCCGCGACCGTGACCTGCGCGGGCAACGCGTCGCGGATCCCGTCGATCCACGCGAGGGCGGTCTCGACGTCTTCGCCGGGCAGAACGGTGTAGACGGTGTTGCTGAACAACGTGCTCCGGCCCGGCCGCGACCAGCCGAATCCGGTGGTCGCGCGCTCGAAGGCGAGCAGCAGCGCGGCGTGCCGTTCGTCGGCGATGTGCGCCTGGAGCGCGACCACGCGGAACCGGCCGGGCGGCAACCCGAGCCTGCTCAGCACGGCCGCCGCGTCCGGGGTGCCTTCCAGCAGCCGGATCACCAGGTCCGACTCGACCTGCCGTTCGAGGTCGGCGCTCGCTCGCGAGCGCAGCAAATGCAGCCCGACCGTGCGGGAACTGTCGTGCAGGACAGTGCGCCGGACGTCGGACAGCGGCTCCTCGCACTCCACCCAGATCGACCCGAGCGACTCGCGCCCGGCCCGGACCGCGACGACCATGCGACCGGTCAGCCCGTGCTCGGGATCGGCCTCGACGAACAACGGCTCGTCCGAAACCGCGAGATGCGCGAACACTCCGCGACGCTCGAACAGCTCGCGCACCTGGTCCGGCACTCGCCGTCCGAGGATCGTCTCCAGCCGCACCCGGTCCGCCCCCTGCTGGCGGCTGGAGTACGCGAGCACGCGCGACAGCTGGTCCTCGATGGTGACCGCGCTGCCGAGCGCGTCGGCGAGGCTGTCGGCCAGCGCGAACAAGTCGGTCGGCCCGCGCCCGGATTCCGTCTCGCGTCCTTCGAGCACCAGGCCGTAGACGACGCCCGCGAGCTGTCCCCACGAGACTTCCGGGTCCACGAGCAGCACCGCGACCTGGCTGTCCACCTCGGGTCCCGGCGGCGTTGTCCCCCGCACCAACACCACCGACGCACGCGCCGCGGTGGCTCGTTCGACGGCCTCCGGCACCGAATCGACACCCACCGCGAGGTAGACGTCGCCGCGCAACCCGCGCGGGTCGGCGGGGTCGTCCATCACCACGTCCCGCAACGCCACCTCGCGCGCGACGGGGCAGCAGCACAACCGCGCGCCGTACCCGCCGAGGACGTTGACGAGCCGATCGAGGGTGACCATGCCC
The DNA here is from genome assembly GCF_055633755.1 of Amycolatopsis sp. NPDC114484. Lineage (NCBI taxonomy): Bacteria > Bacillati > Actinomycetota > Actinomycetes > Pseudonocardiales > Pseudonocardiaceae > Amycolatopsis > Amycolatopsis sp. NPDC114484. The sequence goes on along the minus strand of NZ_JBVKDQ010000004.1, from coordinate 491,334 downwards.
TGTTCATACCTGACGTATCGTGGGAGGTCATGCGAGCGCGGATCGAGGACGTGCACGAGCTGGCGCTGGGGATGCCCCACGTCACGGTGGTGCGCGGCTCGCGGGAGAACCCCGTCTACCAGGTCGGCGGCAAGTCGTTCGTGTTCTTCCGGACGCCGCGGCCGGACGCCTTCGACCCGGAGACCGGGCAGCGGTACCCGGACGTGATCGTGTTCTGGGTACCGTCCGAATCGGACAAGCAGGCGCTGGTCCAGGACCCGGACAGCCCGTTTTTCACCACTCCGCACTTCGACGGTCACCTGTCGGTGCTGATCCGGGCCGCCCATCTCGGCTCGTTGACGCGGCGGGAGCTGACCGAGGTCGTCGAGGACGCCTGGTTGTCCCGAGCGTCACCGCGCCGCCGCGAAGCGTGGCTGGCCGGGCACCAGGCTCGGTAAGCGATCAGGAATCAAGAAGCGTCCGGGGTAGTGCCGGACTTAGCGTTTACGGCATGACTTCCTTCGACTTTGTCACCCTGGACGTTCCCGATGTCGCCGCCGCCGAGCGCTTCTACACCGCCGCGTTCGATCTGGGCGACCGTCTCCGCTTCCGCCAGGCCGCCGCGCCGAGCACCGGCTTCCGCGGATTCACCTTGTCGCTCACCGTTTCCCAGCCCGCCAACGTCGTCGCCTATCTGGACGCCGCGCTCGCCGCGGGTGCCACTTCGCTGAAGCCGGCGGCCAAGTCGCTGTGGGGTTTCGGCGGGGTGGTGCAGGCTCCGGACGGTGCGATCTGGAAGGTCGCGACCTCCACGAAGAAGGATTCCGGCGCGGGGGTTCGCGAATACGACCAGATGGTACTGCTGCTGGGTGCGTCGGATGTGGCGGCGACCAAGCAATTCTACGTCTCGCACGGGCTTGCGGTGGGCAAGAGCTACGGGCGCAAGTATGTGGAATTCGAGACGAGCCCGATCAAGCTGGCCCTGTACGGCCGGAAGGCGCTGGCGAAGGACGCCGGGGTGCCCGAGGACGGTTCGGGTTCGCACCTGCTGACCATCGGCGGGAACGCCGGGCAGATCACGGACCCGGACGGATTCGCTTGGGAGACTTCGGTTCTGGCCGGCTGACGGGCCGGGTGGATCCGTCGAGACCGGCTCGACGGATCCGGCCCGCTAGCCCGGCTGGGCGACGAGGTTCTTGAACTGGGCGAGGACCAGCTCCAAAGAGGACGGGTCGCAGGCTCCGCGGAATTTCTTGCCGTCCGAACGGCATTGCGCCCAGCGGCCCGCGTCGCCCTCGAGATCGGATCGCTCCATAAGGCGCCCGGCGAGATCGGTGTCCGCCAGATCGATTGCGATGGACCAGCCCGGGTTGTCCAAAGTGGACAGTTCGACGCCGAACTCGTGCTCCCATTCCTCGTCGCACTGTTCGGCATACCAGTCCAGCAGGAACTGGAAGCTCTCTCCCAAAGCCACCGGAAACCCCTCAGGTGAAGCACTTCTTCGCCGACCTGGCGACGATGCCGAGTCTGCCGCAACCCCATCCGGGAGGCCACCGAGTTATCGGGCCCCGTCCTCCGGGCAATAGCCGGAACACAGCAGCACCATCCGCAAGAACCGCCCGTCCGCGTCGTCGTCCACGTACGCCTGTTGTTCTACCGCGAACCGCCCCTCGCCGAGCCGTTCCGCGCGCACTCGGGCTCGCCAGCGCAGGTGCAGTCGCGGGCCGACCCGGTCCACCTCGCCCTCGGCGAGTTCGAAATCGTCGACCTCGCCGAACCAGTGGGTGAACGCGGCGGTGATCTCGGCCGGGCCGCGGAACTCGCGCAATCCCGGCGGCAGCAAGGCGGTCAACCGCACCTCACTGTCCATTGCGGACGACATCCGCGCGAAGTCCTGTCTGCTCAACGCTTCGATGAAGGCACCCGCCTTGGAGATGCGGGAGGCCTGGAGTTGTGTTGTCATGCCTCAGGTTTACGACTCGACGCGCCCCAGCGGATCGGGCAACTGCCCGATCTTTCACCCGGTCAGACCGCGGCGCATCGCGACCAGCGCGGCCTGTGTCCGGGTCGTCACGCCGAGTTTCGCGTAGATGTGCTCCAGATGCGTCGAAACCGTCTTGCGGGACACCGTCAGCGCGGCGGCGATCTCCGGGTTCGACAGTCCCCGGGCCAGGTGCAGCAAGACCTCGGTCTCCCGAGCGGTCAACCCGTCGGGACTGCGCCGGACCCGTTGTCCCGCAGCGGTCAGAACCGCGCTCACCGCATCAGGATCGAGGCGTCCGGCGTGGGCTTCGTCGGTGAGCGTTCGCGCGGCCGCGTCGGGAGCCAGCGGGGCACGGTGCGGACGCGGTTCGCCGAGCGCGTGGTAGACGTCGGCGGCGGAGAGGAGCCGCGACGTCATCGGCAAAGCCTCACCGGAAAGGCCGTGCGGGTAACCGGAACCGTCGAGGCGTTCGTGGTGCTGGGCCGCGCAGCGGGCGACCGCGGCGAGGCCGGGCATTCCGGCGAGCATGCGTTCGGTCAGGTACGGATGCGTGCGGGCGCGTTCGGCCTGCGCGAGCGACCACGGCCGGGTCGCGTTCCAGATCGCGCTCGGGACGCCGATCATCCCGATGTCGTGCACCCAGCCGGCGCGGCGGACCAAGCGGACCTCGGACGCGGGAAGGCCGAGCCGGGTCGCGCCGTCGGCGGCGAGCGCGGCGACTCCGCGGGAATGCCCTAGTCGCGGAGGGGATTTGAGATCGGCGAAGTCGGCGAACGCCTGCAGTGCGCGGTCTAGCTCGTCCTCCTCCAGCTGAACACCGAGCCGCGGGTCGAGGGCGATCACCTACTCCCAGGCTTGGATGCTTTCCAGCCCGGCCAAGATGTCCGCGCGGTGGTTCAGGAAGCAGTCGACCAGAGCCGGGTCGAACTGGGTGCCCCGGCGTTCCCGGGCGACCGCGACCGCGCCGTCGACGCCCGCGGTGTGGTGGAAAGCCTCGACGTTGTCGGCGAGCTGGACCAGCCGGATCGCCGGGTCGAGGTCCGCGCCGCCAGCGTCGCCGGGGACGCCGCGGCCGTCCCAGCGTTCGAAGGACTGCAGCAGCGGACGGCAGACGTCCTCGCCGAGGTCGAGCCGCCCGGCCAGCTCGCTCGCGCTTTGGCAATGCGCCTGCATGACCTGCTGCACCGATCGGCCCGCCGTGGCGAGAAACCGGCCGGCCAGCGCGGCGCGCCGGAGCCCGGGACCTCCGCGGCCGAGGTGGCGGAGGACGAACATCGCCATCGCGACCCCGGCGAGGTCGCCGTCGTGACTGTCGGCGTACAGCTCGGTCTCGTCGCCGAACAACGCGGCCAGCTCGCTGGTGTCGGCGGCGCAACCCACCCAGGTCAGCAACGACGTGTAGTAGGCCGCCGCGCGCACGCTGTCGTCCGCGCCCGCCGCGTCGGCCAGTCGCAGGGCGATCACGGTCTGCCGCAGCACGCGTTCCATCGGACGGCCCATGCCGAGATCGGCCACCAGCGACAGCGTGGCGACCAGCTCGGACAACCGCACCGGCGCGGCTCTGTTCACCCCGGAAAGTCGCCTCGGAAACGTCCGCTGTTACGCCGGACGAGGCAGTGCCGACTTCCAGACAGAGTCCGGAGGTGCGCGATGGCGACCGAAGTGCCGACGTTCTGCCCGCTGTGCGTGTCGAAATGCGGGGCCACCGCGACGGTCGAGGACGGGCGGCTGCTCGCGCTCCGCCCGCTGCCCGGCCATCCGACCGGCGGCGCGATCTGTGTCAAAGGCAAGGCCGCGCCGGAGATCGTCGCGCATCCGGACCGGCTGCTGCATCCCCTCCGCCGCACCGCCCCGAAAGGCGCGGCCGACCCGGGCTGGGAGCGCGTCGGCTGGGACGAGGCACTGGCGACGATCGCTTCCCAGCTGACGGCGATCGCCGAGGAATCGGGCCCAGAGGCGGTCGTGTTCGGCAGCGCTTCGCCCTCGACGTCGGCGATGTCGGACACCGTCGACTGGCTGACCCGGCTCCGGCGCGCCTTCGGCAGTCCCAACTTCGTGAGCTATATGGAACTCTGCGGTTGGGGCCGTCACCTGGCGACGCTCTACACCTGGGGCGAACCGGTCCCCGGCGCTTACCTGCCTGATCTCGAGAACGCGCAGTGCATCCTCTACTGGGGCTACAACCCGTCGGTCTCGCGGCTCGCGCACGCCACCGCGACCACCGCCGCACTGCGTCGAGGGGCCAAGCTCGTCGTGGTCGATCCCCGGCGCGCCGGATTGGCCAGCAAAGCCGGCCAGTGGCTGCGCGTCCGTCCCGGAACGGACGCGGCGCTGGCGTTGTCGCTCACGCACGTCATGATCGAGAACGAGTGGTACGACAAGGAATTCGTCGAGCGGTGGACCAACGCGGCGAAACGGGTCAGTCCGTCCCGCCGGGTCTGGGACCTGATCGTCGAGGAGTGCGCGAAGTACCCGCCCGAGGTCGCGCAAGAGACAACCGGCGTGCCCGCCGACCAGATCGTCGCCACGGCCCGGCTGCTCTGGGAGCACCGCCCGGTCGCGTTCTACACCTGGAGCGGGCTGGAGCAGCACAGCAACGCGACCCAGACCGTGCGTGCCATCGGCCAGCTCTACGCGCTCACCGGCTGCATCGACGCACCCGGCGGGAACGTGCTGTTCACGCCCGTGCCGACCAACCCGGTCGACGGCCGGGAGCTGCTGGCGCCCGAGCAGCGCGCCAAGACCATCGGGGTGCGGGCGCGCCCGCTCGGCCCGGCCAGATTCGAATTCGTCACCGGCGAGGACCTGTACCGCGCGGCGCTCGACGGCGTCCCCTACCGGGCCCGGGCGCTGGTCAACTTCGGCGGCAACCTGGTGATGGCCCACGGCGACAGCGCGCGAGGCCGCCACGCCCTTCGCGCGCTGGATTTCTTCGTCCACACGGATCTGTTCCTCAATCCGACCGCGGAGCAGGCGGACCTCGTGCTGCCCGTGACGAGCGCGTGGGAAGCCGAAGCGCTGCGGATCGGTTTCGAGACCAGCCAGGACGCGCAGTCGACTGTCCAATTGCGACAACCGTTGGTCGCTGCCCGCGGCGAAGCCCGATCGGACTTGCGGATCATCTTCGACCTGGCCCTCGCACTCGGGCTAGGCCCGCAGTTTTTCAACGGAGACATCGAAGCGGCCTGGCGACATCAGCTCGCACCCAGCGGCCTCACGCTCGACCAGCTGCGCGCCGCTCCGGAAGGAGTCCGGCTGCCGTTGCGGACGATCTACCGCAAGTACGAACGAAGCGGCTTCCGGACGCCGTCCGGGCTGGTCGAGCTGTACTCGGAACCGTTGCTGGAACACGGATATCCGCCACTGCCGACCTTCACCGAACCGTCGATCAGCCCAGTGTCCCGACCGGATCTGGCGGCGCGTTACCCGTTGATCCTCACCTGTGCGAAGTCGCTGTTCTTCTGCGAAACCCAGCACCGGGAAATCACCAGCCTGCGCAAATCCGCGCCCGAACCCGCCGTCGAACTGCATCCCGAAACCGCCGCTGTCCGCGGGATCGGCGCCGGGGATTGGGTGCGGCTGGAGACACCCTTGGGGAGCATTCGCGCGAAAGCGAAGTTCAACGTCAATCTGCGCCCGAACGTCGTGTGCGGACAGCACGGCTGGTGGCAGCCCGCCGACGAACTCGGCCAGCCCGGCTATCCGCCGTTCGGCGACGGCAGCGCGAACCTCAATCTCGTGCTGAGCCAAGGCCCGAGCGACCCGATCAGCGGCAGCTCGCCGTTGCGCGCCTCACTCTGCGAGATCTCCAAAGACGGCTAGCTCCGAACCCGCACCGACCGCGAAAGCGCGCTCAAGCTGATCTCGACGATCGCGCGGAGCTGCTTTTGACTCGTCCCGGCCCTGCTCATCACCGCCAATGACTGGTTGACCGCCGCAAAATGGACGGCGAAGTCGTCGGCGTCCGCCAGCTTCGCGGCGCGCAAGGCGGTCCGCAGTCGCGCCTGCTGGAGGCCCAGGGCGTTGGTCGCGTGTGCGGCGATGTCCGGGCTCAGCACCGGTATCGCCATCGCGGTCTGGGCGACCAGACATCCGTCCGGCACGTCGGGGTCGGCGATGCGGTTCAGGGTGATTTCGAAGAACTCCCGCATCGCCCGCAGCGGATCCTCGGCCGCGCTCGCCAGGGCCTGGTCGTACCGGTCCCCGTAGCGCGCGGCGTAGCGGTCCAGGCAGCGCAGATAGAGCGCGTCCTTGTCGCCGAGCGAGGAGTAGATGGAACTGCGGTTCAACCCGGTCGCCTTCGAGAGGTCGTCGAGCGAGGTTTCGGCGTACCCGGCTCGCCAGAACTGGACCATCGCCGCGTCGAGCGCGACGTCCACATCGAACTGCTTCTTCCCGGCCATCCTCCCACCCTAGCGCATCTTGAACTGATCGGTTCAAGATGCGCTAGGGTGGAATTCATGACCGCCACCGCGAACCCGATCTCCGAACTGCCCCTGCCCGATCTGCCCGGATTCACCCACCACTGGATCGACGCGGAAGGCGTCCAGCTCCATGCCGTGGAAGGCGGTCAGCCGGCCGGCCCCGCCGTCGTCCTGCTCGCCGGATTCCCGCAGACCTGGTGGGCTTGGCGCAAAGCGATGCCACGCCTCGCCGAGCGGTTCCGCGTGATCGCGATCGATCTGCCCGGACAGGGCCACTCCGACCGTCCGCACGACAGCTACGACACGCACACCGTCGCCTCGCGCGTCCAGGCCGCAGTGTCCGCGCTTGAGGTGCCGAAGTACTGGCTCGTCGCCCACGACATCGGAGCCTGGGTCGCCTTCTCGCTGGCCCTGCGGTACGAAGAGCGCCTGCACGGGGTCGCGCTGCTCGACGCGGGCATCCCCGGAATCACCCTCCCGGCCTCCATCCCCACGGACCCCGAGCGGGCCTGGAAGACCTGGCACTTCGCGTTCCACCTGGTGCCCGATCTTCCCGAGACCCTGCTCGCCGGTCGCGAACGCGACTACGTCGACTGGTTCCTGAAGGTCAAAGCCCTGTCCCCGAACACGTTCGACAGCGCCGAGACCGACCACTACGCCGCCGCCATCGCAGCCGAGGGCGGCCTCCGGGCGTCTCTCGCCTACTACCGCGACGCCGCGAAATCAGCCCGCGAGAATCTTGCCGCTCTGGACCGCGCGCACTTGACCGTCCCAGTCCTGGGAATCTCCGGCTCCCACGGTTCGATCCCCGACATGGCCGCCTCCCTCAGCCCGTGGGCGGACAACGCGACCGGCGTCGTCATCCCGAATTCCGGGCACTTCATTCCGGACGAGCAGCCCGACGCCGTCGTGGACGCGGTGACCGCGTTCATCGATGCGGGGTGAGCGCCACGTCGGATTTGCGCCAGCGCACGACGTCCTCGCGGCGCAAGACTGGCGGACATGACCGACGTCCTCAGCCGGTTCCTTGCCGCCAGCACCGAATTCGACCAGCGCTTGCCATTCGTCCGCCACTCACAGTGGACGGCTCGGACGCCCTGCGCGGAGTGGAACGTGCGTCAGCTCGTCAACCACCTGGTGCGGGGGAATCTCAACTACGTCGACCTCCTGGCCGGTGGTAGCCGCGAGGACTTCCTGCGCATGCGCGATGCCGACGCTTTGGGCGACAACCCGCTTGCTGCGTATACCGCGTCGGTGCGGTTGGTTGCCGATGCTTTCGGCCGTCCTGGCGCGCTGGATCGGGTGCTCGATTACCCGTTGGGCGAGGTGACCGGACGTCAGGCGTTGGCCGTGCGTGCTACGGATTCCGCTGTCCACGCTTGGGATCTTGCCCGTGCGCTGGGGGTGGACGACCGTCTCGACCCTGATCTGGTCGAGTGGATCAGCGACGGGCTTGAGGAGATTTACGCTGGACTGGCGGAAACTCCCGTCGCTGCGGACACGACGCATCGGTTTTTCGCTGCGCCGGGGGTGTTCGGTGAGTCGGCTTCTCGCCAGGATCGGTTGCTGCATCGGATGGGCCGGGACCCCGGGTGGCGGCCAAGCTGACTCGTGGCCGCCGCTGCGGCACAGAGGTCCGCGACGATCCGCCGAGCTCAGACAGATTGCTCGTTCTCAGCGATGTCAGCAGCGGCTACCGCCACCTCCCCGACATAGTCCTGCCGCGCCGCGGTTTCCCGCTCGGCAATCTCTCCCCGGCTCCCGGCCAGCACCCTCTCGAACGCCTCAGCCGTCGCCTCGATATCCGAAGCCGTATGCGCCGTGCTGAGAAAAACCTTGCCGGACGGCATAAACAGGAACCCCTCCCGCAACATCCCCTCCAGCAGCACGCCCCAAAGCCCACCAGTGCCATGCAGCCCAGTCGCCCCACCCGCAGGCACGTACTGCAGAAGCGACCCAACCCGGTTGAAACGCCCGCCGTCAGGAACCGAACCGAGAACACCCCCGACGAGGGCTTCGAACTCGGCCGAAGTCTTCTCCAGCGTCTCGTAAACCGCCGGATCGGCCAGGGCGCGCATCGTCGCCTCGACAGCCGCGAGTGCGATCGGGTTGGCGTTGAACGTTCCGGCATGGGTGACGCCGTCCGTCACCTGATCGACCAGTTCCGCTCGGCCGACGACCGCGCTCTGAGTGAATCCTCCGGCCATCGCCTTTCCGTAGACGGACAGATCCGGCAGCACGCCGTACTTCTCCGCCGCACCGCCGCGCGCGATTCGGAACCCGGCGATCACCTCGTCGAAGATGAGGACGACGCCATACCGGTCGCACAGAGTTCGCAGCGTGGACAGGAACTCCGGCGAGGGTGCCTCCACACCGGCATTGCTCATCACCGGATCGACGAGCACCGCGGCGATGTCGCGTTCGACGGACTCGCTCAGGAGACGCTCGGCCAGAGCTACGTCGTTGAAGCGCGCCAAAACCAGGTCGTCCAGAACACTGGGCGACTGCCCTTTGCTACCCGGCTGAGCAGGCCGATCACCCTCGTCCTCGGACATGCCGGCGTAAACGGTGTCGTGCCAGCCGTGGTAGCTCTTGGCGAATTTGAGGATGCGACGCCGCCCCGTCGCGGCTCGGGCCAGGCGCAGCGCGACCTGCACCGCTTCGGTTCCGGTGTTGCTCCACAACAGCCGCTCGCCGTGGGGCACGGCTTCGAGGACCGCCTCCGCGGCGAGGTATTCGAGGGCGTGGCCGGTGCCGACGACCTGCATCTTCTTCGCCGCCTCAGACACGGCGGACAGAACGCGCGGGTCGCCGTGTCCGAGCACGAGCGGTCCCCACGCCAGCACGTAGTCGACGTACCGGTCGCCATCCAGATCCCAGACGTGCGCGCCTCGTGCCTCTCGCACGAAGAGCGGGTGGGGGCGCATCGCGGCGCGCAGCCCCGACCCCACCCCGCCGCCGACGCTGCGCCGGGCTCGTTCGAAGGCGATCCGTGACGATTCCAGAGCCATGCGACGAATCAGTGCCTTTCTTCAGAAGGGTCTCAGTACTTGATCACCGAGCGGATGCCGACGCCGCGCTTCATTTCGTCGAACGCCTCGTTGATGTCCGCCAGCTCGATCACGCGCGTCACCAGCGAGTCGAGATCGATGCGGCGGTTCAGATAGTGGTCGACCAGCAGCGGGAAATCGACGTCGGGCCTGCTCGATCCGTAGTTGGAGCCGACGAGCGAAAGTTCCTGATCGGACATCACGAACGGATCGATCGAGATCCGCACGCCGTCCGCCACCTGCCCGGCCACCACGGCTTTGCCGCCTCGCGCCAGCACTTCGTAGGCCGACTCGATGGTGCGCGGCAGCCCGATCGCCTCGATGGCGACCTCGACCCCGCGTCCGTCGGTGAGCTGGCGCACCCGGTCCGCGAGGTTCTCCCGCCCGCTGTTGACCAGATCTGTCGCGCCGAAGACGCGAGCCTGCTCAAGCTTCTCATCAGAAAGGTCCGCGGCGATGATCTTTCGCGCGCCGACCAGGCGAGCCCCCTGAATCGCGTTCAGGCCGACGCCCCCGCAACCCAGCACCAGCACGGTGTCGCTCGGCCGGATCTTCGCGGTGTTGACCGCCGCCCCGACTCCGGTCGCCACGGCGCATCCGACCAGGGCGGCCTGTTCGAACGGGGCGTCGCTCCGAATCGCGATCGCGGCCGACTCCGGGACGAGCGTGTACTGGCCGAACGTTCCCAGGCCCGCGAAGCTGTAGACGTCCCGTTCGTCCGTCGACGCGACGCGGGTCCGGCCGTCGAACGACAGGTGGTTGGCCGAGTGCTGGCTGACCATGTCGCAGAGGACGGGCCTGCCGCTGACGCAGTAGCGGCATCGGCGGCACGAAGGCGTCCAGGAAAGGACGACGTGATCGCCCTTCGCCAGAGTCGTGACTCCTTCGCCCACGCTCTCGACGATTCCGGCGCCTTCGTGGCCGAGAATCATCGGCGAAGGCACCTCCCATTCCCCGACGAGCGCGTGCAGGTCGCTGTGGCACACCCCGCTTGCTTTGAGCCGCACCAGCACCTCGCCGGGCGGCGGCGTGCCGGGGAGCGAAACCCGCTCGATGGTCAGCGGCGCGCCCGGCGTCGTGAAGACAGCAGCGTCGAATTCAACGGTCATGGCAGATTCCCCCTCTGGTTCATACCCGAGCCGTGCGGATGAGCTTTTTGTTGGCGAATTCGTCGATCCCCGCCCGGCCGAGTTCCCGGCCGAAACCGGACCGCTTGACTCCGCCGAACGGCAGTTCCGCGCCTTCGAGGCCGACGCCGTTGACGAAGACCATGCCCGCCTCTAGCTGGTCGGCGACCCGCATCGCCTGCTCGGGATCCGTGGTGAACACGTAGGAGCCCAGTCCGTACGGAGTGCTGTTGGCCAGTTCGACGGCCTCAGTTTCGGATTCCGCGCGATAGACGGTCGCGACGGGGCCGAACAATTCCTCAGCAGCCGACGGCGAATCCGGCGACACACCGGTCAGAACGCCAGGAGGAAAGAACGCGCCTTCGTGCCGCCCTTCGCCGATCAGGGTCGCACCGTCGTCGACAGCCCGCTGCACCTGTGCTTCGAGGCGTTCGGCGGCTGCCACCGAGGACAGCGGAGCCAGTCCGCCAGCCGTGGCGAGCACCTTTTTCGTGAATATTTCCAGGAAATCGTCGTAGAGGTCCGCGGCGACGATGACCCGCTTGCCCGCATTGCAGGCCTGCCCGCCGTTCTCGAATCGAGTGTCCACCGCAGCTTGGGCCGTGGCGTCCGGGTCAGCGGAAGACAGCACCAGGAACGGGTCCGAGCCACCCAGTTCGAGCACTACCTTCTTGAGGTTGCGGCCCGCCTTTTCCGCGATTTCCGCACCGGCCCGTTCGGAACCGGTGAAGGACACGCCACGCACCCGGGAGTCGGCGATGGCGGCTGCGGCCTGTTCGTTGGTCGCGTAGACGTTGACGTAGCAGCCCTCGGGAAAGCCAGCGTCGGTGAAGATCCGCTGCAGGGCCGCGGACGACTCCGGGCATTGCGGCGCGGGCTTGAGCACGATGGTGTTGCCCAGAACGAGGTTGGGCGCGGCGAACCGGGCGACCTGGTAGTACGGGTAGTTCCAGGGCATGATGCCGAGCAGAACGCCGATCGGCTGGCGGCGGACGAACGCCGTGCCCTCCCCCTCGATCAGCTCGACGGGCTCGTCGGCGAGGAACTTGTGCGCGTTCGCGGCGTAGTACGAATAGATCGACGCACTGAACTCGACCTCGGCGACGGCCTCCTCCAGCGGCTTGCCCATCTCCCGCTGCGCGATACGGGCGAGTTCGCCGCTGCGCTCGTTGTGCAAGGCAGCGACCTTGTTCAGCACCTCGGCGCGCTGAGCCACGGTGGTCTGTTTCGACCATTCTCGGTACGCGTTCGCGGCCGCGTCGAGTGCCAGCTCCATGGCCGCATCGGTCGCGGCCGGATACTCCCGTACCAGCTCGCCGGTAGCCGGATCGACCACGGCGTACGACTGCCTGTTCACGATGATGCACCCGCTTCCTGCACCGTCTTCACACCCGAGGCCGCGTTGTGGTTATGCAGCGCGCGGTAGGCGAAGAAGTAGACGAATCCCTGGGTTCCCCACGTCGCCAGCGCGGCGGTGTAGAAGAAAGTGCGGTTCGCGTCGTCGAACGGGAAGGGGAAGAAGTCGTAGGTGATCGCGATGGTGACCGCGGCAGCGGTCACCAGCCCGGTCCAGATCGCCGGCCATTTCGCGCCGACAGCCCAGAGCCGCTTGGCAAAGTACGCCAGGAAGACCGCCGCGGCGAGGTTGGCCACGACGTAGAACGCGGCGACAGCGAACGCGCCGTGGTCGACGCGGGGGTCTTGGCCGTGGAAATGCCGGAGGAACAGCCCGGCCGCGGTGGCGAGCGCGAACACGCCGATGTCGACGGCAAGGGACGGCTTGTAGCGATGGGTGACCTTCATCAGGCCCATCACGAGGATGAGCGTGATGCCGACCGACCGCGAGAAGGCGTCGAAGAAATACGCTATGCGGTAAAGGACACTGCCCTCGTCGGCGCCGAGCAACGACCAGACGAGGAAGTTGCTGCCCGAGGTCGCGACGACCATCCATTCGAGACCGAGCAGGTAATTGCCGTAGCGGCGGATGAATTTCCAGCCGAAGAAATAGCCGACGAAGATCATCCACACATCGGCGAGCAGGAAGATGATGTCCTTCATCGCACCGACACCTCCCGGGACTCGCGCGCCACCGCGGCCGCGACGCGCTCGGCAGCGCGCTGCCCGGTCAGGACGGCACCGTTCATGCAGCCCGCCCACTCGCCCGCGGTTTCCGTGCCCGCCCAGTGGACGCGCCCGTGCGGCTCGGTGAGAGCGGGACCGTAAGTCGTGGTCGCGTAAGGACCGACAGCCGGGTTCGGACCTCCCGGGGCGAACGGTTCCTCTCCCCAGCAGTGGTCCAGGTAGTCGATGGGCGCGCTCGCTTGCGTGCCGTACAGCTGGACGAGCTGCTTGAGGACCAGGCTGCGGCGCTGGTCGGGACTGAATCCGTCGAACACCCGAGGGTCGCAGAACGTCATCAGGATGCCCGGTCCGTTGGCGTCGGGCGAAACGTCGAAGGTGACGAACACGGCCCCGGTATCGGTCAGTCCCTCGCCGGAAAGTCCGTTGGCCCGCCAGAACGGCCTTTCGTACGCGACGAACGCCTTGCTCAGGACGCCCATACGCCAGTTTTTCGCGAGCCCGGCGGCCTGCTCGGGCAAGGCCGGGTCGAATTCGATCTCGGCGCGTTGCGGCGTCGCGACGGCGACGATCGCGTACTTCGCCTTGATCTCTTCCGAATCGGTGCGAACCGTGACGCCGTCGCCGTCTTGCGTGATCGCGCGAACCGGCGTCCCGAGCACGACGCGGTCGCCGAGTTGCGCCGCGACCCGCTTCGCGATCTCTTGAGTGGTTTCGACGTACCGGTCCTGTTGCTGGCCGCCCTCCACGTCGAGCATGTGGTCGACTCCGCCCGCCGCGCGGATGTAGCGCAACGCGTGCAGCAGCGAAACATCTCCCGGGCTGCAACCCCACTGCACCTTGCTGACGATGGTCATCATGGCGCGGGTAGCCGGCGCCGCGTGCTTCCGGTCGAGCCATTCGCCGAACGAGATCGCGTCGAACTCGCTTGCCTGGGGGGAATTCCAGGCCGCTTCGACGTCGATGCTCGCGACCAGCTTGTTCAGCGCCAGCTGCACGCGCACCATGTCGACCAGCACCGCGGGCGAGACCTTGGGAATCGTGCCCTGGTAGGTACGGCGCCGTCCCGCCATCCACAGCACGTTGCGGCCTTCGGCGAACTGGCCGGTCGTGGTGCAACCCGCTCGGCTCGCGAGGTCGCGGATCGCCGTGTGCCGCCGGGCGACCCAGGTCGCGCCGAGATCGACCTTGACCCCGGCAACTTCGCCGGAGAACGACCGGCCGCCGACCCGGTCGCGGCCTTCCAGGACGAGAACGGACTGGCCCATGCTCACGAGCCGCTCAGCGGCGCTCAACCCGGCGAACCCGGCGCCGACGACCACCACGTCGACTGAGGTGGCTTCGGAGCTGGCCTTACGAGAAGTCGACATGCTTTTCTCCTTTGCCCACAAGGGTTGTGTGCGGCGAGATAGATGGAGTGGTTCAGCGCACCCGAGCGGCTGCGCGAAGGGCGCGACGACGGCTGCCGTTGATCAGATCGGTGAAGCGGTCGAGTGCCCACACCGTGCGCAGGCCGCGCGGGCTCATCATCGCGAAAGGAGGGAATTTCGGCTTCTCCGCCCAAATGCCGTCGAGATCCTCGTGCCGCGATCCGTCCACGATCAGGTCGGCGATGAGCGACCCGACGTACGGGGCCTGCGCCAGTCCGTGCCCGTTGCACGCGATCGAGTAGTAGATGTCGTCCTCGATCCGGCCGGCGACCGACAGCCAGGAGGACGTGATCGCGATCCAGCCGCCCCACGCCCGCTCCACGGCGACGTCGGCGAGGGCGGGGAAACGGGTCGCGAACGCACCGGCGAGCTCTTCGACCATCTCCCGGTCCGGGGCCTTCGCAGGCAGGGGGTAGGTCATGCCGCGCTCGACGCGCCGGACGCCGAACACGATGGTGCCGCGCGCGGTGAGCCGGTAGTGCTCCATGACCTGGTGCTGAGTGATGACTCCCGACCGGCTGGTCCATCCCAGCGCGGCGAGACGCTCCGGGGCGATCGGCTCGGTCTCCATCTCGATGAGCCACAACGGCACCGAGAGACGCTTGGGGGTGATGTCCCACTCCCCCGAATAGGCGTTCGTCGCGAGCACCACCTTGTTCGCGCGCACGGTGCCGCCGGGGGTCGAGAGCACGACCTTTCCGTTGCGCCGCCGCACGTCGGTCACCTTGGTCCGTTCGAAAACCCGAGCCGGCGACGAGACCAGGGCGCGGCGCACTCCCCGGCTCAGCTTGCCGGGATTCAGCATTCCGCCCACGGCCTCGCGCATGCCGCCGACGAAGTTGCGGGGAATGCCGAGTTCCTCGCTCGTGCCGACCTGTCCGCGTCCGCCGGCGCGACGGAGAATCGCCGCCAAGGTACGCGTTCGAAGCATCTGTCCGGGTCCGACGGCCGCGAACGCCAGGCCGTTGGCCTCGTAGTCGCAATCGATGTCGTGGGTCTTGATGAGGTCTTCGGTGAAGCTGGCGGAATTCTCGGCCAGCCGCACCATTCCGGGCACCTTCTTGGGATAGAAGAGGCTCAGCAGACGGAGGTCGCCGCCCGGAACGCTCGCGATCTGGCCGCCGTTGCGCGAACTGGAACCGTAACCGCAGAACTCGGCCTCCAGCAGCACCACGTCCTGGCCGCGCTCGGCGAGCCGCAGCGCCGTCGCCATGCCGCCCATGCCGCCGCCGACGACCGCGACATCGCACGCGAGATCGCCGTCGAGACTCGGGAGGAGGTCCTTGGGCGGGTCGATCCAGCCGCTGAAAGTGCTGTACTCGACGTTGTCGATCTTCATGACGCTGCGCTCCGTTCAGGAAATCCGGGCATGATTTCCCCCTTCGGTCACGCGCTTGGCGTGTTCCGAGATGTACTGGGTGACGGGCTCGACCAGCGCCTCGGGAATGTGATGCCCCATGCCGGGAATGACGACGTGCTGCGCGGAGCGGATCGCCTTCACGGTCGCGGCGCCGCCAGTGGGGGCGACCAGCAGATCCCGGTCCCCATTGAGCACCAGGGTGGGAGCGGTGATCCGGTTCAGCTGGGCGGTCCGGTCCCCAGAGGCCTGGATCGCCTGGATCTGCCGGGCCGAGCCCGCGGCCAAGTCGCCCGCGGCGCGGTCCCAGCCGCCTGCCGCGACGGCGGCCTCGGCAGCGTCGTCGATGGGGTATCCCGTTCCGGCGACGTGACTGGTGATCCGCAGGTGGGCGCGTACCGCCGCGGTCCTGGTCCGCGCCGGCGAACCGGCGAGCAGCCGCATCGTCGACAGCGCCGGCTGACCGACCTTCTTCGCGCCCGTGGTCGAGAAGATCGAAGTCAGGGACAGGACTCGCGCGGGTTCGGCCGCGGCGATCGTCTGCGCGATCATCCCGCCCATGGACCGGCCCGCGAGGTGAACCTGTTTGATCCCGAGGTGGTCGAGGACGCCGACCGCGTCGGAGGCCATGTCCGCCAGCGAGTAGGCGTCGGCGCGGGGCCGGGCGAGCAGCTGCCGCCACAGCGCGGGCGGCGGGGTGGCCGCGAAGGTGGACTGGCCGACGTCGCGGTTGTCCATCGTGATGACCCGGAAACCCCGTGCCACCAACGAACTGACGAACGAGCCGGTCCAGAAGGTGAGGTCCTCGCCCAATCCGGCGACCAGCAGGATCGCGGGATCGGCCTGGTCGCCGTGGTCGCGGAAGCAGATCGTCGTGCCGGACGGCAAAGCCGCGTACTGGTCGGTGTTTTCTTCAGACACGGGCCGACCGCCTCTCGCCGGGCAGCACCGCTGGACGGGCGGTGCCGAACTCGAGGTTCTCGTCGGCGACCGGGCCGCGCAGTGCCTTGGCGTCCTCGGGGAAGGACATCGCCATCCGCCACGGGGCGGCCTGTCCTTGTTTGGGCAGCTGCTTCTCGGCGCGCTTGGCGTAACCGGCCTTCAGGTCCATGACCGGCTTGCGCGGCATCCCCGGCACCGCGACCGGGACCACCCGGTCGTAGCCGCTGGCGTCCATGTGCCGGACCAGATCGATGAAATAGCGGCACATCAGGCTCACCTTGAGCGTCCAGGACGAGGTCGTGTAGCCGATCGCCATGGCCCAGTTGGGAATCCCGCTCAGCAGCATCCCGCGGTAGGAGACCGAGTCCGCGATGTCGGTCTCGCGCCCGTCGACCACGATCGGCATCCCGTCGAAGAGCCGCATGTTCAGCCCGGTCGCGGTGACGATGATGTCGGCTTCGAGCTCCTCGCCCGATTTCAGGACGACGCCGCGTTTGCTGAACCTCGTGATGGCGTCGGTGACGACGGAGGCGGTGCCCGCCGAGATCGCGTCGAAGAAGTCGCCGTCCGGGGCCAGGCACAGCCGCTGGTCCCACGGGTCGTACGGCGGGTTGAAATGCTTGTCGACGTCGAATCCCTTGGGCAGCCGCTTGAGGTTCTCGCGCCGGATGAACGCTCGCCCGAGCTTCGGGAACGCTCGCAGGCCCTTGACGACGCCGTGTTCGACCCAGATGTTCTTGAACCTCGTCGCGGCGTACCCGCGCTTTTCTCCCAGCAGCTTCGTGAGGGTCAAAGCGAGCCGGTCGACGCGGGCCAGCGACATGATGTAGGTGGGGGTGCGCTGCAGCATCGTGACGTGCTGGGCGGCACCTGCCATCGCGGGCACCAGCGTCACCGCGGTCGCACCGCTGCCGATGACGACGACCTTCTTGCCGCGGTAGTCGAGGTTCTCGGGCCAGTGCTGCGGGTGGACGACCTGTCCTTCGAAGTCGTCGCGCCCGGGGAACTCCGGGGTGAATCCCTTGTCGTAGCGGTAATAACCGGTGGCGGCGAACACCCAGCCCGCCCGGATCGTCTTCGTCGTGACCGCCCCGGTGGCGGGATCCGACGCCTCGACGCGCAACGTCCATCGCGAGTCCACTGTGGACCATTCCGCCCGGACGACCCGGTGGCGCAGCCTGATCAGCCGCCCCAGATCGTTCTCTTCGACCGTTTCCTGGAGGTATTCCCGGATCAGCGGGGCGTCCGCGATCGCGGCCTCGTGCCGCCACGGCTTGAACTCGTAACCGAAGGTGTGCAGGTCCGAATCCGAGCGGATGCCCGGGTACCGGAAAAGATCCCAGGTGCCGCCGACGTTGTCGCGGCCCTCCAGCACGACGAGCGATTTTCCGGGCAGCTCCCGGCTGAAATACGTGGCCGCGCCGATCCCGGAGATCCCCGCGCCGATGACGACGACGTCGAATTCCTCGACCGCGTCCGACACCTCAGCTGTCATGTCTGCCTCTCCTCGCTGAGCCGGCTCCTGATGTGGCTTCACTGTCGCGAGCCGCGACGCCGGTCACAACGACAGCGAGCACCGGGTTCGCCGGGAGCCGGTGCACGATGCACTCCCCCGTGCCGTGCCGACTCGCCGGAGGCGAGGCACACTTCGGGGATGGAAGAGCTGTGGCCCCCGCCCACCGCCGAGGCCGCGGAGGCGATCCGGGCCGTGTGCCAGCGGCTCCTGGCGGACACCGACGCGCTGGCCGACGTCCTCTCCGCGTCCACCCGCCGGGTGCATTACAACCCGATGGTGCTCACGGACGCGTCGCTGGGCGAGGAGGACCACGAGCTCAACCGCTCGGATCTCGTCCAGTGGCTGACCTCGAACGTCCAGCGCCCGGGACAACGGGTGGAGCCCTACGTCGGCCCGCGGATCACCGCGTACATCGGCGATCTCGTCGCCCGCGGCATCGCCCCCGACTTCGCCGAGGGGTGGCGGGCGGCCCTGGGGATCGGCTGGCGCCGCTGGCTGGAGGAATGCTCGGCGCACTGCGCGGACCGGGAGCTTCTCGTGGACGTCCTGGAGGTATCAGCGAAGGCGATGGTGCAGTACGCCCTCGACTCGGTCGCGACCCTGCGCGAGGTCGGTCTCGCCGCCGCGATGGGCAACGCGGACGCCGAGGCGATCGGACTGATCCAGATGATCGCCAGCGGGGCGCCGGTGTCGGAGGATTTCGCCGAGGGCCGCCTGCGCTACCGGATGGCGCGGTGGCACGTGGGTCTCGTGCTGTGGGTCGACGATCCCGGCCAGCAGGATTCCCTGGAGGAAGCGACCGCGGCCCTGCGCTCCGCCGACGCGAGCCGAAGCACGCTGGTCGCCCGTGCCAGTACCACCTCGCGCTGGATCTGGCTGTCCGGAGCGGATACCCCGGATCTGCACCCAGCCGAGAAGATCGTGACAACGGCCGACGAGGTGCGCGTAGCGGCGGGACGGCCTGGCCGCGGGCTCGAGGGGTTCAGGTCCAGCCACCAAGACGCCCTCTCGGCACAGGCGCTGATCGTCCGGCTCGGATCCGAGCGCCGTTTCACGGCCTACGCCGACGTCGAACTGATCGACGCCCTCACCAAAGACCGCGCCAGCGCCCGCCGGTTCGTCCTCAACACTCTTGGTCCGCTGGCCGAGGCCGACCCGGCGCTACGGCAGACACTCCTCACCTACGTGCAGTGCGGCTTCAACACCACGCGGGCGGCCGCCAACCTCTACGCCCACCGCAACACCGTCGAGCGGCGAGTCTCGCGTGCCAACGAACTCTCGGTCGTCAAGGTCGAGAACAACCCCACCCATGTCGCGGCCGCGCTGCTGGTGCTGGATATCGCGCCGGAAATCGTGGCGGCCGGCCCCAGCTGAAGTTACGAGTTCTCCAGCTTCCGGAACCAGTGCAGTGCCGGAAGGGCCAGCAGGGTCGCGCCGGCCAGCGCCGCGAACGCGATGGCCGGGCTGGCGACGAGGAAGCCGACCACCGTCGCCAGCAGCACTCCGCCCAGATTGCCCGACATCCAAATGAGTCCGGCCGCGGTGCTCTCCGCGTCGAGGGCGTGCCGCTCGCTCAGCGAAAGCACGATGGGCAGCGCCGGCAGCAGCACGAAACCGGTCCCCAGCAGCGCGAGGAAAGCCATCGGGACGCTCGGAACCAGGGCCAGGTGCAGGCACGCCACGGCGGTGAAAGCGATCCCCGCGCCCATGAGCCCGACCTCGCGGCCCCGCCGATCCGCCCACACCGGCACGACAGCACAGCCGAGCACCCCGGCGATCATGGTGAACGCGAGAATGAGACCTGCGGTGGATTCCGGGATTCCGGCCGGTGCCAGCAATGGTTGCGCGAACGTCGCGAGCGCGATGAACGTGCCCATCGGGATAGCGACGACCGCGCACAAACGGCGGACGTATCGATTCCCGAATGCCGCGCGGAAGGCTCGCAGGCCACCGCTGGGGCTTGCCTGCGCCGGTGGCACGCGCAGTGCTCCGACAACACATAAGCCAGCGTCCAGAGCGATCAGCGCGGTGATGAGCGTGAGGGTGCGAATGTGGCTCTCGCCGGGCAGGAAAGCGCCGAGCAGATAACCCAGGACCATCCCGCCGAAGGTGGCCGAGGACGCGACGGCGATTCCCGTCGCGCGGTCCTTCGCGGCCAGGTAACCCACCGCGAGCCCCGGGATGGCGTTGAGGATGAACGGCTGGCCCACCGCGGCGACGACCTGTCCGATGAAGGCCCAGGTGAAGTCGTCGCTGACCAGTCGCAGGAACGCCCCGCAGGCGGTCAGGACCGCGCCGACGATCAAGGCAGGCCGGAGAAACCGGTCGAGCGCGAGCCCGGCGGGGATCGCGAGGACCACGTAGATCAGCGGGAAAACCTGGGACAGCCAGCCGATCGCACCGACGGAAACGCCGAAGTGCCGCGCGGCGTCCGCGGTGACCGGTGCGTAGTTCACGAAGAGCGCCTGGCTCGCGACCGCGAGCATCCCGAAGGCGAGAAAAACCGTCCACCGGCTCTTCACCCGCGGCTGCGCCTTAGGTGTTTTGCGCGCGACCCGAGCTTTTCGGGGCGGCGGCGCATGCAGACCGAATGACTCGTCACGCCTGCGGGCGGTGCTTCCGATCAAAACAGTGGCGACCGCGACCACGCCTGCGGCGGCAGCACCACGCACTCGTCGTTGAGTGGGCATCTGAGTGTCCTTGTCGGTCGAACGTGAGGCCCTACTGTCGCCATCGCGTTCGTCCTTGGGTACGACACTCCGCACCCCGATTCGCACCGGGCGGTGCATCCGGCACCACCCGGCGTTCACCAAGCGGACGAACTCGCGCTCGACCGGCTTCGGGCTCGCGTTGGCGAAGGAGATCACCGACGCGTGGAGCTAGGGTTTCTCATGGCGAGGAACACGATTACGGTGCGGTTCGGGGTCTACGGAGACGACGGCGGCCAGGTGTGCTTCGAACCGACCGGCGAGTTCACCACCTTCGATCGGCAGGGGAACAAACTTCACGATTTGTGGGGCGGCTGACGAATTCCGCCGAAATGATGTGCACTACGGGAATCTTGTGGGCGGTACGGTCGCCGCTGGTGGAGGCGTTGCCGGAAGCCGCTCCAGCAGAGAACGTCATAGAACAAAGAGCAGAACGCGCCCATGCTCCGGCGCGAAGCAGCCGAAGGAAGCAGGCAGCCGCCGTCCAGGAGGCGCTGCCCCCGGGGCCGCTCGGATCGACGGCCGTGAGTCGGGTGCGGTTGCCGCAGGAGTTGGCGACCGCTGCGGTACCGGTGATGGCACTGACCGTGTCGAGGCTAGTGAAGTCGCCAGGAAGACAGCTGACGAGCAGTCTGGCCCCTGAGCGTAATCGAAGTGATCAGCGGGCAAGCCACGGAGCGAGCAGCTTCTCCAGCGCGTCGTCCGACAGCGCCGCCGCTCCGCCGTGGAATTCGTGCCACCGGGCAGCCTCGCGGGCCGCGTGGTAGTCGACCTCGAACGCACGCATCAGGACGTACATGAAGCTTCCCGAGTCGAACCGCTCGCCCAGCAGGGTACGAGCCGCCCGGGCCACGTCCACCGCGGTCTGCGGACCGTTGACGTCAGCCAGCTTCAGTTCCTCAGCCGCCGGATCGAGCAGGCTCGGCGCACACAACAAGACAACTACTCCACTCTGAACTATTCGCTCAACCCTCGGCGGCGAGCTGTCCGCAGGCCGCCGCGATGTCCTGACCGCGCGTGTCCCGCACCGTGCACGCGACACCGCCCGCGTTGACCAGCCGCACGAACTCCCGCTCGACCGGCTTCGGCGACGCGTCCCACTTCGAACCCGGCGTCGGGTTCAACGGGATCACGTTCACGTGCACCAGCTGGCCCAAATGCTTCCGCAACCGCTTCGCCAGCAACTCAGCCCGCCACGGCTGATCATTGATATCCCGGATCAACGCGTACTCGATCGACACCCGCCGACCCGAAGTGTCCGCGTAATACCGCGCCGCGGAAAGAACCTCATCCACCGACCAGCGATTGTTCACCGGCACCAGCGTGTCCCGCAGCTCATCGTCCGGCGTGTGCAAGGAAACCGCCAGCCGCACCTGCATCCGCTCGTCCGCCAGCTTCCGGATCGCCGGAGCCAAACCCACCGTCGACACCGTCACCGAACGCTGACCGATGCCGAGACCACCCGGAGCGGGATCAGTGATCCGGCGCACCGCCGCCACCACCCGCTTGTAGTTCGCCAGCGGTTCGCCCATGCCCATGAAGACGATGTTCGACAGCCGGCCCGGACCCCCGGGCATGGAGCCGTCTCGCATGACCGCGGCGGCGTCGCGGACCTGGTCCACGATCTCGGCGGTCGAGAGGTTGCGGTCGAGGCCGCCCTGGCCGGTCGCGCAGAACGGGCACGCCATGCCGCAGCCGGCCTGGCTCGAGATGCACAGCGTCGCGCGGTCCGGGTAGCGCATGAGCACGCTCTCCAGCAGCGTCCCGTCGTGCGCGCGCCACAGGGTCTTGCGGGTCGCGCCGCCGTCCGCGGCCAGTGCGCGCACCTCGGTGAGCAGCGGCGGCATCAGGTCGGCCACGAGCTTGTCGCGCGAGGCGGCCGGGATGTCGGTCATCTCCGCCGGGTCGACGGTGAGCCGCGAGAAGTAGTGGTTCGACAGCTGCTTGGCGCGGAACGCCTTCTCCCCCAGTTCGACGACGGCCTCGGCTCGCTCGGCCACCGTGAGGTCGGCGAGATGGCGCGGCGGCAGGCCGCGCTTGGGCGCGTCGAAAACAAGAGGGAGGGCAGTCATGACCGATCAAGTGTCTCATACGCGCGAAACCCGCGTCCCTCCCCCTCGGGCGCGGCGGGCGAACCGGGGCAGCGGCCGGCGCCGGCGCGATCCGGCCGCCGGGTCGCCGGAACGGCGGCCGACGAACGACGGGCGCGGTTCAACGGAAAAACACCCGACGAAGGTCGGATTGCCGAATGCTTTCCGGGATGAATTCCCTTATAGTCGGCGCCGGGCGCACAAATAACCGACCGGCGCAGAAATATCCGGCGCGGCACTTCGGCAACGGAATACCGCCGTTAGTCGGTAGTCGCCGCAAACTTCGCGCGCGTACCGTTCCGGACGCATCTCCCCTTCCCCACCGGTCCGGGAATTCCCCGGCCCGGCCGGGCTTCCCGTTGGAGGATCCCGTGAAAGTGCCTTCTTCGATTCTGCGCGCGATAGCGGTGGCCGCGACCGCCGCGTCGGCCGCGCTCGCCGTTCCCGCCGCCGCGGACGCGGGCGAAACGAACATCTCCATGCAGGCCCAGCAGAAAGACCAGTGGTGCTGGGACGCCAGCGGCAACACCATCGCCGCGTTCTGGGGCTATTCGCTGACCCAGACCCGGTTCTGCCAGATCGCGCACAACGAGTCCGGCAGCGGCTGCGCCAACAACCAGGGCTACCTCAGCGACCAGCAGAGAGTTTTCCGCTACCTCGGGTTCCGCAGCGTCGGCTCCTACAATTCCAACGGCTACCGGCTCACCTTCTCCGGCATCAAGAACCAGATCGACGCCGGGCAGCCGATCGGCACCCGGATCGGCTGGACCTCCGGCGGCGGCCACATGCACGTCCTCTACGGCTACGACGACTCGAACGGCAGCAGGATCGTCGAATACGGCGATCCGTGGCCGTCGAACAACCGCTACAACTCGATGAACTACAGCTCCTACGTCTCCAACAACCAATTCGACTGGACCCACACCGTCTACGGAATGGTGGGCTGACCGATGCTGCGAACCGTCCTCCGCACCACAGTCCTTTCCGGAGCGATCGCCGCGGCCGTCTTCGCCGCGAACCCCGCGTCCGCCGCGGAGTCGCCGACCGGTCCGTCTTCTTCGGACACCGCGGCGATCTCCGGGCTGCTCACCAGCCCCGGCACCGCCGCCCGCCTCGCGCACACCAAGTTCCCCGGCGCGGCACCGGCGGCAGCGCACGCCAACCGCGCCGCCGCCGACGCCCAGACCCAGATCCCGGTCTACGAACCGACGGCGGCCTTCATCAACGGCGAGTCCGACGTCCCCGCCGCACTCGCCTACGTCGCGTCTCCGGCTCACCTTGCCGACGGCCGGGAAGCGACCGTCTGGGCGCAGCCGAGCAAGGCCGGCTGGCAGGTCATCAACGTCGCCTCCGGCAACGACGAACAGGCCCACGCGGCTGCCGCGCACGGCGGCTATCTGCTGCACGAACCGCAGGTCAACGCCTGGTACTCGGTGTCCGGCGACACCGTGACCGTCCTTGACGGCGCAGTCTCCGGCGTTCCCGCGGGCACCAGGGTCACCTTGGCGACCTACCGAGCCGAACTGCAGAAACGCTACGGCGACAAGCTGCCCGGCTCCACTTATGACAAGACCGGTGCGGGCGGCGGCTACGCCGTGCCCGCTCCGAACACCGGCGGGGACGGAAGCCCAGCCATCGCACTCGCCATCGGCGGGGCGGCCGCGGCAGCCGCGGGCGGCGCGTTCCTCCTGCGCCGCCGTTCCCAGCACAGCAAGTGATCAATCGGCGGCAGGGGTGCGCCCCTGCCGCCGTTCACTCGCCGCCGTCGAGAGCCGCGGCCCACCGATCCGCCCACGACACGAGCGGCCGGAGCGCGTCGAACGCCTCGCGGCCCAGCGTCGTCAGCGCGTAGTGCGATTCGTCGGTCTGCCGCACCAAACCGGCGTCGGCGAGTTCGACCAGCCGTTGCCGCAGCACGCTCGAAGACATCCCGTCGCAGCGTTGCTGCAGCGCACGAAAACCCAGCGTGTCGACCTGCAGCTCCCACACGATCCGCAGGCACCATCGCCGTCCGAAGAGGTCGAGCGCGGCCATCAGCGGACGGCCGGTCGTGGAGCCCCGGACCGGCTGTCCCGGCTTCGGCGTCGCCATCCGAATCTCCTTGTGCTTCGATTTCCGAAACACTAGCATCGGCCGCCATGATTCGATTTCCGAAGCAGGTCTGCGACACGCTCGGCATCGAGGTGCCGATCGCGCAGGCCCCGATCGGCTCCGCGGCGACCCCGGCGCTCGCCGCGGCCGTCTCGAACGCGGGCGGACTGGGGACGCTCGCCCTCACCTGGACCGGCCCGGACGAGGCGGTCCGCCGGATCCGCGAGGTGCGCCGCCGCACGGACCGGCCGTTCGCGGTCAACCTCGTGCTCGACTTCCCGATCCACGACGTGCTCGACGCCTGCCTCGCCGAGGAGGTCCCGATCATCTCGACGTTCTGGGGCGACCCGGCCAAGATCGCCGCGCGGGTCAAGGACGCGCGGCTGATCCACACCGCGGGCTCGGTCGCCGAAGCACGACAAGCGGCGGAAGCAGGCGTCGATGTCGTGGTCGCGCAAGGCTGGGAAGCAGGCGGACACGTGCGCGGCCAAGCCTCGACACTCGTGCTGGTGCCCGCCGTCGTGGACGCGGTCGCGCCGATTCCCGTGCTCGCCGCAGGCGGAATCGCCGACCGCCGCGGGCTCGCCGCAGTGCTCGCGCTCGGCGCGCAAGGCGGGTGGCTGGGCACCCGGTTCCTGACCGCGACCGAAGCGGCGACCCACGATTCCTACCGCGAAGCCGTGCTGGCCGCGGAACTCGAGGACGCCGTCCACACCCGTTGTTTCGACGGCGGCTGGCCGGACGCGCCGCATCGCGCCTTGCGCAATTCGACGCTGACGCAATGGGAAGCAGCGGGCGAACCGCGCACGGAACGCCCCGGCGAAGGCGACGTCGTAGCAACGGACGCGGACGGAAACCCTTGGCAGCGCTACGACGACATGATTCCCGTGCCGGGCATGACCGGAGATCTCGAAGCGCTGGCGCACTACGCCGGTCAAACCGCGGGATTGGTCCGAAACGTCGCCCCAGCCGCGCAGATCATGGCCGACCTGATCGGCTGCTGACGGTGGTGCGCGGGATCTAAGCCTGCTCCACCGACGCCGGAAGCTCGACCGGCTGCCGCAACGCGTCCAGCACCGCGTTCACCGCCGCCCGCCGCGGTGATCCTCGCCGGGTGACCGCGACGATCGTGCGCGTCACCGGCGTCGCCAACGCCTTCGTCGCCACCCGGTATCGCGGATCCACCGCCAGCCCCGGCAGCAACGCGATCGACAGCCCGGCTTCGACGTGCTGCAGCGTCATCAGGTAATTGCTGAACCGGCACACCACGCGCGGCTCGAATCCCGATTCGCGACACAGCCGCAGCGTCAGATTCGCCATGTAGGACGGGGGGATGTCGAGCGCCCACGGTTCGCCGGCGTAGTCCGCGAGCACCGCGGGCCCGGGCGGTTCCGGCCGGTCGAGCGCGGTGACCAGCACGATCGGGTCGGTCGCCAGCCGGATGATCTCGAGGTCGGGACCGAGCGGGAGGTCGGCGATGTCGGTGGTGGTGATGATGACGTCGCTGTCGCCTGCCCGGAGCGCGGGCACGCTTTCGTGCGGTTCCCGTTCCGCCAGTTCGGTTTCCAGCCGCGGATAGGTCTGTGCGAGGCGGGTCGCGGCGGGCACGGCGAAGGTGTGGATCGCGCTTTGGAACGCGCCGATCCGCACCAGCCCGGCCGGTTCGTCGCCGCGCAGTTCGGCCTCGATCGCGTCGAGATGGTCGAGGATCGCACGCGCCTGCCGGGCCAGTTTCTCCCCGGCGGGAGTCAGCCGGACGCGACGGCCGGTGCGTTCCAGCAAGCGGGTGCGCGTTTCGGTCTCCAGCACCGCGAGCTGATGCGACACCGTGGAGGCGCTGAGATTCACGTCCTGCGCCACCGCGCGAACCGTGCCCAGCACCGCGAGCCGGCTCAACAGCCGCAGCCGCCACGGGTTCAACATGGCCTCATCGTTGTTCGATTCCATCGCACAGGCAAGCGGAAACTGTGAGATGGACGCGGCGCTCGGCACGGCCCTACCGTCGAAGCCATGACCACCGACACCTTCTGGTCCGACGTCGACCGGCACCTCGTCCGCTACGCCGGCCCCGGCTCGTTCACCGGCGAGATCATCGACCGCGCCGAAGGCAGTTTCGTCTTCACCGAGGGCGGACGGCGGATCCTCGACTTCACGTCCGGGCAGATGAGCGCGATCCTCGGGCACGCGCATCCGGAGATCGTCGAGACTGTCCGGAAGCAGGCCGCGAAGCTCGACCACCTGTTCAGCGGGATGCTGAGCCGTCCGGTGGTCGACCTCGCCCGGCGGCTCGCCGAAACGCTGCCGGACCCGCTGGAGAAGGCGCTGCTGCTCA
Organism: Amycolatopsis sp. NPDC114484; assembly: GCF_055633755.1. Lineage (NCBI taxonomy): Bacteria > Bacillati > Actinomycetota > Actinomycetes > Pseudonocardiales > Pseudonocardiaceae > Amycolatopsis > Amycolatopsis sp. NPDC114484. The sequence goes on along the minus strand of NZ_JBVKDQ010000004.1, from coordinate 464,225 downwards.
CCACCGGCGCCGAGTCCAACGAGGCCGCGCTGCGGATGGCCAAGCTGGTGACCGGCAAGCACGAGATCGTCTCGTTCGCCCGGTCCTGGCACGGGATGACACAGGCCGCGGCGAGCGCCACCTACAGCGCTGGCCGCAAGGGCTACGGCCCGGGCGCGCCGGGCAATTTCGCCATCCCGGTGCCCGGCGCGGATTGGGAGCACCAACTGGACCTCGCGTTCGACCTGATCGACGCGCAGTCGGTCGGCAGCCTCGCCGCGTGCCTGGTGGAGCCGATCCTCAGCTCCGGCGGCATCCTCGTGCCGCCGCCGGGCTATTTCCAGGCGCTGCAACGGAAATGCCGGGAACGCGGCATGCTGCTGATCCTCGACGAGGCACAGACCGGGTTGTGCCGCACCGGAACCTGGTACGCCTTCGAGCACGACGGCGTGGTCCCGGACATCCTCACGGTGTCCAAGACGCTCGGTGCCGGACTGCCGCTCGCCGCTGTGCTGACGAGCGCGGAAATCGAGCAGGAAGCCCATGAACGCGGGTATTTGTTCTTCACCACGCACGTCTCGGACCCGCTCCCGGCGGCAGTCGGGAACACGGTGCTGGACGTGCTGATCCGCGACCGCCTCGACGAACGCGCCCGTCAGCTCGGCGCCCGACTGCGCACCGGTCTGGACGAAATCGCGGCGCGGCACGAGGCGGTCGGCGAGATCCGCGGCCGGGGACTGCTCGCCGGGCTGGAACTGAGCGGCGGCGGCCCGGACGCGGACAAGCTCGGCGCCCGCGTGACGCAGCGATGCCTCGAACTCGGGCTGCACATGAACATCGTGCAGCTGCCCGGGATGGGCGGGGTGTTCCGGATCGCGCCGCCGCTGACCGCCTCCGACAGCGAGATCGACCTCGGACTGTCCATTCTGGACGAGGCGATCGGGGACGTCTCGTAGCTCAGCGCGGAATGCGACCAGCGATCGCGGTCGCCGCCTTCTTGGCGAGGTCGCAGTTCTTCGTCTGGTCCTGCTTGTCGCCGACAGCGACGAACACCAGCTCGTTGGTCGTCACCGCGAGGATGACGGCGCAGTCTTCGGGCCCGGAGATGGAACCCTCCGTCATGCCCGCCTTGTACCCGGCGATGTCGGAGATCGGCTTGACCATCGAGCCCTCGAACTGGACGGCGTAGCCGTCCGCGTCGACCTCCGAGATCGTCACGGAGTAGCCGGTGCCCTCGCACCGGCGGCCGTCGGCCTTGGGCGTGGTGCCGCTTTCCTGCGCGAGTTCGGGCACGTCAGACGGCTTGAGCAGGCTGCACGGATCGGTGCTCGCGAGCGGCGTCCCGGTCTTGCCGCCGTCCTTCTGCTCCGGCGCGGCGCTGCTGCCAGCGCTCACGACGTTCTTGTCGCCGCCCTCGGTGCTGCTGCCGCAGGCCGCGAGCCCCAGCACGCAAACCAAGGCCGCCGCGGCCGTCGCCACCACACGTCGCATCGCATCCCCCAGGGGTCCAGTTGGCTCGGGACAGTAATGGAACAGCTCCCGCGCGGCACCTTGGACGACGCCGCACGCCGTCCGGTTCCCCCTACTCGTCCCGGTTCAGGGGTGGGTCCCCGCGCTCGCCGCGATTAGCGTCCGCGGGGTCAACGCTGCTGCCGGGGGTGGGGGAAATGCGGTCCAAAGCTACCGTCCTGATACTCGTTCTGACGCTCCTCGGCACGACGCCTGCCTCCGCGAGCCCAGCCATCGCCCTGGACGGCCTTTCCCGCCCGGTCGACCTGCTCGTCGACAAATGGGGTGTCCCGCACATCTACGCCGCGAACACCTCAGACCTGTTCTACGCACAGGGATTCACCGTCGCCCGCGACCGGCTCTTCCAGCTCGACACCTGGCGCCGCCGGGGGCTCGGGCAGCTCAGCGAAGTCCTCGGCGAGTCCTATGTGGACCAGGATCGCGCCGCCCGGCTGTTCCTCTACCGCGGGGACCTGCAAAAGGAATGGGCTTCCTACGGCCCCGAAGCCAAACTCGCCGCCACCCGCTTCGCCGAAGGGATCAACTCCTACATCGACTGGCTCGCCAAACATCCCAAGGCCGTCCCGCCGGAGTTCGGCACGCTCGGCTACCAGCCGTCGCATTGGCGGCCCGAGGACGTCGTCCGCATCCGCACGCACGCGATCGGCGAGAACCTCATGTGGGAGGTCGCCCGCGCGCAGATGGTGTGCCAGGCCGGGCCGAACGCGAGCAAGTACCTCCGCAGCCTGCACCCCGACCACGAGGCCGCGGTACCCGACGGCCTGGATCCCTGTTCAGTCCCCGGCGATGTGCTTTCCGTATACAACAAGGCAACCGCGGCAGTCACGTTCCCGAAGGGCGTCGCCGGACCGAAGGACATCGCCGACGCCACCAGCGGCAGCAACTCCTGGGCGATCGGCCCGAACCGCACCGACACCGGACGGCCGATCCTCGCCAACGATCCGCATCGCGGCGCCGACGCGCTGCCGTCCGGCCGTTATGTCGCCCAGCTTTCCGCGCCCGGCCTCAACCTCACCGGGGCGGGCGAGCCGTGGAACCCGGGCATCGCCATCGGCCACAACGATTCCGTCGCGTTCGGGCTGACGAACCTGCCGGTCGACCAGACCGACCTCTACGTCTACGAACTCGACCCCGCCGACCACAGCCGGTACCGCTACCGCGGCGGCTGGGAGCCGATCACCAAGGTCACCGAAACCATCCCGGTGCTGGGCGAACCTCCGGTCGCCCGCGAGCTGGCCTTCACCCGGCACGGCCCGATCGTGAAGACAGACGAAGCAGCGAACCGGGCGTTCGCCGTGCGCACCGCCTGGACCGAACCGGGCAGCGCGGCCTACCTCGGCAGCCTGAACTACCAGCGGGCCCGCAACTTCACCGAGTTCACCGCCGGCATGCGCACCTGGGGCGCGCCCGGATCGAACCTCGTCTACGCCGACGTCCACGGCGACATCGGCTACGTCCCCGGCGCGCTGACCCCGCGCCGCACCGGGGCCGGATACGACGGTCTGCTGCCCGTTCCCGGCGACGGCCGCTACGAGTGGAACGGCTTCCACGCCAACTCCGAACTCCCGTGGCAGCACAACCCGCCGGCCGGATTCTTCGCCTCCGCCAACGACTACAACCTTCCGCCGGGCTTCCCGGTGGTGTCCAACTACGAATGGCAGCTGCCCTACCGCAAGGAGCGGATCGACGAGCTGATCAAGTCCACGCCGCGCGCCCGCGTCGCCGATTCGCTCGCCATCCAGCGCGACGAAAAGTCCTTGCTGGCCACCCGTCTCGTCCCGTTCCTGCGAAACCTGTCGTCCACCGATCCGGACACCGCGAAGGCACTCGAACTCCTGCGCGGCTTCGACGGCGTCGCCTCGGTGGATTCCGCCCCGGCCGCGCTGTACGAAACCTGGCTGCTGAAGTACCTCCACGGCGGCTGGGCGCACACGATGCTCCCGCAAGCCGCCGCGGATGTGCTGTCCCGCACCATCAATCCGGACTTCAGCCTCGTGCTCGCGTCCTTCGCCGACCCCGACGCGTGGTTCGGCCCGGGCGGCGCGGCCAAGCGGGACAAGCTGATCCTCGACACTCTCCCGCTCGCCTTCCGCGACGTCGCCGGGAAGCTCGGCGGCGACCCGGCGAAATGGCGCTGGGGCTCGCTGCAGTACCAGGAATTCGTGCACCCGGCGGGCGGCCCGAACGTCGGCCCGACCCCGGTCGGCGGCGACTACCAGACCGTCCACCCGTCGTTCTTCCATCCGCTCACCTACCAGCAGATCATCGGCGCGACCTTCAAAATGGCGCTCGACGTCGGCGACTGGGACGCGTCGCGGGCGATCAACGCGCCCGGCCAGTCCGGCGATCCGCGCAGCCCGCACTACCGCGACCTGAACGACCTGTGGGCGTCCGGCGGCTCGTTCCCCCTGCTGTCGAGCCGCTCGGCGGTCGAACGGAACCTCGACACCCGGATCCGGCTGGTCCCGAGGTTCACTTCGGGAACGTAGCCCGCAGCCGGACGAGCGGGACGGCCGCGCCGGCTAGCAGCACGGCGCAGGCCGTCTGCAGCAGCAGGAACCAGGTCGGGCACGCGCCCGGAATCAGGTCGACGCCGACGAGCGCCACCGGCGCGACGATCGAGATGAGCCGCGCCCGCTGATAAGCCCTGGTCGAACCCCGCGCCGCGAGCGACACCAGCCAGTACACGATCGCGGCGCTGACCGGGACCAGCGCGGATCGCGTCCACATGAAGCTGGTCGCCGTCCCGTCGGCGACGGCCAGCGCGACGATCGTGCCGAAGACGGCGACGCCCATCGCCCCGTAGGCCACGACGAACCCCTTCACGAGGCCGAACGGACGCTGGACGGCGGTGCTGGCGGCGGGGCGTTCCATGGTGTGCATCTCTGTTCTCCCTTGTGGTTTCCCGTTGTGCCAGCAACGCTAGGAAGCCGCGGCCCGGCCCGGTATGGGTCTGGCCGCACAAGGGGGTGGGTCTGGACCCACTCCTGTCCCGCAGCGGCGGGAATCCGGCGTTTCGTGGTGCACAGTGGACCGCGAAGCCGGAGAAACAAGGGGAAGAAACGATGCGACTACTACGGTCTTGGCTGCGAGGCTGCCGGGTGGGTTTCGTCCGAGCCGCCCAGGCGGCGGGCGTGGCCCTGCTGATCCCGGCCGTGTGGGCGGCCGCGGCAGGCCTGTGGCAGTTGTGGGGCGGCAGCGCGTGGTCGTGGATCGCGCCGTTCATCTGGGCGGGGATCGGGACGCTGCTGCTGGCCCGGCCGGTGTGCCGGATGACCCGCGCGCTGGTCGCGAACTGGACCGGCATCGTGCTCCCGCCCGGGTACCGCGAACTGCCGCCGATCACCCAGCTGTCGACCGGATACTGGTGGAACGGCCACTCCTACGCCCGCACCAAGGAAGAAGCCCGGCGCGAGCAGCGGCTCAAGAACTGGCGCCACGACCCGGCGACCTGGCGGGACCTGCGGTTCGCCCTCCTCGCGCCGTTCTCGTTCGGCCTGGTCTCGCTCGTGCCGCTGCTCGGTGTCGTCGCGGCCGTCCTGGGCCTGACGAGTCTCCCGAGCGGATACCTGGCCGGTCTGCTGGTCACGATCGCGACCGCGCCGTACGCGTGGCGAAGCGTCGTCCCGGTAGCCACGCGGTTCCTGGGCGCGTCCGTCACGATGGAGCTGGCCGACCGGGTCGACACGCTGACCGCCTTGCGCGCGGACACGACCATCGCGCAGGCCGCGGAAATCCGCCGGATCGAACGGGATCTGCACGACGGCGCGCAAGCCCGGCTGGTCGCGCTCGGCCTCGCGCTGGCGACCGCGGAGAAACTGATGGAGACCAATCCCGAGCAGGCCAAGGAATTGCTGCGCGACGCCCGGGCCGGCGCGGCCACGTCGCTCACGGAATTGCGCGAACTCGTCCGCGGCATCAGCCCGCCGGTGCTGAACGAACGCGGCCTCGCCGACGCTGTCCGCGCGATGGCGATGGACATGCCGGTGGACGTGGTCGTCGAAACCGATCTGCCGCAGCCGCTCGATCCGCCGATCGAATCCGCGCTGTACTTCGGGATCGCGGAACTGCTCGCCAACGCGGTGAAGCACGCGCACGCGTCCCAAGTCCGGATTTCCCTCTTGCAGGAAGGGAATCAGCTGTGCGCCGAGGTCGAGGACGACGGCCGCGGCGGGGCCGAGATCCACCCGGACGGCGGCCTCGGCGGACTGCGCCGCCGCCTCGCGGTCTTCGACGGCACGCTGGAGATCACCAGCCCGGAAGGCGGGCCGACCCGAGCGTGGATGATGGTGCCATGCGCATCGTCGTAGCCGAGGACCTCTACCTGCTGCGGGACGGATTGGTCCGGCTCCTGCGGGCCTACGGCCACGAGGTGGTCGCGACCGCGACGACCGGTCCGGAAACCGTCGCCGTGCTGCGGGAACACCGGCCGGACGTGGCCGTGGTCGACGTCCGGATGCCGCCGACGCAAACCGACGAGGGCCTGCGCGCGGTGCTCGCCGCGCGACACGAGACGCCCGGGCTGCCGGTGCTGATCCTGTCCCAGCACGTCGAACAGCTCTACGCCCGCGAACTCCTGGCCGACGGGGCCAGCGGCGTCGGATATCTGTTGAAGGACAGCGTTTTCGAGGCCGAACAGTTCATCGACGCACTCGAACGCGTCGCGGCCGGCGGCACCGCGATGGACCCGGCGGTGATCTCGAAACTGCTCACGAGCGGATCGCCGGATCAGCGGCTCGGCACGCTGACCGACCGCGAGCGTTCGGTGCTGGAACTGATGGCGGAGGGATTGTCGAACACCGCGATCGCCGGGCGGCTGTTCCTGAGCGAAAGCGCGATCAGCAAGTACACGACGTCGCTGTTCGGCAAGCTCGGCATCACCGACGACGAGACCGGCAACCGGCGCGTCCTGGCGGTGCTGACCTACCTCAACTCGTGAGTGCCTCGGCCGGGGAGAACCGGCCGAGGCACTTACGGGTGCTTCAGTTCGTCAGATTTCCGAAGCGCCGCAACGTTTCCTCCGCGCCCAGCGCCTGCGTGATCGAGTGCAGGTCCGGACTGCGGGTCGACCCGGTGATCGCGATCCGGATGATCTGCGACGCCTCGCGGATCGAGCCGGGGTAGGCGTCCGGGTCCTTCTTGAACTCCTTGGCGTTCTTGGCGAACCCGTGCTTCGCCGCGACCTCGCGGATCTGCTGGAACCACTCCTGGCCGTCGTCGAGCTGCTGGTAGGCCGACACGAAGTCCGACGCCACCGCGCGCACGACGTCCGCCGGAACGCCGAGCGCGGCGATCCGCTCGTCGTCGGGGCCGGTCGCGGCCTGGTGCAGCTGCGGGAAGAAGAACCCGTAAACGGCGCGGAACTCGCTCCACTTCTTCAGGTCCTTGCGCGGGTTCTCGACGCCTTCGCGCTCCACCGCCAGCGCGCGCAGCGCCAGCTCCCGCGAGGACTCCAGGACCGCCTTCAGCTCCGGGTCGAACCGCTCGGCCCACTCAAGCACCGACGCGAGGATCTCCTCGCCGGACAGCGTCGCGACGTAATCGGCGGCGAGGTCGTCCAGCTTCACCAGGTCCACGAGCGGACCGGCGACGCCGCACTCGTCGAGGTTGATCGGCGCGTCGAGCGCTTCGGCGAGCGGCATCTCGGCGAGCCGTCCGTTCGCCAGGCCGCGCAGGTAGTACAGCACCGCCGGAACCGGATAGCCGGCTTCGAGGTAGAAGTCGACGGAGGCTTCCGGGTCCTTGCGCTTGGACAGCTTCCGCTTGCTGCCGCCCTCCTGCTTCATCAGCGGCGCGATGTGCGCGTACTGGATCGGCTCGAATCCGAGGGCGTCGAAGAGCTGCTGGTGCGTCGGCACCGACGAGATCCACTCGTCGCCGCGGATCACCAGGTTCACCCGCATCAGGTGGTCGTCGACCGCGTGCGCGAAGTGGTAGGTCGGCAGCCGCGGGCTCTGGTCGGAGCTCTTGAGGATGACCACGTCGTTGCGGTTGGCCTCGGCCTCGATGGTGCCGCGGATCGCGTCGGTGAAGCGCACGCGCTGCCCGGTGTCGTCGGGCGCGCGGAAGCGAACCACCCACGGCTCGCCCGCGTCGAGCTTCGCCTGTACGTCGGCCGGGTCGGCGTCGCGCCAGATCGCCCACGAGCCGTAGTAGCCCGTCGGGAGCTTCGTGGCCTGCTGCCGCGCGGTGATGGACGCCAGTTCGTCCTTCGTCGCGAAGTCGATGTACGCACGGCCTTCGCGCAGAAGGTGCCGTACGTAGGTGAGGTAGATCTGCTCGCGCTCGGACTGCCGGTACGGGCTGTACTCGCCGCCGCGCACCGCGTCCTCGTCGGCCTGCAGCCCGAAGTACGCGAAGCCGCGTTCGAACTGCTCCAGCGCGCCTTCGACCTCGCGCGACTGGTCGGTGTCCTCGACGCGCACCAGGTAGCGGCCTTCGGAGCGGCGCGCGACGTCCTGGTCGATCGTCGCGACGTAGATGCCGCCGATGTGCACGAAGCCGGTCGGCGACGGGCCGAACCGGGTCACCTTCGCGCCGTCGGGCAGCTGCCGGGCCGGATAGCGCTGTTCCCAGTGCTCAGGCTCGGGCAGATCCGCGGGGAACAGGGCGTCGATGACCGCACGGTCCAGCATCGGAGGTCGGGTCTCCCAGGTCGTTCGGGTGTTTTCGCTAGTGCTTCGAGTATCGCCGACCGCCGTCGCCGCCGGTCGCTCAGGTCCCCGGGTTGTCGTTATGGTTGCCAACCGACCGGTTCCGATATATCGTGAACGTGTCGCAACAGTTCGAGAAAGGAAAACCGACACCATGAACCGACGACGACACCCCTTCCCCGGCGGACGCTCCTTCCCCGGCGGGCATCACGAACACGGAGAACACGAAGAGCACGGACGGTCCTCGTTCGGCCCCTGGGGCCGGGAATTCGGCGAGTTCGCCTTCGGACCCGGCGGTCGCGGGCGGCGCGGCCACGGTCCGGGCGGCGGACGCCGGGGCTCCCGGCGCGGCCGGCGCGGCGACGTGCGGGCAGCGATCCTCACCCTGCTCGCGGAACAGCCGCGGCACGGATACGAGATCATCCGCGAGATCGGCGAGCGCAGCGGCGGGCTCTGGAAGCCCAGCCCCGGCTCGATCTACCCGACCCTGCAGATGCTGGCCGACGAGGGCCTGGTCGTGAGCCGCGACGAGAGCGGGAAGAAGCTCTTCGAACTCACCGACGAGGGCCGCACCACCGCCGAGCAGCAGACCGGAACGCCGCCGTGGGAACACTTCACCGACGACGTCGAACCGGTCGAGCACGACCTGCGCAAGGCAGGTGCCACGCTCGCCGCGGCCGTCGTGCAGGTGATGCGCGCGGGCAGCGAGAACCAGCAGGCCCGGGCAGTGGACGTGCTCAACGAGGCACGCCGGTCGATCTACTCGATCCTCGGCGAGGTCGAGGATTCGGATGACGCGGCCGAATCCGGCGAGGAAGCCGAGTGACCGGGCAGGACGAGGCCGGTGGGCTTGACGCGGCAATGCACGCGATAGCCCACCGGCAGCGTCACCTCGCCCGGCCCCGGGTTCAGCTGACGCGTGTCGGCGATCGCCCGCTGCGCGACCTTCGCGCTGAACTCGATCTTCAGTACTGATTCCGCCGCGGCGAAGTCCGCGAAGCGCCAACGCGTGCGTACGCGCCGACAGTTGAAGCCGTGCGCGGCGAAGAACCGTTCCACCGCAGGCGGGTCGTAGTGCGGCAGATCTGCTCGCATCCACCCGCCGTACGGCTCACTGGTCACGTCGAGGTCGACGATCACGATCGATCCTCCGGGCCGCAGCACCCGTTCCGCTTCGCGCAATCCCGGTTCGCATCCAGGGCCGAAGAAATACGCAGTGCGCGCGTGCACGACGTCCACGCTGGCGTCGTCCACCGGCAACCGCTGCGCCCGGCCCACGCGGACCCGCACGTTCTCCAGATCCCGCACCCGTCGCTCCGCGTCCCGCGCGAGCGGCGGGTGCGGTTCGATTCCGAGCACCGAACGCGCGTCGGCGGCGAAGAGCGGCAAGTGGTATCCGTCACCGCAGCCGAGATCGAGAACGTCGCGGCCGGTCCAATCGCACTCTTCGCGCAGTACGCGCCAGATCTCGCCGTCCGCGTCCTGCGCCCGGTTTTCGACGTCGTAGACGTCCTGGTAGTACCAAATGTTCGGGCTGGGAACGACTTCTCCGGACGCCGCCGGACCGCGGAAGAACCAGCGCACAGGACTCCTCTCCGGTCGGGGGACGCCAGCGGGTGCGGCTGCTTTCCCGCTCAGAGCGTAGAACCCCGTGCGTCCGAATACACTTCTCCCTCATCGGGGAGGAGACACGCAATGTCGATCGGCTGGCCAGGCGCCCGCGCGATCCCGTCAGGTTTGCCCTGCTGGGTCGAGGTGGCGTGCCACGACGAAGCTCGAACACAAGACTTCTACTCCCGCCTTTTCGGCTGGGAGTACGAAACCCGGCGCGATCCCGCGTCGCCGACCGGCCGGTACTCGATCGCCTCGTGCGACGGAGTGGCCGCCGGTGGTCTGTACCAAGCCGGGGCCCACAGCGCGCCCGGCTGGACGATACAGCTCGCGGTGCCGCACACGGCGAGCGCGGCCGAGTGGGTGGAGCACCTCGGCGGACAGGTGACGCTCGGACCGATCGCGATCCCCGAACGCGGCAGCATCCTGCACGCGATCGACGCGTGCGGCGCGCCGGTGGTGTTCTGGGAGGCGCCATCGGACTGGCAGTTCGCGGCCGGTGTGCCCAACACGTTCAGCGGCGCGGACCTCAACACGCACGACGGCGTGGCCGCGGACCACTTCTACACCAAGCTGTTCAACTACTCGAGCCGTCAGGTCGGCGACGGGGAAAGCGTCGACTATGCCGAATATTCCATTGAGCACACGGCAGTGCTGTACCGCTATGTCATGGGTCCCGAATACCGCCGGGACACTCCCCCGCACTGGCTCGTGTACTTCGAACTCGACCCCGCGCGCGGAACGGACGCGGCGGCGGGCGAGGCGCTGATGCTGGGCGGTTCGGTCGTGATCGATCCCTACGACACCCCGTTCGGCCGCACCGCGATCCTCGCCGATCCGGACGGCGCGGTGTTCGCGGTGATCGACCACTCGCGAGTGCTGGAAGACGTGGGCCGCGCCGAGGTCGACGACCCGTACGACGACTGAGAAAGTCAGGCGGGCACGAAGGCCGACAACAGCAGCCACGACACGACGGCCGAGGGCAACAGCGAGTCGAGGCGGTCCATGATGCCGCCGTGACCGGGCAGCAGCGTGCCCATGTCCTTGATGCCGAGATCCCGTTTGATGAGCGATTCGACGAGGTCGCCGAGCGTCGCGGTGAGCACGATGGCCGCGCCGAAAAGCACGCCCTGCCAAGCGTGACCGTCCAGCATGAGGCTGATCGTGAGCACGCCCGCGACGATGCCCGCGATCATCGAACCGGCGAAGCCCTCCCAGGACTTCTTCGGGCTGATCGTGGGCGCCATCGGATGCTTGCCGCCGAGGACGCCGGCGATGTAGCCGCCGGTGTCGGAGGCGACCACGGCGATCAGGAACGTGAGCACGCGCCCGACCCCGTCGTGCGGCGGCACGAGCATGGCCGCGAACGCACCGAACAACGGCAAGTAGGCGGCGGCGAAAACAGAGGCGCTGACGTCGCGCACGTAGCCCTTCGCGCCGCCGGGCAAGCGCCACAGCAGGCTGGCGAGGACGGTGAGCACGAACGCGGTGAGCGCACCTTCCCGGCCGAACGGCCAGGCCAGCCAGATCATCGCCTGCCCGCCGACGAGCACGGGGATCAACGCGATCTTGGTGTCCGCGACGCGGCGCAGCACGCCGGAGAACTCGAACGTGCCGACCGCGATCGCGGCGGCGATGATCCCGATGAAGAGGAACCGGACGGTGACGAGGGAAACGATGATCGCGGCCCCGAGCAACAGCCCGACGCCAATCGCCGCGGGAAGGTTGCGCCCGGCCCGGGACGCCTTCTTCTCCGGCTCGGCTTTTCCGCCGTTCTGGGGCTTGCCCCCGGAGGTGACCGGTTCACCGTTCGCTGGCTCGGCTTTCCCGCCGTTCGCTGGTTTGCCCCCGGCCACGACCGGCTCGCCGTTCGCAGAAATGCCTTTCGCGCCTTCCGCGAGCCCGCCCGCAGGCACGCCTTTCGCACCCTTCGCCGACTTGTTCTCGGGCGCAGCTTTCGCACCCTTCGCCAGCCCGCTCTCCGAAGCAGTTCCGGCACCGCCCCCGGCTTCCGCCTCTTTCCCCGCCGCAGCAACGGATTCCGCGCGCACATCCGCCACAGAGTCCGTTTTCCGTTGCACGGCAGGGTTTTCCGTAGCCGGTTCCGGCCGCGACACCGGGTCCGGCTCGGCGGCCGGGTCCGGTGGCGGGATGTCGCTCACCCGCTCGTCGCGTTCCTCGCTCACCTGGCTCATCAGACCTCGAGCAGCTCGGCTTCCTTGTGTTTCACCAGCTCGTCGACCTGGTGCACGTAGGTGTCGGTGAGGTTCTGCAGCTCCTTCTCGGCGCGCGCGACCTCGTCCTCGCCCGCTTCGCCGTCCTTGGCGATGCGGTCGAGTTCTTCCTTGGCCTTGCGGCGGACGCTGCGGATCGAGACGCGGGCGTCCTCGCCCTTGCCCTTCGCGACCTTCACCATCTCCTTGCGCCGCTCCTCGGTGAGCTGCGGGATGACGATGCGGATGACGTTGCCGTCGTTGCTCGGGTTGACGCCAAGGTCGGACTCGCGGATCGCCTTCTCGATGGCGCCCAGCTGCGTCTGGTCGTAGGGCTTGATCAGCGCCATCCGGGCTTCCGGCACGTTGACGCTGGCCAGCTGGTTCAGCGGGGTCGGCGCACCGTAGTACTCGACGACGATGCGGGAGAACATCGACGGGTTGGCCCGCCCGGTGCGCACCGACGTGAGGTCTTCCTTCGCGACGGACACCGCTTTTTCCATCTTCTCCTCGGCGTCGAGGAGGGTCTCGTCGATCACGGCTACTCCCGGTGTTGTGTTGTCGGACCTGAGCTTGATCCCAGCAGGTCTAGGCGGACGCCTCGTCGGCGGGGGTGGAGACCAGCGTGCCGATCTTCTCACCGCCCACCGCGCGGGCGATGTTGCCCTCGGTGAGCAGGTTGAACACGATGATCGGCATCTTGTTGTCCATGCAGAGGCTGAACGCGGTGGCGTCGGCGACCTTGAGACCGCGCTCGAGCACCTCGCGGTGGGTGATGTCGGTGAACATCTTCGCGTCCGGGTCGGTCTTCGGATCCGCGGTGTAGACGCCGTCCACGGCCTTCGCCATCAGCACGGCTTCGCAGCCGAGTTCGAGCGCGCGCTGCGCGGCGGCGGTGTCGGTGGAGAAGTACGGCATGCCGACGCCGGCGCCGAAGATCACGACGCGGCCCTTCTCGAGGTGCCGTTCCGCGCGGCGCGGGATGTAGGGCTCGGCGACCTGGCCCATCGTGATCGCGGTCTGCACGCGGGTGGGCAGGCCTTCCTTCTCGAGGAAGTCCTGCAGCGCAAGGCAGTTCATCACGGTGCCGAGCATCGCCATGTAGTCGGCGCGGTCGCGGTCCATGCCGCGCTGGGAGAGCTCCGCGCCGCGGAAATAGTTGCCGCCGCCGATCACCACCGCGATCTGCACCCCGGTGCGCGCGACGTCGGCGATCTGCTGGGCGACGGAGTGCACGACGTCGGGGTCGACGCCCACCGCGCCGCCGCCGAACATCTCGCCGCCCAGTTTCAGCAGCACCCGGCGGTATCCGCCCTCGACCCGGTCCTCACCCATGTCTGTCGCCTCCTGCCCCTCGGTAGACCCGACTGTGCCCCGTCCCCGATGCGCGGAGACGGGGCACAGTGCCAGAACCTAGTCCCAGTGCCTCGCTCAGGCCTGGCCGACCTCGAACCGGGCGAACCGGGTCAGGGTCACGCCGGCCGCGTCGAGCAGGGCCTTGACGGTCTTCTTGTTGTCCTTGACCGACGGCTGCTCGAGCAGCACGTTGTCCTTGTAGTACGCGTTGACCTTGCCCTCGATGATCTTCGGCAGCGCCTGCTCGGGCTTGCCTTCCTCGCGGGCGGTCTGCTCGGCGATGCGGCGCTCGTTCTCGATGATCTCGGCCGGCACCTCCTCGCGGGTCAGGTACTTCGCGCGCAGCGCGGCGACCTGCATCGCGGCGCCGCGGGCGGCGTCGACGTCGTCGCCGGTGAACTCGACCAGCACGCCGACGGCCGGCGGGAGGTCGGAGCCGCGGCGGTGCAGGTAGGTCGCGGTCTTGCCCTCGAACGACACCACGCGGCGCAGCTCGAGCTTCTCGCCGATGCGGGCCGAAAGCTCCTGCACGACCTCGTTGACCGGCTTGCCGTCCAGGTCGGCGGCCTTCAGCGCCTCGACGTCGCTGGTCTTCAGCGCCTTCGCGGCTCCGACGATCTTCGCCGCGAGCTGCTGGAACTCGTCGTTCTTGGCGACGAAGTCGGTCTCCGAGTCGAGCTCGATCATGACGCCGCCGTCGCCGGCGACCAGGCCCTCGGCGGTGGCGCGCTCGGCGCGCTTGCCGACGTCCTTGGCGCCCTTGATGCGCAGGAACTCGACAGCCTTCTCGAAGTCGCCGTCGTTCTCCTCGAGGGCCTTCTTGCAGTCCATCATGCCCGCGCCGGTCATCTCGCGCAGGCGCTTCACGTCAGCGGCGGTGTAGTTCGCCATCGTGTTGAATCCGTCCGTTTCAGGTACGTGTGCGGTGAGCGCCGTCCGGGCGGCCCTGCGCGGACCGCCCGGACGGGGTGGATCAGGAGTTGGCCGGAGCCTGCTCGCCGGTCGCTTCCGCGGTCTCGGCCGGGGCGGCGGCCTCGGTCGCTTCCGCGGTCTCGGTCGCGGCGGCCGTCTCGGTCGCGGCGGCCTCGGTGGCGACGGCGGCCTCGGTCGCGTCGGCGGCCGCGGTCTCCGAGCCCGCGAGGAGCTCCTTCTCCCACTCGGCCAGCGGCTCGTCCGCGGCCCCGGTCTCCGGCTTCGCGTCGGCCGAAGCGCCGTTGCGGCCCGAGCGGGCCATCAGCCCGGCGGCGGCCGCCTCGGCGACGACCTTCGTGAGCAGCGCGGCGGAACGGATCGCGTCGTCGTTGCCCGGGATCGGGTAGTCGACCTCGTCCGGGTCGCAGTTGGTGTCGAGGATCGCGACGACCGGGATGTTGAGCTTGCGAGCCTCGCCGACGGCGATGTGCTCCTTCTTGGTGTCGACGATCCACACCGCGGACGGCACCTTGGCCATGTCCCGGATGCCGCCCAGGGTCTTCTCGAGCTTGTCCTTCTCGCGGGTCAGCGTAAGGATCTCGCGCTTGGTCAGGCCGGTGAAACCGCCGGTCTGCTCCTGGGCCTCGAGCTCCTTCAGGCGGAGAAGGCGCTTGTGGACGGTCTGGAAGTTGGTCAGCATGCCGCCGAGCCAGCGCTGGTTCACGTAGGGCATGCCCACGCGCGCGGCCTCGTTGGCGATCGCTTCCTGAGCCTGCTTCTTCGTGCCGACGAACATGATGGTGCCGCCGTGCGCGACGGTTTCCTTGATGAACTCGAACGCACGGTCGATGTAGGTCAGCGTCTGCTGCAGGTCGATGATGTAGATGCCATTGCGCTCGGTGAAGATGTAGCGCTTCATCTTCGGGTTCCACCGACGAGTCTGGTGTCCGAAGTGCACGCCGCTGTCGAGCAGCTGCTTCATGGTGACGACGGCCATTGCCGGAATCACACCTTCTCTGTAGTCGCGCGCTCCCGCTGTCGGTCTTCGATCCGCCCGCGGAGGCGCTGTTCCGGTTAGTCGCCCGCGACCGGGAGGTCGTGAGCCCTGGTGCCGTAGCCGATGCCCGGACCCGCGGGTTCGGCAGTGCGAAACCCCAGGGACCGCCGGACACCGTGCGCCCCTCCGTCCGGGTTCCCGCCGAAGCGGCCCGTCCGGGGACGCGCGCACGTGCACGCGAAGTCAGCCCAGCCAGTGGACTGCGGGATTGATTCTACCCCCTGCCACCAGGCCCGCCCCTGCGGGCAGCCTTCGCCCGGCCCGGGGTTGTCCACAACTGTGTCCGCCTGTGGACAACTGGCGCTGAGGAGCCTGTTCCCGCCGGCCGGTGGATGACGATGGGGACATGACCACTACGCGATCTTTTTCCGCTGTCGCCGCTTCTGCCCGACCTGCCGATTCTCGCTCAGCTTCCCCGTCGAGTTCACCCTCGACGCCGGGTAAGGCCTGTTCAATGCCCTCGCCTGTCCCTCGTCCGGACCGGGAAGCGAGCAGCCAGTCCGGTTCTCCGCTCAATCCGTCGCCGACGACGCCGTCCCCGCTATCGGCGCCCCCGCCATCGGCGGGACCGGGGTCGGCAGGGCCGGGTTCAGCAGGGCCGAGTTCGGCGGAGCCGGGTTCAGCAGGAGCTCGGTCGAGATCGGGATCGGCGGAGATGCCTCACCCGGTAGTTCTGGCAACCACCGCCCTGCTCGCCCAGCACCCACCCGCAGCCACCGCCCTGCTGAGCCCAGACGTCCCGGCCCCGGCCCCTGCCGAAACGCGCCCTGCGGCACTCCCCCGCAGCGGCCGCCACCGCCGAACACCCACCAGACCGCCCAGAATCCGCACCGCACTCCGCCGCACCTGGACCCGCGCGACGTCCGCCGCAAGCGCAGTCACCCGCTACGCCCTCTTCGCCTCCCGAAGGCTCCTCCGCCCACCCCGCCCCCGAACGACAGCGACCCTCTTACCGAGTATCCGAATCTCCCTGCCCTGCGATTTCAGCTGGGGCCACCCACCGCTGCGCCTGGCCGGAGCGGGCGGCGAAGTCCCGCTTTTCGGCCTGCGCAGCCGCAGAAACACCACCCGTACGTGGCTGATCTTGGCGACAGTCTTGACCTTGTCCGCAGGCTCAGCAGCCCTGCTCAACTCCCGAGCCGACGCCCAGTCCCTCCAGCCCACCCCAGAACAACCCGGCCGCTTGGCCTGGCCCCTGACGCCCCGCCCCCACGTCACCCGCAACTTCGAACCGCCCGCGACCCCGTTCGGCCCCGGCCACCGAGGCGTAGACCTGGAAGCCGCCGCCGGACAACAGGTATTGGCCGCGGACATGGGTGTCGTGGTCTTCGCCGGTCAAGTAGCAGGCCAGGGAGTAGTCGCGGTAGACCACGACGGCGGCCTGCACACGACGTACCTCCCCATCACCCCGACAGTCGCCTCCGGAGACCAGATCTACCGCGGCCAGCCCTTGGGAACCGCGACGCCAGGCCACCCCGGCTGCCCGACCGCAGCCTGCCTGCACTGGGGCGCCCGCCGCGGCACGGAGTACATCGACCCGCTCGCCTTGGTCGGCGACCCGAGCCGAGTCCGCCTCAAACCCTGGGCAGAAGGCCCGTGACACCACGTCGATCCCGCACCGTCCGGGATTGAGCGATCGCAATCCGGCCACAGAAACGAGGTGGTTCACCGCACCGACCGTGGCCACTCGCAGCCGAGCAGATCCCGCGCCTGGCCGATCCGCGGCCAGCCAGGCCGTCATCGCCCGGCTGATCATCCGCGGGCCAGGGGTCAGCCGCTGGGCTGCTCCATCAGCTTGGCGCGCAGCCGCATCACCGCGCGGGTGTGGAGCTGGCTCACCCGGGACTCCGTGACGCCGAGGACCTTGCCGATTTCCGCCAGCGTCAGGCTTTCGAAGTAGTAGAGGCTGACCACGATCTTGTCCCGGTCGGTGAGCTGCGCGATGGCTTCCGCCAGCTGGCGGCGGTTGTCCTGGTCCACCAGGACGGCCACCGGGTCCACCGCGCCGTCGTCGGGGAGGGTGTCGACCAGCGAGCCGGCGTCTTTGCCCGCGGCGACGAGATCTTCTAGGGCCACCACGCTGGTCAGGCGGAGCTGACCGTAGAAATCGCGCAGGTCGTCGAGGCTGATGCCCATCTCGCCGGCGAGTTCGGCGTCGGTCGGGGTTCGGTGCAGGCGGGCGCCGAGGCGTTCCAGGGCGCGGGCGGTTTCCTTTGCCTTGCTGCGCACCGCGCGCGGGACCCAGTCCTGGGAACGCAGGTCGTCCAGGATGGCGCCGCGGATGCGTTGCATCGCGTACGTCTCGAAGCGCAGGCCGCGTTCCGGGTCGAACTTCTCGATCGCGTCGACCAACCCGAATATGCCCGACTGCACGAGGTCGCCGACGTCTACATGCGTCGGCAGACCGGTGCCGACCCGGCCCGCGACGTACTTCACCAGCGGCGCGTAGTGCAGCACGAGCCGGTCGCGCGACGTCTGGTCCGGTTTGTCGGCGAACTGCTGCCACAGCGCCTGAATCCCCGCGTCGACGTCCTGACCAGGACGACCGTCCCCAGTGACGGCGTCCTGCACACCGGGGCGTTCCGTCCCGGCTTCCGTGACCTGCGACGTGGAAGTCATCGCACGGTCGTTCTCGGCGTGCTGCTCAGTGTGGTCTCCGTGCTCGTGCGGATGCGCGTGCGCCGACGGTTCGGCCCTGCCGTCCCCGGCCGAGCCACCGCCGGCCTCTTCAGGCCCGCGGGTGTGCTCGGTCATGGATCGCCTTCAGCCGATCGACGGTCACATGAGTGTAGAGCTGGGTCGTGGCCAGCGTAGCGTGACCAAGCAGTTCCTGAACGCTCCTGAGATCGGCACCTCCTTCGAGCAGATGCGTAGCGGCGGAATGCCTTAGCCCGTGCGGCCCCATGTCCGTTGCGCCCGGCACCGCGGCCACCGCCTCGTGCACCACCCGGCGCGCCGCGCGCGGGTCCAGGCGCTTGCCGCGAACGCCCAGGAAAAGCGCCGGCCCCGGCGTTTCCCCAGCCAGCGCAGGCCGTCCGTCCTCCAGCCACGCGGTCAGCGCCTCGGCCGCCGGGACGCCGAACGGAACTGTCCGCTCCTTGTCTCCCTTGCCCACCACCGAAACCACGCGGCGGGGAAAGTCCACGCTGCCGACGTCCAGTCCGCACAACTCCGACACCCGAATGCCGGTTGCGTACAACAACTCGACCAATGCGCGGTCACGCAGAGCGACCGGATCCCGTTCGGCTGCCCCTTTCGCGGAGGCATCCATGAGCGCGTCGGCCTGTTCGGCGCGGAGCACGCCGGGCAGGGTCCGGTGCGCGCGCGGCGCGGCCAGCCGACCGCCTGGGTCCGATTTCAGCAAACCGGTGCGGTGCGCCCAAGCGGTAAACGTACGAGCTGCCGCGGCGCGGCGCGCGAGGGTAGTGCGTCCGGCACCGTCCGAGCGCTGCCCCGCGAGCCACGCGCGCAGCTGCGTGACGTCCAAGTCCTCAAAGCGCCGCGCGGGACGGTCGCCCTCCCCCACGGTCACGAACGCCAACAGCGAAACGACGTCTCCGACGTACGCGCGCACGGTGTGCGGCGAGAGCCCACGCTCCAGCGACAGATGCCGTTCGTAACCGGCCACCACCGACTCGGCCGACTCCGGTAATTCGGCGCGAAGAGCACGAAGATCGGGTCGTGGCGGGCGTTTCCGGTGTCCACCCGGACGCGGGACCGCGTCCTTGCGTGCACTCGCTGACGGCATGACGATTACGCTGCGCGAACCATCGCCATTGGTCAAGCATCGCCACGCCCATCATCGGTTGGCCGTTCGGACGATCTGCCGCCAACCGGTGTCGCCGCGCATCGCGAAGCCGTCGATTTCCAGTGCCGGCAACAAGGCGCGAACTCGGGAAACAGGCACTCCAGCGCTTTCCGCGACCTCCTCCGGAGCCCGGCCGGCTCGCGGAAGCAGCGCGTCGTAAACCCGCGACGCTTCCGGACCGAGATTGTCGGTGGGCCGTCGGCTCGACTCGGTCGCAGGAGCCGCCGTGCCAAACCGGCCCACGGTTTCGAGC
Organism: Amycolatopsis sp. NPDC114484; assembly: GCF_055633755.1. Classification (NCBI taxonomy): domain Bacteria; kingdom Bacillati; phylum Actinomycetota; class Actinomycetes; order Pseudonocardiales; family Pseudonocardiaceae; genus Amycolatopsis; species Amycolatopsis sp. NPDC114484. The sequence goes on along the minus strand of NZ_JBVKDQ010000004.1, from coordinate 444,853 downwards.
ACCTCGTCGACCGAGGTGACCAACGTGGCCTTGCAGTCCCGGATCAGTGCGTGGCAACCGGCTGAACTGCCCGAATGCACTGATCCCGGCAACGCCATCACGACCTTGCCGAGCGCGCCCGCGATGGTGGCGGTATTGCGTGCACCGCTGCGGATTCCGGCCTCCACAACGACTGTGCCGTCAGTTAGACCTGCGATAAGACGGTTGCGCACCAGAAATCGATGGCGCGCGGGCGGAGTCTTCGGCGCGTACTCGCTGACAAGCGCGCCGCCGTCGGCGATGCGGTTCAACAAGTCGACGTTCCCCGCAGGATAGGAATAGTCGACTGCGCAGCCGAGCAACGCGACCGTGACCCCGCCGCCGCTGAGCGCGCCGCGGTGGGCGGCGGCGTCGATGCCCAGCGCCGCACCGGAGAAGACCGGTACTTGTCGGGTTGCCAATGCGTGGCCGATCTCGAGTGCGTTGTGCACGCCGTAGTCCGTGGCCAGCCGAGCGCCGACGACCGCCACCGCGCGATCAGCGGCTTCGGCCAGGCTCGCGCTGCCGCGGACCCACAGGCCGAGCGGCGCGGCTACGTTCTTCACGCCATTGCCGGTCGCTACTGCTAGCGAGAGCAGTGGCCATGCCGGCCATTCGTGGTCTTCGGGAACCACGAGCCGGGCACCGACTTTGGCCGCCTCCTCAAGATCTTGTTCCGCGATGGTGGATTCCCGCCGCGCGGCCGTTTCGCGGAGAACCCGGTCGGGACAGTCACCGGCCTGGACCCGCTCGGCAGCCACGACCGGGCCGTGCTCGCCGACGAACTCCAGCAGGTGGGGTGCCGGTGGTTCGGCAACGCCCAGCAGATACGCGCGGGCGAGCCGTTCGGAGTCGGTCGCCGCGGTCTGATCCTCGACGGCGACGCTCACGCCGCACCTCTTCGGCAACCGGGGTTTTCGGAGCGGACGACGGCGAGATGCCGGTGCAGCGCCAACCGTTCCCGGACGCGGACGGGGTCGTGTTCGGGGCGGACTTCCCGGCGCCGGACCGGATGCAAATGCCGGACGATCTTGTGCTGCGGCGTCTTCGGCCTGCGGTGGCGGGTGCGCGGGGAGGAGGACGGGATGGCTCGGTGGGACATGGGTGGTTCCTTTCGTTGCAGGTTCGGACGGGCGGGTTTGCCTGTCCGGGGTGGGACAACTGGCCGGGATCAGGCGAGGAACACCAGTCCGGCGAAGGACTGTGCGTCATGGTCCGGATGCACGGGAGGCAGCCGAAACGGGGCCGTTTACGAAGTCAGGAGTCGGTCGGCACCAGTGCCATTTACTGCGGTCCTGGCGAACTGATGACTGCCGCGGTCCGGAATCCCTGCCGGTTCGGACGAGCGAGCTGGCACCGGGGCTAGCCGGTTTTGCGTTCTCGGAAGTCCAGCGCCGCGGTGACGTGGTCGGTGTCGGGTTGGGGCAGGGCGGCCAGGTCGGCCAAAGTCCAGGCGATACGCAGGCATCGGTCGGCTCCTCTCGCGGTCAGGAGGCCTCGGTCCAGGGCTCTGTCCAGGACCGCGGTGGCGGGTGGGGGCAGGGCGAAATCTCGGCGCAGGGCAGGGCCTGGCACCTCCGTATTGGATTGCCAGCCGTGTTCGTGCCAGCGGTGTTTCGCTCGGTCTCGGGCGGCTAGCACTCGGGCTCGGACTGCCGAAGACGGTTCTGGGGTGGTCGATTGGTGGGCGGAGATCGCGGTGAGGGGACGTAGGCGGACGCGGAGGTCCACTCGGTCCAGGAGGGGGCCGGATAGGCGCGACAGGTAGCGGCGGCGGGTGGTGGATGAGCAGGTGCAGTCGGTTTCGCGGGGCGGGGCGCAGGGGCAGGGGTTGGTGGCCAGGACTAGCTGGAATTGGGCGGGATAGCGGACGACGCCTTTTGCGCGGGCGATGCGGACTTCGCCTTCTTCCAGGACGGTGCGGAGCGAGTCGAGGCGTTGGTTGCCGAATTCGCAGGCCTCGTCCAGGAAAAGCACGCCTCGGTGGGCTCGGCTGATGGCGCCGGGGGCGGCCAGGCCGGTGCCGCCGCCGATGAGGGCGGGTGGGCTGATCGAGTGGTGTGGTGCGACGAAGGGCGGGATGGTGACCAGGGGCGACGACTTCGACAGGGAGCCGTCTACCGAGTGGATGGCGGTTACTTCCAGGGACTCGTCCGGGGACAGATCTGGCAGCAGACCGGGGAGGCGTCTGGCCAGCATGCTTTTGCCGACCCCAGGCGGGCCGGTGAGCAGGAGGTGGTGTCCGCCCGCCGCGGCGACTTCCAGGGCCCAGCGGGCTTCTGGTTGGCCTACTACGTCGGCTAGGTCGGGGGCTGCCGCGGGGGCGGCGGCAACCGGCGCGGCGGGTGATTCCAGGTCGCCTTCGTCTTTCAGCCAGGCGATCAGTTCGGCCAGGCGGGTTACGCCGGAGACTTCCAGGCCGTCTACCAGGGCGGCTTCTACCAGGGATTCCGTGGGTACTACCGCGCGTTCGTGGCCGGCGGCTTTGGCAGCTAACAGACCGGGGAGGACGCCTCGTACTGGGCGGATTCTGCCGTCCAGGGCCAGTTCTCCCAGGAGGATGGTGTGCAGGAGTTTTCTGGCGGGGACGGCGCCGATGGCGGCCAAGACCGCTGCGGCGATGCCCAGGTCGTAGCCGGAGCCCATTTTGGGCAGGTTGGCGGGAGACAGGGCCAGCGTGATTTTGCCGTCGGGCCAGGACTGGCCGGAGTTGCGAACGGCGGAGCGGACTCGGTCTTTCGCCTCGCGCAGGCCGGCGTCGGGCAGGCCTACCAGGGTGACCCGGCTCAGGCCGCCGCCTAGGTCGGCTTCGATTTCCACTACTCGGCCTTCTATGCCGAGCAACGCGACGGACCAGGTTTTGGCGTGGGGCATCAGAAAGCTCCCACCAAATGCCGCACGACCGGCTCCGCGCCAGCCGGGGCGTAGACGGTCACTACGTCGTACCGAACGCGGCACCAGCCGACTCGATGCTCCTTGAGCCAGCGCATGGCGGCTCGGTGGACGCGGTCGATCTTCTCCGGAGTCACCGACTCGGCCGGAGTGCCGTATTCGGTGCTGGAGCGGGTTTTGACCTCGCAGAAGATCACCCGGTCGCCTTCGGACAGGACCAGGTCCAGTTCGCCTTCCCGGCAATGCCAGTTCCGGCTGAGCAGGACCATCCCGGCGGCCTGCAGATGCCGGGCGGCGAGGTCCTCGCCCCAGCGGCCGAACGTCCGGCGCCAGTGCGCGCCGGGGTGCGGGCCGTCGTTCATGGTGTCCCCCTCGGACAGCGTGAGCACCGCCGATCACGGTGCGTGTGCTTTCACCATCGCAACGTGATCGATCCCAGCGCCAGGGGGATTCGAGGCAGCTGTGGATAACCCGGGGGTTGTGGATCAAAGCCGGCCGGAGGGCGAGGAGACCGGCCGAATTGTCGGGGAGGTGTGCAGAGGAGGGCAGAGACGACGAAGGCCACCCGGGCGGTGCCGGGTGGCCTCGTGGCGAGAAACCGGGGTCAGCCCGAGAACGGGCCGTCCTCGGGGAGCCGCAGGTCGGGTTTGTCGAGTTCCTCGACGTTGACGTCCTTGAAGGTGATGACCCGGACGTGCTTCACGAACCGGGCGGGGCGGTACATGTCCCACACCCAGGCGTCCGACATGCGCACCTCGAAGTACACCTCGCCGCCGCCGTCGCGCACCTGCACGTCCACCGCGTTGGCCAGATAGAACCGCCGCTCGGTCTCCACCACGTACGAGAACTGGCCCACTATGTCGCGATACTCGCGGTACAGCGAGAGCTCCATCTCGGTCTCGTACTTCTCGAGATCCTCTGCGCTCATGAAATCCGCGCCCCTCCTCGCGTTCGTCCTGCTCCGGCGGCGGAGCGTTCATTCTTACCCACCGAGCGGCCCGGGGCACGGACCGGCCCGCCCGCTTTTTCCAGGGCGTTCTCCAGTGCAGCGTAGGTGAGCACGACCGGATGCGGGGCAGTGACTCCATGTGCGAGGGCGACGGTGGCGACATTCGTGTAGGACCAGCGGTGCACCGGGCTCGGGCCGTGCTCACTCAGCGCAGCCAGATGGTCCGAGGTGCTGTAGCCCTTGTGCACGTCGAAGCCGTACGCCGGCAACTCTTCGTGCAGGCCGGCCATGATCCGGTCCCTCGTCACCTTCGCCAGTACCGACGCCGCCGCGATGCTCGCGACGCTGCGGTCTCCCTTGATCACCGCGACATTCGGCGCGGGGATGCCGGGAACCGGGAAACCGTCGGTGAGGACGTACCCGGGATGGGTGCGCAGGCCGGCGACGGCGCGGCGCATGCCTTCCAGGTTCATCACCCGGATGCCGAGCAGGTCCACCTGCTCGGACGGGATGACGATCACCGAGTAGTCGAGGGCGCGTTGCAGGACCCGGTCGTAAACCCGGTCCCGGGCCTTCGCGGTGAGCATCTTCGAATCGGTCAGCTCGGGCAATCGCGCACCGTCGCCCGGACGGAGCACGCAGGAAGCCACCACGAGCGGGCCCGCGCAGGCTCCGGCGCCAGCTTCGTCCACGCCGGCGACCGGGCCGAGGCCACGCCGTTCGAGAGCGCCTTGCAGACCCCAGAACAGCTCGCCGCGCACCACCGCGCGCGGCGGGCGCAGCGGTTCGGCCGGAGTGCGGGGAGAAGGGAGAGTCACCGAAGCACCACCCGGAAGTCGCGGACGGAGCGCACCGCTTACCGTCTCCGGCCGGCCGCCTTGCGGAGGCCTGCCTTCAACCGGCGTCCGACGAAGAGCGTCGGCACCGCGGTGGCGAAGCCGATGCCGAGCGGCAGCCCTTGCTGCCACGCGGGCGCGCCGAGCGCGACCGGCTGCGCGTTCTCCTGCGGATTGTGGTCCGAGATGCCGCCCCAGCGACCCGGCGGCAGCACGATGACGCGGGCCTTGCCGATGACGTCGTCGACCGGAACAGCACCGTTGGGTCCGCCGCCGCCCTGGTAGCGCGAGTCGGCGGAGTTGTTGCGGTTGTCGCCCATCACCCAGAGCGCGCCCTGCGGGACCTTCACCGGGGCGAACGACTCCTGCACGCGGTGATGCTCGTCTTCCCAGTGGATGTAGGGCTCGTCGAGGGCCTTGCCGTCGACTATCACCCGGTTGCGGTCGTCGCAGCACTGGACGGTCTGGCCGCCGGTGGCGATGACGCGCTTGACGAAGTCCCGCTCGTCCGGCGGCGCGAAGCCGACCAGCGATCCGAGGCCGCGCAGCGCGCGCACGACGAAGTTGCTCGACTCCTGCGGCGCGATCTCGTTCTCGGTCCACGCGGGCGGGCCCTTGAACACGATCACGTCCCCTGGGGAGGGGTCGGTGAAGTCATAGGTGACGCGGTCGACCAGGATCCGGTCGCCGGTGCAGCTGGGACAGCCGTGCAGCGTGGACTCCATCGACCCCGAGGGGATCATGTAGACCTTGGCCAGGAACGCCTGGATCACGATCGTGAGCACCAGGGCGATCACGATCAGGATCGGCAGTTCCTTCCAGAACGACCGCTTTTTCGAGGACTTGCCTCGCCGGTGCGACCCCCGACGCCCGCCGGACCGTTCCTGGTCCTCTTCCGGGCGTTCGGGGCCGTCCTCATCGGCGTTCCGCGACACAGGTTCGACCACGTCGCCAGGCTACCGGTAACCGACTCGCCGCTCAGCGGGCAGAGGCGGTCTCGCGGTTCTCGCGGCGCTCCTTGATCTTCGCCTTCTTGCCGCGCAGCTCGCGCAGGTAGTACAGCTTCGCCCGGCGCACGTCGCCGCGCTTGAAGACCTCGATCTCGGCCACGTTCGGCGAGTGCACCGGGAAGGTGCGCTCGACGCCGACGCCGAACGAGACCTTGCGGACGGTGAAGGTCTCCCGGACGCCGCCGCCGTGCCGGCGGATCACGACGCCCTGGAAGACCTGGTTGCGCTCGCGGTTGCCCTCGATGACGCGGACGTGCACCTTGAGCGTGTCGCCGGGGCGGAAGGCCGGGATGTCGGAACGCAGTGACTGCGCGTCCAGCGCGTCCAGGGTGTTCATCGGTGGTCCGTCCTCGTATTCGTGTGGCTTACGTACAGCTTGAGCGCGCAGTGGAGTTCACTGCGACTAGCCCGGGGCTGATGGCATTCACGGTCGGCGTCGCGGCTTGGCAGCCGCTGTGAGCGTTTGTAAAGCACCACGCGTCACGCCAACCAATCCATTATGGCAGAGGCCCCCGGGGACCTCGCACGGGGCCTATCCGGGCTGGTCGTCCAGCCCGTCGAGCACCTCGCGGTCCCGCTCGTCCAGGCTGCCCTCCGGCAGCTGGGCCAGCAAATCCGGCCGCCGCCGCGCGGTGCGTTCGAGCGCCTGGTCGCGCCGCCACCGGTCGATGAGCGCGTGGTTGCCCGAGCGCAGCACGTCCGGCACCGCCAGGTCGCGCCACACCTCCGGGCGGGTGTAGCTGGGGCCTTCGAGCAGGCCGTCGGAGAACGAGTCCTCGGCCGCCGACCGCGCGTTGCCGAGCACGCCCGGCAGCAGCCGGACCACAGCCTCCACGATCACCAGCACCGCGGCCTCGCCGCCGACCAGCACGTAATCGCCGATCGAGACCTCGTCGACCGGCATCCGGCGGGCCGCGTCGTCCACGACCCGCTGGTCGATGCCCTCGTACCGGCCGCAGGCGAACACCAGGTGCTTTTCCTCGGCGTAGGAATGCGCCAGCTCCTGGGTGAACGGCTTGCCCGCGGGAGTGGGGACCACGAGCCGGGTCCCCTCGCCGCACACGTCGTCCAGTGCCGGGCCCCAGATCTGCGGCTTCATGACCATGCCGGGACCGCCGCCGTACGGCGCGTCGTCGACCGCGCGGTGCACGTCGTGGGTCCAGTCGCGCAGGTCGTGCACGCCGACCTCGATGAGACCGCGGTCGATCGCCCGGCCCAGCAGCGCGGCGCGCAGCGGGTCGAGATACTCGGGGAAAATGGTGACGACGTCGATGCGCAAGCGGTTACCAGTTCCAGTACTCGGTGGCCTGGGCGTGCCACGGGCTCGGGACGTCCTGGTCGATCGCGAAGGCCATGCCGAGCCCCTTCGCGATCTTGATGCTGCGGTGCAGGGTCTTGCGGATCGGCGACCCGGCGGGCAGGCCGTTGTCGTCCGACCACGTCTCGGTCTGCGTGACGCAGGTGCGCGCCCCGAAGCGGGCGTTCGAGCACGGAGCGGGCGCGCCCCAGGTCTGCAGATGCTCGAAGTGGACGACCTTGCCCGAGCTCTTCTCGGTGATCGTGCCGCGCGCGATGAGCCGGTAGTCGGTGGACGGCACGGTCCAGCGCACGTAGTGCTGGCGGCCGCCGTCGGACGGGATCGGCGTGCAAGTGGCACCGTTGCACGCGGACTCTTCGGTGACCCGCTCCGAGTAGTACGTGCCGTTGCCGTCCCAGCCGTCGAGCAGCACCCAGTCGCCCGAGCGGACGAAGTGCTCAGCGGTCGCCGGCGGCCACGTGACCGGGTCGCCCCAGGTGATCTGCGATTCGGTGGCCGACTGCGGCGACCACGCCCACTGGAAAGCCTTCTCCCCCGGCGGGGCGTACTGGCCGGCGCTGCGCTGGAACATCAGCGAAAAGTCGCCGTACACCGGCGAAGCGGCCTGCGCGGGCGGCGCGGCGAAAGCGGTGGCCAAAACGGCCGCGAAGACGGCCTTCGTCCAGAACTTCACGAACTCCCCCTCAGTCAGCGTCGAGGAGGCCTTCGGGCGGATCGAGCACGACCCGGCCCCCCGCGACATCCACCACCGGAACGATGGCGCGGACGAAAGGTACCAACACCGAGCGTCCGTCGTGATCGAGTTCGAGCAGTTCCCCGGCCGGCGAGTGGACCACTTCGACGACCTTGCCCGCGACGGTCCCGTCGAGCAGTTCGGCGCGCAGGCCGGCCAGCTCGTGGTCGTAGAACTCGTCCGGGTCGCCGGTGGGCGGCAGCGTGTCCGTGTCCGCCAGCAGCAGGGCTCCGCGCAGGGTTTCCGCGATATCGCGGGTGAGCACCTGCTCGAAACGCACCAGCAGCCGCCCGCTGTGTTCGCGGGCGGCTGCGATGGTGAGTTCTCTCGTGCTGCCGTCGCGCAGCTTCGTCGTGACGACCGCACCGATCGCGAACCGCTGCTGCGGCGAATCCGTGCGCACGTCGACCGCGAGCTCGCCGCGGATGCCGTGCGCTTTCGCGATGCGGCCGACTACGACGTCCATACCTGACCGTTTCCGAGAATCCGGGTCAGCGATCGGTGTCGACGACGTCCACGCGGACGCCGCGGCCGCCGATGCCGCCCATCACGGTGCGCAGAGCGGTCGCGGTGCGCCCGCCCCGGCCGATCACCTTGCCGAGATCGTCGGGGTGGACGTGCACCTCGAGCGTGCGGCCACGACGCGTGGTCAGCAGCTCGACCCGGACCTCGTCCGGGTTGTCGACGATCCCGCGCACCAGGTGCTCGAGGGAGTCGGCGAGGAAGCTCACTCGGACTTCTCGCCCTCGGCCGACTCGCCAGCTTCTGCCTTGTCGGCCTTCTTCGGGGCCGACTTCTTCTTCGGCGTGGTGGCCTCGGTGGAGGGCTCCTCGCCCGCCGCGGCCAGCGCCGCGTTGAACAGGTCCTGCTTGGACGGCTTCGGCTCGGCCACCTTCAGGGTGCCCTCGGCGCCCGGCAGGCCCTTGAACTTCTGCCAGTCGCCGGTGATCTCGAGGATGCGCTGGACCGGCTCGGTCGGCTGCGCGCCGACGCCCAGCCAGTACTGCGCCCGCTCGGTGTCGACCTCGATGAAGCTCGGCTCTTCCTTCGGGTGGTACTTGCCGATCGTCTCGATGGCCTTGCCGTCCCGGCGGGTGCGCGCGTCGGCGATGATGATGCGGTAGTACGGCGCACGGATCTTGCCGAGGCGCTGCAGCTTGATCTTGACGGCCACGGGTGTGGGTACTCCTCAGTGCTGTGTGGTGCGGGGCGCGCGCGGAACCCGTGGGGACAGGCCTGCGGCGCCCGGAGGTCAGGAGCTTCCACACGGCGAGAGGGTCCGGCGGAAGCGGGCAAGCAAACATTCTGCCAGACGCCCGTCCCCGCGCCCGCACAAGGCCCCGGTTACGCGTGCGCGACCAGCGTCAGAACGACGCGAGCCCCAGCGCGCCGAGCAGGATCGCGACCGCGGGCAGGAAGTTGTTGACCGCGTGCGCGACGATGCTGCCCGCCAGCCGTCCGGTGGACAGCCGGGCCAGCCCGATCGGGATGGAGATCACCAGCAGCAGCGTGGTGCGCAGCGGTTCCAGGTGGCTGGCCGCGAACACCGCGGTGGACAGCAGGAACGCGGCGAAACGCCCCCACCGCTCGCTGCGCCACTGCAGCCGTTCGACCGCGCCCCAGAGCAGGCCGCGGTAGATGATCTCCTCGCAGATCGGCCCGAGCAGCCACAGGTAGCCGAACATCACCGCGGCGGCGGGCACGGACATCTTGCGGTCGTCGACCAGCGCGCTGATCGCCGACGTCGCGTCCGCCGTGCCGACCAGCTCGGTCCACACGTAGGCGCTCAGCGAGGTGAGCACGAGGCCGAGCATGCCGAATTTGAGCCCGGTCCAGACGTCCGCCCAGCGCCACTGCAGCCGCAGGTCGAGCTTCGGGCCGTTGCCGCGGACGACGGTGATCAGCACCGCGGCGCCGGCGGCGATCATGGTGGGCAGCATCGTGCCGAGCAGCACTGTGCTGATCGGCAGCGGCCTGCCCGGGGCCGTGGGCCCGGCGAGCGCGCCGATGAACGCGGCCGACGCCAGCAAAACAGCCTCGACCAGCAGGAACGCCCCGAATCCCCAGCGGTGCGCCGGGAACGCGGTCGGTTCGGCCACGAAGTCCTCCGGGGAGAGCGCACTGGAGAGGGGTTCACGGGGCTGTGATGTGGTCACGCCCGCCTCCCCGTGCTCGCTCTGCTCACCGGTCGAGCCTAGCGGCCGAAATGGTTTCGCACAGTACTCGACCGGTCACTGGTTTTCCTCAATGTCCGGTGAAGAGCAGGAAGGCGGGCGGCAGGTTGTTCGCCGCGTGCGCGAGCACGCTCGCCGAGGTCCGGCCGGAATAGTGCCGCGCCAGCCCGAGGACGAGGCCCTGGCCGAACAGCGCGATCGTGCGCGTGGTCTCGCCGTGCAGCAGCGCGAACACCATCGAGGTGAGCACGAGCACCACCCACGGCGGGATCTTGTAGTGCGCCAAGGCGTTCCACAGCGCCCCGCGCAGAAGCAGTTCCTCGGTGAGCGGAACGGCGATCACCAGCACGAGCGCGGTCGTGACGAGCCAGACCGGGCTCCCGCCGGACACGTCGGGCAGGTCGGTGAGCGGGCTGTCGGACACCTCGTCGCCGCCGAAGACGGCGATTTCGGCGGCGTTCAGCACGAAGCCGACGACGAGGGCGAGCAGTCCGAAGGCGAGGCCGATGCGGAGGTCGCGGCCCCGGGTGCGGAGCCCGAAGTCGCGTTCGAGGCCGGATCCGTAGCGCAGGGAGGCGATCGCCGGGCCGAGGCCGAGGACCAGGTTCGGCAGGAAGGCCAGCAGCAGCAACGGTCCCGCGTACGCCTCGACCGGGTCGTCGTCGCCGACGTGGCGGTTGAACGCGGCCGCGGTGAGGAGGGTGACGAGGTAGTAGCCGGCGACTCCGAAGAAGAACGCGGCGAAGGCCCAATGGGCGCCCAGAATTCGCTTTCCCCCACCGTCTTCGGCCACGGGTTCACGCTATGTGGCTGTGCTGTGGCGGATCGAGGCGGGGGTCGCCTCGATCCGTTGTCCGTGAGGGGAGCCCTGACGGAATCTGATTCCCTCAGGGTTCCCCTCACGGACCTTTGGGGTGGATCGAGGCGGGGGTCAGTGGAAGACCGTGCCGCCCAAGACGATGTGGGTCGGGTGGTGCAGGGCGGCGAGGTCGGCGCGCGGGTCGTCGGCGTAAACGATCAGGTCGGCCGGGGCGCCGTGCTCGATGCCGGGGTGGCCGAGCCATTCGCGTGCTTCCCAGGACGCGCTCGCGAGCGCTTGCGTACGCGACATCCCCGCGCGGTGCAGCGCTTCGACCTCGTCGGCGATACGGCCGTGCGCGACCATGCCGCCCGCATCCGTGCCCGCGAAGACGCGTACGCCCGCTTCAACCGCCGAGGACACCATCTCGCCAACGCCGGCGTGCAGCGCGCGCATGTGTGCCGCGTACGTCGGGTACTTGCCCGCCTTGTCCGCGATGCCCGGGAAGTTCTCGATGTTGATGAGCGTGGGCACCAACGCGACGTCGCGGCGCGCGAGTTCGGCTAGCTGGTCTGGCGACAGCGCCGTGCCGTGTTCGAGACAGTCGATGCCCGCACCGATCAGGCCCGGCAACGCCGCTTCGCCGAACACGTGCGCGGTGACGCGCGCGCCGAGGTCATGCGCGACGCGGATGGCTTCGGCGAGCACGTCGTCCGGCCACAGCGGCGCGAGGTCGCCTTGGCCGCGGTCGATCCAGTCGCCGACGAGCTTGACCCAGCCGTCGCCGTCGCGGGCCTGTTCGGCGACGGCCTCGGGCAGCAGCGCCGGGTCGTCCAGCTCGATCGCGAACCCGGGGATGTACCGCTTGGGCAGCGCCAGATGCCGTCCGCAGCGGATGATCGTGGGCAGGTCCGCGCGCGATTGCAGCGGCCGGACGTCGAGCGGCAGGCCGCAGTCGCGGATCAGCAGGGTGCCCGCGTCGCGGTCGGTCGCGGCCTGGTCCGCCGCCTCCTCCACCGACAGTCCGCCGCGCGGGCCGAGGCCCGGATGGCAGTGCGCGTCGACGAGCCCCGGGACCACGAATCCGCCGGTGGACAGCGTTTCCGCGCCGGGAACCGGCTCGAACGACAGCTTTCCGTCCTGGATCCAGAGGTCACGCGGTTCGCCGTCGGGCAGGACGGTGCCGGACAGGTGCAGCGGGCTCAATTGTTCTTCGGGTCCTTCGGCAGCTTGAACTTGGACGGGTCGAAGCCTGGCACGTCGTTCATGCCGCCGAGCTGGGACAGGTCCGGCATCCCGCCGGGCATGCCGCCGCCGGGGGGAAGCATCGGCATGCCGCCGGGCATCCCGCCGCGCATCCTCGGCTGCGTGGGGCCCTTTTTCCCCTTCTTGCCCTTCTTGCCCTTGCGGTTCTTGCTTCCGCCGCCTCCGCCGCCGAAGCCGAACCGGCCGGCCATCTGCGCCATCATCTTGCGCGCCTCGAAGAAGCGGTTGACCAGGTCATTGACCTCGCGGACGGTCACGCCGGAGCCGTTCGCGATGCGCAGGCGGCGCGAGCCGTTGATGATCTTCGGGTCGGCGCGCTCGGCGGGCGTCATGCCGCGGATGATCGCCTGCAGCCGGTCGAGCTGCTTGTCGTCGACCGCGGCGAGCTGGTCTTTCATCTGGCCCGCGCCGGGCAGCATGCCGAGCAGGTTGCCGATCGGGCCCATCTTGCGCACGGCGAGCATCTGCTCGAGGAAGTCCTCCAGCGTGAGCTGGCCGCTGGTGAGCTTCTGCGCGGCCTGTTCGGCCTGCTCCTGGTCGAAGTGCTGTTCGGCCTGCTCGATCAGGGTCAGCACGTCGCCCATGCCCAGGATGCGCGAGGCCATCCGGTCCGGGTGGAACGTGTCGAAGTCCTCGAGCTTCTCGCCGTTGGACGCGAAGAGGATCGGCTGGCCGGTGACCTCGCGGACGGACAGCGCGGCGCCACCGCGGGCGTCGCCGTCGAGCTTCGTGAGCACCACGCCGGTGAAGCCGACGCCGTCGCGGAACGCCTCGGCCGTGGTGACCGCGTCCTGACCGATCATCGCGTCGACCACGAACAGGACTTCGTCCGGCTGCACGGCCTCGCGGATGTCCGCGGCCTGCTTCATCAGCTCTTCGTCGACACCCAGACGACCAGCGGTGTCGACCACGACGATGTCGTGCTGCGCGTGCTTGGCCTCTTCGATCGCGCGGCGGGCGACGTCGACCGGGTCGCCGACGCCGTTGCCCGGCTCCGGCGCGAACGTGGTGACGCCCGCGCGCTCGCCGACGACCTGCAGCTGGGTGACCGCGTTCGGCCGCTGGAGGTCACAGGCGACCAGCATCGGCGCGTGGCCCTGCTTCTTCAGCCACATCGCCAGCTTGCCGGCCAGCGTCGTCTTACCGGCGCCCTGGAGGCCGGCGAGCATGATCACCGACGGCGGGTTCTTGGCCAGGTTGAGCCGCCGCGTCTCGCCGCCGAGGATGCCGACGAGCTCCTCGTTGACGATCTTGACGACCTGCTGCGCCGGGTTCAGCGCCTGGGAGACCTCGGCTCCCTTCGCCCGGTCCTTGATCTTCGCGATGAACGCCTTGACCACCGGGAGCGCGACGTCCGCTTCCAGCAGCGCGATGCGGATCTCGCGCGCGGTGGCGTCGATGTCGGCGTCGGACAGCCGGCCCTTGCGCGAGAGCGACTGCAGGGCCGAGGTGAGCCGATCGGAGAGGGTGTCGAACACGGGGGTGCACGCTCCAGCTGGGTCGAAAGTTCGCGTGCCGGGCGGTGCTCGGCACCCCCGGCATCTTCCGAGGGTAGCCGCCCCGGCCACCCGGCCTTCACGGGTACGGGAAGGGTACTACGCCCTCGCGTACTAATTGGCGGAGCGATAACAGCTCAGCCACGCGAAAACTGGTCGACCGGAGCCGGGAATTAAGTAAACATAGGCGTATGACATCAGCTACTGCCCGGCGTCCGACGCTCGCCGAACCGGCAGGGGACGAGGACGAACAGGTGCCGTTCCGCCGCATCGCGGGCCTCTTCCGGCCGCACCGGCGAGCCCTGGCCGGACTGTGCGCGCTGCTGGTCGTGCAGGCCGGGCTGGGCGTCACCTCGCCGTTCCTGCTGCGGGAGATGCTGGACGCCGCGCTGCCGCACCGCGACGCCCTGCTGGTGAGCCTGCTGGCCGCCGGGATGATCGCCGCCGCGCTCGGGTCCGGGGCGCTGAGCGTGCGGACCACCGGGCTGTCCAACACCATCGGCCAGCGGGTGATGAACGAGCTGCGGGTGGCGGTGTACAGCCATCTGCAGCGGATGTCGCTGGGCTTCTACACCCGGACCAAGACCGGCGAGGTGCTGTCGCGGGTGTTCAACGACATCGGCGGCGTGGACAACGTCGTGACCGGGACCGCCGCGTCGATCGTGCAGAACGGCACCACCGCGCTCGCGATCGCGGTGGCGATCCTGGTCATGGACTGGCAGCTGGCGGTGTTGTCGCTGGTCGTCGTGCCGCTGTTCCTGCTGTTCACGCTGCGGCTCGGCGGCAAGCAGCGGAAGCTCGCCCGCGGCCGGACCCGGCGGATGGCGCGGCTGACCACGATCGTCGAGGAATCGCTGTCGGTCACCGGCGTGCTGCTGGCCAAGACGATGGGCAACGCGAAGCTGATGCGCGACCGGTTCGCCGAGGAATCGCGCGAGGTCGCGGCGCTGGAGCGCAGTGCCGCGCTGGCCGGGCGGTGGCAGCGGGCGGCGCGGTCGATGAGCCTGACGATCATCCCGGCGCTGGTCTACTGGGCTGCCGGCCTGGAGCTCGCTGGCGGCGCGGCACCGATCTCGCTGGGCACCGTCGTCGCGTTCACCAGCATGTTGAACCGGCTGCTCGCTCCGGCGACCGCGATGCAGACGGTGGGGCAGAACGTCGCTTCGGCGAAGGCGTTGTTCGGGCGGATCTTCGAGGTGCTCGATCTGCCGGTAGAGATCGACGACCGGCCGGGCGCGCGTGAACTGGTCCTCAGTGGTGGGGCGGTTTCGATGCGCGGGGTGTCGTTCCGCTATGACGAGGACGGTCCGTGGACGTTGCGCGAAATCGACCTCGATGTGCCTGCGGGGACCACGACGGCGTTGGTCGGATCGACGGGATCGGGGAAGACGACCCTCGCCTATCTGGTCGCTCGGTTGTACGAGGTGACTGAGGGGAAGGTGTGCGTGGACGGGACGGATGTCCGGGACGTGACCCTTGCGTCGCTGGCCGCTGGAGTTGGGCTGGTGTCGCAGGAGACGTATCTGTTCCACGCGTCGGTGCGGGAGAACCTGCGGTTCGCGAAGCCGGACGCCACCGACGAGGAGCTGGAGAACGCGGCGAAGGCCGCGCACATCCACGACACGCTGGCCGCGCTGCCCGAGGGGTACGACACCGTTGTCGGCGAACGCGGGTATCGATTTTCCGGCGGGGAGAAGCAGCGGATGGCGATCGCGCGGATCCTGTTGCGCAATCCGCCGGTGCTGATCCTGGACGAGGCGACGAGTTCGCTGGACAACCGCACCGAGCGGGCGGTGCAGGCGGAACTGGACCGGCTCGCCGCCGGGCGCACGACGATCGCGATCGCGCATCGGCTGTCCACTGTGGAGCACGCGGAGCAGATCGCGGTGCTGGACGCGGGGAGGGTCGTCGAACGGGGGACGCACGCGGAGCTGCTCGCGTCGGGCGGGCGGTATGCCGCGTTGGTGCGGGGAGAAACCGCCTAGTCTGGCGATATGCAGACCGAATCCGACGTCCACCGGGCCGACGAGCTGGCGACGCTGGCCCGCACGGTGCGCGAGGGCGTCGGGCGGCTGAACTGGCGGATGCGCTCCGAGGCGGGCTCGCCTTCCCCGGGACCGGCCGTGCTGGCGGTGCTTTCGCGGCTGTACCGGGGCGGCACGCACACGCCGGGCGAGCTGGCCGAGGCCGAGCGGATCCATCCGCAGTCGCTGACGCGGATCCTGGCCTCGCTGGCCGAACGCGAGCTGATCACGCGCACCCCGGATCCGGCGGACGGGCGGCGGTCGCTGATCGACATCACCCCGGCCGGGCTGCGGGAGCTGCGCGAGTACTCGATCGCGCGGGAGACCTGGCTGGCCGCGGCTCTCGAACGGACGCTGAGCCCCACCGAACAGGACCTGCTCCGGCTCGCGGCCGGGCTGCTGGCGCGGATCGCGGATTCCTGAGGCCCGGGAGTTCCGGGGCGGCCGCTCCCCACGGCCGTCCCCGGAACTGTGGCGGAAGAGCTCACCTCCCCAGGAGGCCTTCCGCCGCGGGCACGCGGAGCGGTTCCCCCTCGACCACCCGGCGTTGGGGAGAAGTCTGCCGTCCGGGGGCGGGCGCGCGGCAGCGTGAAGTCCCTCAATCCGGACTGAGTAGGACTACTCAAACGCGGGTGTCGGGTCCCGCGGAGTCGCTCGTGAACTCGAAGAGCGGTTCGGCGTCGGCGAGTTCCTCGGCGGAGCAGCTGACCGCGCAGGCGGCGGCCTGGAGGACTTCGGTGAGGACCTCGACTTCGGACGGCGAGACGGTCGCGAGCGCGGGGTTGCGGACGTCCATGCGGCCGGCGAGTCCCGCCAGGGCGTGGGAGAGCGCGTGCTGGCCCGCGACCAGCTGGGTGACCACCTCGGACAGTTCGCCGAGGGTGGCGGCCGATCCGTCGCCGCGCAGCAGGGCGGAGAGTTCTTCGGCGCAGGTGCGGAGGTGTCCGGCCACGACTGTCGGCGGCAGCGAAAGCTCCGGCAGGTTCTCCTGACCCCGCACCGCGTTCACCTCGCCCCCTCGCTCGGACCTGCCATCCTGCCACCGGAATCGGCCTTTTCGCTCCCGACACCCCGGATGGGTGAGCCCGGATGGCGCAATCCGGCCGGGTCTGCTTGCCCTGGCCAGCGGTCCGTGAAGGGCTCCTTGAGGGAATCTGATTCCATCGAGGAGCCCTTCACGGACCTTCAGGCGACGGCAGCCAGGACGGCGTCGGTGATGGCGGTTCGCCACTGCGGGGTGACGTGGCCGGAGCGGGGCGAGAGGGCGAAGGAGTCGACTACGGCACCGCCCAGGGTCGCGGCTTTTGCCCAGTGGACGTCCGCCTCGGCGCGGCGCAGGGCGCTTGCCACGCGGAAGAGCAGGCCGATCCGGTCGGCGGCGCGCAGTTCCAGCACGACGGCGTCGGGGCCGCTCGTTTCGTCGTCGAACCAGCGCACGACTGGCTTGACCACGACTGGCGACGAGGTGGCGTAGTCGCGTTCCTTCGCCGCCAGGCGTTGGGTGAGCGGCATCGTTCCGGCGACCGCGCGGGCGAACTGTTCCCGCAGCAGCGCGGGATCCGGCAGGGAGCCGAACTTGGGCGACGCGGTGAAAACGCCTGCGCGGCCGCCGTGTTCGCGCAGGACCGCGGAGTGGACCTCCAACGAGTTCAGTGCCAGCACGCCGGCTGCGGGAGCTAGCAGTTCACGGTCCGCGGGCACGGCCAGCAGCACTGTGACGACCTTGCCGTGTGCGGAGATCCGGATTTGGCCGACGCCGGTCCGGGCGGCCTCGGCGACCAGTTCGCGTTGGTCGTCGTCCAGCGGCTCGGGCGGCGTGAAACCCTTGCCGTGCACCGCTTCCTCGCAGCCGCTGACCAGTTCGGCCAGCAGGCGGTCCTTCCAGTCGGTCCAGACGCCGGGGCCGGTGGCCAGCGAATCGGCGCGGGTCAGGGCGTGCAGGAGTTCCAGCAGGACGACGTCGCGGTCCAGGGTTTTCACCACGCGCGAGATGGTCGCGGGGTCGCCGATGTCGCGTCTCGTCGCGGTGTGCGGCAGCAGCAGGTGGTGGCGGACCATGGCGGAAACCGTCGCGACGTCCGCGGGCGGCAGGCCCAGACGTTGCGCTACCGAAGCGGAGATTTTCGCGCCCAGTTCGGAGTGGTCGGCTTCGCGGCCTTTGCCGATGTCGTGCAGCAGTGCGCCGATCAGCAGCAAGTCCGGACGGGACACCGTGGTGGTCAGTTTCGCTGCTTCGACGCAGGCCTGGACAAGGTGTCGGTCGACCGTCCACTGGTGTACTGGCGACCGCGGCGGCAGGTCGCGCACGGAACCCCATTCGGGGAACAACCTTGCCCACAGGCCGGTGCGGTCTAGTGCTTCGACTGCGTCGACCAGTCCCTCCCCCGCGCCCAGCAGGTCGACGAGGGCGTTGCGGGCGTCGTCCGGCCATGGTTCGCGCAGTTCGGGCGCGGATTCGGCGAGCGCGCGCAAAGTGCCTGGCGAGATGGGTTTTCGGGTGCGCGCGGAGGCGGCTGCGGCGCGAAGCAGGAGTGCTGGGTCTCGTGCGGGGAGGGCGTCTCGGGCTAGCGCGACCTCATCGCCATGCAGCACGACGCCTTCGGCAAGCGGGCGTCGGACGGGACGTCGGCCGAAGAGCGGACGTGGTTGCTCCGCAGTGGACCGAAGGGCGACGTCGACGGCGTAGGCGATGGTCCGACCTGCGCCAGAAAGCTTGCGTGCCAGGGTAAATCGGTCACCAAGCTCTAGTTCGTGTGCGACGACGTCGGCGTCTGGGGCACTGAGGATGTCTCGTTCGCGACGCGACTCGCGACGCAGCTCGGTGCGGACGTCCAGCAGGAGTTGCTTTGCTGCCAACAGTTCTTCGCCAGGACGGGCAGTGAGCTGTCCGGCGGCGAGAGCTTCCAGTACGCCGAAGTCGCGGAGTCCGCCGCGGCCGTGTTTCAGGTCTGGTTCGGCGGATTGGGCGATCTCGCCGCTGCGGTGCCACCGGGCGTGGACGGATTCGGCCAGCTCAGACAGGCGTTTCCGGGCGGTGCGCCGCCACTGGTCGCGAGCGGCGGACGCTAGGCGTTCGGTGAGCGCCGGGTCGCCGGCCAGGTGCCGGGCGTCGAGGAGACCCAGTGCGGTGCGCAGGTCCTCAGCGGCGACTTTCAGTGCCTCGCCAGGGGTTCGGACTGAATGGTCGAGTCCGACCCGTGCGTCCCACAGCGGGTACCACAGCGCGTCGGCGATCTCCCCGATGTCGCTGTTTCCGTTGTGCAGCAACAATAGATCGAGATCGGAGTACGGCACCAGCTCGCGCCGTCCCAGACCCCCCACGGCGACCAGCGCGACACCGGGGTCCGCGGTGTCGACGCCGGCCGCCGTCGCTCCTTTCCCGAGCCAGAACTCGTAGAGATCGACCAGGGAGGCCCGCAGTGCGGGCGCTCCGTGCCGTCCTTCGAGCAGCAGCGCAGTGGCTCGGGCGAGTTCTCCCCCGTCGGTCATCGGCTACAGCGCGTCCGTGCCGCGTTCGCCGGTGCGGACCCGGATCACTGTCTCCACCGGCGTCACCCAGACCTTCCCGTCGCCGATCTTGCCGGTGTGCGCGGCGGTGGTGACCGCGTCGAGGACCTTTTCGACGACGACGTCGTCCACCACGACCTCGATCTTCAGCTTGGCCACGAAATCCACCGAGTACTCCGCACCGCGGTAGACCTCGGTGTGGCCCTTCTGCCTGCCGTAGCCCTGTACCTCGCTCACCGTCATCCCGAGCACGCCCAGCTGCTCCAGCGAGGAGCGGACGTCGTCGAGCGTGAACGGCTTGACGATCGCGGTGATGAGCTTCATGCCTTGGTCTCCTCGAGTTTCGTGACGGGCTTGACCGGGAACGTCGTCGAGTGGCCGAGGCCGCCCATGCCGGTGAAGTCGTAGGCGCTCTCCGCGTGCTGGCCCTCGTCGATGCCGCTGACCTCGTGCTCGGTGCTGACGCGGAACCCGCCCGCCTTCTTGATCGCGAAGCCGATGATCAAGGTCATGACGAACGAGTAGCCCAGGACGGCGAGCGCGGCGACCACCTGGATGCCCAGCTGCTTGAAGCCGCCGCCGTAGAACAGGCCGTCCGCGCCCGCCGGGTTGACGCTCTTGGTGGCGAAGAACCCGATCAGCACGGTGCCGACGAGACCGCCGACGAGGTGCACGCCGACGACGTCGAGGGAGTCGTCGAAGCCGAAGCGGAACTTGAGCGAGATAGCCAGCGCGCACAGCACCCCGGCGATCACGCCGATCGCGATCGAGCCGAGCGGGCTCACGAAACCGCAGGCGGGCGTGATCGCGACCAGACCGGCCACCGCACCGGAAGCCGCGCCGAGCGTGGTCGGCTTGCCGAACTTGAGCTGTTCCACGAGCAGCCAGCCGAGCACCGCGGCCGCGGTCGCGACGGTGGTGTTGGTGAACGCGACGCCCGCGAGGTCGTTCGCGCCGAGCGCGGACCCGGCGTTGAAGCCGTACCAGCCGAACCACAGCAGCGACGCGCCGAGCAGGACGAACGGGACGTTGTGCGGCCTGCCGGTGTCCTTCGGCCAGCCCTTGCGCTTGCCGAGCACCAGCGCGAGGGCGAGACCCGCGGCGCCCGCGTTGATGTGCACCGCCGTGCCGCCCGCGAAGTCGAGCGCCTTGAGCTGGTTGGCGATCCAGCCGCCCACCGCGTCCTTGCCGGTGAATCCGTCGAACGAGAACACCCAGTGCGCGACCGGGAAGTACACGACAATCACCCAGATTGTCACGAAAAGCGTCCAGCCCCAGAACTTCGCGCGATCCGCGATAGCGCCGGAAATCAGCGCCGGGGTGATGATCGCGAACATCAGCTGGAACATGCAGAACGCGAGCAGCGGCAACGCGTCCGGTCCCGGCCACGGAACCGCGGGCGGACCCGCGCTCGCCAGCCCGACGAGCTTGCCGAACGCGTCCGACAGGCCGGCGTAGTCGAAGTTCCCGACCAGGCCGCCGAAAGCGTCGTCGCCGAAGGACAGCGAGAACCCGAAGAGCACCCACAGCACCCCGACTATGGCGAGTGCGATGAAGTTCATCATCAACATGTTCAAAACGCTCTTCGCGCGGACCATGCCGCCGTAAAAGAACGCGAGGCCCGGGGTCATGAGCATGACCAGCGCGGCGCTGATCAGCACCCAGGCGGTGTCTCCGGCGTTCAGCACAATCGTCCTCCCGTGCCGTGGGCAACTGCTGAGGAAGTGTTGGCCGCTGGTGTTTCACCAGGCTTCGGTTCACGTTTCCCCCGCGTGAACTCCGGTGCGATGGTTGTTACGGGGACGTTTCCCCGAGCGTGGGGCGAAATGTCCGGTCAGGCAACCTCATGGTCGAATAACGCCCATGTCTTTGCCTGATCGGGTGATCGAAGCGCTGCGCTGTTCGGTGTGCGCGGAGCCGGTCGCGCTGACCGGCCGGACACTGCGCTGCGAACGGCGGCACTCGTTCGATCTGGCCCGGCAGGGTTACGTCAACCTCCTGCACGCGCGCATCCCGGCGGGGACGGCCGACACCGCGCCGATGGTGGACGCGCGGGCGGCGTTCTTGTCTTCCGGGGCGTACGCGCCGCTGGCCGAGGCGGTCGCTGCCGCGGGTTCGGCTCCTGGATTGATCATCGACGCCGGCGCTGGGCCTGGCTATTACCTCTCGCGAGTGCTCGACGACGCGCCGGACGCGGTCGGGCTGGCACTGGACGTGTCGGCGATCGCGTTGCGGCGGGCCGCGCGGGCGCATGCGCGGCTGGGTGCGGCGGTGTGGAACCTGTGGGAGCCATGGCCGGTCGGTGACGGGGTGGCGTCGGTGGTGCTGGACGTGTTCTCGCCGCGGAATGCCTCGGAGTTCCACCGGGTGCTCGCGCCGGGCGGGAAGCTCGTGGTGGCGTCGCCGTTGCCGGGACATCTCGCTGAGCTGGGCGATCTGGTGCTCGCGGTGGATTCTCGGAAGGAAGAACGGCTCGAAGCCGCGCTGGGCGGGTTGTTCGTGCGGGAGTCCGGGGTCGAGGTGGTCCGGACTCAGCCGTTCACCGCCGCGCAGGTGCGGGATGTGGTCGCGATGGGGCCCGCGGGCTTCCATCTGGACCGGGACGGGCGGCGGGAGCGGCTCGAGGCCGCAGCTGGGCGGGACGTGACGCTGGCAGTCTCCGTCAGCGTGTGGCGGCGTGCCGAGGTCCGTGAGGGCCACCCTGAGGGAATCTGATTCCCCCAGGGTGGCCCTCACGGACCTTGGTCGGACGGTGAGCGGATCACTCTTCGGGAGGAATGGTCAGCGGTGGCGGCGCTGGGTTAGCGTGGCGGTCGATGAGCGAACGTACCTGGGGCTTCCGCACCCGCGCCCTGCACGCCGGCGGCACTCCCGACCCCACCACCGGGGCCCGTGCGGTGCCGATCTACCAGACGACCAGCTTCGTGTTCGAGGACGCGGCCGACGCGGCCAACCTGTTCGCGCTGCAGAAGTACGGGAACGTCTACAGCCGGATCGGCAACCCGACCGTCGCGGCGTTCGAGGAGCGCATCGCGAGTCTCGAAGGAGCCATCGGCGGGGTCGCGACGGCCAGCGGGCAGGCGGCGGAGTTCCTCACCTTCTCGGCGCTCGCCGAGGCTGGTGACCACATCGTGTCGGCAGCCGGGCTGTACGGCGGGACGGTCACGCAGCTCACCGGCACGCTCGCGCGGTTCGGCGTCGAGACGACCTTCGTGCACGGCGATACCGAGGAGTACGCCAAAGCGGTCACCGACCGCACGAAGCTGATCTACACCGAGGTGATCGGCAACCCGAGCGGCGCGATCGCGGACCTCGCCGGGCTGGCCGATCTCGCGCATTCGCACGGCATCCCGCTGGTGGTCGACGCGACGCTCGCCACGCCCTACCTCTGCCGCCCGATCGAGCACGGCGCGGACATCGTCCTGCACTCGGCCACGAAGTTCCTCGGCGGACACGGCACGACGCTCGGCGGGGTCGTCGTTGAAGCCGGGACTTTCAACTGGGGCAACGGAAACTTCCCCCGGATGACCGAGACCGTCGACAGTTACGGCGGGCTCAAGTACTGGGAGAACTTCGGCGAGTACGCGTTTTGCACCCGGCTGCGCGCGGAGCAGTTGCGCGACATCGGCGCGGTGCTGTCGCCGCATTCGGCGTTCTTGTTGCTGCAGGGCGTGGAAACGCTGCCGCAGCGGATGGACGCGCACGTCGTCAACGCGCGGGCGATCGCGGAGTACCTGAACGCGGACCCGCGGGTCGCGTGGGTGTCCTACGCGGGGTTGCCGCAGCATCCGGATCACGAACGGGCTGCGCGGTACTTGCCGCAGGGGCCGGGCGCGGTGTTTTCGTTCGGAGTGAAGGGCGGACGCGCGGCGGGCGAGAAGTTCGTGGAGTCGGTGGAGCTGTTGTCGCACTTGGCGAACGTCGGCGACGCGCGGACGTTGGTGATCCATCCGGCCTCGACGACGCATGCGCAACTGTCCGAGGAACAGCTCGCCGCGGCTGGCGTCGGCGCGGACCTGATCCGGCTGTCGGTCGGGCTGGAGGACGTCGAAGACCTGCTCTGGGACCTCGACCAGGCCCTCGACAAGGCGGTGAACGCGTGAGCCACGACGTCGGAGCGGTCGAACGGCGGCGGCTCCTGGGGCGCACGAAATCGGTGACCGTCGTGGGCGCGTCGGCGAATCCGGCGCGGCCGAGCTACTTCGTGGCGACGTATCTGCTGTCTTCGACGCGGTATGCGGTCAACTTCGTGAACCCGCGGCTCGACACGTTGCTGGGGCGGCCGGTGTATCCGTCGCTGGCGGACGTGCCGGGCGAACTGGATCTGGTGAGCGTGTTCCGCAAGCACGACGACCTCCCCGGGGTGGCCGAGGAGGTCGTCGAGGCCGGTGCGCGGACGTTGTGGCTTCAGCTCGGCTTGTGGCACGAACCGGTGGCGGACCGCGCCCGCGAAGCCGGGCTGGACGTGGTGATGAACCGGTGTGTGAAGATCGAGCACGCGCGGTTCGCGGGCGGGTTGCATCTGGCCGGGTTCAACACCGGGGTGATCAGTTCCCGACGGCAAACGGCACTGTGATCAAGGTGCCGGCCTGAGTACGGTTGGCGAGTGAACCTGAACCGCCCCGAGGCCGAGACGACCTGGCTGGACGATCTCGAAGTCGTGTTCCTCGGCGAACCGCCCGAGTCGGTCTCCGTGCGGTTCGGCGAACGGCACGCCGCCGACCATCACCTGGACCGGCGGTTGTTCTTCGCCGTCCGCGTCCAGGCACCCGGGATCGACGCCAGGCTGGACAGCGTCACCAACTACGTCACCGGCCGCGGCCTCGCCCGCTTCCTCGACGGACTCGACTTCCGCGGCTGGGAAGGCGAGCGACGCTGGGTCAACGCCGATCGGGACCTGAGCGTCTCGGCGACGTTCCGCTCCGGCGGGCACATCCGGCTGGCTTGGACGATCCGGCCGTGGCGGCACTCCGTGTACGGCGAATGGGAAGCCACGGTCACCACCTCGATGGAGGCTGGCGCGGAGAAGGACGATCTGGCCGCGCAGCTGCACGCTTTCCTTACCGCCGAAGGGTTTCCCGTCGAATACCACGAGACCGAGGTCAGCTGACCGTCGCGACCAGGAACTCCTCCCCCGACGTCTCCAGCCCGTCCGAACGACCCGACAGATACCGCTTGTTCAACTCGGCCGCGCTGACGTGCTGGACATCCTGAAAACCGCACTCCCGCGCGAAATCCAGCATCTCGTCCGGCGCGAAGAAGCTCACGAACGGCGTCCCGGCCGCCTTCGCGCCCTTCATCGCCGCTGCTCGCGCCGCGCGGTCCGGTGCGTCCAGGTACTCCTCCGGCATCTGGAACGTCATCGCCACCACGGTCCCCGGTGCGAACCCGGCGAGCGCGCGCAAGGTCGCGGCGTTGGCCTCGCGAGTCAGGTACATGCTGACTCCCGTCGATGCCACCACGGCCGGTTTCGCGACCTCGAAACCGTTGGCGGCCAAGCTTTCCGGCCATCGCTCGCCGGATTCGAAGTCGACCGGCACGAACCGGTACGGGGCGGGCAGCCCGAGTTCGGCCAGCCGCGCGCGCTTCCACTCCTGCGTGCCCGGCTGGTCGATCTCGAACACCCGCACGCCCAGCTCCGGCTCCCGCTGCGCGAACGTGTCCAGCCCGGCGCCGAGCAGGACGTACTGCGCGACCCCGCGTTCGCGCACCAAATCCTCGACGAACCGGCTGCGCACCGCGATTCCCGCGCGGAACCGCTGGGTGAAGCCGAGGTCCATGTCCGGCCGGGACCGCCAGTCCGGGCCGGGATCCGCCAGCTGGAGACCGATCTCGTCGACCAGCGCGTGCGGCGGCGGATCGGCGAGCACGTGCAGCGCGCGCCACAACGCGACGCGCACCGCGGTGTGGTCCGGCTCGCTCACTTGGGGGCCCGCAGAATCCAGGTCCGGCCGTCCGGGTCCCGCACGGTCGTCTCGCGCGTGCCGTAGTGGGTGTCCTCGAACGGGGTGACGACGTCGAGTCCCGCGTCCACCGACTCGTCCGGCACCGCGACCACCACGCTCGTGCGCGGCTCCTGGCTTTCGGGAACCTCGGCGACGAACACCGGCGCGCCATCGCCGTTCGACAGCTGGCCCGAGTTGTGGTCGGTCTCGAAATCGAGACTGAAACCCACGCGCTGCAGGAACTTCGCGGTCTTGCCCCAGTTGTGCGTCTCCATGAAGAGCATCGTGATGCCTTCGCTCATGTCACTCGTCCTCTCGTTGTTCGGGCGGGGTGCCGAGATAAGCCCGCAAAGCCGCGGTGACCAGCGCGGACAGCGACTGCTCGTTCTCGATCGCCCGGTACTTCACCTGCTTGATCAGCTCGACCGGCAGGTAGACGTTGAATTGCTTGACCTCTTCACCGGCCATTCTAGTATGCTAGCAATCTAGCCAGCGGTGGACAAGGTCCCGCCGCGGCCGCCGTGAGAAGGTGGGGGCATGGCGAAACCCTCCGGGCTGCAGATCAGGAACATCATCGCCGCCGTCCTGATGGCTGCCGCGTTCGTGTTCAACCTGGTGACCGGCGGCCCGTGGTGGGTCACCGCGATCGTCGGCGTCGCGGCTCTGCTGTCCTCCTTCTCCGCCTACCTGAACCGGCCGAGCGCCCGGGGCTGACCCGCGAGGGCAGCCCGGCCCGGACGCTCGGGCAGGAAGGGCGTCTCGTTCAACCTTCGTCCGCACGGACGTCGCCTGCGGTTCAGCCGCCGCTGCTCTACTCGGCGCGGCGCGATCGCGGCAGGCGAAGGAGTGTTGGTGGCAGGGAACGGCTTCACCGTCCATCCGGACGAGTTGCACAAATTCAGCGAGTACCTGGACAAGACCACCGTGCCCGCGGTGAACGACTCCGCGAAGGCGGTCGACGACGCCAACGGCGGCGACACCGACGCGTTCGGCGTCGTGCTGGCGCAGGTGCTCGCCATTCCCGCGCGGATAGCGTTGAAGGTCGTCTCCGACAATCTGCACGGCGTCGCGAAAGACGTGACCGACAGCGCGGACAAGACGCGCCAGGCCAGCGAGCAGTACAGCAAGGGCGACCAGGACCTCGCGAAGGCGTTCGACAAGTTCAAGCCGGAGCAGGTCAAATGAGCGCCGTCGTCCCCATCACGGACTCGAACAACACGACCGGCGCGGGTGTCGCGGACAGCTGGCACAGCGTCGTCTCGTCGATCCAGGAGATCCAGCACCTGCACGGCGGCGACGCGGCCGCGGTCGGGGTCGAGATCGGCGTGTCGATCATCGGCGCGATCGCGGACACCGCGGCGTTCGTCATGGACCCGTTCGGCAAACTGATCGCGGCCGGGCTCGGCTGGCTGATCGAGCACATCTCGTTCCTCAAAGAGGGCCTCGACAAGCTGGCGGGCGACCCCGCGGCGATCAACAAGATGGCCGAGGAACTGCACAAGACCGCCGAGAACCTGCGCAACGCGGCGAAGGACCTGGACACCACGCTGCAGAAGACGGTCGCCAACTGGCAGGGCGAGGGCGCCGAGGCGTTCAAGAAGAACATCGCCGACCGGCGCGGCCAGATCGACAGCGCCGGGCACGCGGTCGACGCCGCGGGCTATGTGGTCAAAACGACGATGGCCCTGGTCTCCGTGGTGCGGTCGCTGATCCGCGACCTGATCACGACGTTCCTCGGCGACGTCATCGCGACCATGCTGATCGCGCTCGCGATGGCGGCGTTCACGTTCGGCGCGTCGATCGTGGTCGGGGTGGGCAACGTGATCCGGTCGGGGATCTCGCTGGCGCTGACGATGGCGTCCAAGATCGCCCGGGTGGTCGGCCTCGGCGGGCGGACCGCGAGCAGGCTGGCCCAGCTGGCGGAGAAGGTCAAGCCTTCACGCGGCGGGGGCGGCGGCACGCACGGCGGGGGCGGAGGCCACGAGATGACCGACCTCAACCCCGGGGGCGGCGGAGGTCACGGCGGGGGCGGGGGTGGCGGCCAGGGCGGTCACGGCGGGAACAACACGCCGCACGACGACGCACCTGGCGGCGGCAACCACCACGAAGACGCGCCCGGTGGCAACAACCACCACGAGGACCAGCCGGGCGGGAACAACCACCACGAAGACGCGCCGGGCGGGAACAACAACCCGCACGAAGAGCGGCCGAACAACCAGCCGCACGAGGACGATCCGTTCGACACCTGGCTGGCCGCGGACCAGCACTTCAACCCGCCGCCCAACCGCCCGCACGACACCCCTGGCGGCAACACGCACCACGAGGACACCCCGGGCGGGGGCGGCAACCACGAGAACACGCCGGGCAACAACACCGGCCACGACAACACCCCCAGCGGCGGCAACCACCACGAGGACAGCCCCGGCGGGAACAACACCCCGCACGACGACACGCCTGGTGGCAACAACCACCACGACGACCAGCCGGGCGGCAACACGAACCACGACGACAACGCGGGCGGGAACCACCACGAGGACAACGCCGGTGGCAACAACGCCCCGCACGATGACACCCCCGGCGGCAACAACCACCACGACGACAACGCGGGCGGCGGCAACCACCACGAAGACAACGCCGGTGGCAACAACGCCCCGCACGATGACACCCCCGGCGGCAACAACCACCACGACGACAACGCAGGTGGCGGCAACCACCACGAAGACACTCCCGGTGGCAACCAGGGCGGCAACCACCAAGAAGGCAACCAGGGAGGCGACCACCACGACAACGCCGAGGGCAATGGCGGCGGCAGCGGAGGGAACGGCGGCGGCAACGAGCGGCCCCCCGGTCCGCAGTCCGCGTTCAAGCCTTACGAGTTCAGCTGGATGAAGAAGCACGAAAGCTGGATGCAGACGGCCTTCGACCTCCCGGAGATCAAGAAGCTCACCGGCGGGAAGAACGCCTGGAAAGACGTCATGAAGTGGCCGGAAGACCAGTGGAAGAAGAACCCGAGGCTCTTCGCCTTCATGAAAACCCTGGCCGACGGCAAGAGCAGCAAGAACTTCGCCGGCTGGGTCGGCAAGGACACGGTCAACTTCGACAAGTCGATCACCGACATCCAGATGCAGGCACAGGAAGCCTGGAACATCTCCGACGAGGAGTGGCGCAAGGAGCACCCGGACCCGGCAGGCGCTGAGTAACCGGGCCAAAAGCCGTGAAGGGCCCCCTGAGGGAATCTGATTCCCTCAGGGGGCCCTTCACGGACCAGAAAGAAGCTCAGTCGGAGGTTTCGGCGAACCGCGCCGTCACGGCTTCGCGGCCTCGTTTGCTCAGTTCGCCGAAGAGGCGCAGCCGGGCGAGGCCGCCGTCGGGGTAGATGTCCAGGCGGATTTCGGTTACCTCGGGGCCGTCGCCCGCCAGGGCGAAGCGGTGCCGGGTGTCGGGCTGCAACCTGGTGCGCGGCAACAGTTCCACCCACTCGCCCTCGTCGAGGCGTCCGCTCACCGACGCCCAGCCGGGCGCGTTTCCCTTGAGGTTGCTGGTGTCCAGCTCCACGAACCGGACCAAGCCCGCGCCCGCCAGCCGCACCGTCGCCCAGTCGTTGCCGTCGTCGCGGCGGCGGGCGGTTTCCCAGCCCTCCGCCTGGTGCGCGGCCAGGCCCGGCGACAGCATGTTGTTCGGCGACGAATAGAACATGTCGCTGCACCCGGTGACGACCGCGCCGTTTTCCAAAGCTGCCAAGTCCAGCGAGCGCGGGTCGAGCAGCGAAGGATCGGGCACGGGCGAACCGTGCACCCGCAGTCGCGCGACGCCGCCGTCGGGGTGCTGGGTGAGGCGCACGTGGGTGTAGCGACGCGGGGACGTCACCTTGTAGCAGTTCTCCGAGTCGCCGACCGCCGGTTCGTGGTCGACCAGGACGTCCCAGTCGGCGTCCTGCAGCTCAGCCGCGCTCGGGTAGCCAGGAACGGAAGTCGCCGCCACGGACACGAACGGCGGGTAGTTGCCCTTGAAGAACGCCGTGTCCACCACGACACCGGACACCACGCCGCCGAGACCGAGGCGGACGAGGGCGTGGTCGTCGCCGGGTTCGCGGTGCCGCCGGGTCTCCCAGCCGTCGTACACCTGGCCCTTCGGCCCGAACGTTTCGGCGCGGTGCGCCGGCCGCCACGGGTTGACCAGGTTTTCCTTTTCGGCGAACAGTTCGTCGCTCGCCCACATCACGGTGCCCCCGAACAGGCGCGAGGCCAGATCGGGCTGGGTAGTCCACTCCGGACGGTCGGACACGTGCTCCTCCATCTCTTCAGCAATTGCCCCGGGTCAGCAAAGTCCCCCTCGGTTCGTCGCCGGTCACCGGCTCGCCGCGCAGCCAGGTGCCGCGCACGACGCCGGCCAGCGGACGCTGGTCGTAGGCGCTCACCGGGTTGCGGTGCGCGAGCTTCGCGACGTCCACGACGAAGGCCTCGTCCGGCGCGAAGACGCAGAAATCGGCGTCACCGCCCGCTTCCAGTTTGCCCTTGCGCGTCATGCCCACCTGCGCGGCCGGCCGCTCGGCCATCCACCGCACCACATCGACGAGAGTGAAGCCGCGCTGGCGGGCCTGCGTCCAGATCGCGGGCAGGCCGAGCTGCAGGCTCGAAATACCGCCCCAGGCGAGACCGAAATCGCCGGTGTCGAAGCGTTTCAGCTCCGGCGTGCACGGCGAATGGTCGCTGACGATCGTGTCGATCACGCCGTCCGCCAAACCCTGCCACAGCAATTCCCGGTTCGCTGCCTCGCGAATCGGCGGGCAGCACTTGAATTGCGTTGCCCCGTCCCGGATCTCCTCGGCGACGAACGACAGATAGTGCGGACAGGTCTCCACCGACAGCGCGACACCCTCGCGGCGGGCACTGGCGATCAGCGGCAAAGCGTCCGAAGAGGACAGATGCAGGACGTGCGCGCGGGCACCGGTGCGCCGGGCCGCTTCGATCACGTGCGTGATGGCCAGGTTTTCCGCGCCGCGCGGGCGGGAACCGAGGAAGTCGTGGTACTTCTCGCCGTGCGGATCAGGGGCGGCGTCGATCGCCTCGGAATCCTCCGCGTGCACGATCATCTGCGCGTCGAACGACTTCAGCTCGCGCAGCGCGGATTCCAGGCCGGCCGCGTCCAGCGGAGGGAATTCGTCGACGCCGGAGTGCAGCAGGAAGCATTTGAAGCCGAAGACGCCCTCGTCGTGCAGCCCGCGCAGATCGCCTTCGTTGCCGGGAATCGCGCCGCCCCAGAACCCGACGTCGACGTGCACCCGGCCGCTCGCCGCCTTGCGCTTGACCTCCAGCGCGGCCACGTCGACCGTCGGCGGCAGGCTGTTGAGCGGCATGTCCACGATCGTCGTGACGCCGCCGGCCGCGGCCGCGCGCGTCGCGGTCTCGAAGCCCTCCCATTCGGCCCGGCCGGGATCGTTGACGTGCACGTGGGTGTCCACGAGACCGGGCAGCAGCACCTCGTCCTCGCCCAGGTCGACGACCCGGCTGCCCGCCATCTCGACGACACCGGGTTCGACCGCGACGATCCGGCCGTCCCGCACGCCGATCGTCGCCGGCCCGAGACCGGCGGGGGTCACCGCACGCGCGGCCCGCACCACGAGGTCCATCGACGGCATCCTCCAGTTCCACGTTACGGAAAGAGTCTTTCGCTCACCGAGATTAGACACGAACTTCCCGGCTCGTCAACGCCGTCCCTACCACGTTACGGTCACCAGGTGGAGTTGGAAGCCGAGTTCACCAGCGAGCCGTTCCGCGGCGAGGGCGCACCGCCGGAGCACGCCGTCCGCGCCCGCGACGCCGCCGACGCGGCCGGGCTCGACACCGACTTCGGCCCGCTCGGCACCCTGGCCCGGGGAAGCGCCGACGAACTGTTCGCCGCGTTGCCGTCGATCGCCCGTGCCGCCCTCGAAGGCGGGGCCACCCGGGTGACGCTGCAACTGCGCCGAACCGACGATTCCGACACCGTTCCGGCGGTCGAACTCAACAGCGCGCTGTCGCGATTGATCGCCGACGTGGAACGCGAACTCGGTTCGAAACTCCGCGATCTCGACCGCCCGGAGAAGCAGCGCGCGGTACGCCTGCTGCGCGAGCGAGGGGCCTTCAACCTGCGGAAATCGGTTTCGGCCGTCGCCGAGGAACTGGGCGTCACGCGGTTCACGGTCTACAACTACCTCAACCGGGAAGCCGACTGAGCCGCGATTCAACAAAGTGTTGACGCATGCTCGACCCGGCCGTACGGTCAGCGGAACACCACCTCCCCGGAGGAGATTCCGTTGCCGCTCGCACTCGCCGAGTTCAACTCCGCGTCCGCCGCCGAACTCCGGCCGACGCTCACCGCCTGCCTGGCCGTGCCGCGCTGGGTCGACACCGTGCTCGACGGCCGCCCGTACGCCGATTTCACCGCACTGAGCAAGAGCGCGGACAGCGCGACTCCGTTGCGGCGCAACGAGATCCGCGACGCGATCGCCGCGCATCCGAGAATCGGGGAACGCCCGACGAGCAAGGGCAGCGACGCCGATTGGTCCCGTTCGGAACAGTCCGGGGTGGACAACGCGGACGTATTCGCCGCCGCCAACGCCGAATACGAGCAGCGCTTCGGCCACGTTTTCCTGGTGTGCGCCAGCGGGCGCAGCGGCGAGGAACTGCTCGCGAACCTGCGCTCCCGGCTCGGCAACGACCCGGAGACCGAACTCGACGTCGCCGGCGCGGAGCTGGCCAAGATCGCGCAACTGCGCCTGGCGAAAGCGGTAACGGCATGAGCGCCGCTTGCAAGCGAATCATGGATATTCATGCCGTCGCCTCCCGGGCAGCCAGTGTGAAACTCATCAAGGAGGCGACGGCATGAGCCTCGTGACCACCCACGTCCTCGACACCGCGGCCGGGAAACCCGCCGCCGGGATCGCCGTGCGGTTCGAGCGCCAGGACGGCTCGCTGCTCGCCGAGGGCAAGACCGACGACGACGGCCGCGTCCGCGACCTCGGCCCGGACACGCTCGCCCCCGGGGTGTACCGGCTGGTCTTCGACACCGGGAGCTACCTCGGC
Organism: Amycolatopsis sp. NPDC114484; assembly: GCF_055633755.1. Lineage (NCBI taxonomy): Bacteria > Bacillati > Actinomycetota > Actinomycetes > Pseudonocardiales > Pseudonocardiaceae > Amycolatopsis > Amycolatopsis sp. NPDC114484. The sequence continues at coordinate 412,822 of NZ_JBVKDQ010000004.1, read as the reverse complement.
CCGGAGGCGTTCTTCCCCGACGTCACCATCGCCTTCCGGATCGCCGACGGCACGGCGCACCACCACGTGCCGGTGCTGCTGAGCCCGTTCGCCTATTCCACCTATCGCGGGAGCTGACATGGGAATCTCGTTGGGCCCCAACCAGTACGGCAAGGCCGAGGTCCGCCTCGTCACCGTCCGGCGCACCGGCGGCGTGCACCATCTGCGCGACCTCACGGTGTCCTCGGCACTGCGCGGCGACCTGTCGGACACGCACCTCACCGGCGACAACTCCGCCGTGCTGGCCACCGACACGCAGAAGAACACGATGTACGCCTTCGCCAAACAGCAGGACGTCGGCGAGATCGAGGACTTCGCCCTCCGGCTCGGCAGGCGCTTCGTCGACACACAGGAAAAGATCACCGGCGCGCGCATCTCCGTCGAAGAGCAGGGGTGGGACCGCATCACGGTGGACGGCGCGCCGCACGACCACTCGTTCAGCAGCTCCGGCGGCGAACGCCGCACCACCACTGTCACCGTGCACGCCGACCGCGCCTGGGTGGTGTCCGGAGTGGACGGTCTCGTCGTGCTCAAGTCCACCGGGTCCGAATTCCACGGCTACCCGAAGGACGAATACACCACTCTCGCCGAAACCGACGACCGCATTCTCGCCACCGCCGTGACCGCGCGCTGGCGCTACGAGGGATTCACCGGGATCGACTGGGCCAAGAGCCATCGGGAGATCCGGCGAACGCTCCTGGAGACGTTCGCCACCAAGCACAGTCTTTCGCTGCAGCAGACCCTGTACGCGATGGGCGAAGCCGTGCTGCAGGCCCGGCCGGAAGTAGCCGAGATCCGGTTCTCCTTGCCCAACAAGCACCATTTCCTCGTCGATCTAAGCCCCTTCGGCCTCGAGAACTCAGGCGAGGTGTTCTACGCCGCCGACCGGCCGTACGGCCTCATCGAAGGCACGGTGGTCCGCGACGAAGCCGAAGAGCCCGGCCCGGCCTGGACCGACGCCGTGCTCTAGCCCCGAGTCCCCTCCGGGAGAGCGCATGTCAGTTACACAGGAACGACCTTCTCGGCACCCCGTGGACGTGCGGCCTCCGCTGCCACAACTGATCCTCGGAGGAATCCAGCACGTCGCGGCCATGTACGCCGGAGTGGTAGCGCCACCGCTCGTCATCGGCGCGGCCGTCGGCCTCTCCCCCGGCCAGCTCACGCTGTTGATCAGCGCGGCGCTGTTCACCGCGGGACTGGCCACCCTGTTGCAGACCCTCGGTTTCTGGCGCTTCGGCGCGAGACTGCCGCTGGTCAATGGCGTCACTTTCGCCGCCGTCGCGCCGATTCTGTCCATCGCAGCCCAGCATCGCGACGGCAACGCGTTGGGTGTCGTGTACGGCGCCACGCTCGCCGGCGGCGTGTTCGTAGTGCTCGCCGCACCGTTTTTCTCCAAGCTGACGCGGTTTTTCCCGCCGGTGGTGACGGGGACGGTCATCACGCTCATCGGGATCTCGCTGCTGCCGGTCGCCGTGCAGTGGATCGCCGCGCAGCACAAATCGGCCAAGCCCAGCGGGCTCGTGCTGGCCGGGATCACGCTGGTCGCGGTGCTCGTCTTCACCCGGTTCCTGACCGGGTTCTGGAGCCGGATCGCGCTGCTGCTCGGTCTGGTCGTCGGCACCGCCGTCGCGTGGCCGCTCGGCCAAGTCGACACATCGACGCTGAAGCAGGCCCCGGTGTTCGGCATCGTGACGCCGTTCCATTTCGGCGCGCCTGCCTTCGACGTCGCGGCGATCGTCTCGATGCTCATCGTGATGCTCGTGGTGATGGCGGAGAGCACCGCCGACCTGCTGGCACTCGGCGAGATCGTGGACCGGCCGACCACCAGCCGCGTACTGGCCGACGGCCTGCGCGCGGACGGGCTTTCCACTGCGGTCGGCACAATCTTCGGCGGGTTCGCCTGCACGGCGTTCGCGCAGAACATCGGGCTCGTGTCGCTCACCCGCATGGTGAGCCGGTACGTGGTCGCGGCCAGCGGCGTGGTGCTCGTGCTGCTCGGCGTCTTCCCGGTGACCGGCGGGATCGTCGCGCTGGTGCCGCAGCCGGTGCTCGGCGGGGCCGGGCTGGTGCTGTTCGGCAGCGTCGCGGTGAGCGGCATCCGGACGCTCGCGAAGGCGTCGTTCGAGCATCCGATCAACGTCGCGATCGTCGCCGCGTCGCTCGGCGTCGGGCTGGTCCCGATCGTCATGCCGGACTTCTACTCCGGGTTCCCGGCGGCGCTGCAGGTCGTGCTCAACTCCGGGATCAGCGCGGGCTGCGTGACCGCGGTGGTGCTCAACCTGGTGCTCCGGCCGCGCTTGATAGAACGCTCTACTGTCCAGGAGTTATCCTCGGTGGCGTGACAGGCACCAAGGACCGCATCCTCGCCGCCGGGGCGGAGTTGTTCCGGCAAGGCGGCTACGCGGGCACCGGCATGAAGCAGATTGTCGAGAAGGCCGGCGCGCCCTTCGGGTCGGTGTACCACTTCTTCCCCGGCGGCAAGGAACAGCTGGGCGAAGAAGTGGTACGCACCTCGGGGATGCAGTACGGGCAGCTGTTCGAAGTCTTCATCACGCCAGCGCCGGATCTGATTACCGGCCTCGAAACGTTCTTCGGGGCCGCGGTCACCACGTTGCTCGAAACGGACTACGTCGAGGGCTGCCCGATCGCGACCGTCGCGCTCGAAGTGGCGACCACGAACGAACCCCTGCGCAAGGCGACCGCGGACGTATTCGAAGCGTGGACGAAAGCGGGCACCAAGGGTTTCTCCGCCTTCGGCCTTCCCGAGGAGCACGCCCGCACGCTCACGCTCGCCTTGGTGACCAGCCTGGAGGGCGCGTTCGTGTTGTGCCGCTCGATGCGGACGACTGAACCGATGGCGGTCGCGGGCGCGGCAGTGGTCGACGTAGCGCGACGGCTGCTGACCGAACTGGGTGACGACGGGAAACGCCGCACCGAGGACGGCTAAGCTGGGGTCAGCGTCCGGGTCCGCGGGAGGTGGCCGGTGTTCGGTCTCAGCATCGACCACATCGTGATTCTGTTGCTCGCCGGGTTGTTCATCCTCGGCCCGGAGCGGCTGCCCGAGGCCGCGCGCTGGGCCGCGCAGACCCTGAAGCGGGCGCGAGGGTTCGCCGCGGGCACCAAAGCCCAGATCGAAGCGGAACTCGGCCCGGAGTACCAGGAGCTGCGGAAACCGTTGCAGGAACTGCAGTCCCTGCGGATCGGCAATCCCCGCGCCGCCGTGACGAGGTATCTGCTCGACGACACTCCCCCGGCCGCCAGCCCGGTCTCGCCGCCGCCCGCTCCGGTGCCGGTTCCGTTGCGGGCGAACGAGCGGCCGCCGGTCGATCCCGACGCCACCTGAGCTACTCCGCCGCGCGCCACGCCCATCCGGCCAGCACGAGCAGTTCGACCAGTTCCAGCACCGCCATCAGCCGTTCCACGAGCCCGGTCGCGACGGTCGGCAGATGCTGGCCGAATGCGACATTAGCAGCGAACGGAATGAGAAACGGCAGAAAGAACGGCACGGCGGTCAGCCCCAAAATGCGCGACCAGCGCGCGCAACCCCGCCATTGCGGCGAATTCCGATGAGTCCAGCCGAGCAGCCAGCCAGCTAACGGCAAACTCACACAACTGATCCCGGTCGCACCGAGATGCACTTTTCCTACCCACGTCACCGCATTTCCCTGCGGGTCCTTCGTGAACAACGCCACCGCCGCGAGCCCGGCGCACCAGGCGGTCATCGCGACGAGCGTCAGCGGCCCGTACAGAATTCCCCGGCGGCGCAGGACCACGGCCACCACCACCGAACCGGCCGACGTCAGCAGCATCGCCGCCGCCCACATCCACCAGCCGGGAGTCCAGGCGTAGTCGCTGAGCATCGCGCTGACCGGGTCGATCGGACCCCAGTAGCGGCTGACGTGCAGCACCGCCAGGAACGCCGTCGCGATCAGCACCGCGGCCACCGCGGCGCCGAGCGCGCGTTTCGTTCCTTTCGCCGACGGGGCTGGCGCCGGTGCCTGGATCGGCACCGGGGTCAGTTCTGTCGCCACCGCAGGTTCTCCGCTCGCCCGTCCGTTTTCCGAAGCATATCCTGGCCGCGGACTCGTCGCTTTCGGACAGTCTGGCCGAATTGCCGTGCATTCTCAGCGTCCTGCCAGAAATTGCGACTACCCTCGCGGCGGTTCACTGCTTGCTAAAGACGGGAAATTCATGCCTGCCGCGCGCGGTACGGAATTGCGGCTGCTCCTGCTCGCGGTGGCGATCGTCTGGTTCGCGTTCCTGCTCGTGGACGCGAACGCCCTCGGGCAGGTCACCTTCCCGGTTGTCGGCTACGGCGTGTCGTTCACCGCGGTCGTGGCGGTGGCGCACCTCGCGGTCCGGCGCTGGGCCCCGCACGCGGACCCGCTGATCCTGCCGTGCACGGTGCTGCTGAACGGCCTGGGACTGGTGGTGATCCACCGGATCGACCTCGGGCTCGCCGACCAGGCGGTGCAGCGGGGCAAGACGTACTCCGCCGTCGCCGGACAGCAGGTGCTGTGGACGGTCGTGGCGCTGGCGTTGTTCCTGCTCGTGCTCGGGTTCGTGCGCGATCACCGCGTGCTGACCCGGTACGGCTATCTCGCCGGACTGGCCGGGATCGTCGCGGTCCTGCTGCCCGCGCTGCTGCCGGCGGCGCTGTCGGAAGCGGGCGGCGCGAAGGTGTGGATCAAGATCGGCCCGTTGTCGATCCAGCCGGGCGAGTTCGCGAAGCTGTTGCTGATCGTCTTCGCCGCGACCACGCTGGTGGCGAAACGGGAACTGTTCCGGGTGGCCGGGCGGAAAGGGCTCGGCGTCGAACTGCCGCGGGCGCGCGACCTCGGGCCGATCATCCTCGCCGCGCTCGGCTGTGTCGCGGTGCTGGCGTTCGAGAAGGAACTGGGCGCCTCGCTGCTGTTCTTCGGGATCGTGCTGGTGATGATCTACCTGGCGACCGAGCGGGTGATCTGGGTGTACGCCGGGCTGACGGTCTTCGCCGGCGGGTGCGTGCTGGCGTACTTCCTGTTCAACCACGTGCGGCAGCGGGTCGCGAACTGGATGGACCCGCTCGCGACCTACGACCAGCCGGGCGGCGGATACCAAGTCGCGCAAGGGTTGTTCGGCCTCGGCACCGGCGGCATGGGCGGAACCGGCCTCGGCGCGGGCAGGCCGGACATCGTGCCGGAGGCGAACACCGACTTCATCACCGCCAGCATCGGCGAGGAACTGGGCTTTCTCGGACTGGCCGCGGTGCTGATGCTGTACCTGCTGATCGCGCTGCGCGGGATGCGGCACGCGCTCGCCGTCCGCGACAGCTTCGGCAAACTCCTCGGCGGCGGGCTCGCGTTCACCGTGGTGATGCAGATCTTCGTGGTCGTCGGCGGGGTGACGAAGCTGATCCCGGAAACCGGCGTCACCGCACCGTTCCTGTCGAAGGGCGGCTCGTCGCTGCTCGCGAACTACATCCTGGTCGCGTTGCTGCTGCGGATCTCCGACGCGGCTCGCAAGCCGAGCGCGACCGATCCGGTGCAGGCGGTGCGGGCGCCGTTGGCGGAGGCGGGAACGGTGCTGGTCAGACGGCCGCAGTGAGCTAGATGACGCGACGAGGACGGCTTGGGGACGACTCCCGACAGTGTGTCTCTCGTCCGGTCATCGACTGCGAATCCGGCACCGCCGCCGCGAACTTCAAGATCCATCGCGCGGGAACGAGCGCCTGCTTGGACAGCAACACGGGAGGCGACGTCTAGGCGACCAGCGCCTGCCTCGCCGCGAGCAGAACGGCTGTCTTCACCACGTCCTGCTCGTCCAACACCACTGACTGGACGACCTCGTCCACCACGAACAAGTACTTCAAGAACGTGCAGACCGGGCTCTGCCTGAACAACAGCGGCGGCAGCCCCGAAGCGGTCGGAGTGCGGATCTGCCGCGCGCCGACCGCGCTGTGGAGCGTGGAACGAGTCTGACCCTGGAGCCGGTGGGCCGTTCGCGAGGACGGCCCACCGCACTCAGTCTTCCCGCAGCCGGGCGCTAGCCTTCGCCAGCTCGCCCGCGATCGCCGTTTCGTCCGCGGACTTCAACTGCCCGCGGTCCACCACCGATCGTCCGCCCACGAACAGCCTCCGCAGCGGCGGCGGCGCGGCCAGCACCAACGCCGCGACCGGGTCGTCGATACCGGCGTAGTTCAGCCCGTTCAGATCCCATACCGCCAGATCCGCGAGCTTCCCGACCTCGATCGAGCCCATCTCACGCTCCCGGCCGAGGCAGCGCGCGCCGCCCATTGTGCCTAGCCACAACGCTTCCCGCGTGGTCAGCCCCGTCGGCCCACCGCGTTGCCGGGCCTGCAGCAGCGCCTGATGCAGCTCCTCCGCCAGGCCGCCGGATTCGCTCGAAGCCGCGCCGTCGACGCCCAACCCGACCGGCGCGCCCGCGTCGAGCAAGTCCCGCACCGGGGCGATTCCGCTGCCCAGCCGGCCGTTCGACGTCGGGCAGTGCGCGGAACCAGTCGACGTCGCGCCGAACCGGCGGACTGCGTCCGGGGCGAGGTGGACGGTGTGCGCGAGCCAGACGTCCGACGCCAGCCAGCCCAGTTTGTCGGCGTATTCAGCAGGCGTGAGGCCGGTTTCGGCGAGGCATTGCTTTTCCTCGTCCTGGGTTTCGGCCAGGTGCGTGTGCAGCCGGACGCCCTTGCGGCGGGCCAGTTCGGCCGAATCCGTCATCAGCCGCTCGGTGACGGTGAACGGCGAGCACGGGCCCGCCGCGATCCGCAGGTGCGCGCCCGGCGAGGCGTCGTGGTAGCGGTCGATCGCGGATTCGGTGCCGAGCAAGGCGTTCTCGGCGGTCTCGACCAGGCTGTCCGGCGGCAGCCCGCCGTCCGATTCGCCGCGGTCCATCGAGCCGCGGACCAGGTGCAGCCGCAAGCCGATCCGCTCCCGCGCGGCCACGAGCGCGGCCACCTGATCGCCGCCGTCGGCCGGGAAGACGTAGTGATGGTCGGCGACCGTGGTGCAGCCGGTCAGGGCGAGCCGCGCCATTCCGGCGGTGCCCGCGGCGTGCGTGATGTCCTCGTCCAGCTTGGCCCATACCGGGTACAGCGCGACCAGCCACTCGAAGAGCGTGTGGTCGGCGGCGAGGCCCCGGGTGGCCCATTGGCAGAGATGGTGGTGAGTGTTCACGAGGCCCGGCGTGACGAGGCAGCCAGCGGCGTCGACCCGTTCGTCCGCCTCGCCGGTGAAGGCTCCGGCGCCGACGGCAGCGATGCGATCGTCCTCGATGACGACGTGTCCGTCGCGGTACTCGGGACCGCTGACCGTCGCGATCGCGGCGTTCTCGACGACTGTCCTCATGCGACACTCACCTCCGGAAGGGTTCGTGAGTGGCTACCCCGAAACCGGTGCAGCCACTCACGAAACTCCTCACAACGCCTTGGCCGCGCGATCCGCCACGAGGTTCAGGAACCGGCTCGGGTCCTTCAGTTCCCCGCCCTCGGCGAGCAAAGCCATGCCGTGCAGCAGCTCCGCCGTCTCGGCCAGCGAGGTGTCCTCCGGATGCTCGGCGAACGCCTCGCGCAGACCGGTCACCAGCGCGTGCTCCGGGTTCAGCTCCAGAACCCGCTTCACCGGCGGCAGTTCCTGCCCCATCGCGCGGTACATCTTCTCCAGCGTCGGCGTCAGATCGCCCGCGTCGCCGACGATGCAGGACGGCGACGTCGTCAGCCGCGACGACAGCCGGACCTCCTTGACGGTGTCGGTCAGCGTCGCCGACATCCACTTCAGCAGGTCCTCGTACTCGGCCTTCTTCTCGTCGCTCGTCTCGTCGCCGAGGTCGACCTCGCCCTTCGCGACCGACTGGAACGACTTGCCGTCGAACCCGCTCGCCGAATCGACCCACATCTCGTCGACCGGGTCGGTGAGGATCAGCACCTCGTACCCCTTGGCGCGGAACGCCTCCAGGTGCGGCGAGTTCTCGATCGTGGCGCGCGAATCGCCGGTCAGGTAGTAGATGTGCTCCTGGCCGTCCTTCATCCGCGACACGTAGTCGCGCAGCGAGGTCGGCTTCTCCGCGTGGTGCGTCGAGGCGAACGACGAGATCTCCAGGATCTGCTCCCGGTTCTCCGGGTCGTCGATCAGGCCCTCCTTGACCGCGCGGCCGAACTCGGACCAGAACGTCGCGTACTTCTCGGCCTCCTCGGTCATCATCGTCTTGACCGTGGAGAGGATCTTCTTCTCCAGCCGCCGCCGGATCGCGCGGATCTGCCGGTCCTGCTGCAGGATCTCGCGCGAGACGTTCAGCGACAGATCCGCCGCGTCGACGACCCCCTTCACGAAGCGCAGGTAGTTCGGCATCAGCGCTTCGCAGTCGTCCATGATGAACACGCGCTTGACGTACAGCTGCACGCCGCGCTTCGCGTCCCGCATGAACAGGTCCACCGGCGCGCGCGAGGGCAGGAACAGCAGCGCCTGGTACTCGAAGGTGCCCTCGGCCTGCATCCGGACCGTCTCGAGCGGATCGGTCCAGTCGTGGCTGATGTGCTTGTAGAACTCGTGGTACTCCTCGTCGGAGACCTCGTCCTTCGAACGCGCCCAGAGCGCCTTCATGGAGTTGACGGTCTCCAGACCCGCGGCGCCGTCTTCTTCGTCACCCGCGGTGCTTTCCTTGGCCATCTGCACCGGCCAGGTGATGAAGTCGGAGTAGCGCTTGACGATCTCGCGCACCTTCCACGGCGACGTGTAGTCGTAGAGGTGGTCCTCGTCGTCGGCGGGCTTGAGGTGCAGCGTCACCGAGGTGCCCTGCGGGGCGTCGGCGAGGGACTCGATCGTGTAGGTGCCCTCGCCGGTGGACTCCCAGCGGACGCCCTCGTCGGAGCCCGCGCGCCGGGTCACCAGCGTGACCTTGTCGGCGACCATGAAGCTGGAGTAGAAGCCGACGCCGAACTGCCCGATCAGGTCCTGGCCGGCGGACTCCTTCGACTCCTTCAGCTTGCGCAGGAAGTCGGCGGTGCCGGATTTCGCGATGGTGCCGATCAGGTTGACGACGTCGTCCCGGCTCATCCCGATGCCGTTGTCGCGCACGGTGAGGGTGCGCGCTTCGGCGTCGAGGAGGATCTCGATGTGCAGATTGTCGGTCTCGGCCTGCAGATCCTTGTCGCGGTACGTCTCCAGCCGCAGCTTGTCCAGCGCGTCGGAGGCGTTGGAGACCAGCTCGCGCAGGAAGATGTCCTTGTTCGAATAGATCGAGTGGATCATCAGCTGCAGCAGCTGGCGCGCCTCGGACTGGAACTCCAGCGTTTCGACCGTTCCGGTTTCCTCAGCCATGGCTTTCGTGTTTCCTTTCCCGCCCTCGAAAAGACCGCCGTGAAGTCTACCCACGAGGACCGACAGAACGTGCGGAGACCGCGAAGTCCGATTGCCGCCAGCGACGCGGTCGGCGCCCGGCCAGGCTGGCGGCCGTGACTGATCCCGCTGCCGTGCTCAACGGCATGTATCGAGCCGAAGCCGAGTATTTCGCCGCCGGTGGCCCCGGCTCGGCCTCGTTCGCCCCGCTGGCCCCGTATTTCGCCGAGGATGTCGTACTTCACCAGGCCGACGGCCTGCCGTTCGGCGGTGCCTGGCGGGGCCACGCCGGACTGGAGAAGTTCTTCCTCGAGATGAGCCGGATCTGGGAGTTGTTCGAGATCGGCGAGCAGGAGTTTCTCGCCGTCGGCGCGACGTCGGTGGTGCTCACCCAGGTCCGCGCGCGGGCCCGGGCGACCGGACGGGAGCTGGAGTTCCCGATCCTGCAGGCGATCCGGATCGAGGACGGGCGGATCGCCGAGGTGCGGCCGTTCTACTGGGACACCGCGGCGATCGCGAGCGCCTGCGCTGAGTAGCACAGGCACTCGCGATCGTTCAGGCTTGCCGCCGCGCGTACGCGTCCAGCCGTGCCGGTTCGAACGGCAATTCCGACTCCGCCAGCGCTCCGCAGTTGTACCCGCCGAGCAGATACCGGGCCAGCGCCTCCGCCGTAGCGGGTTCGTCCAGCACTCCCCCGGCCGTCTTCGACGCGTAGTCCTGCAACCGCTTGGCCGCCGCCGGGGCGCCCTCGCGGTAGAAGGCGTACGTCGCCGCATACCGAGTCGGCAGCTGGTGCGGGTGCAGGTCCCAACCCTGGTAGAAGCCGTTCTCCAGCGACCGCCGCACCAGCCGCAGGTGCTCAGCCCAGGCACCCGGCAGGTCGTCGCCCACCGGGAGCCGGTTGGTCGAACCGTCGGACAGCCGCACGCCTGTCCCCGCAGCCGCGACCTGCATCAACTGCTTCGCGAAGTCGGCCGCGGGGTGCGCCATGCTTTGGTACGCCGCGCTGATGCCGAGACCTGCGCTGTAGTCGTAGGTCCCGTAATGCAGCCCGGAGCACCGGCCGTCCGCGGCCTGGATGATCTGCGCGACCGAGACCGTGCCGTCGGTCGAGAGGATCGACTGCGCGGTCTCGATCTGTACCTCGAACCGCAGCGCGCGGTCCGCCAGTCCGTACGCGGTTTCCAGTCGCCCCAACACTTCCGCGGCGACTTCGACCTGCTCGACCGCGGTGACCTTAGGCAGCGTCACCACGAATCCGTCCGGCAGCGATCCTTCGGACAGCAAGCCCGAGAGGAACAAATCGAGCGTCCGGATGCCCCGTCGCCGCGTCACGGCTTCGAAGCTCTTGAACCGGATTCCGACGAACGGAGTACCGCCGGTGGTGGCGAGCGTTCGCCCGGCGGCCTCCGCGGCCGCGTCCTCCGCTTCGTCGCCGGGATGACCGTAGCCGTCCTCGAAGTCGATGCGGAGGTCCTCGATCGGCTCGGTGAGGAGCTTCTCGCGGACCCGCTCGGCCACCGCCGGGTCGAGGTTCAGCAGGTCGCCGTGCTCGACGAAGACCCGCATCGCCTGCTTGCCCCAATCGGCCACCAGGCGCGTGCGGTACTGCGACGCCGGCACGTACACCGTGTGCACCGGACGACGGCCCGGAGACTCGCCGGGATACCGCGCCGCCACGCGCGCGTCGGCCTCGGCCAACCGCGCGTCGGCGTTGCGGTAGACGTCCTCGGCGAGCCGTCCGTCGCCCATTACTGGATGTGCTCGTACGCCGGCAGGGTCAGGAAGTCCGGGAACTCGTCAGCCAGCGCGACCTGCTCGAACAGCTCGACCGCGGGCTTCAGCAGGTCGTCGGAGACCTCAGCCGCCAGCTCGCCGCGGACGTCGGCCACGACGCCGCGCACCAGCTCCGCGGTGACCGTCTCGCCGTTGTCCAGCTTCGTGCCGTTCTTGACCCACTGCCACACCTGCGACCGCGAAATCTCGGCCGTGGCGGCGTCTTCCATCAAGTTGTGGATCGCCGCCGCGCCGTTGCCGCCCAGCCACGAGGCCAGGTAGCGGATGCCGACGTCGACCGCCGCGCGCAGGCCGGCCGCGGTGGCGCTGCCCGGCGTCGAAGCGACGTCCAGCAGCTGGTCGGCGGTCACGCTCACCTCGTCACGAGTGCGGCCCAGCTGGTTGGGCTGGTCGCCGAGGACCTTGTCGAACTCTTCCTTGCAGAGTGCGACCATGCCCGGGTGCGCGACCCACGAACCGTCGAAGCCGTCCCCGGCCTCCCGCGACTTGTCGGCGTGCACCTTGTCGAAGGCGCCCTGGTTGACTTCCGGGTCCTTGCTGGGGATGAACGCGGCCATGCCGCCGATCGCGAACGCGCCGCGCTTGTGGCAGGTGCGCACGAGCAGTTCGGTGTAGGCGCGCATGAACGGCGCGGTCATGGTGACCGAGTTGCGGTCCGGCAGCACGAACTTCTCGCCCGCGTCGCGGAAGTACTTGATGACGCTGAACAGGTAGTCCCAGCGACCGGCGTTGAGGCCCGAGGCGTGCTCGCGCAGTTCGTAGAGGATCTCTTCCATCTCGAACGCGGCCGGGATGGTCTCGATCAGCACGGTCGCGCGGACGGTGCCGTGCGGGATGCCGAGCGCCTTCTCCGCGTGCGTGAACACGTCGTTCCACAGCCGCGCTTCGAGGTGGCTTTCCATCTTCGGCAGGTAGAAGTACGGGCCCTTGCCGCGGTTGAGCAGCTCTTGCGCGTTGTGGAAGAAGTACAGGCCGAAGTCGACCAGCGCGCCGACGCCCTTGCGTCCGCCGAAGGTCAGGTTCCGCTCGTCGAGGTGCCAGCCGCGCGGGCGGACCACGATCGTCGCGTGCTCGACGTCCGGCTTCAGCTCGTAGTGCTTGCCGTTCTGGTCGAGCGTGATCGTGCCGCGGATCGCGTCGGACAGGTTGACCTGGCCGCCCACGACGTTCGCCCAGTGCGGCGTGTTGGCGTCCTCGAAGTCGGCGAGCCACACCTTGGCGCCGGAGTTGAGGGCGTTGATGGTCATCTTGCGATCGGTCGGACCGGTGATCTCCACGCGGCGGTCGCGCAGCGCGGCCGGAGCGCCGGCCACCTGCCAGTCGCCCTCGCGGATCTCCTTGGTCTCGGCCAGGAAATCGAGGCGGCCGGTGGTACGGGCCTCCTCGCGCCGCTTGCCCCGCGCGACGAGCAGTTCGTCGCGCCGCGCGGCGTACTCGTCGTGCAAGCCCGCTACGAAAGCGAGGGCTTCCGGCGTCAGAATCTCGTCCCCACGCTCGACGGACCCGCCGAGTACCTGGACCTCAGACATGCGCAACACCCCGAGTAGTGCTTTGGATAACGTCCCTACGGTTTTTACCTGACGGACTATAGTTTCTGCATAGCGGAACATCAATCGGGTCTGTGAGGAGGACCACTGGTGGCGGCTGAGAAGAGCGGACGAGACGGCGGCGTCCAGTCCCTGCAGCGCGCGTTCGAGCTGCTGGAGCACCTGGCGGACACTGGCGGCGAGGCCAGCCTGTCGGAGCTGGCGACCCTGTCCGGGCTGCCGATGCCGACGATCCACCGGCTGATCCGCACGCTGGTGTCGCTGGGCTACGTCCGGCAGAACACCAACCGGCACTACGCGCTCGGCGCCCGGCTGATCCGGCTCGGCGAGAACGCGAGCATGCAGTTCGGCGCGTGGGCACGGCCGCTGCTGGTGGAGCTGGTCGAGGAGGTCGGCGAGACGGCGAACCTGGCGGTCCTGGAACGCGACGAGGTGGTGTATGTCGCACAGGTGCCCTCGAAGCATTCGATGCGCATGTTCACCGAGGTCGGCCGGCGCTTGCTGCCGCACGGCACCGGCGTGGGCAAGGCGATGCTGGCGGAACTGCCCGCCGACGAGGTCGCGTCGCTGCTGGAGCGCACCGGCATGCCCGCCTACACCGAGCACACCTTCACCGACGCGGACGCGCTGGCGGTCGAGCTGAAGAAGATCGCCGGGCAGGGTTACGCGCTGGACGAGGCCGAACAGGAGCTCGGAGTGCGCTGCATCGCCGTCGCGATCCCCGGCGCGCCGGTGCCCGCGGCGGTCTCGGTGTCGGGCCCGTCGGGACGGCTGACGGCGGACGCGGTGAGCCACATCGCGCCGGTGGTGCAGAAGATCGCCGACCGGCTTTCGCAGCAGCTGCCGGTTACTTGAGTTCGCCCTTGAGTTCGCCCTTGAGGAGGTCCATCAGCAGCCCGTCGTGCCAGGTCCCGTCGGACCCCTGCTCGTAGTCGCGGAGGATCCCGACGCGGCGGAAGCCGAGCTTCTCGTACACGTGGATCGCGCGGACGTTGGCCGCCGCCGGGTCGATGGTGAGCCGGTGGTGGCCTTGGTCGAACAGCCGCTGGGCGAGGATCCGGATCGCCTCCGCGCCGAGCCCGAGCCCGTAGTGGTCCGGGTGCACGGCAAGGTCGATTCCCGCGTGCCGGTAACGGTGATCGAGCTCTTCCCAGCTCTGGATGATGCCGACGGTCTGGCCCTCGTACTCGATGGCGTACGCGTGCTGGTCGCCCTCTTTCGAGAGCAGGCCGTCGGTTTCCTCGTCGGCTTCGCCCCACCACTGCGCCACTTCCGGCGCGGAGAGGATCTCGCGAACCCTGCTTCGATCGGCCTCGGTCAGCAGACGGAGCGTGACGCGGCTCAATTCATCGGTTTCTGATCGACCTGGACGTTGTACTTCACATCGGTGCCGTTCACCGCGCCGATTTTGGCCGTGAGACCGACTTTCTGTCCACCGGCGGTGAGAACGCAGCGCATCGACTCCCCTTCGACGGCCTTGATCGGCCCCGGGCAGGTGACGGTGTCCGGACGCTTGCCGATGGACTGCTGAAGCGCGTCGGAGATGCCCTTTTCGAAGTTCTCCTTGGAGACCTGCTTGTCGACGCTCACGCTCGCCGAGCAACCGGCGAGGACGAGCGCACAGGCGGCGAGGAAGATCGGGCGGTACATGGGTTTTTCTCCTAGTGCCAGACGGATGCGGGGACGCGGTCGAGAAGATCGCACCGGAGATCGAGGGCGGGCAGGATCCCGGTGATCGCCGCGGCACGGGCGAAATCGGCGTTCCCGCTGCCGACCTCGTAGCGGAGGTCGAAATCAGGGTCGCCGGTCCGCACGTCGCGCTGCCCGAGGTGCGCGTTGCCCCGGCAACGTCCCGCCGATGACGATCACCAAGACCAGCGCGACGCTCATTCCACCCCTCACAGCCGTGCCTGCCTCTACCGTGGCAGGCCGCTCCGCGAGAGATGTCCGCTTTACCCCTTATTCACCCGGCCAGGGGAATCAGCCCAGCAAAGCGTCCACGAACGCACCCGGCTCGAACGGCGCCAGGTCATCCGGCCCCTCGCCCAATCCGACCAGCTTCACCGGCACCCCCAGCTCCCTCTGGACCTGGAACACGATCCCGCCCTTCGCGGTGCCGTCGAGCTTGGTCAGGACGATCCCCGTCACGTCGATGACCTCGCCGAACACCCGCGCCTGCGCGAGTCCGTTCTGCCCGGTCGTGGCGTCCAGCACGAGCAGCACCTCGTCCACCCGCGCCTGCTTTTCCACGACTCGCTTCACCTTGCCGAGTTCGTCCATCAGGCCGGTCTTCGTGTGCAGCCGGCCCGCGGTGTCGATCAGGACCGTGTCCACGCCCTCGCTGATGCCCTGTTTGACCGCGTCGAACGCGACCGCCGCCGGGTCCGCGCCTTCCTTGCCTCGCACGACCGACGCGCCTACTCGCTCGCCCCACGTCTGCAGCTGGTCCGCGGCCGCGGCGCGGAAGGTGTCGGCCGCGCCGAGGACGACGGTTCCGCCCTGTGCCACCAGGACTCGCGCCAGTTTTCCGGTCGTCGTGGTCTTGCCGGTGCCGTTCACGCCCGCCACGAGCACGACCGCGGGCTGCTTCTTGCCGTCCACCTCGTGCGGCAGCGCGCGGACCGCGCGCTCGGCGTCCGTCGACAGCGCCGCGGTCAGCACCTCGTGCAGCAGTTCGCGCGCTTCGTCCGACGTGCGCACTGCGCGCCGGTTCAGTTCGTCGCGCAGGCGGTCCACGATCTGGGTCGTCGTGGCGGCGCCGAGGTCCGCCAGCAGCAGCGTGTCCTCCACGTCCTGCCAGGAGTCCTCGTCCAGGTCACCGCCGCCGAGAAGGCCCAGCAGGCTCTGCCCGAACACCGAGCGGGACTTCGACAGCCGGCCGCGCAGGCGCTCGAGACGGCCAGCCGGGGACTCGATCTCCTCGATCGGCTCGACCGTTCCCGGCACGGCCGCCTCGGGGGCCTCTTCCTCGACCGGCTCGGGGAGCTTGACGTCGCGCACCGTGCGCTGGTCGGAGTCGCGCGGGACGGCGGCGTCGTCGCCGACCGCGGGCTGGCCGTCGACCTCCGGGCGGTCCTCGACGGGATGCTCGACCACCGGATCCGGGGAAGGAGCGGGCTCGGGCGCGGCCTCCGCGGTCTTCCCGCCGGGAGCCAGCGAGATCCCGCCGCTCGCGGCGTACCCGCCGCCCTTCGGCTTCTCCTCGACCGCGCGCCGCTCGGCCATGCTGATCCGCCGCTTGCGCGCGATGAGCAGCCCGGACACCAGAACGGCGACCAGGACGACGACGGCGACGACAACGATCCAGAACCAGGTGCTCGACACGCCACCATCCTGTCATCCGCGTGCACAAGCCACCGGACACCCCACCGCGAGGCCAACGAGTAACGCGAACGGTTCCGATTCGGCCAAGACTCCACGAAGCGTCTTGCGCCACCCCTTCCGCGTTGACTAGACCACATCGGATGACCACCCCCGCCGGCCACTGTTTCCGCGTCCTCGGGCTGCTGTCGGGCACTTCCGTGGACGGCATCGACGTCGCGGTCGCCGAAATCCGCGAGGACGACGGGACAGTCGTCCTCACCCCGCTCGGCGAGCTCGACGTGCCCTATCCCGACGGCCTCCGCGCGGATCTCCTCGACGCCCTCCCGCCGCGGCCGAGCAGCGCGCGGCAGCTGACCGTCCTCGACACCCGGGTCGGCCAGGCGTTCGCCGACGCGGCCGCGCGCGGGATCGCCGCGTACGGACCGGTGGACGTGATCGCCTCGCTCGGCCAGACCGTCTACCACTGGGTAGAAAACGGTGTCGCGCTCGGCACGCTCCAGCTCGGGCAGCCGGCGTGGATCGCCGAGCGCACCGGAGTGCCGGTGATCGCCGACCTCCGCATCCGCGACATCACCGCGGGCGGCCAAGGCGCGCCGCTGGCGAGCACGCTCGACGCGATGTGGTTGCGCGGTCTCGCCGAGGAGACCGGACGTCCGGTGGCCGCGCTCAATCTCGGCGGCATCGCGAACATCACCGTGGTCACGCAGTCCGGCGAGGTGCTCGCCTACGACACCGGCCCGGCCAACGCGTTGCTCGATCTCGCCGCCGCCCACGTCAGCGACGGCAAGCTGTCCGCCGACGTCGACGGGCGGCTCGCGCTCGCCGGTTCAGTCCGGGAAGACCTGCTCGACCGGTTGCTCGCCGACCCCTATTTCGCCGCCGCTCCCCCGAAATCCACTGGCAAAGAGCACTTCCACGGCGGATACCTTGACGCAGCCCTGTCCGGACTGCCGCCGTTGTCCCCGGAGGATCTGCTGGCCACGCTCACCGAACTGACCGCCGCGACGGTCGCCGCGGAATGCCGGCGGCACGACGTGGCGACCGTTGTCGCGTCCGGCGGCGGCGTCGCGAATCCCGCGACGATGGCCGCGCTCGCCCGGCTTCTGCCCGACGGCGCGCTCCGCACCAGCGACGACCTCGGCCTCCCCGGTTCCGGCAAAGAGGCCTATCTGACCGCGCTGCTCGGCTGGCTGAGCTGGTGCGGCGTCCCGGCGACGCTGCCGTCGGCCACCGGCGCGAGCGGTCCCCGCCTGCTCGGCGCGCTGACGCCGGGTGCGGCTCCCCTGAATCTCCCCGCCCCGCTGGGGGGCGCCGCGACCCGGCTCCGGGTCGCGGAATCCGGGCAATCACGGTAGGAGAACCCCATGAATCCAGTCGATCTGGTGATCGTCATCGTGTACCTCGCGGCGATGCCGGTCATCGGTGTGCTGGTCGGACGCAGACAGAAGTCCGCGAACGACTACTTCGTCGGCGAGCGCAGCATGCCGTGGTGGGCGGTCACGCTCTCGGTGGTGGCCACCGAGACGTCCACGCTCACCGTGATCTCCACGCCCGGGCTCGTGTTCGGCAGCGCCTTCCTGTTCCTGGAAGTGGCTTTCGGCTACATCATCGGCCGCGTGATCGCCGCGTTCGTGCTGCTGCCGCGCTACTTCCGCGGAAACTACGTGAGCGCGTACGAATTCCTCGGCCGCCGCTTCGGGCGGGGGCTGCAGGGCACCGCGTCGGTCACCTTCGTCGTGACCCGGCTGCTCGCCGAGGGACTGCGGCTGTTCGCCGGGGCGATCCCGATCAAGGCGATCCTCAGCCACTACGGCATCCACACCGAGTACTGGCACATCGTCGTGCTGCTGACCGCGCTCACCGTGATCTACGCGTTCGTCGGCGGCATCAAGTCGGTGATCTGGGTCGACGTCATCCAGTGGTCGCTCTACATCCTCGGCGCGATCGGCGCGGTGATCTTCCTGTCCACGAAGCTGCCGACCGGCTGGACGCAGATCGCTTCGAGCCAAGGCCGGTTCCAGCTCACCGACTTCACGGCCAACCTGCTCACCAACCCCTACGCGTTCCTCTGCGCGGTAGTCGGCGGCGCGTTCCTGTCGATGGCTTCGCACGGCGCGGACCAGCTGATCGTCGGCCGCCTCCTGTCGTGCCGGAACCTGCGCGACGGTCAGCGCGCGCTGATCGGCTCGTCCATCGTGGTGTTCATCCAGTTCGCGCTGTTCCTGCTCGTCGGCGCGATGCTGTGGGTCTACACCGGCGGCAAGACCGGTGCGACGGCCACCGCGGTCGCGGCCGGGAAGATGTCCGGCGACGACGTGTTCTCCAACTTCATCGTCAACGACCTGCCGGTCGGCCTGGCCGGGCTGCTGATCGCCGGCATCCTCGCCTCGACCATGGGCGCGCTCGCGTCCGCGCTCAACGCGCTGTCCACCTCGACGATCGCCGACCTCTACCAGCGGTTCACGCACAAGTCGATCGAGGACGCCAAGCTGCTCCGGCACGGTCGCATGTGGACACTCATCTGGGCGGCGGTGTTCGCGGTGTTCGCCTCGATGTTCACGAACTCGAAGGACCCGGTGATCCAGCAGGGCCTCGGGATCGTCGGCTACACCTACGGGGCGCTGCTCGGCTCGTTCTTCCTCGGGCTGCTGGTGCGCAAGGCCCGCCAGTCCGACGCGGTGATCGCGTTCGCCTGCTCGGTCGTCGGGATGGCGTTCCTGATCCTGTTCGTGAAATTCGACAAGGCGACCACCGAGGTGCACCTCAAGTTCGGCGCGGCGACGAAGACGCTCGTGCCGCTGGCGACGTATTGGTACACCTTCGCCGGGGTGCTGATCACGCTGATCGTGGGCGGCCTGCTGTCGCTGCGGCGGCGCGGAGCGGACCCGAACATCGAGAAGATCGAAGAACCCGCGGAAACCCCTGCGTGACAACGGGTCATCTCTCGCCGGGTTCCCGCGGGAACCCGGCGAGAGCGCGTTCTACGGCTGTGTGTAGAAGGCCATCCCGTCCTTGTCGCAACCGATCTGGCCGCTGCCCTGCGCGCCGGTGTCGGCCAGGCACCGCCAGCCGCTCACGGTCAGCGCGTGCGCGGTGCCCTCGGCTTTCTTGGGCGCTTCCTGGAAATACTCGGTGATCACGTCGATCGCCTCGGTGCAACCAGGACGACCGGCCTTGGTCTCGGTGGCGATCAGGCCGACCTTGCCGTTGGGCGCGTCGATCGGACCGCAGTTGACCGACGGGCCAACCGTCTCACCGGTGTCCGAGTTGCTGTCCTGGGACTTGCTGGGACGGTGCGTTTTGCTCGCGGGCGCGGCCTTGGTGCTGGACGCCGCGCTCTCCGGCACCGAAGTGGCCGTCGACGCTGCCGAGACCGACGACGGAGCCGCCGTGTCGCTGCTGCCGCCACAAGCCGCGGCCAGCCCGCCGAACGCGAGAATCGACGCCGTGACAACGGCTTTGGACAGCTTCGTGCGCATGAAGAATTCCTCCCCGGGACGCGGCCGCCGATCGGCCAAGATCACCCTAAGCGGCCAGCGCCGGGTCGGCAGTGTGACAACGAACGGCCCGGCTCCCCCGCGTTCGGGGAAACCGGGCCGCCGCCGGAAACGCTTAGTGGATCCAGACCTGGCGAACGTGCACGAAGTTCAGGTCGCCGCCCTGCCAGTGGCCGAGGTCGGTCCGGCCGCCGTCCCAGAACAGGGTCACCGAGTTGTTGCCGGAGTCGACCCGGGTGACGCCGCCCAGGTCCACGTACGTCGCGCCGCCGTTGGCGAAGCAGGCGACATCGCTGCCGTCCCAAGGGTTTCCGCCCGCGAGGCGCAGCTGGACGAAGTCGGTGCGGCCGTTGCAGGCGACCCGGTCGATGGCGAACGCCTGGCCGGCCGGAACGGTGACGGCCAGCGCGAGCGCCGCCGCGCCGCCGATCGCGAGTCTCTTGACGAGTGAAGGCATGATCGCTGTGGAACCTTTCTCCCAGTGCTGCCTTGAAGGTGCGCCCGGCCGCTGCGGGAAAACCGCGCCGCCGGACGAGATCGACCGTGCCAGCAGCGGACCTCGCGCGGACAGCCGTTTTGGGCGGTCTTACCCGTTCGTACCCGGGGCCCGAGAGAAAAGGAGCAACGCTCAGACGGCCTTGCCGTGGAACGAAAGACCCTTGCTGCCGCAGAAAATCTGCTTGCTGCCGCCGTTTCCGCCGTCGTAACCGCAGTTCCAGCCGTCGACGTCGAGGAAACGCCCGGATCCCTGCGCCTTGGCCGGCGCCTGGGCGAGATAGTCCGACATGACGTTGATCGCCTCGGTGCAGCCGACTGTCCCGGCGGGCATCGCCTCGGTCACCACGTCGACCTTGCCGCCGGGGCCGTCGATCGGGCCGCAGTCGGCTCCGTTGCCGAGTTCTCCCTTGCCCGGCAGGCGGTCGCCGGGCGTCTCCTTGGCAGGAGCCGGGCGCGGCTTGGGCTTGCTCGCGTGCGTCGGGGCCTGCGCCTGGGTGGACGGGGCGGGCGTGGCGGACGAACTCGGCGCGGGCGCCGAGGAAGCGGTCGGCGCGGCCGGGAAAGCACTCTGCACCGCTGCGGCCTGTCCGGCTTGCGAACCGCCGCCGCACGCGGCGACTGCCAGCGCAACGCCGAGCATCGAACCGGAAATCAGGGTACGGGCCACCATGGTGCGCATTGTCGAATCCCCTCCAGGATGTGTTGCTTGCGAACACTCCTGAAGACGTGCGGACCCGGCGGCAGTTGGCCGATCGGACGGCTGTCCGGCAAGGCTTGCCCGTTCGGGCAGGTTCGGCCGGACGGCGCAACCCCGCTCAGGAAGCCCGGACCGGTTCCTCTTCCGCCGTGCGCAGCCGCTGCGAGATCACCTTGGTGATGCCGTCGCCCTGCATGCTCACGCCGTACAGCGCGTCGGCGATCTCCATGGTCGGCTTCTGGTGCGTGATGATGATCAGCTGCGACGAATCGCGCAGCTGCTCCAGCAGGCCGATCAGCCGGCGCATGTTGGTGTCGTCCAGCGCCGCCTCGACCTCGTCCATCACGTAGAACGGCGAGGGGCGGGCGCGGAAGATCGCGACCAGCATGCCGACCGCCACCAGCGACTTCTCGCCGCCGGACAGCAGCGACAGCCGCTTGACCTTCTTGCCCGGCGGGCGGGCCTCGACGTCCACGCCGGTGGCGAGCAGGTCGTTCGGCTCGGTGAGCACCATCCGGCCCTCGCCGCCGGGGAACAGCACGCCGAACACCGTCTCGAACTCGCGCGCCACGTCGGTGTAGGCCGAGGCGAAGACCTCCAGGATCTTCTCGTCGACCTGCTTGATGACGGCCTCGAGGTCCTTGCGGGTGTCCTTGAGGTCTTCCAGCTGGGTGGACAGGAACTTGTAGCGCTCCTCCAGCGCCGCGAACTCCTCCAGCGCCAGCGGGTTCACCTTGCCCAGCAGGGTCAGGTCCTTCTCCGCGCGCTTGGCGCGGCGGGCCTGGGTGTCGCGGTCGAACGGCATCGGCGGCGGCTGCGTGACGTCCTCGCCGCGTTCCTTGGCCGCCTCGTACTCGGCCATCTCGCCCGCGCTCGGCGGCACCGGCACGTCCGGGCCGTACTCCTCGACCAGGTCCGCCAGCCCGATGCCGAAGTCCTCGGCGATCTTGGCTTCCAGCGTTTCCAGCCGCAGCTTCTGCTCGGCGCGCAGCACCTCGTCGCGGTGCACGGCGTCGGTCAGCTTCTCCAGTTCGCCGGACAGCTCGCGCACCTTCGCGCGCACCGCGGTGAGCGCGGTTTCGCGGGTTTGGCGCTGCGCCTGTGCTTCGTCGCGCTCGGCGGCCGCGCGCTGCACGCTCAGCTCGATCCGTTCCAGCGCGAACTCACCGGCGTTGACGACCGCGTTGGCGATTTCCGCGCCACGCTCTCGCGCTTCCCGGGCCTTGGCGGCGCGTTCGCGGGCTTGCTGCTCGGCATATGCCGCGCGGCGCAACGATTCCGCTCGGCCGGCGATGCTGCGCGCGCGTTCCTCAGCGGTGCGCTGCGCGAGCCGCGCTTCGACTTCTTCCTGCCGTACCACGGCAAGCTGCTCGGCGGCCTCGTCGCGCTCGGCGGTGTCCGGGTCGTCTTCCACCGGCTGCTCGGCGACCGCGGCGAGCCGTTCTTCCAGCTCTGCCAACTGTTCCAGCGCGTGCTCGCGGCTCTGCTCGACCTTCGCGCGCTGCTGGGTCAGCCGTTCGACCTCGGCCTGCGCGGACCGCGCCGCCTGCTGCAACCGGTTGAGCCGCTCGGACGAACGCGCCTTGCGCACCTTGGCTTCGCCGAGCGCGTCCTTCGCCTGACCGACCTCTTCGCGGCGGGACTGCTGCTCGGCACGCGCGCCTTCCAGCTCGGCGGAGTACTGCTCCAGCGCGCGTTCGGCCGTACGCAAGCGTTCCTGCGCCTCGTCGACCGCCGCCTGGACCTCGATCACGCTCTCGCGGGCGGCGGAACCACCGGCGATCCAGTCGGCCCCGAAGACATCGCCTTCAGCGGTGACCGCACGCACCGCCGGGTACTGCGCCACGAGCTGCCGCGCGGCGTCCAGATCCGGCACCAGCGCGAGCCGGTCCAGCGCCTTCTCGACGGCGGGCCGCAGCTGCTCCGGCGCGTGGACGACCTCGCGGGCCCAGCGCGCGCCCTCGGGCAGCATCGGCCAGGAACTGGTGTCCACAGTGGACCCGGCGCTGACCGGCACGATCCCGGCGCGGCCGGAATCGGTGTCCTTCAAGTACTTCAGCGCGGACAGCGCGTTCTCGCCGCCGGACACCGCGACCGCGTCGGCCACCGGTCCGAGCGCGGCGGCCAGCGCGACCTCGTGGCCCGGCTGCACGGTGAGCAACGCGGCGACCGAACCGAGCAGGCCCGGCAATTCCGCGGAAGCGCCGAGCAGCGCGCCCGCGCCGTCCTTGCGCTTGAGCCCCATCGACAGCGCCTCGACGCGCGCCTTCTCCGACGCGATCTCGCGCTCCGAACCGCGTTCGGCCTTCACCAGCTCTTCGACGCGGGCCTTGGCGGCGTTGTTCGCCTCCACCGCGCGGTCGTGCCGCTGCTGCAGGTCGGCGTCGTCGGATTCTTCCGTGCCGCCAACGGCTTTGGCTTCTTCCAGCTCCTCGACCGCGATCTCGGCGCGCTCGGCGGCTTCCTGGAGACCGACCGTCAGCCGGTCGACCTCCTCCGCGGTCGCGCCGTTCTTGCTGCGCAACGCTTCGACCTGACCGGTCAGCTTCGCCATGCCCTCGCGACGGTCGGCGATCGCGCGGACCGCGGCCCAGTGCGCGCGCTCCGCGGCCTGCACCCGCTGTTCGAGATCTTCCCGGCGCAGCACGGTTTCCGCGAGAAGTTCGCGGGCCTCCATGACCGCCTCGGTCAGCTCCTGCTCGCGTTCCGCGGCCTGCTCGGCCTCGGCCAGCAGCTCCTCCGGATCACGGCCGCCAGTCGGCGCGGAGACGTCGGAAGAAAGGTGCCGCTGACGCTCCACCGCCAGCCGCACGGTGCCGCGCAGCCGTTCCGTGAGCGCCGAAAGCTTGTACCAGGTCTCCTGCGCGATCTGCAGCCGCGGCGCGTCCTCGGCGAGCGAGGCCTCCAGCTCGGCCTCTTCGGCGGCCACGAGTTCCAGCGCCTGCTCGACTTCGGCGCGGCGCTGGCGGGCCGTGCGCTCGTCGGCCTCGTCCCGCGCGATGGACTGGCGCTGGGTGACCAGGTCGTCGGCGAACAGCCGGAGCCGGGCGTCGCGCAGGTCCGACTGCACCGACTGGGCCTTGCGCGCGATCTCGGCCTGTTTGCCCAGCGGTTTGAGCTGGCGGCGCAGCTCGGTGGTGAGGTCGGTGAGCCGGTCGAGGTTGCCCTGCATGTTGTTGAGCTTGCGCAGGGTCTGCTCTTTGCGCTTGCGGTGCTTGAGGACGCCGGCGGCCTCCTCGATGAACGCGCGCCGCTCCTCGGGCTTCGATTCCAGGATCGCCGAGAGCTGCCCCTGTCCGACGATGACGTGCATCTCGCGGCCGATGCCGGAGTCCGACAGCAGTTCCTGGACGTCCATCAGCCGGCAGCGGTCGCCGTTGATCTCGTACTCGCTCGCGCCGTCGCGGAACATCCGGCGGGTGATGGAGACCTCGGCGTACTCGATCGGCAGCGCGCCGTCGGCGTTGTCGATGGTGAGCGTGACCTCGGCGCGGCCGAGCGGCGCGCGGCCCGCGGTGCCGGCGAAGATGACGTCTTCCATCTTGCCGCCGCGCAGGTCCTTCGCGCCCTGGGTGCCCATCACCCAGCGCAGCGCGTCGAGGACGTTCGACTTCCCGGAGCCGTTCGGGCCGACCACACAGGTGATGCCGGGTTCGAAGCGCAGCGTGGTCGCCGAGGCGAAGGACTTGAAGCCCTTGAGCGTCAGGCTTTTCAGGTGCACGTGCTGCCGACCCCTCTTGGCCACGGGTACTGGATGGCTACCGGTTCCCCCCGGTTCGCCGACAGGCTACCCGGGGGTTCTCCGGCGCAGTGGGAGGCCAGGCCGCCCGGGCGCGCCTAGCACAGGATCGGCCGCCTCGGCAACCCCAAGCACCCCATCAGCCGCAACCGCCACAGCTGGCTCAGCGTTCGGCGAATCCTTCGAGCCCGCCTTTCGCGGCGGTCCAGCGTTCAACTACCTGATCCACTCGTCCGGGTGAGGTTCCGGAGCGCAGCGCGGCCAGCAATTGCCCACAGTGGTCACGACTACCCTCCGCGACCACCTCAACACGACCGTCCGGGAGATTCCTGGCGAATCCGGTCAGCCCGAGTTCGAGCGCCCGGCTCCGGGTCCACCAGCGGAAACCGACTCCCTGCACCTGCCCGTGCACCCAGGCTGCCAGCCGGACGGGCGATTCCTGCTCGTTCACCGGCCCCATCCTGCCGCACGCCCCCGGCTGCGGACCGTGACGGCCCTGTCCCTCGGTCGCGCGAACGGGTCCTGAGCAGTGATAACCTCCCGCCTGGCATCCGGGGCCGGAGCCCCGCTCCCCCGTGCCGCCCCTCGACTTGAGCGTTGACTCTTCTAAGGAGCCTGCATGTCCCGTCCCGACGGGCCTGAACCAAGCTCAGCGTCGCCCGAGATCGCGGTGAGCGCTGCCCCCACCGCTCCGCCGAAGGGCGCGAGCGGGAGGCTCAGCCGCTCCGGCTACGCGATCCTGGGCGTCAGCGGCCTCGTGGTCGCCACGGCCTTCGCCGCGGTCGCCGAACTGGCCGGCCCCGGCTCGGTCACCGACACCGCGACGAACAGCACCGGCGGCGGCCAGGGCGGGCTGCAGGGCAGCTCGCAGGTCATCGTGCCGGGCAACGCCGTCCCGGGCGGCCCGATGACCGTCCCCGGCTCGCCGACACCCGGCCAGACCGCCCCGCCGACGCCGACCACCGTCGTGGCCGTGGGCCCGGACGGGAAGCCGACGACGAGCGTCATCACGCCCCCGCCGAACCCCGGCCAGCCGGGCGGACAGCCCGGCGGCGGACAGCCGGTGCCGGGCACCACGTCGGACCGCAGCGACCCGCCGACCAGCCACCCCACGACGCCGAACCCGCCGCACAGCACTACGCCGTCGACGACGCCGTCCACGCCGCCGAGCACCCACTCGTCGCCTCCGGACAGCCCGCCGCCCAGCTCCGGCAGCAGCTCGACCGGCGGCCAGCCTTCGTCGTCGTCCTCGCCGAGCGAGTCCACTTCGGACACCAACCCGGCGAGTTCCACCGGTCACTGAGGTTCGCGAAGGCTCGTTCCGCGGTATCTGCGCCACAAAGCCCCCGCTCTCACCAGCGGGGGCTTTGTGCTTTGCCTGTCCAGTCACGAAGAGTGGCGCCGAACAAGTCCGCTTCGACGCCACCCCCGCGACGCCTTGTCCCGGGCCGAAAAGCTTCTTCCGTCAAGCGCGGGGACTGCCAAGCTGTCCGGCGTGGGTTCACACTGGCTCTGGACGTTGGCGCTGCCCTAAGGATCGTTGACCACCGGCGTCGAGCAGATTCTCGCGCTGGTGGACCGGGACGAGATGGTCCGGCTAGTGGACCTATTTCGCCGCCGACCGCTACCGGCGGCTGCCGTCCCTGCCGACCGACCCGGCGGCAGTCGACCCGGTGCGATTCAGCGGTCTCCATCACGGCTACTGGCGCGAAACCGCCCGCTGACCGGCCAGGTTCGGGGCTAGATCTCGAAGCGGTACCCCATCCCAGGTTCAGTGAGCAGATGCCGCGGCCGAGAAGGTTCCGGCTCCAGTTTCCTCCGCAACTGCGCCAGATACACCCGCAGGTAATGGGATTCCGTCTCGTACGACGGTCCCCACACCTCGTGCAGCAGCTGCTTCTGCGCCACCAACCGGCCCCGGTTGCGCACCAGGAGCTCCAGTACTCCCCATTCCGTCTTCGTCAGATGCACCTCGCGGCCCTCGCGCAGCACCTTCTTCGCCGCCAGGTCGATCGTGAACGATCCGGTGTCCACCACGGCTTCCGCGCCGTCCGTCCCACCGGTCGACGACCGCCGCACCGCTGCTCGCAGGCGGGCGAGCAGTTCGTCCATTCCGAACGGTTTCGTCACGTAGTCGTCGGCACCCGCGTCGAGCGCTTGTACCTTGTCCGCCGAATCTCCGCGCGCGGACAGCACGATGATCGGCACTGTGGTCCAGCCGCGCAGGCCCGCGATCACCTCGGTGCCGTCCAGGTCGGGCAGGCCGAGGTCGAGCACCACCACGTCCGGCTTCGTCTCGGCGACCGCTTTCAGCGCGGCGGTGCCGTCGTGCGCGGTGATCACCTTGTACCCGCGCGCGTTGAGGTTGATCCGCAGCGCCCGCACGATCTGCGGTTCATCGTCGACGACCAGCACCGTCGCCGTTTGGTCGGCAGTCATCGCGCCACGCCCTCCTCAGCCGGTTCAGCTTCCACGAGTTCCCGGCCGGTACAGGCCGGCAGCGAGATCACCACCGTCAACCCTCCGCCCGGAGTGTCCTCGGCGCGAACCGTACCGCCCATCGCCTCGGTGAACCCCTTCGCGACCGACAGCCCCAGGCCGACGCCCGGCGTCGAGTCCCGGTCCCCGCCCAGCCGCTGGAACGGCGCGAAAGCGGACTCCGCGGCACCCTTCCGCAGGCCTTTGCCGTGGTCGACGATCCGCAGTTCCACGAACTCCGAATGGGCGCTCGCCCGTGCCGAAACGTCACCGCCGCCGTGCCGCAGCGCGTTGTCGAGCACGTTCGCGATCACTCGTTCCAGCAAGCCGGGATCTGCCTGCACAGAAGGCAATCGCGCGTCCACGGACACCTGAACGCCG
This sequence comes from Amycolatopsis sp. NPDC114484, assembly GCF_055633755.1. Lineage (NCBI taxonomy): Bacteria > Bacillati > Actinomycetota > Actinomycetes > Pseudonocardiales > Pseudonocardiaceae > Amycolatopsis > Amycolatopsis sp. NPDC114484. Next base: position 385,499 of record NZ_JBVKDQ010000004.1, on the reverse strand, counting down.
TTCGAGTTGTCTACATTGGACAAGGCGTGGGCGACCACCTCGTCGTAGCCGACCGGCCGCAGGTGCGGGGTGACCGCGCCGGTCGCGAGCCGCGAGGAGTCGAGGAGGTTGTCGATCAGCCCGGCGAGCCGGTCCGCCGAAAGCTCCACGGCTTCCATCAGTTCCTCAGTGTCCTCATCGGACAGAGAAAGATCCGGCGCGCGCAGGCTGCCGATCGCCGCTTTGATGGACGTGAGCGGCGTCCGCAGGTCATGCCCGACCGCGGACAGCAGCGTCGTGCGCAGTTCGGTCGCCTCGGCCTTGCGCTCGGCGGCCGCCGCAGCCGCGGCCATCCGCTGTTGCCGCAAGGCGAGCAAAGCTTGTCCCGCAACGGCTTCCAGCACGCGACGGTCTGCTGCGGGCAACGCGCGACCGCGCAGCGTCAGGTGCACGTCGGCGGTCACCGCGATGTCCACATCGGCCTCGTCCGGATCAGCACACGGCTCGCCCCCGGACAAAGCGACCTTGTCCCACTTGCCGTTTCGCTTCTCCAGCAGCGTCACGGAAGTGAGGCCGAAGTTCTCCCGCACCTTCTCCAGCAACCGCTCGATCGGGTTCGGATTGGTCAGCACGGTCCGCGCATACGAAGCCAGCAGCGAGGCCTCCGTCCGCGCCCGAGCCGCCGCCACTCCCCGCCGGGCAGCGGAAGCGACGACCAACGCCACCATCACCGCCACGACGATCATCGCGATCAGCGTCACGACGTTCTGCGGGCTGTGCACATCCAGCGTGTACAGCGGCGGCGTGAAGAAGAAATTCAACAGCCCAGCACCGAAAATCGACGCCAGCAAAGCCGGACCGAGCCCGCCGACCAACGCCACGATGACCGTCGACAGCACGAACAGGATCACGTCGGTGGAGAACTCGACCGCGTCACGCAGCAGCACGCCGAGACCGGTCGCGACCACCGGCAGCAGGATGCTCAGCACCCAGCCCATCACGAGCCGCGACGGCGCCAGCGGGCTCGCGCCCAGCCGCGCCCGCAGCCGTCCGCCGGCGTAGGAGTGCGTGACCATGTGCACGTCGATCGGCCCGGACTGCTGGATCACCGTCGCGCCGATGCCCTCGTCGAAAAGCCGCGCGACCCGGGACCGCCGCGACGTGCCGATCACCAGCTGGGTCGCGTTGACCCCGCGCGCGAAGTCGAGCAACGCGGTCGGCACGTCGTCGCCGACCACGGCGTGGAAAGTCGCGCCGACCTCCTCGGCCAGCGTGCGGCAGCGGGCCATCGCGGTCGGCCCGAGCCCGGCGAGACCGTCGCCGCGCAGGATGTGCACGACCTGCAGTTCCGCGCCCGCCCGGGTGGCGATCCGGCTGGCGCGCCGGATCAGCGTCTCGCTTTCCGGCCCGCCGGTGATCGACACGACCACCCGTTCGCGGGTTTCCCACGTATCGGTGATCTTCTGCTCGGCGCGATACCGCTGCAGCGCGACGTCGACCTGGTCGGCCACCCACAACAGCGCCAGCTCGCGCAGCGCGGTGAGGTTGCCGGGCCGGAAGTAGTTGCCCAGCGCGGCGTCGATGCGCTCGGCCGGGTAGACGTTGCCGTGCGCGAGCCGCCGCCGCAGCGCCTCCGGCGTGATGTCCACGAGCTCCAGCTGTTCCGCGCGGCGCACGACCTCGTCCGGCACGGTTTCCTGCTGGGTGACGCCGGTGATGCGTTCGACGACGTCGTTGAGGCTCTGCAGGTGCTGCACGTTGACCGTGGACAGCACGTCGATGCCCGCTTCGAGCAGCTCGTCGATGTCCTGCCAGCGTTTCTCGTGCCGTCCGCCGGGCACGTTCGTATGCGCCAGCTCGTCCACGACGACGACCTCGGGCGCGCGGGCGAGCACCGCGTCGAGGTCCATTTCGGCGAACTCGTGCCCTCGATGGCTGACCGTGCGCCGCGGCACGACCTCGAGCCCGTCGAGCAGGTCGGCGGTTCTCTTGCGGCCGTGCGTCTCGACCAGGCCGACGACCACGTCAGTGCCGCGATCGAGGCGGCGGCGCGCTTCGCCGAGCATGGCGAACGTCTTGCCGACGCCCGGAGCCGCACCGAGGTAGATCCGCAGTTCGCCTCGGCGCGGCTTCGGGGGTGTGTCAGAGGTGCTCACAGTGTTCAGTGTGCGCCAGGAGCGGCCGAATGCACGGCAAGGTTGAGCCGGAGCACATTCACGCCCGGGACGCCGATCCCGTTGCCGGTGGTGTTGTCCGCGACCAGCTGCCGCACCTTCTCCTCGCTCAGCCCGGTGTTGCGGGCCACGCGGAGCACCTGCAGATCGGCGTAGGCGACGCTGATCGCCGGGTCGAGGCCCGAACCCGAGGCGGTCACCGCGTCCGCGGGCACCTCCGCCGGGGTGACGCCCTCGCGCTTGGCGATCAGCGCCCGCCGCTGCGCGATGGCCTTGGTCAGATCCTCGTTGTACGGCCCCTTGTTGGACGGCCCGGACGTCGACGGGTCGCCCGGCCCGAGCACGTCCTTCGAACCGGCGGAGGGCCGGTTGTGGAACCACGGGTCGTGCGCGGCGTCGGCGGGCACCGGGTCGATGCCGATCAGCGACGAACCGACCGCCTGGCCGTTCTGCGTCACCACCGAGCCCTCGGCGTTCCCCTGGAGGCCGGGGACGCGGGACACCGCCCACACCCCGAGCGGGTAGACGATGCCGAGCAGCACGGTCATCGCGATGAGCAGGCGCAGGCCCGCCCAGGTCTGCTTGAGCAAGACGTTCATGTCAGCCAATCCCTGGAATGTGACGCACGATCAGGTCGATCACCCAGATCCCGAGGAACGGGCTCACGATCCCGCCGAGTCCGTAGACGAGCAGGTTGCGGCGCAGCAGCGCGGACGCCGACGACGGCCGGTACCGCACGCCGCGCAGGGCGAGCGGGATCAGCGCGACGATGATCAGCGCGTTGAAGATCACCGCGGACAGGATCGCCGACTTCGGCGTCGCCAGGTGCATGATGTTGAGCGCGCCGAGCTGGGCGAAGATGCTGGTGAACATCGCGGGCAGGATGGCGAAGTACTTCGCCAGGTCGTTCGCCACGCTGAACGTGGTGAGCGCGCCGCGGGTGATCAGCAGCTGCTTGCCGATGCCGACGATCTCGATCAGCTTCGTCGGGTTCGAGTCGAGGTCGACCATGTTGCCTGCCTCTTTGGCCGCCATGGTCCCGGTGTTCATCGCCACGCCGACGTCGGACTGCGCGAGCGCGGGCGCGTCGTTCGTGCCGTCGCCGGTCATCGCGACGAGCCGCCCGCCCTCCTGCTCCTTCTTGATGAGCGCCATCTTGTCCTCGGGCTTGGCCTCGGCGAGATAGTCGTCGACGCCCGCGTCCTGCGCGATGGCCTTCGCGGTGAGCGGGTTGTCGCCGGTGATCATCACCGTCTTGATGCCCATCGAGCGCAGTTCCTCGAAGCGCTCCTTCATGCCCGGCTTGACCACGTCGGACAGCCGGATCACGCCGCGCACGAACGCCGTGCCGCCCGCCGCTTCCGCGACCACCAGCGGGGTCCCGCCCTGCTGGCTGATCTCGTCCACGACGCGTTCGGTCTCGTCCGGCACGTCGCCGCCGCGCTCGCGGACCCACTGGCGCACCGCCGAAGTCGCGCCCTTGCGGACTTCGCGGCCGTCGAGGTCGACGCCGCTCATCCGGGTCTGCGCGGTGAAGGGCACGAACTCGGCGAGCTTCTCGCTGTCGTCGGCCGCGCCGGGCAGGCCGTGCTGTTCGGCGATCAGCTCGACGATGCTGCGGCCTTCCGGCGTGCCGTCGGCGAGGCTGGACAGCCGGGCCGCGCGCACCAGATCGTCCATAGTGGACTTGCCGACCGGGATCAGTTCGGTCGCGCGCCGGTTGCCGAAGGTGATCGTTCCCGTCTTGTCCAGCAGCAGCGTCGACACGTCTCCGGCGGCCTCGACCGCGCGACCGGAGGTGGCGAGGACGTTGCGCTGCACCAGCCGGTCCATCCCGGCGATGCCGATCGCGCTCAGCAGCGCGCCGATCGTGGTCGGGATCAGGCAGACCAGCAACGCGGTCAGCACGATCACCGACTGCTCGCTGCCGGAGTAAGCGGCCATCGGCTGCAGCGCCACGACTGCGAGCAGGAAGATGATGGTCAGCGTGGACAGCAGGATGGTCAGCGCGATCTCGTTCGGCGTCTTCTGCCGGGAAGCGCCTTCCACCAACGCGATCATCCGGTCCACAAAGGACTCGCCGGGTTTGGTGCTGATCCGCACCACGATCCGGTCGCTCAGCACCGTGGTGCCGCCGGTGACCGCCGACCGGTCGCCGCCGGACTCGCGGATCACCGGGGCGGATTCACCGGTGATGGCCGATTCGTCCACCGTGGCGATGCCTTCGACGACGTCGCCGTCTCCCGGGATCACCTGGCCCGCCTCGACCACCACCCGGTCGCCGACGCGCAGGTCCACGCCAGGCACCTGCTCCTCGGAGCCGTCCTCGGTGAGCCGCCGCGCGACGGTCTCCTTTTTGGTGCGCCGCAACGATTCCGCCTGCGCTTTGCCACGCCCTTCGGCGACGGCCTCGGCCAGGTTCGCGAACACGACGGTGAACCACAGCCACACCGCGATGAGGATGGAGAACACGCTCGGGTCGGTGACCGCGAAGACGGTGGTGAGGACCGAACCGGCCCACACCACGAACATCACCGGGTTTTTGAGCTGGTGCTTCGGGTTCAGCTTGCGCAGCGCGTCCGGCATGGACGACCACAGCTGCTTCGGGCTGAAGACGCCCGCTCCGACGCGTCCAGCGTTTTCTACGTGGTGCTGCGTCTCCTCTTCCGGAGTCCGCTCTTGGGTGATGGTCATGCCAATGCCTCTGCAATCGGCCCCAGCGCGAGCGCCGGGATGAACGTGAGAGCCGCGACGAGGACGACGGTGCCGGTCAGCAGCGTCCCGAACAGCGGCCCAGTAGTGGGCAGCGTGCCCGCGGTTTCGGGGACCTTCTTCTGCGAGGCGAGCGAACCCGCCAGGCAGAGCACCGCGACGATCGGCACGAACCGGCCGATCAGCATGGCCACCGAGAACGACGTCTGGAACCAGTCGCTGGTCGCGGTGAGGCCGCCGAACGCGCTGCCGTTGTTGTTGCCGGTGGACGCGTAGCCGTAAAGGACTTCCGACAGTCCGTGCGGGCCCGAGTTGCCGAGCGCGTCCCGGGTTCCGGGCAGCATCAAGGCGATGCCGGAGCCGAGCAGCACCACGGTGGGCATCGCCAGCATCGCGATCGCCGCACAGGTGACCTCGCGCTTGCCGAGTTTCTTGCCCAGGTACTCCGGAGTGCGCCCGACCATCAGGCCTGCCAGGAACATCGCGATGACCGCCATCACGAGGATGCCGTACAGCCCGGTGCCGACACCGCCCGGCGAAACCTCGCCGAAGAGCATGTTCAGCAGGGAACCCCCGCCGCCGAGCCCGGACAGGCTGTCGTGCGCGCCGTTGACCGCGCCGGTCGAGGTGCCAGTGGTGGTGTCGGCGAACAACGACGTGCCGCCGATCCCGAACCGCTGTTCCTTGCCTTCGAGGTTCGCCCCCGCGGCCAGTGCCGACGGGCTGTTCGTGCGCGCCTCGGACGTCCAGATCACCGCGAGCATCGCGCCCCAGAGGGCCGTCATCACCGACAGCAGGACGTAGCCCTGCTTGCGGTTGCCCACCAGTTGCCCGAAGGCGCGGGTGAGGCTGACCGGGATCACGAGGATCAGGAACATCTCGATGACGTTGGTCCAGACGTTCGGGTTCTCGAACGGATGCGCGGAGTTGGCGTTGAAGACGCCGCCGCCGTTCGTGCCGAGTTCCTTGATCACTTCCTGGCTCGCCGCCGGGGCCAGCGCGATCGTGCTGTTGCTGCCGTCCGGGTTCGTCACCGCGACGCCGGACCGCAGGCTCTGCACCACGCCGAGCGCCACGAGGACGATCGCGAAAACGAACGCCATCGGCAGCAGCACGCGGATCGTGCCGCGCGTGAGGTCGACCCAGAAGTTGCCGAGCCGGTCGGTGCGCGAGCGGATGAACCCGCGCGTCACCGCGATCGCCACGGCCAGCCCGACGCTCGCGGACAGGAAGTTCTGCACGGTGAGCCCGGTCATCTGGACGAAGTGGCCCATCGTCGACTCGGGTGTGTAGGACTGCCAGTTCGTGTTGGTCACGAAGGAAACCGCGGTGTTGAACGCGACGGCGGGCGACACCGGGCCGCGGCCGAAGTTCCACGGCAGGATCGACTGCAGGCGCTGCAACAGGTACAGCAGGATCACCGAGACGAACGAGAAACCGAGCACGCCCGAGGCGTAGGTCTTCCAATGCTGTTCGGTGTTCGGATCGACCCGGACGATCTTGTACAGGGCCTTCTCGACCCGCAGGTGCTTCTCGGTGGAGAACACGCGGGCGAGGTAGTCGCCGAGGGGTTTGTAGACCACCGCGAGGGCGACCAGGAGCACGCCGGCTTGCAGGAAGCCGGCCGCGACGTCACTCATCTCAGAATTTCTCCGGCCTCACGAGTGCGACGAACAGGTAGCCGAGAAGGCCGAGCGCCAGCAGTCCGCCGACGATGTTGGCCACGGTGCCCGCGCCGCTCACAGCTTCTCCAGCCCGCGCAGGACACCGGCGAGCACCACGAAAACGCCGATGAGCAATAGGGCGTACAGCAAATCCGCCACGAGGCACCTCTCAGAAAGGGTCACCCGGCACGGGCGACCGTCGGTCGAGTGCCACTGTGCGGTCGTCGCGGAGGGTGAGCACCCGCGCCTGACGCCTCCTTGACGCGGTGACCTGGGGGCGTTTACGCGATCTTGACGGCCGGTGACCCGCGCCACTACGTCAAGCGCCATCCGGGCGAGCGAGGCGGGATAACTGTCCGTAGTTGGTGGGTGACTTGCGGCACAACGAGTAGTGGATCAAGGACAGAGAGTGCAATTCGGGCAGACAAAGCTCAGGGGTCCGTGTTACACCTGAGTAACCAATAGTTGTATCAACTAACTAACTAAACTCCTACCTTCCAGGAGGTCTCGTATGTGCGGAATCGCGGGCTGGGTTTCCTACGACACCGATCTCACGCAGCAGCAGGAGATCGCGGACGCGATGACCGAGACCATGGCCTGCCGCGGACCCGACGACCGGGGGACGTGGGTCCGCCGTTCGGTCGCGCTGGGGCATCGCCGGCTCGCCATCATCGACCTGCCGGGCGGGCGGCAGCCGATGAGCGTCAAGACGCCGAACGGCGAGGTCGCGATGGTCTACAGCGGCGAGGCGTACAACTTCTCCGAACTTCGTGAAGAACTCACGAAACTGGGCCACCGCTGGGAGACCGACAGCGACACCGAGGTCGTGCTGCACGGCTACCTGCAGTGGGGCACCGAGGTCGTGGACCACCTCAACGGCATGTACGCGTTCGCGATCTGGGACGAGCGCGACCAGAAGCTCGTGATGATCCGCGACCGGATGGGCATCAAGCCGTTCTACTACTACCCCACCCGCGACGGCGTCCTGTTCGGCTCCGAACCGAAGGCGATCCTGGCGAACCCGTTGGCGCGCAAGGTGGTCGACAGCGACGGCCTGCGCGAGCTGATGGGCTTCACGAAGCGGCCGGGGTGGTCGCTGTGGAAGGGCATGTACGAGGTCGACCCGGCCACCGTCGTGACCGTGACCCGCGAGGGCATCAACACCCGCACCTACTGGAAGCTCGACGCCAAGCAGCACACCGACGACCAGGAGACGACGGTCGAGCGCGTGCGCGAGCTGATGACCGACATCGTCCACCGGCAGCTGGTCGCCGACGTCCCGCGCTGCGTGCTGCTCTCCGGCGGCCTCGACTCGAGCGCGGTCACCGGCCTCGCCGCCGCCCGGCTGGCCGAGCAAGGCGAGCAGCTGCGCACCTTCTCGGTCGACTTTTTCGGGCAGGAGGAGAACTTCCAGCCCGACGAGATGCGCGACACCCCCGACTCGCCCTACATCCGCGACGTCGCCAAGCTCGTCGGTTCCGCGCACCAGGACGTGATGCTGAACCCGGCCGACCTGAGCGACCCCGAGGTCCGCCGCAAGGTGCTGCGCGCCCGCGACATCCCGTCCGGGCTCGGCGACATGGACACGTCGTTGTACTTGCTGTTCAAGGCGATCCGCGGCGAATCGACGGTCGCGCTGTCGGGCGAATCGGCCGACGAGGTGTTCGGCGGGTACCGCTGGTTCCACGACGAGGCCGCGGTGAACGCCGACACCTTCCCGTGGCTGGCGTTCCGCAACAGCCTGATGGAGAACCGGGGTTCGCTGCTCGAACCGGGCCTCGCCGCGAAGCTCGACCTGGATTCCTACGTCGCCGACCAGTACCGGACCGCGGTGTCCGAAGTGGACTTGCTGGACGGCGAATCCGAGCGCGAGTCGCGGATGCGGGTCATCTGCAACCTGCACCTGACCCGCTTCGTGCGGCAGTTGCTCGACCGCAAGGACCGGATGTCGATGGCGGTCGGCCTGGAGGTGCGCGTCCCGTTCTGCGACCACCGGCTCGTCGAGTACGTCTACAACACTCCGTGGTCGCTGAAGACCTACGACGGCCGGGAGAAGAGCCTGCTGCGGCACGCCACGAAGCACGTGCTGCCGGCGTCGGTGCGGGACCGGGTGAAGAGCCCGTATCCGTCCACTCAGGACCCGGGCTACGCGATCGCGCTGCAGCAGCAGCTCAAGGAAGCCTTGGCGCAGAAGGACAACCCGGTGTTCCAGATGGTCGGCCGGGAGTGGCTGCAGCAGTCGGCGGAAACCGACCCGGCGGCGATCAGCCAGGCGCAGCGGGTCGGCATGGACCGGGCGCTGGACCTGCACCACTGGTTCGACCTGTACTCGCCGGAGCTGGAACTCGACTGACCCCGGGTCGGCGGTGCCGGCGGTCTTCCTGATCAATGGACCTGATCCCGGCGCTGCGGAGGTCCGTGAGGGGAACCCTGAGGGACTCAGAGTCCCTCAGGGTTCCCCTCACGGACGTCAGCGGGAGCGGAGGGCTACGCGCGGGCGGTGCCGGGCGAGCCGGGTCAGAAGTCGAGGTGCGCGTCGATCTCCGTGCCGCGGACGTCGAGTTCCGCGCCGGTTCCGCTCAGCAGCCGCCGGGCCGCCGCATTGTCCACAGTGGTCGTCGCGACGAACTTAGCCGCGCCGCCGTCGCGCGCGGCGTCCAGCAGCACCGCGGTCACCTTGCGGCCGATCCCGCGTCCGCGCGCCGAACGGCCGAGCCACACCCCGGCTTCGACCTCCAGCGCGGACCGCCCGGACACCGGCCGCAGCCGGGCCGCCCCGCAGACGCGGCCGTCGACCTCCACGACCCACGTCGTCTCGATCGCGGTGTCCGGGTTGAGCGATCGTCGGCGGTGAAACGCGAGAAACGCTTCGCGGTGGGCTTCGGTCCAGCCGGCGGGACCTTCCACCGGCGGCATGACCTCGGTCGGTTCGGCGTCGGCCACCGCGGCTTCGAGAAGCCGCTCGAGCCCCGCCTCGTCGAGCGGGATCAGCACGATCTCGGATTCTCCGGATCCAGGCACGCCCCGCAGCTTGGCACGCGAAGCCGCCGCGCGCTACCCGATCGGCCCAGTCGTTACCAGGGAACCGACTTGCCGAAGCGGTCGAGGAACTGCAGCCCCGGCTCGCCTGCCTGCGCTTCCAGCACGTCGACGACCGCGGGAACGCTTTCCTCGGGCAGCAACGGCGCGTCCGGCCCGCCGAGCCGGGTCCGGTTGTGGCCGGGGTCGATGAGCAGCTTGGTCCGCCCGTCGCCCTCGTGGCGGGTGGCGTAGCTGCGCATGAGCTGGTTCAGCGCCGCCTTGCTCGCCTTGTACAGCTCGTATCCGGGTTCGACGTTCATCGAGATGCTGCCCTGCTCGGACGACATCACCGCGACGGTGCCGCCCGGCGCGACCAGATCGTGCAGTCCTTCTAGGACTCTCAACGGGCTCAACGCGTTGGTGATCATCACTTCGGTGAACATCGCCGTCGGCACCTCGCTGATCGGCAAGTTCCCTTGATTGATCGCCGCGTTCACGAAAAGCAGGTCGAGCGGACCGTCCACTCTGTCACGCAACGCGGCGATCTGTGCGTCGTCGGTCATCTCGAGCCGCTCGGTCCGCATTCCCTCGCGCGGCGCCGTGCCGTCGCGAGTCGTCGCGATGACCTCCCATCCGCGCCGGTCCAGCTCGGCGACCAGCACCAATCCCAGTCCCCGCGAAGCTCCGACCACCAATGCCCGGCATGCGGCCATGGCCCCTCCTTTGTCTAGACGCGACGTCACGTCTAGACAGTAGCACGGTAAGGTGTCCGGTATGCCCGCAGTGAATTCCCAGCCCCGCAGGGCACGCTCCGGCAACCGGCGGGACGAGGCCGCTCGCCTGGCAGTGCTCCACGCCGCCGACGACCTGCTGGTCGAACACGGCTTCAGCGCGCTGACCGTCGAAGCGATCGCGCGCCGCGCCGGGGTCGCGAAGCAGACGATCTACCGCTGGTGGCCGTCCAAGGTCGAAATCCTGCTGGACACGCTGATCGAGGACAGCGCGAAACGCCTGACGGTGCCGACGGAACTCCCGACGGCCGACAGCATCCGCGCATACCTGCGCGACTTCACGCAGTTCCTCACCGAAGACCCGGCGGGCAAGTGCCTGCTGACCCTCCTGGCCGAGGCCCAGCACGACGTGGGGACCGCGGCTCGGTTCCATGAGCGTTACTTGGAACCGCGGCAGATCGCCGAACGCGAGATGCTGACGACGGCCACCGAGGCGGGCGAGATTTCTCCGGCACTGGATCCGGAGTCCACAATGGACGCTCTGCTGGGACCGATTGTCTACTGTGCACTGACGAGGGCAGCGGTGCCGGGGGATTTGGTGGATACGTTGGTGGAGAAGCTTCTTCGTCCGCGGGGTTGAGCTGCTGAGCGGATGCCGACATTTAGGTGAACTTGCCGGTTTCCGCTCCGCTCCATGCCTTCATCAAAGTTGGCTTTTCTCCACGCACAGCCGGTCGAGGGGCATGGAGGGGATCGCTAGCATGGCAGATGACTGGTATACCGATGAATTAGGACGCCGACGCCGCATTTCGAACGGCGACGGACGGCGGAGTCGCGGAGGCGGAACTGTCATCGCCGTGGGAGTCGCCGCGGTCATCGCAGGAGGCGGAATCACCGCGCTCGGCGGCGGTGCCGCAATCGAAGGCGGCACGGGCATCGCCGCGGACGCGCTGCCCGGCAACCTCGCGGGCGACGTCGCCGATTCATTGCCCGGCCGTTCTCCCTCGGTCCGGAAAGCCGAAGGCCGGAAATCCGCCCAGCGAGGAAAATCCGCCGAAACGTTCAGCCGGTTCAAGCTCAAAGAGCTGAAACGGACGGTGAAACGCGATATGAAGTGCCTGCTCAATTCGACGGGCGAGGTTCAGGAATTCTTCACGCACACTCCGTGCGCCTCGCTCGACATGGCGTTGTACGCGGTCGGCGACGGACACGGCAATGCGGCGGTGCTCTCGGTGGCTTGGGTCGGTTTTCGGACCAAGAAAGATGCCGCTGCCTTCGAGCAGGTCGAGCGGGTACAGGGCAACGGCGACGTGACTCCGCTCGGCGGCGCGCTGCTCGAATTGGCCAACTTCCGCTTCACCGGTCACCACTACCACCCGAACCCCCGTGGACGGACAATGGTCATTGGCGAAGCAGACACCGCCACCGGCCGATTCGACGCCGAAAAACTCGATACTCTCGCCGAAGTGGTCACCTACTTTCCAAAACCCTGACCTACCGCCGCACCTCGGCAACCCGCACCGGACGGTTCTCCCGCCTCGAGACCTCGCACGCCTCCGCGATGTAGAACGCCTCCAACGCATCCCCCGCCCCCGCCGGCGACGGGATCTGCCCGGCGGCCACGTCCAGGAACGCCCGCAGTTCAGCGGCATAAGCCGTCCGGAAACGTTCCATGAACCCCGGATACGCCGGTCCCGGCAACGGCCCGACGCCAGGTTCCACCGATCGCAGCGGGGCCTGGTCGTCCAGGCCCACCACGACATTCCCCACCGAGCCGAGGGCTTCGAAGCGCACGTCGTAGCCCGCGCCGTTGTAGCGCGTCAGCGAGACCGTCGCGAGGGTTCCGTCGTCGAGAGTCATCGCTACCGCCGCCGTGTCGACGTCTCCAGCGTCGGCGAAGAACTGCTCGCCTTTGTTGCGCCCCAAGGCATATACCTCGTCGACCTCCCGACCGGTCACCCAGCGGAGGATGTCGAAGTCGTGCACCCCGCAGTCCCGGAACAGACCGCCGGAATGCGCGATGTAGGCGGCGGGCGGAGGCGCCGGGTCCAAAGTGGTCGCCCGGACGCTGTGCAGCCAGCCCAGTTCCCCGCTCTCCACCGCGACCCGCGCGGCCTGGTAGCCCGCGTCGAACCGGCGCTGGAAGCCGATCTGCACCGGCACGTCCGAGTCCGCGATCCGGTCGATCACCGCGAGGGTGCCGGGGATGTCCGCGGCGACCGGCTTTTCGCAGAACACCGGCACCCGCGCGTCGACCGCCTGGATGATCAGTTCCGGATGCGCGTCCGTGGCCGCCGCGATCACCAAGCCATCAAGCCCTGCTTGGAACAGCGCGTCGATTCCCTCGACCGACTCGGTGCCAAGCCGAGCCGCGACTGCCCGCGCCCGAGCTGGATCCGCGTCCGCGACGACCACCGAGGTGACCTCGTCGAAGCCCGCGAGTGTTTCCGCGTGCGCGGCGCCGATCCGCCCGGCCCCTGCCAGTCCCAACCTCATCGCTGTGTCTCCCCTGAGTTCGGCCCCGTGGTCTCCCGCACGACCAGGGACGGATGGAGCAGGTGCCGCACCGGTTCGGCGCGTTCACCCCGTACACGTTCCAACAACGCGTCGAAGGCCAACCGGGCCATTTCCGCGCGCGGCTGGTCCACAGTGGTCAGTGAGATGTGCCGGAGGGAAGCCAGCGACGTGTTGTCGTAGCCGACCACCGAAACGTCCTCCGGCACCTGTAACCCGTGTTCTTCGAGCGCCGAGATCGCCCCGACCGCGTTGAAGTCATTGCCTGCCAGCAGCGCGGTCGGCGGCGGAGAATACGAAGACAACAGCTCCTGCACGGCTTTTTCGCCCGCCGTGTCGGTGTGCTCACTGTGCACCACGATCGGCTCCAGACCGTGTGCCTGCATCGCCTGCCGGAAACCTCGACGCCGCGCCGCGGCACCAGCCGCTCCCCCGCCATCTAGGTGTGCGATCCGGCGATGCCCCAGCTGTACCAGATGCTCGACGGCCAAGGCCGCGCCAGCCTCGCCGTCGTCGTTCACCGTATCCACAGTGGACAGTCGAGAAGTCCTCGATACCAACACTACCGGACACTGCCGTGCCGCTGCTTCGATCGCCGCGGCGGGAACCACTGGCGACAACAGCACCACGCCAGCGGGACGGAATGACAAAAGACTGCGCAGCGCCGCGCCTTCCCGCGAAGGCATCCGGCCGCCGGTATTGAGGATCAAGTCGAAACCGGCCGCTTGGGCCGCTGCGTCCAGCCCCTCCACGACATCGGCGAAGAACGCGTTGCGCAGGTCGTTCACCATCACGCCGAGCACCGTCGATGTCCGGCTCGCCAGCGACCGTGCCATCACATGCGGCGAATAACCCAGTTCCTCGGCCGCTTTCAGCACCGCCGCGCGCCGCTGCGCCGAGACGTTCGGCGCGTTGCGCATCACGAGCGAAACCAGCGCACGGGAGACCCCGGCGCGTGCGGCGACGTCCTCCATGGTGGGCTTCCCCATGCGAAACCTCCCCGGAGAAGCGCTTGACGCGACGGGTCGGACGCTACAAGCTTAGAGCGCTCTAATCAAGGGCACGGAACCACTGTCCCCCGACCGGAGAGGGATCCATGACCGCGAAGATCCGCGTCGCCGCCGCCCCGATCTCGTGGGGAGTCTGCGAGGTGCCCGGCTGGGGACGCGTGCTCGACGCCCCAGTCGTGCTCAGTGAAATGACCGAACTGGGCGTCACCGCGACGGAATTGGGCCCGCCCGGTTACCTGCCGCGTGAACCGGCCAAGCTGAAGACGCTCCTGGGACGGCATCAGCTCGAACTCGTCGGCGGCTTCCTCGCCGTGCCGCTGCACGAAAATCCGGACGCGGCCATCGCCGAAGCGGAAGACTCAGCGGCACTCTTCGCGGCCTGCGGCGGCGGAATGCTCGTGCTCGCCGCCGCGACCGGCCTCGAAGGTTACGACGAACGGCCCATCCTCACCGACGCCGAATGGTCCGCTTTGGTCCGCACCGCGGCCAAGATCCGGGACACAGCGGCGAAACACGGCCTCCGGACAGTCCTGCACCCGCACGTCGGCACGCACGTGGAGACCGAGGCGGAGGTCGAGCGCTTCCTCGCCGACTCGGATCTCCAGCTCTGCCTGGACACCGGCCATCTCCTGATCGGCGGCACCGACCCGGTCGCACTCGCCCGGCGGCACCCGGAACGGATCGGGCACCTGCATCTCAAGGACGTCCGCAGCGAACTGGCCGAAGCCGTCCGAGAAGGCAAGCTGCCCTACGCCGAAGCCGTCGGCAAGGGTCTCTACGTGCCGCTCGGCGAGGGCGACGTGGACATCGAAGCCATGGTCCGCTCCGTCGCCGAGGCGGGCTACGACGGGTGGTACGTGCTGGAACAGGACACCGCGCTGAGCGGCGACAGCCCGGTGGACCGCCCCGGCAAAGACGTCGCGACCAGCCTCTCGTACCTGCGGAAAATCACCGGCTGATCTTGGAAACCAAGCGAGGAGAGACAACGATGTCCCATCGCTGGGAGCGCGCACGACGCTCCGGCCGCGCGGTGGCGAGCCTGCTGGCGGCGGGCTTGCTGCTGGCGGCGTGCACCGGGCCGGCCGCCGAGCCGAAGACGACCGCGCCCGCCGCCGCGCCGACGCCGTCCGGACCGCTGAAGGTTTCGGTCATCACGCACGGCACCGCGGGCGACGCGTTCTGGAACGTGGTGAAGAACGGTGCCGAACAAGCGGGCAAAGACCTTGGTGTGCAAGTCGAATACACGTCAGACGGCGATCCGGGCGCACAGGCCAAACTGATCGACAACGCGGTCGCCCAGCAGACCGGCGGACTCGTGGTGTCGATGGCGAACCCGGAAGCTCTGCGCCCGTCCATCGAGGCCGCGGTGCGTGCCGGGATTCCGGTGATCACCATCAACTCCGGCGAGGACAAGAGCGCGGAGTACGGCGCGCTCACGCACGTCGGGCAGAACGAGTCGATCGCCGGCCAGGAAGCCGGGAAGAAGTTCAAGGACCTCGGCAAGCACAAGCTGTTGTGCGTGATTCACGAGGCCGGGAACGTCGGGCAGGCGCAGCGTTGCGACGGCGCGAAGGCCGGGTTCGCCGGCACCGTGCAAACCCTGCAGGTGGACATCTCCAATCCGACCGACGCCGAATCGCGCATCCGCGGCGCGGTGCAGACCGACCCGTCGATCGACGCGGTCCTCACGCTGAACTCGCAGGTCGCCGCCCGCGCGGTGAGCGCGATCAAATCGGTGAACTCGAAGGCGCAGGTCGCCACGTTCGACCTCAACTCCGACGTCGTGGCCGCGATCAAGGCGGGCGATGTGTTGTTCGCGGTCGACCAGCAGCAGTACGAACAGGGCTATCTCCCGGTGCAGTTCCTGAAGCTGTACCGGGACAACGCGAACGTCGTCGGCGGCGGCAAACCGGTGCTCACCGGCCCCGACCTGGTCGACAAATCCACAGTGGACAAGGTCGGCCAGTACGTGCGAAGGGGCACCCGATGACGACCCTCGACGAACGGCTGGCGAAGCCGCGGCTGACCGACCGGCTGGTGGTGCGCCCGGAGATCGGCGCGCTGCTCGGCGCGGTCGTGGTATTCCTCTTCTTCGCCTTCGCCACCGACAAGTTCTTCAGCGCCAGCGGAGCGGCGACCTGGCTGGACGACGCGGCGACCCTGGGCATCATGGCGGTGGCGGTGTCGCTGCTGATGGTCGGCGGCGAGTTCGACCTGTCCGCGGGCGTGATGACCGCGTCGACGTCGCTGGTCACCGCGATCCTGGCGACCCAAGCCGGCTGGAACGTGTGGCTCGCGCTGCTCGTCTCGCTGGTGTTCGCCTTGGCGGTCGGCGCGTTCAACGGCTGGCTCGTGATGAAGACCGGACTGCCGAGCTTCATCGTCACCCTCGGTACTTTCCTTGCCCTGCAAGGCTTGAACCTCGGCGTAACGCGGCTGGTGACAGGTACCGTGCAAGTCTCGGGCATGCGCTCGACCGACGGCTACGCGTCCGCCGGGTTCGTCTTCGCCTCCACAGTGGACATCGACGGGACCCCGTTCCAGATCTCCATCGTCTGGTGGCTCGGCGCGATCGCGGTGGCCGCGTGGCTGCTCATGCGGACGCGCTTCGGCAACTGGATCTTCGCGGTCGGCGGATCGGCCGGAAGCGCACGCGCGGTCGGCGTTCCCGTGGTACGCACCAAAATCCTGCTGTTCATGGGCACCGCGCTGGCCGGCTGGCTCGTCGGCTCGATCAACATCCTGCGGTTCGCGAGCGTCCAGGCGAATCAGGGCATCGGGCTGGAATTCCAGTACATCATCGCCGCGGTGATCGGCGGCTGCCTGCTGACCGGCGGGTTCGGCTCGGCCGTCG
Source organism: Amycolatopsis sp. NPDC114484 (assembly GCF_055633755.1). Classification (NCBI taxonomy): domain Bacteria; kingdom Bacillati; phylum Actinomycetota; class Actinomycetes; order Pseudonocardiales; family Pseudonocardiaceae; genus Amycolatopsis; species Amycolatopsis sp. NPDC114484. The sequence continues at coordinate 368,840 of NZ_JBVKDQ010000004.1, read as the reverse complement.
GCGCGGCGATCGGCGCGCTGATCTTCGGCATGGCCCGCCAGGGCATCGTGTTCGCCGGCTGGGACAACGACTGGTTCATGCTGTTCCTCGGCATCATGCTGCTGGCGGCGGTCCTGGTCAACAACGCATTGCGGCGGCGCGCGGAAAGGGTCCGGCGATGAACGCTCTCCTCGAAGTCAAGAACGTCGGCAAGCGTTACGGCACCGTGGTCGCGCTGCGTGAAGTGTCCACAGTGGTCAATGCGGGCGAGGTCACCTGCGTGCTCGGCGACAACGGCGCGGGAAAGTCCACTTTGATCAAGATCCTCGCCGGGGTGCACCAGCACGACGAAGGCGAGTTACTGGTCGAAGGCGCGCCGGTGCGGTTCGCCTCGCCAAGGGAAGCGCTGGACCGCGGAATCGCCACGGTGTACCAGGATCTCGCGGTGGTGCCGCTGATGAGCGTGTGGCGGAACTTCTTCCTCGGCTCCGAACCGACCGTCGGCTTCGGCCCGTTCCGCGCGCTGGACCGACGCAAAGGCCGGGAACTGACGAAGAAAGCCCTCGCCGATCTCGGCATCGACCTGCGAGACGTCGAACAGCCGGTCGGCACCCTGTCCGGCGGCGAACGGCAGTGCGTGGCGATCGCCCGGGCCATCCACTTCGGCGCGAAGGTGCTGATCCTGGACGAGCCGACGGCCGCGCTGGGCGTGAAGCAGGCCGGGGTCGTGCTGAAGTACGTCGCCCAGGCCCGTGACCGGGGCCTGGGCGTCGTCCTGATCACGCACAATCCGCACCACGCGTATCCGGTGGCCGACCGCTTCCTGCTCCTCAAACGCGGCACGGCGCTCGGGTCCTACGAGAAGGCGGAGATCGAACTGCCGGAGCTGACCCGGCAGATGGCCGGCGGCGCGGAACTGGAGGCGCTGGAACACGAGCTGCGGCAAGCGGAATAGCTCACGAAACCGCTTTCTCCAGCCACGGCCGCACCACCGGCAGCACCGCGGCCGCCTGCATAGCGCTCATGTGGTCCAGCCCGTCAAGCACCTCGACGGTCCACCCACGCGTCTCCAGTTCGGCGCGCTCCCGCAGCAGCGGACCCGCGATGTCGACGGTCACCCCGCCCCACCGTTCGCTGTACACAATCCGATCTTCCGAGCCCGCGAAACACAACCGAGGACAGGACAACTCGACCGCCCGGTCGTCAAAGTCCCGCAACGCCTCATACAACGTCACGAACTGCTTCGTCTGCCCCGTGGACAACGTGACGTCCACCGAATCCCAATCCCCCGGTTCGCCTTTGGCTTCGGCCGTGGGCCCGGCAAGCGCCATCTCGTGCGTCGCCCGGGTCACCGCGAGCATTGCCGCGTACGGCCCGTCCACCGGCGGATACCCGCCCATCACCAACGCGTCCAGCCGATCCGTGCGCAACGCCAGCTGCAGCCCGGACAGCGCCAGCCACGAGTATCCGCAATAAGAAAACCGATCCGCCCCGGCCGCGTCCGCCACCGCCAGGAAATCGGCCGCGAGCACGTCCGGCGTCAGGTCGGCCGGACGCGCCATCCGGTGCCCCTGGTAATCGAAGGCCACCACCCGGAACCCGGCGAATCCCTCGATCAGCGAACGGCCCAGCTCCGGATCGGCGCCCCACTGCCGGGCCGCCTCGGCCTCCGGCCCCTCGGCGGGCCGGGGGTCGACCGGGAGCAGCAGCACCGGCCCGTCCCCGCGCACCTGCGTTTCGATCCGCGTTCCGTCGTGCAGAGTCGCTTCAGCCATCTCATCTCTTTACGCCGTAAAGTATCTCCGGGCACGAGGATACTATACGACGTAAAGAGATGTCGAATCAGCTGGTGACGGCGGGCGAGGAGGCTTCGTCGACCAGCTTGCGCGGGGTGCCGGACCCGTCCGCGGGCACCGACCACACGGCGTTCTCCAGGCCGTACAGGATCGTGTGGTCGTCCTGCCACAACGCCTGGTCGTCCACGCTTCGGGTCTCGGCGAGCGCGGTCTCGCGCATCGTCTTGAGGTCGAGCACGGACAGCCGCCAGACGCCCTCGCCGACCTTCTTCTTGAACGCGATCCGCGTTTCGTCCGGCGACAGCGACGGGCATTCCACGTTCTCCCGCAGCGCTTTCCCGCGGTAGGTGTCGTAGTCGCCTTCGATCAGGTACGTCTTGCCCTTGGAACCCAGCGTCGAGTAGAACCGCTTGCCGTCCTTGGCGAACGTGATGCCCCAGTAGTTGACGTCGGAGGAGAAGTACCGCTTCCCGTCGACCAGGACCGGCAGCTCCTCGATCGTCTTTTCCAGCTCGCCGTTGTCCAGCTGATAAACCCCGGCGCGCGTCGAAAAGCCAGTGGCAGCATAGGAATCACCGGTGACGAACAGCGTCCAGTACACCCGCTTGCCGTCCGGCGAAACGCGTGCCCGGCTCGGCGTCCCCGGCAGATAGTCTTTGTGCGTTGTGGTGAGATTCCGGTCGAGGACGCTGAAGTCGCTGACCGCGGGCAACGTGCCGGGACGCACCGCGAGGCACATCCCCGTCGAGCCGGACACGGCGAACCGGTCGCATTTCAGCTCGCTGAACTTCGGCGCAGCACCAGGATTCGCGAGCGGAACGACGCCGACGTTGCCCGTCTTGGTGCTGCGGAAGAACAACTGCCCAGGCGCGAGCGAAAGGCGCTCGACCTTCGCGGGTTCGGCCGGGCTAGGCCGCGCGGCAACGGTGTAAACCACTGCAGCAGCCGCGAGCACCACGGTTCCGACAACAGCGAGAAGGACCTTTTTCATTTGCGCACCGGCCTTGCGAAAGCCGCGCCGAGCGCCACGACAGCGAGCGCTCCGGCCGCCGCGAGGACCGCGGGCTGGAGATCCCACAGGGTCCAGGCGAGTCCGAAGAGGACAGACGAAAGCATCCGCGCGGCAGCCTGTCCGGTTTGGACCACCGCGAGCCCGGTCGCCCGGAGGTCGGCGGGCACCAACGGTCCGGCAGCGGCCATCAGCACCCCGTCAGTAGCCGCGTAGAACACGCCGTGCAGCCCCAAAGCGAGGGCCGCGAGCCAGAATCCGGACACCGGCCCGCACAACGCGATCAACGCGCCGACGAGCGCGACGTGCCCGCCGAGGAACACCGGCCAGCGCCCGATCCGGTCGGCCAGCTTGCCCAGCGGAACCGCCAGCACGAGATAGACCCCGGCGGTGCCGAGCGGCAGCAACGGGAAGAACGTCGCCGCGACGTCCCAGCGCCGCTGAAGCACCAGGTACACAAAGGAATCGCCGAGAGTCACGAACCCGAGCAGCGCCGCCCACACCGCCACGCGGCGGAAACCCCGCTCGCGCAACAACCCGAACGCCGCCCGCACGGACACCGCGGCCCGGTCGGCGATTTCCTGCTTGTGGTCCCGGACGAACAACACCAGCAGCATTACCGCGATCGCCGCGATGCAGAAACTGGTGAAGAACACCGAGGTATAGCTGCCGAGACTCAGCGCGAGCACAGCCATCGCCACGAGCGGGCCGAGGAACGCGCCGACTGTGTCCATCGCGCGGTGCACGCCGAACGACCGGCCGAGCGTGTCGGGTTCGCTGCTGAGCGAGATCAACGCGTCGCGCGGGGCCGTGCGCAGCCCCTTGCCGGTGCGGTCGGCGGCCAGCACCACGCCGATCGCCGCGACCGAGGAACCGGCCGCGACCAGGCCGAGTTTGCACACCGCGGACAAGCCGTAGCCGAACCCGGCGACCGCCTTGAGCCTTCGCCACCGATCGGCCAGATGCCCGCCGAGCACGCGGACCACGGCGGTGGCTCCCGCGTAAAGCCCGTCGAGCAGGCCGAACTGCAGCGGGTTCAGCCCGAGGCCGAGCACCAGATACAGCGGGAGCACCGCGGTCACCATCTCCGAGGAGATGTCGGTGACCAGGCTGACCGCGCCGAGTGCGACGACATTCGCCGACACCCGGCGCAGGCCGGTCTTGCGCTCGGTGCCCGCCGCGACGTCCGAACTACGGCTTGTCGCGATGTACATGACCGGCCCCTAGTTGTGGCAGGTGTAGGTCGGGCTGCTGTCCTGGACCTTGCCGTCGAGACCGATCAGCTGCTCGGAGAACGTGTTGTCGGTCATCGTCAGCTTCAGCACGCCGAAGGTGTCCTTGAGCAGCTTCGCCGTGGTCGGGTGCGCGGAGTGGACCGGGTACGGGTTCGCGCCGCCCATGCCGCCGACGATCTCGACCGGACCGGCCGGGTTCGCCTTGCCGCTCGCGTCCTGCGGGACGAACCGCTCGTAGTGGTGGTCGTGGCCGTTGAGGATCAGGTCGACCTTGTTCTGCGCGAACAGGTCCCACAGCTGCTTGGAACCGCGCTGGTCGCCGTGGTCGCCGGAGCTCCACCGCGGGTGGTGGTAGTACGCCGCGACGCAGCCCTTGGTGTTCTTCGCCAGGTCCTGTTTGATCCAGTTCATCTGGTCGGTGTCCTTCAGCTCGCCGCCGTCGTTGTCGTCGACGAAGCCGTTGGAGTCGAGGGCGATGAAGTGCCAGTTGCCCATTTCCCAGCTGTAGTAGCGCTTTCCGTTCGGCGTGGCGATCTTGCCGAAGTACTGCTCGTAGGCCTCGAACGGCTTGTTGTCGTCGTAGGTCTCGTGGTTGCCGGGGACCGGGTGCGTGATGCTCTTGAACTTGCCCCAGGTCTTGTCGTAGTAGTCCTTGAAGTTCTGCAGCGACAGGCCGGTGTTTTCGGCGTCGTACTGGTTGTCGCCCATGGTGATCACCGCGGCGGGATTCATGCCCTGGACGAGCTTCGCGGTCTTCGGGTGCACGCAGCTGGAGCTGCTCGCGGTGCACTGTTCGGCGATGTCGCCCGCGGCGGCGAGGACGAAGGTGTTGCCCGCGGTCCCCGGCTTCGTGTGCACCTTGACCGAGCTGCTGGCCGACGAGGTGTTGCCGGCGGCGTCCTTCGCGCGGACGGTGTAGGTGTAGTCGGTGTCCGGCGAGAGGCCGTTGTCGGTGTAGGACGTGGACGTGCTGGTGGCGACGGACTTGCCGTCCCGGAGCACGTCGTATCCGCTGACGCCGACGTTGTCCGTCGCGGCGGCCCAGGTCAGCGCGACGCTGTTCGAGCCGATGTCACCCGCGGCGAGGTTCGACGGAGCGGTGGGCGCCTGGGTGTCGCCGGACGAGTCCGGGGTGCCGTACGCCTGGAGTTCCCAGAGGGAGTAGCCGTACTTCGTGGCGCGCTCGGTGCCGACGAAGCGCAGGAACCGGCCGTGCCCGGACAACCCGGTGAGGTCGTCGGTGCCGCCGTCGCCGTTGGTGACCGTCGAGATCGCCTTGAAGTTCTCGCCGTCGTCGGAGATCTCGATGCGGTACTTCTTGGCGTAGGCCGCTTCCCAGTTCAGCTTGACCCGGTGGATCGTGGCGGCCTGGCCGAGGTCGACGCGCAGCCACTGGGCGTCGGCGCTGACCGCGCTGGCCCAGCGCGTCTTGAGGTTCCCGTCGACGGCGTTGTCGCCGCCGAGCGTGGACGTCTCGAGCGTCGAGGTGCTGACCGGTTTGCCTTGGGACAGCAGCACATCGGCGGCAGCGGCACTGGCGTCGCGCGCGGGCGAGATCGCGGCGGGCAACAGCACCACCGCGGCGGCCGGTAACGCGAACCGGGCGAGACTTCGGACACGGGACGAGGACACGTCGCACTCCTTCGGGCCGGACGGGAACAGGGCGGCGGCGTTACGGTTCTGCGGCGTCTCGTTGCGTTAAGAAAGTTTCCTAACTAAAACCGCAGAGTAGCGGGCCCGGTTTCTCCCGACAAGCCCGGAACGGACGTGAAACGATCAAGACCCGCGTTCCGCTGCCCGCTCACCGGAACGCCCCGCTCCCGTCCGCGGAAGGTCCGTGAGGGGAACCCCGAGGGACTCTGATTCCCTGAAGGTGGCCCTCACGACCCGCAAGTCCGTGAAGGTGGCCCTCACGACCCGCAGGAAGGTTCCCCCGCAGACCTCAGCGCTGCAGCAGCCGCCGGACTTCCTGCACCGCCGCGCGCCCGGCCCGGTTCGCCCCCACCGTGCTCGCCGACGGCCCGTACCCGACCAGGTGCAGCCGCGACTCGGCCACCACGCGAGTCCCGTCCATCCGGATCCCGCCGCCGGACGTCCGCAGACGCAGCGGCGCCAAGTGATCGATCGAGGCCCGGAACCCGGTCGCCCACAGGATCAGGTCCGCGGGCTCGAAACTCCCGTCCTCCCACACGACACCGTCGGCGACCAGCCGCGAGAACATCGGCCGCCGGTCCAGATACCCCGCCGCGCGCCCGGCGAGCACCTGCGGCGTCACCGGCAGATCCGTCACGCTCACGACGCTCTCCGGCGGCAACCCGGCCCGCACCCGCTCGTCGACCTTCGCCACCGCCATGCGTCCCCAATCCTCGCTGAACTCTTCCTCGCGCCAGACCGGCGGACGCCGCGTCACCCACACCGTCGAACGCGCGACCGGGCCGATCTCCATCAGCAGCTGCACCGCCGACGTCCCGCCGCCGACGACGACCACGCGCTGGCCGCGAAACTCCTCCGCGCCGCGGTAATCCGCCGTATGCAGCTGCCGTCCGGCGAAAGTCCCCGGATAACGCGGCCAGAACGGGCGGTCCCACGTCCCAGTCGCGCTGATCACCGCACGCGCCGCCCATGTCTCCGCAGGCGATTCGACCACCAGCCGCTCCCCCGCGCGCCGCACCGCGGTCACGTCGACCGGACGGTGCACCGGCAAGTCGTACGTCTTCTCGAAGCGCCCGAAGTACTCCGACACAGCCTCGCTCGCCGGACGCGCCGGATCCGGGGTCCCGAACGCCATCCCCGGCAGGTCGTGGATCCCGTGCACCTTCCCGACCACCAGCGACGGCCACCGGTACTGCCACGCACCGCCCGCGCGCTTGCCGTGGTCGAGCACGACGAACCCGCGTTCGTTGGCGAACCCGGCCCGGCGCAGGTGATACGCCGCCGACAGCCCGGCCTGCCCGGCCCCGATCACCACGACGTCGGTCTCGTGATCCGCAGTGCTCATACAACGTTCAACAATTGCCCGCGCCCGGTATTTCCGGCTCAGACCGCCACGCGGTTGCGGCCGCCGTCTTTCGCCCGGTACAGCGCGGCGTCGGCCGACCGCAACACCTCGTCGAGCGTGGCCCCCGCTTGCGGATAGCACGCGACGCCGACGGACACGGAGAGTCCGCTGATCCGCAGCGGACCTCCCACCGAGACCGTCAGCTCCCGCACCGCGATCCGCACCCGTTCGGCGATCCCGAGCACGTCGGTGTCGCCGGTCGCGGGCAGCAGCACCACGAATTCCTCGCCGCCGAACCGGCCGACGGTGTCGCTTTGCCGCACCGAAGCCTCGATCGCCACGGCAACCGCGGCCAGCACCTCGTCGCCGGTGAGGTGGCCGTACGTGTCGTTGATGCGCTTGAAATGGTCGAGATCGATCATCAGCACGGCGAACCCGCTGCCGGTCCCCCGCCGCCGGGCCCGGGTGAATTCCCGGGTCGCCAGTTCGTGCCAGCCCGCGGTGTTGAGCAGCCCGGTTTTCTCGTCGGTCACGACCGCCACCTGCAACTGCTGTTTCAGCAGGAGATAGCGGTGCAGCAACAGCAACGGCGGCAGTACGAACACCACCAGCACCGGCTGATGGACAAACGCCAGCGCAGCGAGCCCGCCGAGACAGAGCGTCGCGATCTCGAAGGCGTTGTCCTCCCAGGTGCCGATGAGATCCGCGGGCGAGCGGCTGTTCGTGTACAGGTAGATGCCCGTCGCTACGAGCACGACGTTCACCAACTCGAAGGCAGCTGCCGCCAGGACGAGCGCGAGGACGCCGTACGCGGTGTCGAGCCGGCCTTGGTCCAGATCGCCGATGGTCAACACCGCAGACGCCGCGAAGCACGACAGCATCGCCCAGGCCGTACTCGCCGCGAAGCGATGCGCGGGCCGCGTACGCACGTGTCGCCACACTCGCAGCCACAGATGCAGGTACAGCACCAACGCCAGCAACGCGACCCACGCCGGAGGAAGCAGGAACGCGCCAGCGAGATACCAGACGGACGTGACGTTGATGTGCGTCTGGCCGCTCATCCACCGCCGCAGGCGTTCGATCCGCCGCGACATCTCGGCCTGCGCGATGCCCAGCCCGACGAGCACCCCGAACGAACCGAACTGCACCGGGCCGCCGAAGCCGGTCGCGAGACCCGTCACCGTGACCGCCACGGCGACGGCCTCGCAGCCCATGGCGTAGCCGATCCAGCGCCGCCGCGCGACCGCCCACATCGTCCAGCGCGGCGGCCAGCCGCGCCAGGCCGTCACCGCGCCGCGCACCCCGATGGGGACAGGTGCCTGCCTCACGGGCGCCCCCACGCGAAATTCGGCCTACGGAAGTTGCCCAGGGTAGCGGGTCCACTCCGGATCTAGCCGAACCGAGGGAAAAACCGTCCCGCGAACTGCCCACTGGGCACGCTCTGAGTAGAGCGAGCGGGCAACTGGCCGACCGGTCAGCGGCGGCGCAGCTTCCGCACTATGGCCAGCACGATCAGCAGCACGACCGCGCCCGCGGCCACCGGGGCGAGCCGCTTCGCGACGGACTGCCCGGCGTAGTCGAGCAGGTCGATCGCCTCGGTCTCGCCGGTCGAACCGCCCGCCGGAACGCTCCGCAGATGCGGCTTCTCCTCGGCGGCGGGCTTCTCCTCGGCCTTGGGCTCTTCGGCGGGCTTCTCTTCCGCCTTCTCCGCCGGAGCCGGAGCCGGAGCCGGGGTCTCGTCGGCCGGGGTCTCCAGCGAGGCCGCGAGGTTCCCCGCGAAGGTGTCCAGGATCTTGCCGCCCACCTCGGAGATCAGCCCGCGCCCGAACTGCGCCGGACGTCCGGTGATCGCCAAGTCGGTGGCGACCGCGCCGTGCGTGCCGCCGTCGCGTTCGGTGAGCGTGAGGGTGACCGTCGCGGCCGCGGTGCCGCCGCCGCGCGAGTCCTTGCCGGACGCCTTGATGACGACCTTGCGGGCCGCCTCGTCCTTCTCCAGGAACTCGCCGGTTCCCTTGTACAGCAGCGAAATCGGCCCCAGCTTGACCTTCACCGTGCCCGCGAAGGTGTCGCCCTCCACCTTGGTGAGCGAGGCGCCCGGCATGCACGGGGCGACCCGCTCCGGGTCGATGACGGCTTGCCAGACCTCCCCGATCGGGGCGGGGACGGTGAATTCGTGGTCGAGCCGCACGGGCCGACCTCCTCTCCTGCACACTGCTTCGAGCCGTTGCCGTCCACCTTACGGCCGTCGCCCGGGGAGCGGCCCGTGAAGGACTCCTTGGGGGAATCAGATTCCCCCAAGGAGTCCCTCACGGCCGGTCAGCTAGGCGCCCACCGCCGCCGCGACGGCACGCCCAGTCAGCACCCGAGCGAGGTGCTGCCGGTACTCGACGTCGGAATTGCCGTCCGCGACCGGGTTGGTGCCCTCGGCCGCGTGCGCGGCGGCCGCCCGGATCGTCTCCGCGTTGGCCTGCGCGCCGAGCAACGCCTGCTCCACGCCGGTCGCCCGGACCGGCGTCGCGCCCATGTTCGTCAAAGCCACCCGGGCTTCTTCGATCACTCCGCCCTCGGTGCGCACGGTGGCCGCGACCGCGCACATCGACCAGGCTTGCGCGACCCGGTTGAATTTCTCGTAGTGCGCCCGCCAGCCGGTGTGCTTGGGCAGCCGCACCTCGACGAGCAGTTCGTCCGGAGCCAGCGCGGTAGTGAAGTAGTCCTGGAAGAAGTCCGCCGCCGAGACCGTCCGCCGCCCGTTCGGACCGGCGAGTACCAGCTCGCCGTCCAGCGCGAGCACCGGAGCCAGCAGGTCGCCTGCCGGGTCCGCGTGCGCGATCGCGCCGCCGAACGTGCCGCGGTGGCGCACCTGCGGATCCGCGACAGTGTCGGTCGCTTCCTTCACCAACGCGGCGTGCTCGGCGATCAATGGGTCCCGCTGGACCTCGTAATGCGTCGTCATCGCACCGACCACGAGCGCGTCGCCGTCCTCGCGCACTCCGCGCATTTCGGCGACTTTTCCGAGGTCGACCAGCATGGTCGGCGCGGCGAGCCGCATCCGCAGCACCGGCAGCAGGCTTTGCCCTCCTGCCAGCACCTTGGCGTCCTCGCCCGCCGCGGCGAGCGCCTGCACGGCTTCGTCCACCGTGGACGGAGCGACGTAGTCGAACGGGGCCGGGATCACTGGGCACCTCCGGAAGCGTCGATCGAACCGAGACCGCCGCCGGCCTCGCCGCCGGGTCCGCCGGCCTTGGCGCCGCCGCCCCGCACCGCGTTCCACACGCGCATCGGCGTGAGCGGCATTTCGATGTCGTTCACCCCGAACTGGCGCACCGCGTCGACCACCGCGTTGACCACGGCGGGCGTCGAGGCGATCGTGCCGGCCTCGCCGACTCCCTTGGCTCCCAACGGATTCGTGGTCGACGGCGTTTCCGTGCGGTCGGTGGTGAACGACGGCAAGTCGGCCGCCGAGGGCAGCAGATAGTCGGCGAACGTGCCGGTGGTGAGGGTGCCGCTCTCGTCGTGCACAGCCTCCTCGAACAACGCCTGCGCGATGCCTTGGGCGAGCCCGCCGTGCACCTGGCCCTCCACGATCAGCGGGTTGACCACCTTGCCGACGTCGTCCACGCAGACGTACGAACGCAGTTTCACCTGGCCCGTTTCAGTGTCCACTTCGGCCGCGCACAGGTGGGTGCCGTGCGGGAAGGAGAAGTTCTCCGGGTCGAAGGTGGCGTCGGAATCGAGCGACGGTTCGACGCCGTCCGGAAGGTTGTGCGCGGCGAACACCGCGAGCGCGATGTCCTGGATCGTCGTCGAGGAATCCGTGCCCTTCACAGTGAACTTGCCGCCGGAGAATTCGAGATCGTCCTCCGAACATTCCAGGAGATGCGCGGCGATCGGCTTCGCCTTCGCGACCACCTTTTCAGCGGCCTTGACGATCGCGATACCGCCGACGACCAGCGAACGCGAACCGTACGTGTCGAGGCCCTTGTGCGAGGACTGCGTATCGCCGTGCAGCACCTCGACGTCCTCGAAGGACACACCCAGCTGGTCGGCGACGATCTGGCTCCACGCCGTCTCGTGCCCCTGGCCGTGCGCCGACGCACCCGTCGTCACCTCGACCTTGCCGGTCGGCAACATCCGCAGCGACGCGTATTCCCAGCCGCCGGCGCCGTAATCGAGCGACCCCAGCACCCGCGACGGTGCGAGCCCGCACATCTCGGTGAACGTCGAGATCCCGATGCCGAGCTGCACCGGATCGTTCGCCTCGCGGCGTTCCTTCTGCTCGCGGCGCAGCTCGTCGTAGCCGAAGAGTTCCTTCGCCTTCTCGGTCGCGGCCTCGTAGTTGCCGGAGTCGTAGGTGAGCCCGCAGACCGTGGTGAACGGGAATTCCTCGTGCTTGATCCAGTTCTTTTCGCGCAGCTGGACCGGGTCCATGCCCAGCTCGTCGGCCAGCTCGTCCATGATCCGCTCGATCGCGAACGTCGCTTCCGGACGGCCCGCGCCGCGGTAGGCGTCGGTGAGCGTGGTCGTGGTGAACACGTTGGTGCAGGCGAAGTGGTACGCCGGGATCTTGTAGATCGCGTTGAACATGAACGCGCCGAGGATCGGCACGCCCGGCCCGACCAGGCCGTTGTACGCGCCGAGGTTGGCGAGCAGTTCGACCTTGAGCCCGGTGACCGTGCCGTCGGCCTTCGCCGAGATCGTGATGTCCTGGATCTGATCGCGGCCGTGATGCGCGGCGAGCATCGTCTCGGACCGGGATTCGTTCCACTTCACCGGTTTGCCGAGCTTGTTCGCGACCAGCACGGACATCATTTCCTCGGGCAGCACGCCGATCTTGCCGCCGAACCCGCCGCCGACGTCCGGGGCGATCACGCGCAGCTTGTGCTCCGGGATGCCCAGCGTCAGCGCGGACATCACGCGCAGGATGTGCGGCACCTGGGTGGCCGACCACATGGTCAATTGCGCGCCGGTCGGGTCGACCACGCACGCGCGCGGCTCCATGAACGCGGGCACCAGGCGCTGCTGGCGGAACCGTCGTTTCAACACGATCTCCGAAGAGGACAGTGCTTCCTCAACATTGCCGCCGGTGCCCGCCTCAGCCGAATCGAAGACCCAGAGCGCGTTCTTGTTGCTGCCCAATTCCTCGTGCACGAGCGGCGCGCCTTCGGCGAGCGCGGCTTCCAGGTCGAGCACCGGCGGCAGGTCTTCGTACTCGACCTCGATCGCCTCCAGCGCGTCATGCGCCTCCGCGGACGACCGCGCGACCACCACAGCCACGCCCTCGCCAGCGAAATTCACCCGATCCGCGGCCAGGATCGGACGCCGCGGCGCAGCCATGTCCGGCGTGATCGGCCACGCGCACGGCATGCCGATCGCACCCTCGGGGTCGAGGTCAGCGGCGGTGTAAACGGCGACGACGCCAGCGGCTTCCTTGGCCGCGGACGTGTCGATCGAAACGATCTTCGCGTGCGCCAGCGGACTGCGCAGCACCGCGAGATGCAGCATCCCGGGCAACACGATGTTGTCCGTCCACCGGGTGCGCCCGGTGATCAGCCGCTCGTCTTCCTTGCGGCGCCGGGACTTTCCTACCTCGGGCTCGATCGTAGCGGTCATCATTCACCACCCACGCCGACGTGGTTGGGCTGATCGATCTTCTCGGCGTCCGGCCCCGCACCGGGACTCATGTGCTTGGCGGCGTCGCGAACCGCCTTCACGATGTTCTGGTAACCGGTGCAGCGGCAAAGATTGCCCTCGAGCCCTTCGCGGACGGCCTGCTCGTCCGGATCCGGATTGTCGGCCAGCAGGTCGATGGACTGCATGATCATGCCCGGCGTGCAGAACCCGCACTGCAGCGCGTGATTGTCGTGGAACGCCTGCTGGACCGGGTGCAGCTGGCCGTCGCGGGCCAGCCCCTCGATGGTGGTGACCTCGCATCCGTCGGCCTGCACGGCGAGGACGGAACAGGATTTCACGCTGTGCCCGTCGAGATGGACGGTGCACGCGCCGCAGTTGCTGGTGTCGCACCCCACGACGGTGCCCACCTTCCCGACGCGTTCCCGTAAGTAGTGGACGAGCAGGGTGCGCGGCTCGACGTCATCGGTGTATTTCGTGCCGTCGACAGTGACGGTGATGCGCATCAAAGGCCTCCAAGTGCAAATGCCCGCCAGCCCCGGCGGAGGCGGCGGGCCGGTTCGGGAACGGCCAAGGCGCGATCGTGATCGGCCTCACAGGGAGCGTGCTACGCCTTACGCGCGCGGACAAGTCCTGATGTCGCACGTCGCCTGGATGGTTCCGCAGATGCGTGGTTTTCGGTGATTTTGCCGCGCAGATGCGGGAAGCCGGACGGGTGATTTTTCGGCGGTCCAGGGTGGTGGGCGGATCTTCCCGAGGGGGCGCGGTTTCGGGTCGGGGGTTCACCGGGTTTCGTTGCTGGACGGGGTTTTCCCGGTGGATCGCGCTGCTGCTGTGGGTCGTCCCGTGCGGCCCGGGCCAGGGGGCCGGACGTCGTGCTGGACGGCTCGGCTCTATGCCGCCGCTTGTTGGTGGCTAGGGCTCCGCCGAGGCTTGGCTCCGCTGCATCTGCCGCGTTGACCGGGGGTGCCGCCACGCCGGATCACCGGCTGGGCAGCACTCGCTGCGCCGCTACCCCAGCGTCTGCCGTACCGCCCGGATGCGCAGCACCACCGCACCGGGAGCATCGGCTGGGCAACATCCACCGAGCCGCGTTCCCGCCGCATTACCCCGATCCGCGGCCCCGCCACCTGCGGGTCACCGGCTAGGCAACACCCACCGAGTCACCGTTCCTGCAGCATTGCCCGGATCCGCGAACCAGCCCCGCCACGTGCGGGCCACCGGCCAGGCAGCACCTACCGAGCCGCCGCATCACCCGGATCCGCGACCCGGCCCCGCCACATGCCGTCACCGGCTGCGCAGCACTCGCCGATCCGTCCGGACTCCCGGCTCAGTTCCGTGCCCGCCCAGCGCCGCCAGCCGCCGCGTCCCAGCCGCTCAGTACCCGCGAATCTCCGGGCTTTTCACCTGCCGGAGCCCGCTCAGCTGTGAATCCGCCCGGTCAGCGCCGCCAGCCGCCGTCCGGTCCCGCTCCAGCGCAGCGCGATGATCTCCGCGGCGATCGACACCGCCGTCTCCTCCGGCGTACGCGCGCCGAGGTCGAGGCCGATCGGCGACGACAGGCGTTCCAGCTCGCCCTCGGTGATCCCCGCCTCGCGGAGCCGGGCGAACCGGTCGTCGTGCGTCTTGCGCGAGCCCATAGCGCCGACGTACCCGACGTCGAGCCGCAACGCGACCTCCAGCAGCGGCACGTCGAACTTCGGATCGTGCGTGAGGACCGCGATCGCCGTCCGCGCGTCGATCCGGCCCGCGTCGGCCTCGGCCTTCAGGTAGCGGTGCGGCCAGTCGACGACCACGTCGTGCGCCTCTGGGAACCGGCTGCTGGTCGCGAACACTGGACGCGCGTCGCAGACCGTCACCTGATACCCGAGATAAGCACCCATCCGTGCCATCGCGGCAGCGAAGTCGATGGCACCGAACACCAGCAGTCGCGGCGGCGGTTCGAACGAGTTCACGAAAACCGCCATGCCTTCGCCGCGACGCTGCCCGTCCGGTCCGTAGTGGAGCGTCCCGGTGCGTCCAGCGGCGAGAAGCCCGCGCGCGTCGTCGGCGACGGCATCGTCCATCCGGGACGAGCCAAGGGACCCCTCGACCCGATCCGGCCACACAATCATGTGCTCGCCGACCAGTCCCGGCGTCTCGTGCTCCACGATCGTGACGACCGCGACCGGTTCGCCGCTGCGCACCGACTCGACGACGCGCTCCAGCTCCGGCATCGACGCGCGGTCCACCGGCTCGACGTAGATGTCGATGATCCCGCCGCAGGTCAGCCCGACCGCGAAGGCGTCGTCGTCGCTCACGCCGTAGCGCTGCAAAACCGGCTTCCGCTCGGCGACGACCTCGTTGGCCAGCTCGTAGACCGCGCCCTCGACGCAACCGCCGGACACGCTCCCGACGACCGTCCCGTCCGGCGCGACCATCATCGACGCTCCCGGCGCTCGCGGCGCCGACGAAAACGTCGCCACCACCGTGCCGAGCCCGACTGTTTCGCCCGCCTGCCAGCGGCGGTACACGTCGTCCAGTACGTCACGCATCGGCAATCTCCCCGAGGAGTCGTTCCAAGGTCGCCAGGCTGTGCCCGGCCAGCAACCGGTCGATGTGCGGCAGGGCGGCCACGATGCCGGATTGGACCGGAGCATAACCCTCGTGCCCTGCGTGCGGATTCACCCAGAATACGGCGTGCGCGAGGCGGCGCAGCCGGCCAAGCTGTTCGGCCAGCAGGCTGACGTCGCCGCGCTCCCACCCGTCGGAGAACACGGTGACTACCGCGCGTCGTGCGAACCCGCGCTGCCCCCACCGGTCGAGAAACACCCTGAGCGTCTCGCCAAGCCGCGTCCCACCAGCGAAATCAGGCACCGCGGTGCCAGCGGCGAGCATGGCCTGTTCCGGATCGCGCTGCCGGAGCTGACGGGACACCCGGGTCATCCGAGTACCCAGCGTGAACACCTCGACCGACAGCGGCGCCGCCCGCGCGACGACGTGCGCGAACCGCAGCAACGCGTCGGCATACGGGCTCATCGAGCCGGAAACGTCGATCAGCAGCACGACTTTCCGAGCCCGCGTCCCCCGGCGATGATGCGCCAGCCGAACAGGCTCGCCACCGGACGCGAGCATGGCCCGCAGAGTCCTCGCCGGATCAAGCGCACCCCGACGCGCCGGCGTCCGCCGCGCCGCCCGCCGCCGGGGCAGCACTGGCCGCAGCGTCGCGAGCAACTCCCGCAAATGCGCCCGCTCGGCTTTGGTGAGCTCGGCGAGATCCCGATGCCGGAGAACCTCATGATCACTGGCCGCGACGCGGAGCGTGTCGTGAGATTCCTGGGTGCTGTCCCCGTCGCCGGCAGCCGCGAGGAGAGGAGCGATCCGGGCCTGCTTCCGCACCGGAGTCCCCGCGGTCGCCTTCGGACTGTCGTCTCCCTCGAACCACCGCGCGAAAGCTTCCTCGTAGCGAGGCAAGTCATCGGGGTCGGAGCAGAGGGTCAACCGCCCGACCCAGTAGAGCTGCGTCGGCCGAGCAACATCAACCTTCGCCACGGCGGACAGATACGCCTGCACCCGCCGCGCGTCACAGGCGACGCCCGCCTCGCGCAATGCCGCCGCGAACCCCGCGTAACCGGCGAGAGGGTCAGCGACTTCGGTGTTCATGTCCACCATTGTGACCCCAATGCCGGAACCCGCGCCGCGACAGCCGATCCTGCCTGGCCGAGACGTCCTTCGCCCGCGCTGGCAGCGACCGGTTCGGCCACCGTGAGGTGCGGTTGGCCGGTCACAGGGTGCCGGTTGTCGGCAGTGATCTTGGTGCGCAGGGGTTTGTGGCCATGCAGAGATGTTTGGGCACGCGGACGTTCATGGCCGGGCCGAGGTTCATGGCCGGGCCGAGGTTCATGGGCACGCGGAGGTTCATGGGCACGCGGAGGTTCATGGGCACGCGGAGGTTCTTGGGCGAGCCGACGTGCTTGGTCTCGCCGAAGCTCTTGGGCGCGCGACGGTTCCGGCTTGAGCTGCTCCAGCTCGCCAGCGTTCCTCCGCACCGCCATTCCAGCGTCAACCGCGTCGGCCCCGCAGATGTTCCGTCCTGCTCGAACTCACCGCGCCACGAGACCTGCGGACCGTTCCCCTCCAGCTCGCGCCCGCGCACTCCAAACAACGCACTCCGCCGTTCGACGACCAACCCAGAGGGCTACGCCACACGATCCCCGCGCACCAGAGACAGCAACGAACCCCATCTCGTTCCCGCACCGAACCGAGCCGCTCAAGATCGGCAAATGCCACGCGCCACCAAACAATCCCGACGGCAACCCACCCCCGCACCAAACCACGGCACCGGCGAAGGGCGGCCGCGCACGCCGTCCCGCCTCCGGGACAGCGTGCGCGGACCGTGGTTGCGCGCAGCGGCCGACCCCGGTAGCACAAGGCGGGCGCGCGGAACCTTCAGGAAAGAACGGAACTCAGCGGAGCACCAGGAGGGCAGTCCGGACGGAGGCGGTCACGAGCCCTCCTTCCGGCACAGTCAACAGTCACAGGCACAAAAATCAGCGAAGTCGGCGAAGTCATCCAGTGATGCTTCAAGCATGCCCGATCCCGCACCCCGCCGCAACGGAATTACTTGACCGTCCATAGTGGACGCAAGCTCAGGAGAACAGGGTGTCCAGCTTCGCCCGCACCCGGTCGAGGTCCTCGCTGTACTTCAGCACCGCGCCGAGGGTGCGCGCGGCCGTCGCGGCGTCCAGTTCGTCGCGCTGGAGCGCGAGCAAAGCCCGCGCCCAGTCAAGGGATTCGGCGACACCGGGCGGTTTGAGAAGATCCATCGCCCGCAGCCGGTGCACCGCGTCGGCGATCTGCCGGGCGAGAGTCTCGCCGATCCCGGGCAGCCGACGGCGCAGGATGCTGATCTCCCGAGCCAGGTCCGGATGCTCGAGCCAGTGGTAAAGGCACCGGCGCTTGAGCGCGTCGTGCACCTCGCGAGTCCGGTTGGACGTCAGCACGACCAGCGGCGGCTGTTCCGCACGCACCTCGCCGTACTCCGGGATCGTGACGGTGTATTCGTCCAGCAACTGCAGGAGAAACGCTTCGAACTCATCGTCAGCACGGTCGATCTCGTCCACGAGCAGCACACACGGCGTCGTAGTGAGCGCCTGCAGCAGCGGACGCGCGAGCAAGAACCGCTCCGTGTACAGCGAACGCTCGGCAGTTTCCGCGTCGAGCCGTCCGCCGTCGGCCGCTTCGAGCGCACGCAGGTGCAGCAACTGACGGGGGAAGTCCCATTCGTAGAGCGCCTGCGCGGCGTCGATGCCCTCGTGACACTGAAGCCGGATCAACGGCCACTGCAGCGCCTCGGACAGCGCGAGCGCCAGCGACGTCTTCCCGGTACCCGGCTCGCCTTCGCAGAAGAGCGGACGCTGCATCTGCGTCGCGAGGAATCCCGCGGTGGCCAGCCCCTCGTCGGCGAGGTAACCGGTGGTGTCGAGGGCGGCCGCGAGCGCGTCGGGCGAGGCGAGGGACTCTGTCACATCCCCGATCGTAAATCCGCGACCGCCAGGTTCGCCGTTCGCCGCCGTCCGGCCGGGCACAATCCGGTAAACCGAGCCATCGTCTGGCTACAGACCCCGCTGTTCACCGCACCCAGCCCGCGCCGACACCGTCCCGACAAGACAAACCGCAAGCTCCCACAGCCCAGCCGCCCCAACGCGCCTAGGCCCGCACCCCAACACGCCCAGGCGGATTCCACCCGCCAGCCCAGCCGAGCACCACCCGCGCCGTCATCGCCGTTCCGCGCCAGGCCCGGCCAGATCCCCCGGCCGATCGACATCGCTGCCGCTGCCGAGATCGCCGCACTCGACAAGCCGTACGTCACCCCGCCCGCGCAACCAGTCCCGCGCCCCATGGTCCCCATTCGCCGAACCCGCGATCTCGCCCCACCAACGCCGTCCGAACAACACCGGATGCCCGGGAATCCCCTGGTAAGCAGCCCGAACGACCGCCTCCTCGGAAGCCTCCCCGACGATCCGCGCGAGCGCCGCGGCCGGCACCCACGGCAGGTCCACCAGGTGCACGAGCGCCGCCACCGCCGCCACCTCCGACACCTCCGTCAGCGATTCGAGCCCGGCCTTCAGCGACTCCCCCATCCCGTCCTGCCACCGCGCGGCAAGCACCGGAGTGACGTCCGGCGGCAGCAGTTCCCGAACCTGGTCAGCCGACGCGCCGACCACCACCCGCACCGAGGCGCACCCGGCCTCGGCGAGGTTCCGGACCGCCCGCTGGACCAGCGGTTCCCCGTCGTACTCGACCAGCGCTTTGGGCCCGCCGAACCGCCGCCCCGCCCCGGCGGCGAGCAGCAGTCCGGCAACCGGTTCCGGCATCGGCGCTCTCAGCCCTTGACCGCTCGTCCGGGAGCCACCGAGGCGAGCTCCGCCGAAATAGCGGACGCGGTCTCGATCAACGGCGGAACGAACTGAGTCCGGACGACGTCCACCGGCGTCCGGCTCGCGTGCGTCGAGATGTTCACCGCGGCGATCGCGCGCCCCCTCCGGTTGCGGATCGGCGCGGCGACCGAACGCAGGCCTTCTTCGAGTTCCTGGTCGACCATCGCCCAGCCCTGTTCCCGGACCTGGGCCAGCTCGGCCTCGAGCGCGGCGCGCTGGGTGAGCGTGTGCGCGGTCAGCTGGTTGAGGTCGGCGACGATGAAGTAGGCGTTCAGTTCGGTCCGGTCCATGTCGGCGAGCAGCACGTGCCCCATCGAGGTGGCGTGTGCGGGGAACCGCGTGCCCACATTGATGCTCACCGTCATGATCCGCGACACCGCGACGCGCGCGACGTACACGATGTCGGTGACCTCCAGCACCGACACCGAACTCGACTCGTGCACTTCCGCCGACAGCCGTTCCAGGTGCGGTTGCGCGATCTCGGCCAGGGTGAGGCTGGACAGATAGGCGTAGCCGAGTTCCAGCACGCGCGGGGTGAGCGAGAAGTACTTGCCGTCGGTGCGGACGTAGCCGAGGTCCACGAGCGTCAGCAGGAACCGGCGGGCGGCCGCGCGGGTCAGTCCGGTGACGCGCGCGACGTCGCTGAGCGTCGGGTGCGGAGCCTCGGCGCTGAACGCCTTGATCACCGCCAGCCCGCGTTCCAGCGACTGCACGTGGTGCGCGCCGCGTTCGGCTTGGTCGTCGGCTTCCATGCGGGGAAGCCTATCCGGCTGGTGGCTGGGCGGTCGGTTCTCCCAGCTCGGCGAGGACGCGCTGGGCGATCCCGATCGCCGTGTTCGCCGCCGGGACCCCCGCGTACACGCCGGTGTGCAGCAGGACTTCGCGGATCTCGTCCGCGGTGAGCCCGTTCCGCACCGCCGCGCGGACGTGCATGGCCAGCTCGTCGTGGCAGTGCAGCGCGGTGAGCGCGGCCAGCGTGATGCAGCTGCGGGTCCGCCGGTCGAGGCCGTCGCGCGTCCAGACCGAACCCCACGCCGCTTCGGTGATGTACTCCTGGAACGGCTCGCTGAACTCGGTGGTCCGCGCGACCGCCCGGTCGACATGCTCGTCGCCGAGCACCTCGCGGCGCACCCGCATGCCCGCCTCGTAGCGGTCTCCGGTCACTGTTCCTCCGTGATCCGCTCGAGGATCAGCCGGGTGAATTCGTCCGGCTGTTCGTAGCTGCCCAGGTGCGCGGCGGAGGCGACGACCTCGAGCCGGGCACCGGGGATTCCGTCCGCGATGACCCGCCCGTGCGGTTCGGCGGGCGTCGACGGGTCGTCGGCGCCCGCGATCACCAGCGTCGGGACGGAGATCTTCGGCAGGTCGCCGGTGAGGTCCATCCGCTCGATCACCTCGCAGCAGCCGGCGTACCCCTCGTCGGGCTGGGCCTCGACCATCTCGCGCAGGTACGCGATCTGGTCCGGATGCGCCTGCGCGTAACCCGGCGTGACCCAGCGCCCGACGCTCGCTTCCGCGACCACCGCAGTGCCCTCCGCCCGCACGAGGCGCGCGCGGTCAGCCCACATCTCGGGCGGCCCGAGCAGCGCTGACGTGCAGCACAGCGTGAGGCTCGCCAACCGCTCCGCGGCGTGCGCGCCGAGCCACATCCCGGTCATCCCGCCCAGCGACAGGCCGACGAAGTGCGCGCGCTCGACGCCGAGGTCGTCGAGCAGCCCCAGCACGTCGCCGCCCAGGTCAGCCAGGTCGTACGGCCCCGGCGGCACCGGCGACGACCCGTGGCCGCGCGTGTCGTACCGGACCACGCGGAATCCGCGCTCGGTCGACGGCGCGACCTGCGGCTCCCACATCCGGTGGTCGCTCCCGATCGAGTTGGAGAACACCACTACCGGACCCGACGCCGGGCCTTCGACGACCCGGTGCACCCGGACACTGCTCACGCTTGAACCTCCACAATGGACACGGCCGGTCAGACCGCGAAGAACACCGTCTCGCCTTCGCCTTGCAAACGCACGTCGAACCGATAATCGGTGCCGTCTTTCTTGGCCAGCAACGTGTCCCGGCGTTCCTCGGGAACACTCGCCAGCACGGCGTCGCCGGAGTTGTCCTGGTCCTCGAAGTAAATACGCGTGACGACCCGGTTCAGCAGCCCGCGAGCGAACACCGACACGTCGAGGTGCCGCGCCTGCGGAGCCCCGTCCGCGTCCGGCACCGCTCCAGGCAGCACCGTGAGAATCCGGTACTGGCCTTCGGCATCGGTGGGACACCGGCCGAATCCGCGGAACGGATCGCCGGACTTGCCGCGCGGATCGTCGGGATGGTCGAACCCGCCGTCCGGATCCGCCTGCCACGTCTCGATCATCGCGTCGGGGACCGGGTTTCCCGCACCGTCGTACACTCCGCCGCGGATCCACACCGCGCCTTCGGTGCCTTCCGGGACCACGAACGGCCCGTCGTCCCACGGCAGCCCGATGGACAGGTACGGCCCGACGGTCTGCGAAGGCGTGCCTTCCAGCCTCACTCGTCCTCCTCCTCGTCCTCGAACACCGACTGTTCGCGCCCGCGCACCACGATGTCGAACTGGAACGCCAGCGCCCATTCCTCCTCGGTGCGGTCGAGGTCGAACCGGGAGATCATCCTCTGCCGCGCCTTCTCGTCCGGAATGGAGTTGAAGATCGGGTCCTGCGAGAACAGCGGGTCGTCCGGGAAGTACATCTGCGTGACGAGCCGCTGGGTGAACGCCGAGCCGAACACCGAGAAGTGGATGTGCGCGGGACGCCACGCGTTGTCGTGGTTCTTCCACGGGTACGCGCCGGGCTTGATGGTGGTGAACTCGTAGCGTCCGTCGTCGTCGGTCAGCGTGCGGCCGAGCCCGTCGAAATTCGGGTCGAGCGGCGACGGCCAGCGGTCGCCGGTGTGCCGGTAGCGGCCGCCCGCGTTGGCCTGCCAGATCTCGACGAGCGAGTTGCGGATCGGCCGCCCGTCGCCGTCGAGAAGCCTGCCGGTGACGATGATCCGCTGGCCCTGCGGCTCGCCCGAGTGCTGGCGGGTGAGGTCGTTGTCGAGCTCGCCGAGCCGCCCCGGGCCGAGCAGCGGACCGGTGACCTCGGTGAGCATCTGCGGCAGCAGGACCAGCGGCTGCGTCGGATGCCGCAACGCGGTGGAGCGGTACGGCGCGTAGTCGAGCGGCGGGTGGGTGCCGTCCGGATCAGGCCGGTACTGCGGCAGGCGCCGGTCGGTCGGTATAGCCACGATGCCTCCCCTTTCCTCAGCGATTCTCGAGCACGACAGCGAGACCTTGGCCGACGCCGATGCAGATCGCCGCGAGGCCCCAGCGACCGCCGGTACGGCGGAGCTGATGCGCCAGCGAGCCGATGATCCGGCCGCCGGACGCGCCGAGCGGGTGCCCGATCGCGATGGCTCCGCCGTTGACGTTGACGATCTCCGGGTCGAGCTTCGACCATTCTTTCAGGCAGGCCAACGACTGTGCCGCGAACGCTTCGTTGAGTTCCACCGCGGCGAGGTCGTTCCAGCCGATGCCTGCCCGTTCGAGCGCGATCTCCGCCGCGCGCACCGGGCCGATGCCGAACACGTCCGGGTCGACTCCCGCGGCGCCGCGGCCGGCGATCCGGGCAAGCGGCGTCTTGCCGAGCCGTTCGGCCGCCGCCTCGTCACCGAGCAGCAACGCCGACGCGCCGTCGTTCAGCGGCGACGCGTTGCCCGCCGTGACGGTGCCGTTTTCCTTGCGGAACACCGTTTTCAGCTTCGCGAGCTTCTCCGGCGAGGAGTCCGGCCGGATGCCCTCGTCCCGGGTGAGCTCGACGCCTTCCACCGGAACCACGTGGTCGTCGTAGAAGCCCTCGTCCCACGCCCGCGCGGCGTTCACGTGGCTGCGCGCGGCGAAGGCGTCCTGTTCGTCCCGGCTGATGCCGTAGCGCTCGGCGAGCAGCTCGGTGGACTCGCCGAGGGAAACGGTCCACTGCGACGGCATCGCCGGGTTGACCATCCGCCAGCCGAGCGCCGTGTTGTACAGCGTCTGGTTGCCTGCCGGGAAAGCCTTGTCCGGCTTCGGCATCACCAGCGGCGAGCGGCTCATCGACTCGACGCCGCCCGCGACCACCAGCGAAGCGTCGCCGACCTGGATCGCCCGGCTCGCCTGCATGGCCGCCTCGACGCCGGACCCGCACAGCCGGTTCACCGTCGCGCCGGGCACCGACGTCGGCCAGCCCGCGAGGAGCGCGGCCATCCGCGCCACGTTCCGGTTGTCCTCGCCCGCACCGTTGGCGTCGCCGAGCACCACTTCGTCCACAGTGGACGGATCGAGCCCGTTGCGCTCGGCCAGCGCGCGCAGGACGCCCGCGGCCAGGTCGTCAGGGCGCACGCCGGAGAGAGCGCCGCCGTAGCGCCCGAAGGGAGTGCGGATCGCGTCGAGTACGTAAGCGTCGCTCATTCGCCGGCCTTCTTCAGTTCGCGGAGCAGGGTCAGTTCGCGTTGAGTGGGCGCGGGGGTGGTCTTGAGGTCCGCGGCCGCCTTCAGTGTCCACCCCGTCGCTTCCACGACCTGTTCCAGCTCGATCCCGGGGTGCAGTTCGGTGAGCGTGAGCTCCGCGGTTTCCGGATCGGGCCGCATCAGGCCGAGGTCGGTGACCACGAGCGTCGGCCCGGCTCCGCGCAGGCCGAGCCGTTCCCGGTCGCCGCGCCCGGCGCCGTGGCCGAACGACGTCACGAAGTCGACCTTGTCCACAAAGGTGCGCTTGCTCTGGCGCAGCACGACGAACACTTCCTTGCAGGACGCGGCGATCTCCGGCGCCCCGCCCGCGCCGGGCAGGCGCACCTTCGGATCGTGGTAGTCGGAACCGATGACCGTGGTGTTGATGTTGCCGAATTTGTCCAGCTGCGCCGCGCCGAGGAACCCGACGTCGATCCGGCCGGGCTGCAGCCAGTAGTTGAACACCTCGGGCACGCTGACCACCGCGTCGGCGGTGTCGGCCAGCTCGCCGTCGCCGATCGACAGCGGCAGCCGGCTGGGTTTCGCGCCGAGACAACCCGATTCGTAGATCAGCGTGAGGTTCGGGGCGTGCGTGCGGCGGGCCAGGTTGGCCGCCGTGCTGGGCAATCCGATCCCGACGAAACACGACATGCCCTCGCCGAGCGCGCGCGCCGCGGCGATGCTCATCATCTCGTCGGCGGTGTACTCGCTCATGCCTTCACCCCGGTCAAGTCGTTCAGCCACTTGGCGAATTCCTCGCGGTCCCGTCCGATCTCGTCCCACTCCTGGTACGCCGCGTTGTCCCGCTCGTAGTACCCAGCGGCGTACGAGGGAGCCGCGCCGCGCGGCACCTCGGCCACCGCGGTGACCGCCCACGACGGAAGGACCAGCACGCCCGGCCGGGGTTCCAGCTCGTCGACGACCTCTTCCACCGTGACCAGCGACCGCTTCGCCGCGAGCACCGCTTCTTTCTGCACGCCAGCGATGCCCCACAGCTGAACGTTGCCCGACCGGTCGGCGCGCTGCGCGTGCACGATCGTGACGTCCGGATTCAGCGCGGGCACCGCGGTGAGCTGCTCGCCGGTGAACGGGCAGGTGATCGGCTTGATCGTGTCCGTCTGCGCGGGCAGATCGGTGCCGGTGTAGCCGCGCAGCACGGCGAACGGAAGCCCGGAAGCGCCTGCGACATAACGGTTCGCCATGCCCGCGTGGCTGTGCTCCTCGATCTCCAGCGGCGCCGGCCACGAGTGCTGCACGGCGTCGCGGAACCGGTGCAGCGAGCCGACCCCGGGGTTGCCGCCCCACGAGAAGATCAGCTTGCTCGCACAGCCCGCGCCGATGAGCTGGTCGTAGACGATGTCCGGCGTCATCCGCACGAGCGTGAGGTTCCGCCTGCCCTGACGGATGATCTCGTGCCCCGCCGCCACGGGGATGAGGTGCGTGAAGCCCTCGAGAGCGACGGTGTCCCCGTCGTGCACCAGCTCGGCGATCGCCTCGCCGAGCGACAGCACCCTTGCCATCACGAGCCCTTCCGTCTGGATCTTCCTGCTTCCGCCGTTCCGTGCTAGCGTGTTCGCATAGCGCACAGAAGTTCTACATAAGAACATAACACGATCCGGCCGCCCGTGGGAGTGCCAAAGGGTGAAGCGGACGTCCGGACAGACGACAGAAGACAGCGCGAGGTTCGCGGACTTCGAGAGGAATGAGGTGAGGCGATAAGACAACACGGTGCGCTGGGATTCGGCGAACGGGTTTCGCGGCCGGCACAGAGCGGCGTGGTCGGCGGCAGACCGGAATTTCGTTGCGTGGTACCGCAATGCGGAATTCGGGCACTGTCCGCGTCGGCGGCGTTCTGTCGCGGTTGGACGCTCCGTCGCAGCTCAGGCGGGTGTCCGGCGGTGAGCGCGCCGCGAACCTCGCTCGGGCGGCACGGTCGGCATTAGGCTGCTCCGCATGCCGAAGATCGCTGTCACCCGTTGGATCCCGGACGAGGCCGTGCAGGTGCTCGGCGAGGCAGGCGAAGTCGAGATCTCGCCGGAGGACCGGCCGCTCACGCCCGGTGAACTGCGGAAGTTCGTCGCCGGATCGGCCGCGGTGGTGTCGATGCTGCACGACCGGATCGACGGCTCGGTCGCGGACGCGGCGGGTCCCGAGCTGAAGGTCGTCGCGAACGTCGCGGTGGGCTACGACAACGTGGACGTCAGTGCACTGGCGGAACGCGGGGTCGTGGTCGCCAACACGCCAGGCGTGCTCACCGACGCCACCGCGGATCTCGCGTTCGGATTGCTGCTGGCCGTTTCGCGGCGGCTCGGCGAAGGCGAACGTTTGCTGCGCGCACGGCAGCCGTGGTCGTTCCACCTCGGCTTCCTGCTCGGGTCCGGACTGCAGGCCAAGACGCTCGGCATCGTCGGGCTCGGGCAGATCGGCCGCGCGGTGGCGACGCGGGCGGCGGCGTTCGGGATGCGGGTCGTGTACTCCGGACGGTCGGCGAAGCCGGACTTCGACGGCGAGTTCGTGTCGTTCGCCGAGCTGCTGCGGCGTTCCGACTTCGTGTCGCTGCACTGTCCGCTGACGCCCGAGACCCGGCACCTTGTCGACGCGGACGCGTTGCGGGCGATGAAACCGAGCGCGTACCTGGTGAACACCACACGCGGTCCGGTGGTCGACGAGTCGGCGCTGGCCGACGCGCTCGAAGCCGGCGAGATCGCGGGCGCGGCGCTGGACGTGTTCGAGAAGGAGCCGGACGTCGAGCCACGGCTGCTGGAGCGCGACGACGTGGTGCTGACGCCGCACCTCGGATCGGCGACGGTGGAAACGCGTACGGCGATGGCGGTGCTGGCCGCGCGCAACGTCGTCTCGGTGCTCGCCGGCGCCGAGCCGCTGACGGAGGTCGGCCGATGACCCGGGTCGTGATCGCACCGGACAAGTTCAAAGGAAGCCTGACCGCGGTCGAGGTGACGGAAGCGATCGCGCACGGCGTGCGCGATGCGTTGCCGGACGCCGAGATCTCGGCGTGCCCGGTCGCCGACGGCGGCGAAGGGACGCTGGAGGTACTCGAGAACGCGGGCGGCTCGATGGTGCGGTTGTCGGTGCGCGGTCCGCTCGACGAACCGGTCGAGGCGCGGTACGTGCTGCTCGACGGCACGGCCTACATCGAATCGGCGCGTGCGTGCGGCATCGAGTTCGTGACGCCGAGCCGGGAGGTCGCGCTGGCCGCGCACACGTGGGGCGTCGGCGAGTTGCTGAACGACGCCCTGACCCGCGGAGCGCGGCGGCTCGTGCTGACCGTCGGCGGCACCGCGAGCACCGACGGCGGTGCCGGGATGCTGGCCGCGCTGGGCGCGAGCGTCCTCGACGCGTCGGGTGCGCCGGTCGGTCACGGCGGCGGGTCGCTGGCACAGGTCGCGCGCGTCGATCTGGGTCCAGTGCGAGAACGGCTGGGCACGGTGCCGGTCGCGGTCGCGACAGACGTGACGAATCCGCTGCTCGGCACGAACGGTGCGGCGGCCGTATTCGGCCCGCAGAAGGGTGCCGCCCCGGACGACGTCCAAGCTCTAGACGAAGCACTGTCGCACTGGGCGAAGGCACTCGTGCAGGCTGGCGCGCCGGACGTCTCCAACCTGCCGGGAGCCGGGGCTGGCGGAGGTGTCGCGGCGGGCGCGATCGCCGGTTTCGGCGCGACGGTCGAGTCCGGCTTCGACCTGATCGCCGCGTTGACCGGAGTCGACGACGCACTGACTGGTGCTGACCTGGTGATCACCGGCGAGGGTTCGCTGGACGAACAATCACTGTCCGGCAAGGCCCCGGCGGGCATCGCGGCCCGCGCCGGGCGGACGGGCATCCCGCTGCTGGTGCTCGCCGGACGGATCCAGCTGGACGCGGACGCACTGGCCGGCTTGGGAGTCGTGGGCAGCAGCGCGCTGATCGACCACGCACCGTCGCTGGACTACGCCCGCGCCCACGCCGCGGAACTGCTGCGCGAACGGGCCGCAGCGCTGGTTCAAGACTGGCTGCGCACCAAGTAACAGAGCGCTCCCGCGATCAACCGCAGGAGCGCTCCATTACCTACGCAGCCGTCTGGACAACCCATGTCTTGGACGGGAGTGCCACCCAAGAATCAATTCACCGGACGCCCCGAGACATCCGGCGGTACCGGCGAACGGCACACGGGATCAGCGGACGGACACCGCCCCGCGAACCCCGTGGCCGGGCGCTGGCGCAGCCGTCAGGCGGACTGCTGCTGGGGCAGAACGGCGAAGGCGACGTCGCCCGTGTCGTCCTGCTGAACGTCCAAGACCTTGTCGTCGAGCAACGCGGCTGCTTGCGGCTCAAGGAAGACCTTCGCCCCGCCGTCGGCACCGACGACGCGGTCGCCGTCCTCCGGGGCCGGGGCTACCGACAGCGCCAATTGGGCACCGTCGCCTTCCATGCTCTGCAGCGCGAAGCGCAGGCCGCTTTCTTCGGAGCCAGTGCCTTGTTCAGCGGTCAACGCGGTGATCGCCTCGGCGGCGGCTTCGGTAACGGTCAGCATCTTTCGGCCTTCCCTTCGTCGCAGTCGGATGCGCGCGGTCGGTTGCAGGGTGGTTTTTCACGCTAAAGGCGGCATGACGGTCGCGCAGTGTGAGCGCGAGACCGTTGCCGCGGCGGTGGAACCTGTCACAAATACGTTTGAGATCAGGATCTTCGGGCCATAGCCGACCGGATCGCGTCGGCGACCGTGCAGCCCCCGTGGTCGACCCGCTCGCCCGGTCTGGGATCCGCGGGCCAGCCAGAGCCGGCCGATTCGAACTGCCCCGGTCCTGCCTCGCCGGCGCTGACCGGCTCCCCGGCCACGTCAGCGCTCGCCGATCCGTCGGCTGCCCCGCCGGACACGGGTGGCCGGGCCTCCGGCCGCTCCCCCGCACGCTGACTTTCGCGGACCTGGCCAGAGCCTGTTCCAGCACGCACCGCAGTTCTGGGCGCGGGCGTACGGAACGAATCGACACGGGAACTGTCCGCACCGGGTGCTTGACTCTCACGGGGAGCGTCGTCACCGGAATTGCTCACGGGCACCTCCCGAAAGTCCGGATTGTGCGTGTGAGCTACCCGAGACGTCATCCGATGAAACGGGCCGAACGGCTGTCGTCGGAATCACAGTGGTTCCTGCGGTCTGCCCGGGCATCGACGGGCGAAGCGGAGCTAGCGTCGGACCCATGACCACCACCAGGTGGATGCCGCGCGGCCGGATCGGAATCCGCCCCCGGCGCAAACCCGGCCCGGACGCCGCCAGCAACGCCCCGCTCGGCGACGCCGCGACCGACGCCATGCCGGAATTCCGCACGCTCGACGAGCCTTCGGGCCGGTCCTCGCAGTCCGACCAGTGCCACGCAGAGCACGACTACCCAGCCGCACTCGCCGACGAGCTCAACACTCGCCGCGCCTCGCCGGACTCCGATGCCGACGGCCGCGAGGAAAACGCCCGTCGCCACCTAGCGGCGAATCCGAGCGCCGACCATCGAGGGACAACCGACGGTGCCGCCGATCCGCTCCCACCAGAGCCCGAGGACGAGAGCGCCCGTCGCCACCTGGCGGCGAACGCGAATCGCCACGGCACGGCAACTGCCCCTGCGGCCGCGCTGCCGCCCCGTCCCGGGGATGAGCTCGCCAGCCACGACCAGGTGACCGACACGAACGCCAGTCGCCGCCAAGCGGCCACGGGCAATGCCACGCCTCTGCAGTCGGAGGTCACCAGTCGCCACTCAGCGGCTGACCCTCAGGGTGCCCGCCGCGAAGCGGGAATCGACCACGCCGAACCACAGCGCCCGGGCACCAGCAGCCAACACGCCCGTCGCCGCTCGGTGGCTAATCCGACTGGCTCTCGCCGTGAAGCGGCAACCAACAACACCGAACCACGACACCCGGACACGAACAGCCAACACACCAGTGGCCACTCAACGGCCAACCCGAACAGCGCCCACCTCGAAGCGCCAACCGACCCGCAACACCCAGACACCAGCAGCCAACACACCAGTCGCCACTCAGCGGCTAATCCGAACAGCCTCCACTTCGAAGCGCCAACCGACCACACCGCACCACGGCACCCAGACACCAGCAGTCAACAAACCAGTCGCCACTCAATGGCTAATCCGAACAGCTCTCGCCACATGGCGGTAACCGGCGCCCCCGACCTGCGCCCGTCAGAGCCCGCCAACGACATCGCCGCTGAAACCAGCCGTCCGCCCCGATCCGCAATGGATCTTGCAACCGGAACCGACCCCGACCTACCCCACCCGAATCGAGCCGCCGTCCTCGCTGCGCATCCAGCACTCCCGACCGTCGCCGATAATCGGCCAAACCACTCCGCCGACCGCACCGCCCGCCGCCGCGAGATCGGTGGTCACGCGGCCTGGTACCTGGCCGCCGGTGTCGTCACCACCGGGCTGCAGGCCGTCCTCTTCCTCGCCTTCCGTCCGGAAATCGGCGCGCAATGGGCGAATCTCGCCGCGCTCGCGATCACGACGGTCGGCAACACCGAGTTCCACCGCCGGGTCACGTTCGCCAAGCGAAGCAGCCGCGCGGGCAAGCGCCATCTCCAGGATCTCGTCACGTTCGCCTTCTACGCCGGCTACGGATCGGCCGTCCTCGCGGTCCTCGACGCCGTCGTCGCGCATCCGTCTGCCGGACAGCAGACCGCAGTGCTTCTCGCGGCCAGTTTCGTCGGCGGGGTCGTCCGGTTCGCCGTTCTGCGCTGGTGGGTTTTCGCCCGGACAGGGCGAAGTGACGCTCGGCAAGATCACCAACGGTAGTGGAACCCGTTCTACCCGCAGTGCGACCACTCCCTGTTGTGCTATCCGTCCGTCACTCTTCGTGACGCATCAAATCGGACATCCGCACATGCTGCGAGACCAGACTCGTACTGTGCGTCGACTGGTCTCGTTTGTGTCAAGACCACTGCTGCTAACGGGGTATTCGTAGTTGAAATGTGGACGGTCGACCTCCGGCCGCTTAAGGTTACGGAGCGTCGCAATAACCGCAGCGATCCCTCATTCGATCGAAAAATCTGCAACCGCAACATCACAGAGTGTTGACCCCAAGACAGCGACGGTCGCAGGGTTGCCGGGGAGACGACCATGACAGCACCGTCGAAGACGTCCCGTACTGCGGTGTCCAACGTCGCGGGCTACGTGAGCCCTGCGACGCTGCCCCGGTCCGGTGGACGTCTCACCAAGGAAGACCTCGACCCGCTCGTACGCGCCGCGGGACAGGGCGATCAAGCCGCGATCGCCGATCTGTTGCTCGTGCTCCGCCCCGTCGTCGCCCGCTACTGCCGGGCCCGGATGGGCGGCCGCGACCTCTCTTACCTCGCCGCCGACGACGTCGCGCAGGACGTCTGCATGGCCGTGCTCAAGGCCCTTCCCGACTACCAGGACCGCGGCGGCTCGTTTCTCTACCTCGTGCACGCGATCGCGGCCAACAAGGTCGCCGACGCCTACCGGGCAGTCGCGCGCGACCGTTCCGAGCCGGTGCCCGAACTGCCCGAACACTCGCTCGCCGGCGGCAACGAGCCGGAGTCGCACGCTCTGCGCCTAGACCTCGGCAGCCGGCTGCAGGAGCTGCTCACCCGCCTTGCCCCGCTGCAGCAGGAGATCCTGGCGCTGCGCATCGTCGTCGGCCTCAGCGCGAACGAGACCGCCGAGACGCTGGGCATTTCGGCCGGCAACGTCCGCGTCACGCAGCACCGCGCGCTGTCCAAGCTCCGCGAGATGGTGCAGGGCCAGGACTTCTGAGCCGTCTCGTCACTCGAACGGCTGGAACGCCGCCGCGGACCGCTGAATAGGTCGACAGGCTCTGCTTCGCACGGCACTCTGGATTCAGCCCGCCGCATCTTTCAGCTCAACTCATAAACGCGTGCCGCCGTGTGCTCGAAGACGTCCAGCCGTTCCGGGTCGCTAAGCACTCCGGTCAGCGACACCGCCGCGTCCAGCACGACTTCGTACGCCGCAGCCAGTTCGCACACTGGCCAGTCGGAGCCGAACATGACCCGGTTCGCGCCGAACGACTCGAAAACGTGGTCTGCGTAGCGGCGCAAATGGCCTACCTGCCATTCGCGCCAGTCGGCTTCCGTCACCAAGCCGGACAGCTTGCAGTGCACGTTGTCGTGCGCGGCCAGCGATGCGACGCCGTTTGCCCACGGCTGCCATACGCCGGCCGCGATGCCAGGTTTCGCGGCGTGGTCGAGGACCAGTCGCAGCTCCGGCAAGCGTTCGGCGACCTGCCGAGCGGCAGCGAGCTGCGCTGGTGCCACCAGCAGGTCGTAGACCAGGCCCGCGGCGCCGACGGCGGTCAGGCCGCGCAGGATTTCCGGACGCAGCAGCCAATCCGGGTCCGGTTCGTCCTCGACCTGGTGCCGGATGCCGACCAGCGGGCCCAGTTCGCGCAGCCGGGCGAGCCGGTCGGACACGTCCGGGGCGGCGAGGTCGACCCAGCCGACCACGCCCGCCACCAGCGGCTCGGACGCGGCCGTGGCCAGGAACTCTTCGGTTTCCGCCTCGTCCGAAACGGTCTGCACCAGCACAGTGGCGTGGACGCCGGCCGCAGTGGTCACCGTGCGCAGATCGTCCACTGTGTACGGCTTGCGGATCGGAGCCAGCGCGTCGCCGGACATCCACGGGTACTCGCGGCGCGTCGGATCCCACAGGTGGTGGTGCGAATCGATCACTGGGCTCCTCCGGACACGACGGGACGGGCGGCCGACCGCAGCAGGCCGGCGTCGGCGAGGTCGTCCCACAGTACGGCCGGGATATTCGCCGCTGCCCGGCGAACGTTCAGCGACACCTGCTCGGCGTCGTGCGCACCGACGACCACCGACACCACCGCGGGGTGCGTGCGCGGCAAGGCGAGCGCGGCCTCCGGCAGCGAAACACCGTGTCGCGCGCAGATTTCCGCTATTTTCTGCGCTTTCTCAACGAGATCCGCAGGCGCGGCCGTGTAATCGTAAATAGTGCCGGGTTGTTCAGTGGCGAGAATTCCACCGTTGAACACCCCTCCCGCCACGACCCCGACGCCCCGTTCGACGCACAGCGGCAACAACTCGTCCAACGCTGGCTGGTTCAGCAAGGTGTAACGCCCGGCCATCAGGACGTGGTCGAGGTCGAACCGGCGCACAAATTCCGCCAGCATCGGCGCCTGGTTCATCCCGGCCCCGATCGCGCCCACGACACCCTGCTCGCGCAACTCCAGCAACGCCGGGAACGCTCCGGAAACCGCTTCCTCGAAATGATCGTCCGGATCGTGCACGTACACCAGATCGATGCGGTCGAGGCCCAGCCGTTCCAGGCTCGACTCCAGCGAACGCAACACCCCGTCGCGGCTGAAATCCCAGCGGCGGCGGTAAGTCCCGGGGACGTCGAAGCCCTGATCGTCGCGTTCCCCGGGTGCCACCGCGCGCGGTTCCAGCACTCGTCCGACTTTCGTGGACAGGACATATTCGGCGCGCGGATACGCCGCCAGCACGGCCCCGAGCCGGCGCTCGGACAGCCCGAGCCCGTAGTGCGGCGCGGTGTCGAAGTAGCGGATGCCCTCGTCCCACGCCCGCCGCACACTCGCCGCGGCGGTTTCGTCCGGCACCGCGTGGTAGAGATTGCCGAGCTGCGCGCCGCCGAGTCCCAGCGGAGGAAGGTCCACGGTCACGCCTCCGCCGGGAGTTGCCACACCAGCCCGAGGCCGTGGGCGACGTCGGAATGGTCGAGGTCGAGGAGTTCGTTGATCCGCTTCTGCCACGCGATGTCGGCCGGGTCGTCGGCGAGTTTCGCGCGCATCTGCTCGAAATCGTCCACCTCGACGAAGTGGAACAGGTCGAGCCCGTCGCGCCAGATCCGCCACGAGCGCACCCCGGCGCGGCGCAATGCGGCGTCCAGGTCCTGCGGGATCACCGCGTGCACCTCCTCGTAGATTTTCTCCGTTCCGGGCTTGAGCCGGGTGCGCAATGCGACCGTTTGCGGCGCCGGGCCGTGGGTCATCGTTCCTCCTGACGGGAGTCGTGGCACGCTGTAGGGGGTAAACATCCGAGGTCTCTGCAGGGAGGGCGGTCCCGATGCCCGTCACCGATGTCGCGATCGACAAGATCAAGGACATGATCATTTCGGGCGAGCTGGCCCCGGGCGACCGGCTCCCCAAGGAGGCCGAGCTCGCGCAGCGGCTGGGGCTGTCCCGCAGTTCGCTGCGGGAAGCGGTGAAGGCGCTGTGCCTGATCCGGGTCCTGGACGTGCGCCAGGGCGACGGCACGTACGTCACCAGCCTGGAGCCGAACCTGCTGCTCGACGCGATGACCTTCGTCGTCGATTTCCACCGCGACGACACCGTGCTCGATTTCCTTGCCGTGCGGCGGATTCTGGAGCCCGCGGCCACGGCGATGGCGGCGCTGCACATGCGCGACGAGGACGTCGCCGAGCTCGGTGCGATGCTGGGCGAACTGGA
The DNA here is from genome assembly GCF_055633755.1 of Amycolatopsis sp. NPDC114484. Taxonomy (NCBI): domain Bacteria; kingdom Bacillati; phylum Actinomycetota; class Actinomycetes; order Pseudonocardiales; family Pseudonocardiaceae; genus Amycolatopsis; species Amycolatopsis sp. NPDC114484. The sequence goes on along the minus strand of NZ_JBVKDQ010000004.1, from coordinate 334,833 downwards.
GGAATCGCCGACCGTCGAGGCGCTGGTGGCCAATGATTTGCAGTTCCACCGGAAAATCGCGGACGGCTCGGGCAATCCGGTGCTGTGCTCGCTGCTCGAAAGCCTCTCCGGCCCGACGGCGCGAGCCCGCATCTGGCGCGGCCTCACCCAGGAAGGCGCGGTGGCCCGGACCCGGGAACAACACGCCGCGATCTACGACGCCATCGCCGCCCGGGAACCAGAACTGGCCCGCTCGTGGGCGACGGTGCACGTGGCCGGAGTGGAGCAGTGGCTGCGCAGCACGCTGGTCGAGGACGACGCGACCGGCGACGACGCCGAACCCGCCGCGTCCTGACTGGACGGTGAGCACCACGGCCCCCGGCCGAACGAGCACGGCGGCGGTTTCCGCGAGGCTTGTCGTGGTGACAGGTCCCTTCATTCCTTGCTGGTTGGTGTGAGGGGACCCTTCGCTCGCGCTTGGCTGGGGTGAAGGGGGCTTTCGCAACTGCGCGGCGGGAATGGCGTGACCCCTCACGCCAGGACGGGCGAAGCGGTTGAACCCATCACACACGCCCAGCCGGAGCGAAGGGGACTTTCGCAACTGCGCGGCCGGAGTGACGGGACCCCTCAACCCACGACAGGCGAAGCGACCGGACCCACCACGCACGCCCAGCCGGAGCGAAGGGGACTCTCGCAACTGCACGGCCGGAATGGCGGGACCCATCGCGCACGCCCGGTTGAAGCGGCTGGACTCATGACGCATGCCCAGCCGGAGCGAAAGGGACTTCCGCATCCACACAGCGGGAATGACGGGACCCTTCACACGATGACGGGCGAAGCGACTGGACCCATCACACACGCCCGGCCGGAGTGATGGGGACTTTCGCGCACGTGGCCGGACGGGGACTGCCGGGCACCGAACCGGTTGGGGTGGCGGAACCCATCGCGCACGCCCGGCTGAAGCGGCGGGGACTCGTTCGCCGGTCGTCGGAATGAGGGGTCCCTTCATCGACTCCAGTGCTTGTGCGGTGAAGGGACCCCTCACGGACCGCCCCAGGGAGCCGACCGCCGCGCCAGTCATGGCGCCGGGCATGGAGTCGTCCGCCGAGACAACCGCTGCCCGTATGCCGCCCGCCGGATCAGCCATCGCATCAATCATCGGGTCGCCCACTGCCCTAGCCAAAGGACCACCTACCGAGGCGACTCCACAGGCCATCCGCCGGGCCCGCCAACGGACAGCCCACCTGACGACCTGCGAGGCCCACCACCGCACAGCCGACCAGACCACCTGCGAGGCCCACCACCGCACAGCCCAACAGACCACCCGCCGCACAGCCCAACAAGTCACCTGCCAGGCCCACCGCCGGATAGCCCAAGAGACAACCCGCCAGGCCACCCGCCGCACAGCCCGACAAGACACCCGCCGGACCAGCCACCGCGTAACCCACCAAGCCACCCACCGAAGCCGCGAGTCGAGAAGGTCGGATGATCACCGAACCTCCACCGGTCAGGTCTGGGGCTTTCCGCCGGCGTATCGGCTGATGATCAACGCGATCAAAATGATCCCGCCGTAAATCGCCTTCAGCCATTCCGCCGGGACCTGTGCGATGCGCAGCAGGCTGTCCACCGACTGCAGCAACAGCACCCCAGTCAGCGCACCGACCAGCGTGCCCCGGCCGCCGTCCAGCGAGACGCCGCCGATCACCGCGGCGGCGAAGACCTGCAGGATCAAGCCGTCGCCCTGGTCAGCGCCGAGGGCGCCGACGTAACCCGTGTACGCGAGGCCACCGATCGCCGCCAGTACCCCGGCCACTACGAAGACCGCCCACGAGATCCGGTCCACCCGGATGCCCGCGGCCCGCGCTGCTTCGCGGTTGCCGCCGATCGCATACAGCGAGCGGCCGACTCGGTGGTAGCGCAGGCCCAGCCCGAAGACCACGAACAGCACCGCCGCGAGCCATACCGACATCGGCAGTCCGGCGAACGTCGTGGTCGCCAAAGCGGTGAACGCGTCCAGCTGATCGAACAGCGTCTTGCCGTTCGTCGTGCCGATCTGGGTACCGCGCAGCACCGTCAGCATCGCCAGCGTCACGATGAACGCGTTCAGCTTCAGCTTCACGATCAGGAAACCGTTCACGAAGCCGATCAACGCGCCCACCACGGGAATCGCCACCAGGCCGAGCACCGAGGGCCATTCGGTGCCGAAACCGGCGGACGCCGCCGGGATGACCAGCATCGCGCCGATCGCCGGAGCGATGCCCATCGTGGATTCCAGCGACAGGTCGAACTTCCCGGTCAGCAGCACCAGCGACTCGCCCAGCACGACCAGCGACAGCGCGGCCGCCGCGGAGAGGATGCTGATGATGTTGTCGAAGGTGAAGAACGTGTCGCTGATCAACCCGCCGATCACGAACACCACCACCAGCGCCGGCAGCAGCGCCAGTTCGCGCAGCCACGCCGACTTCCGGCGCTTCGCCCGCACCGCGGGCAGCGCCGTCTGCGGGTCGCTCATCAGGTCAGTCATGGAGCCCGACTCCTTCGATATCCGCCACCAGGTCCCCGTCGGACCAGCCGGCCTGGTGGACGGCGGCCACCGCACCCGCGCGCAGCACCAGCACCCGGTCGGCCAGGCGCAGATCGTCCAGCTCGTCGCTCACGAGCAGCACCGCCTTCCCCTCGGCCCGCACCCGGTCCACGACCGCGAGCAGGGCCTCTTTCGACTTCACGTCCACCCCCGCGGTGGGATTGATCAGCACCACCACGCGCGGGTCGCTCTCCAAGGCCCTGGCGAGCACTACTTTCTGCTGATTTCCGCCGGACAGATCGGAAACGGGCTGGTCCGCGCTGGCCGCCACGATGTCGTAAGCGGTCAGGGCGCGGGTTCCGCGTTCGCGGCGGACCTTCGGGGACGCCAGGCCGCCGCGGCCCATCCGGTCGAGCACAGAGAGGGTCGCGTTGTCCATAATGGAGTGTTCCAGGACGAGACCTTCGTGGTGCCGATCCCTGGGGACACAGCCGATTCCGGCGCGCAGGGCGGCGGGAATGTCACCAGGGGGAAGCCGTTTTCCCTCTACGGAAACGGTTCCCGCGGTGGGTGCGCGCAGGCCGTATACCGTCTCGGCCACCTGGTGTTTGCCGCTCGCGTTGCTGCCGGCGAGACCGACTACCTCACCGCGGTGGACCCTGAGCGAAACGTCGTGGAAGCCGTCGCCGGACAGGTCGTCGACGGTGAGCACCTCTTCGGCGTCCACCGCCAGCGGGTCGCGGGTGGCTGCGTCGCGCACGGCGAGGCCGCCCTGCTCCCCCGTCATCGCGTCAACCAGCGCCGCGCGGCTGACCTCTGAGACGGGTGCGGTGAGCACGTGCCGGGCGTCGCGCAGGACGGTAACCGCCTGGCACACCTCATAAACCTCGTGCAGGTGGTGCGAGATGAACAGGAACGTGACGCCGTTTTCCTGCATCTGCCGCATGCGGTCGAAAAGCCGCTCAATGGCCTGGCTGTCCAGCTGCGCGGTCGGCTCGTCCAGCACGATGAACCGGGCGCCATAACTCAACGCGCGGGCGATCTCGACGAACTGACGGTCCTCAACGGACAGATCGCCCGCCGGAGTGTCCGCATCGACCCGGACGTCCCACGAGTCCAGCAGCTCCCGCGACTGACGGCGCAGCTTCTTCCAGCCGATCGAGAATCCGCCCTGTGCTTGCCGGTTCAGGAACAGATTCTCCGCGACCGTCAGCTGCGGCACCACCATCGCGTGCTGGTACACGCACGCCACGCGCGCCTTCCAGTCGTCCTGTTTGGACAGGGAAGGAGCCGGGACACCGCCGAAGGAAACACTGCCGGTGTCCGTTTCGGACAGTCCAGTGAGGATGGACACCAGGGTGGACTTGCCCGCCCCGTTGCGGCCGACGAGTGCGTGTGACTCGCCGGGCCGCACGGTGAGGCTGACGTCGTGCAGCGCCACGGTTGGCCCGTACCGCTTCCCGACGCCGTCCGCCTGCACTACCGGGGCGCTCACAGGTTGTTACCCCACAGCGCTTTGTCGTCCACGTTGTCCTTGGTCACGACCGGCGCGGGCAGCTGGTCTTCCAGGATGCCGGGGCTGATCTCGACGATCGTGGAGTCGTGGTCGGTCGGGCCCGGCTTGAACGTCTCGCCCGCCATCGCCTTCTTGAGCCAGTACATGCCGTACTTGGCGTAGGCGTCGGCGGGCTGCGAAACGGTCGCGTCGAGTTCGCCGTTGCGGATCGCGGTGAGCTCCTGCGGGATGCCGTCGTTGCTCACCAGCACCACGTGCTTCGGGTCGCCGACCGGGAAGAACAGGTTCTTGCGCTTGAGCGCCTGCTCGGTCGGCGCGAGGTAGACACCGCCCGCCTGCATGTAGACGCCCTTGATGTCCGGGTTCGCGGTGAGCAGACTGTCCAAACCGGACGACGCCTTGTCCGCCTTCCACTCCGCCGCGACCTCGAGCACCTTGACGTCCGGGTACTTCTGCTTCATGCACTCGCGGAACGCCGCCGACCGGTCGCGGCCGTTGACCGACGCGAGGTCGCCCATCACCTGCACGACCTTGCCGCTCTTCACGCGCTTGCCGATTTCTTCGCACGCCTTGGTTCCGTACGCCTTGTTGTCGGCGCGGACCACCATCGCGACCTTGCCGCTCTCCGGCGCGACGTCCACCGCGACCACCGGGACGCCCTTGTTTTCCGCCTGCTTCAGCCCGGCGACGACCGCGGCCGAGTCGAGCGGCGTGACGACGAGCCCCTTCACGCCCTGGTTCAGCAGCGTGCCGATGTCGGTGATGAGCTTCGCCGGGTCGCTGTCGGCGTTCACCGTTGGCAGCGCGTCGAGCCCTTGCTCTTTCGCCATCTGCGGCACGTATTTGTTGTAGGCCTGCCAGAACGGCGAGGTCAGCAGGGGCAGCGTGGCCCCGACCTTGCCGGTGCCGCCGCTGTTCGCCGCGGCCGCCGGTTTGTCCTTAGTGGACCCGCACGCACCGAGCACCAAACCGCAGGCGGCCACCGCGGCGGCCAGCCGGATCACCTTCGTACGCACCGCATCCTCCTTGATGACAGGCCTTTTTGGCTAAGCAGATCAGTTCTGCACGGGTCCGCGCGGGCGCAGGCCGTACATGCCGCCGTCCACCGCGAGCGCGGTGCCGGTAGTCGATGCCGAAACCGGGCTGGCCAGGTACGCGATCGCGTTCGCGACCTCGTCCGCGGTGACCAGCCTTCCCATCGGCTGGCGGGCAGCGAGTGCTTCCCGCTCCGCCGAGGGGTTCGCGGCGGTGTCGAGCAGCCTGCCGACCCACGGGGTGTCCGCGGTGCCGGGGCACACGCAGTTGACGCGGATCCGGTCCGGCAGGTGATCGGTGGCCATCGCGAGGGTCAGCGACAGCACCGCGCCCTTCGTGGCCGAGTACAGTGCCCGCGCGGGCAATCCGGCCCACGCGGCGATCGAGCAAGTGTTCACGACCGCCGCCGCCGGCGAGTTTTTCAAGTGCGGCAAGGCGGCCCGGGCCGTGCGCACCATGCCGACCACATTCACGTCGTACGCGCGGTGCCACTCGTCGTCGTCGTTCGCGGTGACGTCGCCCTGCGCGCCGATGCCCGCGTTGTTGATGAGGATGTCGAGCCGGCCGAAGCGTTCGGCCACCGCGTCGACAGCGGCGCGGACCTCGGCGTCGGACGTCACGTCGCAGCGGAATCCGGTCAGCGGCTCGGGAACCTCGTCGGTCTTGAGGTCGAGCACAGCCACCTGCGCGCCGCGCTCGGCCAGCAGGTTCGCCGTGGCCAGTCCGATGCCCGAGGCACCGCCGGTGACCGCGGCGACCAGGCCGTCGAATTCGCTCACTGCGCGTTCTCCGTCCATTCAGGACCGTCCGGGAAGCTGAACCGGCGCAGCGTAGCGTCGTGCATGCGCGCGGAGAAGCCCGGTGCGGTCGGAGCGAGGTAGCGGCCGTCGCGCACGACGGCCGGGTCGGTGAAGTGGTCGTGCAGGTGGTCGACCCATTCGATGCTGCGGTCTTCGTCCGAACCGGACACTGCCACGAAGTCGAACATGGACAGATGCCGCACGAGCTCGCACAGCCCGACCCCGCCGGCGTGCGGACACACCGGAACGCCGAATTTGGCCGCCAGCAACAGGATCGCGAGATTCTCGTTGACTCCGCCGACGCGCGCGGCGTCCAGCTGGAGCACGTCGATCGCACCGGCCTGCAGCAATTGCTTGAATACCACCCGGTTTTGGACGTGCTCGCCGGTGGCCACCTTGATCGGCGCGAGTGCCTTCGCGATGGCCGCGTGCCCAAGCACGTCGTCCGGCGAGGTCGGCTCTTCAATCCAATATGGATCGAACGGTGCCAGTGCGGTCATCCATGACACGGCTGTCGCGACATCCCAGCGCTGGTTCGCGTCGACCGCGACCCGAATGTCCGCGCCGACGGTCTCGCGAGCCAGCTTCATCCGCCGGACATCGTCCTCGAGATTTCCGCCGACCTTCAGTTTGATCATCTCGAAACCGTCGGCCACCGCCTGTTCGGCCAGCCGCACCAGTTTCGCGTCGGAGTAGCCGAGCCAGCCCGCCGACGTGCTGTACGCGCGGTAGCCCTCGGCCTCGAGCCGAGCAATCCGTTCCGCTTTCCCGGATTCGGCGGCGCGCAGGATGTCGAGCGCTTCTTGTTCGGTAAGCGCGTCCGAGAGGTAGCGGAAGTCCACAAGGGACACCAACTCCTCCGGCGTCATCCGCGACGCGAACTTCCACAGCGGCAGTCCGGCACGGCGTGCGGCGAGGTCCCACGCGGCGTTGACGATCGCGCCGATCGCCATGTGCGCGACACCCTTTTCCGGGCCCAGCCAACGAAACTGCGAGTCGCCGACCAATGCCCGCGAGAGCGCGCCGAGCGCTTCCGCGTCTTCCGGCACGTCGCGGCCGACCACATGCGGCGCCAGCGCGCGGATGGCGGCGGCCTGCACGTCGTTGCCGCGGCCGATGGTGAACGCGAGACCGTAACCGTCCGGTCCGGCGTCGGTGTGCAGTTCGACATAGGCCGCCGAATAGTCCGGATCCGGGTTCATCGCGTCCGAACCGTCGAGGTCGCGCGACGTCGGGAACCGGACGTCCCGGACCTCCATGGCCACGATTTTCGCCATGTCAGGCCTGCCCGAAGGTCTGGCGCTGCTTGCCGAGGCCGTCGATTTCCAGCTCGACGACGTCGCCCGCGCGCAGGTACGGTTTCGGCTCCGGCTGCCCGAGCGCGACCCCCTCCGGGGTGCCGGTGTTGATCAGGTCGCCGGGGCGCAGCACCATGAACTGGCTCAGGTAGTGGATGATCTCGGCGACGCCGAACACCATGTCCTTTGTGGACGAATCCTGCACCTTCGTGCCGTTGACCCAGGTGCGCAGGCCGAGCGCCTGCGGGTCGGGAATCTCGTCGGCGGTCACCAGTTCCGGGCCGAGCGGGTTGAAGGTCTCGCAGTTCTTGCCCTTGTCCCACTGGCCGCCGCGGTTCAGCTGGAAATCGCGCTCGGAGACGTCGTTGGACACGACATACCCGGCGACGTGCGCCAGCGCCTCGTCCGCGCTTTCCAGATAGCGCGCGGTTTTCCCGATGACGACGCCGAGTTCGACCTCCCAGTCGGTGGCCGTGGAGCCGCGCGGGACGAGCACCTCGTCGAACGGTCCGACCATCACGTCGGGAGCCTTCATGAACAGCACCGGTTCGGCCGGCACGGCCGCGCCGGTTTCCTCGGCGTGGCGGCGGTAGTTCATGCCGATGCAGACGATCTTGCCCGGCGCGGCGATCGGCGCGCCGACCCGCGGCCCGGCCCCGTCGACGACCGGCAGTTCCCCGGCTTCGAGCGCCTGCGCGGCCTTCGCCGGCCCGTCGCCGGCGAGGAACGCGCCGTCGATGTCCGGCGTGACCCCGGAGAGGTCGTGGAGGGTGCCGTCACCGGCACGGACGAACGGACGCTCAGCCCCCGCTGCCCCGAGACGCACAAACCGCACGGACGAACCCCTCTCTCGACACCCAGTTCGCGATACATCCGATGTATAGCGCATCGGAGGGTGGCAGATCTAGAGGGAAGCGGGATTTGGTGCGGAAATTGATCCGATCACCAGGCTGCCGGGTGGATAACGGACACTCGTCCTGGCGGGGAGGTCCCGCCAGGACGAGGGAGACGGTGCGGCGCGGATGGGACCAGAAGAGGCGACAGGGCCCGACGGGGGATCGCACGGCGGCGGAGAAGGCGCTCGAAGGTCGAGCAGCAGCACTGGTGAAGCGGGCGGCGGGCGGGCCGTTGACGTTTCCGGTGCGGAGAACGGGCGGCATCCCGGCGACGCGGACAGACCTGCCATCGAGGGTGCCGCTGAACGGGAAGCCGACGGCGTGCCGCGGCCCGCGACTGATCGTTCGACTGCTGTCGATCGTCCCGCGACGGAGCACTCCACGCCCGATCACTCCGAAGCAGACCGCGCCACTCCGGGTCATTCCGCGGCCGAATACTCCACCGCAGCTCCCTCCAGCACGAAGCACTCCGCCGTCGAACACCCCGCCACCCTCCCCGAGCACCCCCGCCAGGGCAAGATCCGACGTCTCCTCATCCTCGGCGGTCTCTCCGCCTTCGGACCCCTCTCCATCGACATGTACCTCCCCGCCCTCCCCCGGATGGCGGGCGACTTCCAGGCCTCCGACACCACCGTCCAGCTGACGCTCACCGCGTTCGTCGTCGGGCTGGCGGTCGGGCAGATCATCGCCGGGCCGTTGTCGGATTCCTTCGGACGGCGGAGACCCTTGCTGGTCGGGCTCGGGTTGTACATCGCCGGGTCGATCGCGGCGGCGGCAAGCCCGGGAGTTGAGCTGTTGATCGCCGCGCGGAGTGTTCAGGCGCTCGGCGCGGCAGCGGGGATCGTAATCGCCCGCGCGGCCGTCCGCGACCTCTACACCGGCACCGCGATGACGAAGTTCTTCTCGCTCCTCCTGCTCGTCAACGGTCTCGCGCCGATCCTCGCCCCGGTGCTCGGCGGGCAGTTGCTCACGTTCACGTCCTGGCGCGGCGTGTTCGTCGTCCTCACCGCGTTCGGGGCGCTACTGCTTTGCGCGGTCGCGTTCGCGCTGCCGGAGCCGTTGCCGGTCGAGCGTCGGCATCCGGCGCGGCTGGGCGGGGTGCTTCGGACGTACGGACGACTGCTCACCGATCGCACATTCCTCGGCTACGCGCTCACTGCGGGCCTGAACTTCGCCGCACTGTTCGCGTACATCTCGGGTTCGTCGTTCGCGCTGCAGGATGTCTACCGCCTGAGCCCGCAGGAATATAGCGTCGTCTTCGGGCTCAACGGAGTTGGCATCGTGCTCGCCGGGCAGCTCAACGGATGGCTCGTCGGCCGGTTCCCAGAGCGGACGCTGCTGCGCGCGGGGCTGACCGTGTCGACGATTTCCGGCCTCGTGACACTGGCCGCCGCCGTCCTGCGGCTGCCGTTGCCAGCGTTGCTGATTCCGTTGCTGCTCATGGTTTCCTGCATCGGCATCATCAGCCCGAACGCCAGTTCGCTCGCGCTGGCCGGGCACGCGCGCACGGCGGGATCGGCGTCCGCGCTGCTGGGGGTACTGCAGTTCGCGATCGGCGGGATCGCGACGCCGCTGGTCGGGCTCGGCGGATCGGGCACAGCGGTTCCGATGGCCGCCACGATGGCCGGGTTCGGGGTGCTCGCCTTGCCGTCGTTCGCGACGCTGTCGGTCAGCCCAAATCGGCGAGATTCCCGCTCCGCAGCTGGTCGTCGGTGACCGCGATTCGTTCGTCGACCAGCTTCTGCAGCGCGTCCCCGTCGTCCCACTGATTTACGTTCATCGCGGCCGAAACCTCGCTGCCCGGGGTCACCCAGAACGCCGTGAAGTCGTAAGCCGCGAGGTCGCCGCGCACTACGACGCGGTCCCGGTCCAAGACGGGCAGGCCGCGGTACTCGCAGCCGATCGCCGGGCCGCCGCGGTCCGGGTCGTATTGGTCGGAGAAGAAGTACGGGCTGTTCAAGTACGGCTCGTTCGCGCCAAAAAGGTTGGCCGCCACGTGCTCGCCCTGCGTACGCGCTGTCGCCCAGTGCTCGACGCGTACGCGGCGGCCGTAGCGCGGATGGAACTCCGAGGCGATGTCACCGATCGCGTAGACGTCAGGTGCCGCTGTACGCAGACCTGCATCGACGTCAACGCCACCGTCGTCTGCCAGCTCCAGGCCAGCGTCGTGTGCCAACTCGACGCGAGGGGCCGCGCCGACCGCGATGAGCACAACGTCGGCGTACAGCTCTTCGCCGTTCGACAGTCGGACGCCGGTCGCTGCTTTGTCACCGGTGATCGCTGCGACGCCTTCGCCGAGCCGCCAGTGCACACCGTGTTCTTCGTGCAAGCGGTAGAACACTCCGGCAACCTCGTCGCCGAGGACGTTCGCGAGCGGCAGCCTTTCCGGCGCGACCACAGTCACCTCAGCACCGTGCGTACGCGCGGCAGCGGCGGCTTCAGTGCCGATCCAGCCCGCGCCGACGATCAGTACTCGCTTCGCTGCTTCGAAGGCCGCGCGCAGCCGCAGTGCGTCGTCGAGAGTGCGAAGCGTGTAGAGGCCGGGAAGGTCGCCGCCGGGCACCTTCAACGTCCGCGGGCGCGAGCCGGTCGCTAAGACCAGACGGTCGTAGCGGTGTTCGCCGCCAGCGTCGTCGAGGACCAGGCGTGCGCCCAGTTCGACTCGGGTCGCTGTGGTGGCGGAGAGCAGCCGGATGTCGTGCTCGTCCCAGTAGCCCCCGTCACGCACCCAATCCGGTTCCTCGGCGTTGCCGAGCAGCACTGCCTTCGACAGCGGCGGCAGCTCATACGGCCGGTGCGTTTCGGCTCCGAGCAGCAGGACGTCGCCGTCGAAACCGCGCTCCCGGACTGTCGCCGCCGCAGTGGCACCGGCCAGTCCGGATCCGACGACGACGATCTTCCGAGGTTCCGACATCCGTCCTCCCGAGTGCCCGCGGCGTGCGGTCGCCGACGCTACTCCGGTATCCGGCCGGTCACACCCCGTGGAAAACCGGCCGGTAGGCAATTCGGGTGAACCGGCGTAAGACGCCCCGGAGGGCCCGGTCACACCCCCGCACGAAGGACACGGGTACGACGTGATCGGAGGGCGAGGGTCGTGACAGCGCGGGACGACAGTGCGGTACGGAACGAGTGGACGGTCGGCTGCCGGGACCTGGCGGGCAGGCGCCGGGACGTGACGGTGTTCGTGAGCAGTGACGACAAAGTCGTGCTGGTCGCGCCGCCGGGAGAGGCGGCGGTGCTGGGGCCGCTGGAGGTCGGGCGGCTGCGCGCGGCCCTGCGCGACGCCGTGGTGGCCACCGCGACGTCGGCGCGACGCACCGGAACCGACTGACAACTACCGTTCCTACTCATGAGTAGGTAGAGTCGGCACCCGCAGACCCCGAAAGGTGCCGGCCATGACCACCTACTTCGTCACGGGCGCGACGGGCTTCCTCGGGAAGCGCCTGGTCGCCCGGTTGCTCGCGCGGCGGGACACCACCGCCGTCCACGTGCTCGTCCGCAACACCTCGCGCGACCGCCTCGCCGAGCTCTCGCGGGACTGGCCGAACGCCGACCGCCTGGTCCCCGCCGTCGGCGATCTCACCGAACCGCTGCTCGGCCTCGATCCGGCCGGCTACGACGGGATCGGCGGGATCGATCACGTCGTCCACCTCGGCGCGATCTACGACTTCACCGCCGACGACGCGGCGAACCGGGCCGCGAACGTCGAGGGCACCCGGAACCTGCTCGCCTTCGCCGCGGTCGCCGGTGCGGGACTCCTGCACCACGTTTCGTCCATCGCGGTCGCGGGCGACCACGCGGGGCGCTTCACCGAGGCCGACTTCGACCTCGGGCAGTCCTTCAGTTCTCCTTACCACGCCACGAAATTCGAGGCCGAGAAGCTGGTCCGCGAACAGTCCGACGTGCCGTTCCGCGTCTACCGGCCCTCGGCGGTCGTCGGCGATTCGCGCACCGGCGAGATGGACAAGATCGACGGCCCGTACTACTTCCTGCCCGCCATCTCGCGGCTCGCCGCGCTGCCGAGGCAACTGCCGCTCGTCGCGCCCGACTTCGGGGCTACCAACCTCGTCCCGGTCGACTACGTCATCGCCGCGATGGAAAGCCTCATGCACCGCGAAGCACCTTCGGGCAGTACGTATCACCTCGCCTCGCCGCGACCGCAGAAGCTGCACGAGGTCTACAACGCCTTCGCCCGCGTTGCCGGAGCGCCGCGCGTACGCACGACGGTGCCGTCTAGCCTGCTTCGCACAACAGCGTCCCGCCTCGCGACCGCCGTGGACCGCCTGCCGACTGGACGTGCAACGCGCGCAGCAGTGTTGACAGAGCTGGGAATTCCGCTCGAAGTACTCCCCCACCTGAATATGGAGGTGGAGTTCGACACCGCGCGCACCACTTCGGAGCTGTACGGCAGCGGCGTCCACCTTCCCGAGCTTCGCGACTACGCCGAACCGCTGTACCGGTACTGGCGCGCGCATCTCGACCCGGACCACGCTCGCCGTCCAGGGCTCGAAGGACGCGTTGTCCTCATCACCGGTGCCTCGTCCGGCATCGGCCGTGCTTCGGCGCTTGCTGTCGCGCGTCGCGGTGCGAAGGTGCTTCTCGTCGCGCGCCGCGTCGAAGAACTCGAAGGCGTGCGTAGCGAGATCACCGCAGCTGGCGGCGAAGCAGCGACGTACCCGTGCGACCTCACTGACGGCGACGCGGTCGACAGTCTTGTGAAGGCCGTTCTAGCCGACCACGGTGCGGTAGACGTCTTGGTGAACAACGCCGGACGGTCCATTCGACGCTCGGTGCAGCTGTCGACCGAACGGTTCCACGACTACGAACGCACCATGGCCATCAACTACTTCGGCCCGGTGCGGCTGATCCTCGGGCTGCTGCCGTCGATGACCGAACGCCGGTTCGGCCACGTCGTGAACGTCACCACGCAGGGCCTGCAGACCGACACCCCGCGGTTTTCCGCTTACCTGGCCTCGAAAGCAGCGCTAGAGGAGTTCAGCCTGACCGCCGGCCGCGAGACACTGTCCGACGGCGTCACGTTCTCTTCGGTCCGGATGCCGCTGGTGCGCACGGACATGATCGCGCCGACCGGATCCTACCGCGGGCTGCCGGCGAGTTCGCCGGAACGCGCGGCGGCGCTGGTGGTGAAGGCGATCGAGCGGCGGCCACAGATCCTGAGCCTGCCCGAGGGCCGCGCCGCGGAACTGGCTTCGCTGGCGACGCCGAACCTCGCCCGGTTCGCGGCGCACCTCGTGTACCGGGTGATGCCGGAATCCGCGCCGGAGGCCAAAAGGCGGCCCCGGCAGCCCGCTCCGGCAGCGGTGGCGGGGACGCTCGCGCGGCTGGTGTGGCGGCGGAAGGCCTGACGTGTTCGTGCCGGTGAGGACCGGCACGAACACCTACTCCACCAACGTGTCGTCCGGCGATCCGCCAGCCAGCCCGGCCAGCACTTCCAGCGCACTCCCCAGCGTCTCCTCCGCGGGCGCGGAAACCGCGATCCGCACCGCGTTCGGCGCGTGTCCCGGCACCACCGAGAACGCCGCCGCCGGGGACAACGCGATCCCCCGGCGAGCCGCCGCGGCCACGAAAGTCTCGGCCCGCCACTGGTCCGGCAGCACCCACCACCGGTGGTAAGCCGAGGAGTCGCCGTACACCTGGAAGCCCGCCAGCCGGTCGGCGACGATCCTCGCCCGCACACCGGCATCCGCGCGCTTCGCCGCTTCGACCTCCGCCAGCACGCCGCCGGTGATCCACCGTCGCGCCGCCTCCACCGAGAAGCGCGACGCCGCCCAGCCGCCGGACCGGATGGCGCTCGCCAGCCGTGCGACCCATGGCGGCGGCACTACGAGGAATCCTGCGGTGAGCCCGGGCGCGACGCGTTTCGAAAGGCTGTCCACGAAAACCGTCCGCTCCGGCATCAGCGCGGCGAGCGGTTCGGTGTCCGGGCGGAGGAAGGTGTAGATGCCGTCCTCGACCACCGGCAGGTCCAGCCTGCGGACGGTCGCGGCCAGTTCGGCGCGGCGCTGCGGCGGCATCGTGGTGCCGAGCGGATTGTGCAGGGTCGGCTGGACGTACAGCGCCCGCACCGGAGCGCTCGCCGCTAGCGCGGCCGGGACCAGGCCGTAGGCGTCGGTTTCGATGGGGACCAGCTCGATGCCGAGCCGGGTCGCCGCGGCTTTGACCACCGGGTACGTCAGGGATTCGACCGCCAGCCGCTCGCCGGTCGGCACGAACGCCGCGAGCGCGGCCGCGATGCCCTGCCGTCCGTTGCCCGCGACCAGCACCTGGTCCGGATCCGGCTTCCAAGTACCGCGGGCGAGCATGGTGACGGCGGCCGCGCGGACCGCCTTGGTGCCAGCCGCGCCGAGCGGATGCAGGGCGTCGGTGAAGACGTCCGCGCGCAGCACGGGTTCGAGCGCTTGGGCAAGTTTGGCGGATTGGCTTGGCAGCACGGCGAAATTGAGTTCGAGGTCCACGCGCGCTTCGCCGGGTTCGGACAGCGCCGGTTCGGGTCCGGGCTTGGCCGCGCGCACGAAGGTGCCCCGGCCGACCTCGCCGATCGCCAGGCCGCGCCGGACGAGTTCGCCGTACACACGGGCGGCGGTGGAGCCCGCGATGCCGCGATCGCGCGCGAACCGGCGCTGCGGCGGCAGCCTGTCGCCGGGCCGCAGCCGTCCGGCTTCGATGTCGGCGGCGAGTTCGTCCGCGACGACGCGGTAGTCGTCCATCCCACCCTCGCTCTGCCGGGATTCTCCCGGACGCATCATGGCACCGGCCGGTCGCTGTTCGCTAATGCGACCCACGGAACTCCCCGAACAGGGGTCACTAGGTTAGCCTTACCTGTGTGGCACTGACGAGCGAAGACACCCGGCTGCACGCCGAGAACCTCACCTTGGCCTACGACGGCCGCACGGTCGCCGAACGACTCGGCGTGGTCATCCCGGACAAGTCGTTCACGGTAATCGTCGGCCCCAACGCCTGCGGCAAGACGACATTGCTGCGCGCGCTCGCCCGCATGCTGAAGCCGCGCGAGGGCTCGGTCTACCTCGACGGCGAGGTGATCTCCAGCTACGGCGCGAAGGAGGTCGCGCGGCGGCTTGGGCTGCTGCCGCAAAGCTCGATCGCGCCGGACGGGATCACCGTGGCCGACCTCGTCGCGCGCGGCCGCTGCCCGCACCAGAAACTGCTGCGCCAGTGGTCCCGCGAGGACGCGACGGTCGTCGCCGATTCGATGCGCGCGACCGGCGTCGACGACCTCGCCGAGCGGATGGTGGACGAACTGTCCGGCGGGCAGCGCCAGCGCGTCTGGATGGCGATGGCGCTCGCCCAGCAGACCGATCTGCTGCTGCTCGACGAGCCGACGACGTACCTGGACATCGCGCACCAGCTCGACATCCTCGACCTCTGCGCGACCCTGCACAGCGAACAGGGCCGCACGCTGGTCGCGGTGCTGCACGACCTCAACCACGCGGCCCGGTACGCGACGCACCTGATCGCGATGCGCGACGGCAAGGTGCTGGCCACCGGGACGCCGGAGGAGGTCGTGACAGCGGAGAACGTCGAGCGGATTTTCGAGCTGCCGTGCCGGGTGATGGAGTGCCCGGAGAGCGGGAGCCCGATGGTGATCCCGAAGGTCAGCCGCCGGGCCGCCTGATCAGCGGCGGGCCATGAAGGACCGCCACACGTCCGCCGGGACCGACGAACCGGTCACCTTCTTGCCGTCCCCGTCGACCAGCTTGCGGTCGTCGTCGGAGCCGAGCCACACCGCTGTCGCCAGCTGCGGCGTGTAGCCGACCGCCCAGGCGTCTTGGTTGTCGCGCGAGTTGCCGCGCTCGAACTCGCCAGTGCGCAGAGCCGCCGCGCGACCGTCCGGCAGCGTCGTATGCAACGCCGAAGTCACGTCCTGCGCCACCGTTTCCGGAACCGCGGAAACCGGCTGGTTTTCGTGCTGCCACACGACTTTCCCCGACCGATCGAGCACCTTGTCCACGAGGTGGACCGCCGCGTGCCTCCCGTTGGCGGCGTAGGTCGCGTACGCCCCGGCCACGTCGAGCGGCCGCATCGGATACCGGCCGACGACGATGCCCGAGCCGATCGTGACGCCGTCCTGCTCGCGCATGGTCGGCGTACCGTCCGCCTCGTCCGGGATCCCCGCCGAACGCGCCGCCGCGCTCACCTCGTCGACACCGACCTTCTTGGACACTGAAACGAACGGCGTGTCCGCGCCTGAGGTCAACGCACTGCGCAAGGTGCAGGGCTGCGGGCACTTCGGCGGATACTCGAACTTCTCGCCGAGGTACTGAATCTCCCTGGGAGCAGCCACTTTCTCCTCCAGCGATATCCCGTTCTTCAAGCCAGCGGCCGCAGTGAACGGGTAGAACGCGGAGCCGAGTGCGTGCCCGGTCGCCGCGTAATCTCGGACGCCGTTGTTGCCTCCGTCGTACGCACGCACCGCGCCATTCGTCGGATCGACCGCCACCAGCGCGCCGCGGAACTCCGCCGGCTCGCCCTTCAGCCGGTCGCTCAGCGCGGCGTGCGCGGCGTTCTGCAAGCCAGGGTCGAGGGTGGTTTGGACAGTCAGATTCCCTTGTTGCAACCGGGAAATCGAGAACCCGGCGGTCTCCAGTTCGGTGAGCACTCGCTGTTTGAGGTGGTACTGGTCGTAATTCAGGCTCACTCGCGTCTCGGCGGGCGGCTTGATCTCCGCACCCGGATAGGCCATGCCGTCGGCGGTCTCCAGATAACCGCGTTCGACGAGCTTGTCCCGTACGTATCGCCAGCGTTTCGCCGCGTGCTCGTCGCCGGACGCGGCCGGATCGTGCACAGACGGCGACTGGATCATCCCGGCCAGGAACGCGGCCTCGCTCCAGGTGATGCTGTTGTCGAGCGGACGGCCGAAGAACGCGTTCATCGCCGCCGCCGGGCCGAAAGTGTTGCGGCCGAAGGAAATGATGTTGACGTAGCTCTCGAAGATCTGTTCCTTGCTCTGCCGCTGGGTGATCTTCGTGGCGAGCACGAGTTCCTGCATCTTCCGGGAGAGCGTCGAATCCTCGTCGCCGGTCGATTTCTTGATGTACTGCTGGGTGATCCCGGACCCGCCGCCGACGCCGGTCAGGAACGCGCGGCCGATCCCGGTCGGGTCGAAGCCGGAGTTGGCCCAGAAGGTCGGGTCCTCGGTGGCGACGATGGCGTCGCGCAGTTTCCGCGGGATCTGGTCGAACGGCACGAACCGCCGGTCGCCGCCCGGGGGCACGACGCGCAGCAGCTCGCTGCCGTCGGCGTACTTCAGCGTGACGGTTTTGCCGAGCGAGGCGAGCACGTCCTGCGGGCTGCGGACGTCCAGCAGCAGGTAGGCGATCCAGAACGCGATCAGCGGCACGCCGACCGCGAAGCCGGTCAGGTAGTAGGCGCCCCTGCGGACGCGGCGCCACTTGCGACGGACAACAGCGGATCGGTCACTCTCCGGGGCTGACTCCACGAATGAAGGACGACTGAACCGGTGACAAGGTTCTGCTGATCCGGTGAATTGATCACGCGAGGAACGCGCGCAGCAGCGACGCGGTGCCCTCGATGTGCTCAGCCATCGCCTGCCGCGCGGCCTCCGGATCGCCGGCGAGGATCGCGTCGACGATCGCCTCGTGCTGCGCGTTCGAATGCTCCAGATTGGGTTCGAGCAGCGGGATCCGGTCGAGCAGCTGGTTGACCCGCGTCCGCGCGTCGGCGACCGTGCTGGTCAGCGACGCGGACGCGGTGACCTCCGCGATCGCCAGGTGCAGCCGCGAATCCTTGCGCCGGTAATCGGCGAGACTGGCCGCCGACGCCTCGGCGAGCGTGCCGGTGAGATGCTGCCGATCAGCCGGGCTCAACGTCCGCGCCGCAGCCGCCTCCGCCGCGCCGGTCTCCAGCACATGCCGCAGGCAGAGCGCGTCTTCCAACCCCGCCGCGTCGACCTCGCCGACCGCTCGCTCAGCAGGATCCGGCAGTTTCTCGTTCACGAACGTGCCGCCGTACCGCCCGCGCCGCGACTCGACGTACCCCGCGTCGGCCAGCGCGCGAATCGCCTCGCGCAAGGTCACCCGGCTGACGCCGAGCCGCTCAGCCAGCTCGCGTTCGGAGGGCAGCCGGTCCCCCGCGCCGACGACACCGAGGCGGATCGCCTGCAACAGCCGCTCGACGGTCTCCTCGAAGGCGTTCCCGGCACGCACCGGCCGGAACAGGGCCGCGTTCGCGCTCACCACCGAGGTCGACTCCACCTGTCCGATTCTATGCTGCCTAATCGCAGAGAACTCTTTGCAAAGCTTTCTCTGCGATCTAGAGTACGGAGCATGCCCGACGAACGCCGCGCCCGCCAGATCGACGCCCGCACCCTGCGTGCGCTGGCGCATCCGCTGCGCATGGAACTGCTCGACCTGCTGACCGTCGACGGCCCGGCCACCGCGACCGGGCTCGGCAAGCGCGTCGGCGAAAGCTCGGGCACCACGTCGTGGCACCTGCGCCAGCTCGCGGACGCCGGACTGGTCGCGGAAGACACCAGCCGGGGCTCGAAGCGCGAACGCTGGTGGAAGGCGGCGCAGGACTCGACCCGGATGCGCGCGGCCGACTTCGTCGACGACCCGGACATGGCCGGACCGCTGATGGCTTTCCTGCACCAGCACGTGGACATCCGCTATCGCGAACAAGCGCAGTTCGTCTCGGAACTGCCGCGCTGGGCCGGCGAGTGGCAGGACAGCGCGACGCTGAGCAGCACCCGGATGCCGCTCACCCCGGGCGAATCCCAGCGGCTGATCGAAGAAATCGAAGCGGTGATCGACCGCTACCGCCGTCCGGCCCGTCCGGGCGACGAGACGGTGATCGCGCAGTGGGCGGCGTTCCCGCACGCGACTGTCCCATCCGAAGACCAGGGGGAATCCCGATGAACCCGTTCCTGCAAGCGTTGGCCGCCGCCCGGCAAGACGAGCTGCGAGCCGCCGCCGTCCGCTACCCGCCCACGCCCCGCGCGCCCGCCCGGCAACGGCTCGGCTGGTGGCTCATGGAGCTGGGCCTGCGCCTCGCCACGCCAAAACGCCGTGAAGGACTCCTTGAGGGAATTTGATTCCCTCAAGGAGTCCTTCACGGAACGAAAATCAGCACTCGATGACGTTCACGGCCAGTCCGCCGCGCGCGGTCTCCTTGTACTTCACCGACATGTCCGCGCCGGTCTCGCGCATCGTTTTGATCGCCTTGTCCAGCGTCACCACGTGGCTGCCGTCGCCGCGCAACGCCATCCGCGCAGCATGAATAGCCTTGGACGCTCCCACCGCGTTCCGCTCGATGCACGGGATCTGCACCAGCCCGCCCACCGGATCGCAGGTGAGCCCGAGGTGGTGCTCGACCCCGATCTCAGCCGCGTTCTCCACCTGCGCGGGCGATCCGCCCTGCACCTCGGTCAGTCCGGCGGCGGCCATCGCCGAGGCCGAACCGACCTCGCCCTGGCAGCCGACCTCGGCGCCCGAGATCGACCCGGTCTGCTTGAGGATCGAGCCGATCGCGCCCGCGGTGAGCAGGAAGGTGACGATGCCGTCGTCCGACGCCCCGCGCACGAACCGCTGGTAATAGTGCAATACCGCGGGAATGATCCCCGCCGCGCCATTGGTGGGGGCAGTGACGACGCGACCGCCCGCGGCGTTCTCCTCGTTCACCGCGAGCGCGTACAGGCTGACCCAATCCATGGCGTACAACGGATCGTCCGCGCCGTCTTCAGCGAGCAGCTTGTCGTGCAACGACTTCGCCCGCCGCGGCACCTTCAGACCACCGGGCAGCACGCCTTCGTGAGCGCAGCCGTTCTGCACGCATTCGGCCATCACTTGCCAGATGCCGAGCAGCCCGTCCCGAACTTCCTCGCGACTGCGCCAGGAAAGCTCGTTCTGAAGCATGATCTCGCTGACCGGCAGCCCGGTGTCCGCACAATGCTTCAGCAGATCCGCCCCAGTGCGGAACGGATAAGGCACCGGCGTGGAATCCTCCACGAACACCGTGTCGGTCTCGTACGACTCGTCCCGCACGAATCCGCCGCCGACGGAGTAATACGTCCGTTCCCGCACCAGCGAACCGTCGGAAGCGAACGCCCGGAACACCATCCCGTTGGGATGCGCGGGCAGAGACTTCCGCCGGTGCATCGTCAGGTCGGTGTCCTCGGCGAACGCCACGGAATGCGTCCCGCCGACAGCCAGCCGTCCGGACTCCCGGATCGCCGCTACCTTGGCGGGCACCGTGCCGGTGTCGATCTCCTCCGGCCGCTCCCCGGAAAGCCCGAGCAGCACCGCCTTGTCGCTGCCGTGCCCGAACCCGGTCGCGCCGAGGGAACCGAACAACTCGGCCTGCACCCGCGCGACCCGCTCCAGCACGCCGTCCTCGACCAGACCGTCCACAAAGGTCTTGGCCGCCCGCATCGGGCCGACCGTGTGCGAACTCGACGGCCCGATGCCGATCGAAAACAGGTCGAAGACGCTGATCGCCATTGATCCGCCCCTTCTCTTAGTTCCTCGCCAGCACGCTGCTGGCTTCTTGCGCCGCCGGTCCCTCGGCGGTCAGGTGGGCCAGGTTCTCCGGCAGTTCCTCGCCCCGATGGGCCTTGGTCTGCGCGTACAACCGGCCCGCGCGATACGACGACCGCACCAGCGGCCCCGCCATCACACCCGGGAATCCAATCGCCTCAGCGGTTTTCGCGTGCTCCACGAACTCCTCCGGCTTGACCCAGCGGTCGACCGGGTGGTGCCGGGGCGAGGGCCGCAGGTACTGGGTAATCGTGATGATCTCGCAGCCCGCGTCGAACAGGTCCTGCAACGCGACAGTGACCTCGTCCGGAGTCTCGCCCATCCCGAGGATCAGGTTCGACTTCGTCACCAAACCCGCCGCACGGGCCTGGGTGATCACGTCCAGCGACCGCGCGTACCGGAACCCGGGACGGATCCGCTTGAAGATCCGCGGCACCGTCTCCACGTTGTGCGCCAACACCTCCGGACGCGACCCGAACACCTCGGCCAGCTGATCCGGCTCCGCGTTGAAGTCCGGGATCAACAGCTCGACACCCGTGCCCGGGTTCAACGCGTGAATCTGCCGCACGGTCTCGGCGTACAGCCAGGCACCGCCATCAGCCAGGTCGTCGCGAGCCACGCCGGTGATCGTCGAGTACCGCAAGCCCATGGCCTGCACCGATTCGGCGACCTTCCGCGGCTCGGTGCGGTCCAGCGCAGCGGGCTTGCCCGTGTCGATCTGGCAGAAATCACACCGCCGGGTGCACTGGTCCCCGCCGATCAGGAACGTGGCTTCCCGGTCTTCCCAGCACTCGTAAATGTTGGGACAGCCCGCTTCTTCGCAAACCGTGTGCAGACCCTCGCGCTTCACCAAGCCCTTCAGCTCGGTGAACTCCGGACCCATCCGCACGCGCGTCTTGATCCAGGAGGGCTTCCTCTCGATCGGCGTCTCGCTGTTGCGCACCTCAAGCCGCAACAGCTTCCGCCCCTCGGGCTGCGCGCTCATCGGCTCAGGTCCGCGTACAGTGGGTGCTTCTTCGCCAGCAGCTCGACCCGGGTGCGCAACGCCTGCTGCGCGGCTTCGTCGAAGTCCGGCTTCAGCGTCTCGGCGATGATGTCGGCGACCTCGGTGAAATCGTCGGCGCCGAAACCGCGGGTGGCCAGCGCCGGGGTGCCGATCCGCAGCCCCGACGTCACCATCGGCGGGCGCGGGTCGAACGGCACCGCGTTGCGGTTGACGGTGATCCCGACCGAGTGCAGCCGGTCCTCCGCCTCCTGGCCGTTGAGCTGGGAGTTCACCAGGTCGACGAGCACCAGGTGCACGTCGGTGCCGCCGGTGAGGACGCGGACGCCCGCCTCGGCGCAGTCGGTGCGCGACAGCCGGTCGGCGAGGAGCTTCGCGCCTTCCAGGGTGCGCTCCTGGCGCTCGCGGAACCCGTCGGTCGCGGCGATCTTCAGCGCCACGGCCTTGGCCGCGATCACGTGCTCCAGCGGCCCGCCCTGCTGGCCGGGGAACACCGCCGAGTTGATCTTCTTCGCCAGCTCCTGCCGGGACAGGATCAGCCCGCCGCGCGGACCGCCGAGGGTCTTGTGCGTGGTGGTCGTGACGATGTCCGCGTGCGGCACCGGCGACGGGTGCAGTCCGGCGGCCACGAGACCGGCGAAGTGCGCCATGTCGACCATCAGCTTGGCGTCGACCAGGTCGGCGATCCGGCGGAACTCGGCGAAGTCGAGCTGCCGAGGGTAGGCCGACCAGCCGGCGACGATCAGCTTCGGCTTGTGCTCGACCGCCAGCCGCTCGATCTCGGCGACGTCGACGATCCCGGTCTCCTTGTCGACGTGGTAGGCGACCACGTTGTACAGCTTGCCGGAGAAGTTGATCTTCATCCCGTGCGTCAGGTGCCCGCCGTGCGCGAGGTCGAGGCCGAGGATGGTGTCGCCCGGCTTCAGCACCGCGAACATCGCCGCCGCGTTGGCCTGCGCGCCCGAGTGCGGCTGCACGTTCGCGTGCTCCGCGCCGAACAGCGCCTTGGCCCGGTCGATCGCGAGCTGCTCGACGACGTCGACGTGCTCGCAGCCGCCGTAGTAGCGGCGGCCCGGGTAGCCCTCGGCGTACTTGTTGGTCAGCACCGAGCCCTGCGCCTCGAGCACGCCGACCGGCGCGAAGTTCTCCGAGGCGATCATCTCGAGCGTCGACTGCTGGCGGTCCAGCTCCGCGGCCACCGCGGCGGCGACCTCGGGGTCTGCCTCGGACAGAGGGGCGTCGAACGGGGCGCTCATCAGTTCTCCTGGGTCAGCTCGGCGTACGCGGACGCGTCGAGCAGCTCCGGGACGTCGCCCGAGAGCCGCACCTGCAGCAGCCATCCTTCGGTGTACGGGTCGGAGTTGATGACCTCGGGGGTGTCCGATGTGGCCTCGTTCACCGCCACCACCTCGCCGCTGACCGGCGAGTACAGCTCGCTGACCGATTTCGTCGACTCGACCTCGCCGAACACCTCGCCCGCGGTGACGGTGTCGCCGACGCCGGGCAGCTGCACGAACACGATGTCGCCGAGCGAGCCGGCCGCGAACGCGGTGATGCCCACCGTCGCGACGCCGTCGGAGACCGACAGCCACTCGTGTTCCTTCGTGTAGGACAGGTTCTGGGGGATGCTCATCGGTTCGAGGGCCTCTCAGGCTCGGGAGTAGAAGGGCAGGGCGACGACCTCGACCGGCTCGACGCGGCCCCGGATGTCGACGGACAGCGCGGTGCCGGGCTCGGCGTGCTCCCGGTCTACATACGCCATGGCGATCGGGTAGCCCAGCGTCGGCGACAGCGCGCCGCTGGTGATCTCCCCGATAGTGGCATCCCCGGACAGCACGGCGTACCCGTGCCGCGGGGCGCGGCGGCCGGTGCCGCGCAGGCCGACCCGCACGCGCGGGACGTCGGCCTTCTTCAGCTCCTCCAGAGCCGCGCGGCCCACGAAGTCGCCCGGCTTCTCGAACTTCACGACCCGGCCGAGACCGGCGGCGAACGGGTTCAGCTCGCGGCTGAGTTCGTTGCCGTACAACGGCATTCCGGCTTCCAGGCGCAGCGTGTCGCGGCAGGCGAGTCCACACGGGACCAGGCCGTGCTCCTGGCCGGCCTCGGTCAGCAGCTGCCACAACGCCGGAGCCTGAGCGGCGGGCACGAACAGCTCGAAGCCGTCCTCGCCGGTGTAGCCGGTGCGGGCCAGCAGCACGTCGATGCCCTTCACGACGGCGGGCACGCTCGCGTAGTACTTCAGCGAAGCGAGGTCGGCGTCGGTGACCGCGGCGAGCACCTCGACCGCCTTCGGGCCCTGGACCGCGATGAGCGCGGTGTCCGCGGACCGGTTCTCCACCACCGCGTCGAACCCGGCGACCCGCTCGGCCAGCGCGTCCGCGACCACGGTCGCGTTGCCCGCGTTGGCCACGACCAGGTACTCCTCGTCGGCGAGCCGGTAGACGACCAGGTCGTCCAGCACGCCGCCGTCGGCGTCGCAGATCATCGTGTAGCGGGCGCGGCCCGGCTTCACCCCGGTCAGGTTGCCGACCAGCGCGTAGTCGAGCACGTCGGCGGCCTGCGCGCCGCGGACGTGGATCTCGGCCATGTGCGACAGGTCGAACAGCCCGGCCGCCTCGCGCACGGCCTTGTGCTCGGCCAGTTCGCTGGCGTAGCGCACCGGCATCGACCAGCCGGCGAAATCAGTGAAGAGCGCACCGAGGTCCTGGTGGACCTGGTGCAGGGGGGTTTCCGTCACAGGAAGCCTTTCGTTGTCGCGAGCGGAGGTCGCGCTCACGCGTCGTACGCGTCGAGGGGCGGGCAGGAGCAGACGAGGTTGCGGTCGCCGCGCGCACCGTCGATCCGCCGCACCGGCGGCCAGTACTTGGTCTTGCGCGCCACGCCGCTCGGGTACGCCGCCAGCTCGCGGTCGTAGTCCGCGGTCCACTCGCCGATCACCGACGAAGCGGTGTGCGGCGCGCCGCGCAGCGGGCTCGTCTCGGCGGTCCAACGGCCGGCCGCGACCTCGTCGATCTCGTGCCGGATGGCGATCATCGCCTCGCAGAACCGGTCGATCTCGGCGAGGTCCTCGCTCTCGGTGGGCTCGACCATGAGCGTGCCCGCGACCGGGAAGGACATGGTCGGCGCGTGGAAGCCGTAGTCGATGAGCCGCTTCGCGACGTCGTCCACGGTCACGC
The DNA here is from genome assembly GCF_055633755.1 of Amycolatopsis sp. NPDC114484. Lineage (NCBI taxonomy): Bacteria > Bacillati > Actinomycetota > Actinomycetes > Pseudonocardiales > Pseudonocardiaceae > Amycolatopsis > Amycolatopsis sp. NPDC114484. The sequence continues at coordinate 310,073 of NZ_JBVKDQ010000004.1, read as the reverse complement.
CGGTTTCCTTGGTGATGCCGCGCAGGTCGAGGATGCACTCGTGCGCGACCAGGCCGTCCTGGCCGGTGTAGAGCACCGGGTAGTGCGGCGCGAGCCGGGCGGCGATGTAGTTGGCCGCGAGCACCGCGACCTTGGTGGCCTCGGTGAGCCCGGGCGCGCCCATCATCCGGACGTACGCCCAGGAGATCGGCAGGATCGAAGCCGAGCCGTAGGGCGCGCCGCTGATCGGGCCGACGCCGGTGTCCGGTCCGGCCTGCGCGAGCAGCGGGTGGTTCGGCAGGTACGGCGCGAGGTGTTCGCGCACCGCGACCGGGCCGACGCCGGGACCGCCGCCGCCGTGCGGGATGCAGAACGTCTTGTGCAGGTTCAGGTGCGAGACGTCGCCGCCGAACTCGCCCGGCTTCGCCAGGCCCAGCAGGGCGTTGAGGTTCGCGCCGTCGACGTACACCTGGCCGCCGCCGTCGTGCACGATCTTGGCGAGCCGCTCGATGCCGTGCTCGTAGACGCCGTGCGTGGACGGGTAGGTGACCATGATCGCGGCGAGGTCGGAACTGTGCTGGTCCACTTTGGACTGCAGGTCTTCGAGGTCGACGTTGCCCTCGTCGGTGCACTTGACCACGACCACGCGCATCCCGGCGAGCACCGCGGACGCGGCGTTGGTGCCGTGCGCGGACGACGGGATCAGGCAGACGTCGCGCTCGGGCTGTCCGTTCGCCTGGTGGTAGGCGCGGATGGCCAGCAGCCCGGCGAGCTCGCCCTGGCTGCCCGCGTTCGGCTGCAGCGACACCTGGTCGTAGCCGGTGACCTCGCACAGCCAGCCGGACAGCTGGCGGACCAGCTCGTGGTAGCCCTCGGCGTCCCCGGCGGGCGCGAACGGGTGGATGCCGGCGAACTCGCGCCAGCTGATCGGCTCCATTTCGGTGGTGGCGTTGAGCTTCATCGTGCACGAGCCGAGCGGGATCATCCCGCGGTCGAGCGCGAAGTCCTGGTCGGCGAGGCGGCGCAGGTAACGCAGCATCGACGTCTCGGACCGGTGGCTGCTGAACACCTCGTGCGTCAGGTAGCCGCTCTCGCGGGCGAGACCGTTCGGGAGCGCCTGCGCGGCTTCCCATGCACTGTCGACACCGAAGGCGCGAAGCACCTTCGCGAGCGTGTCGGGACGCGTGACCTCGTCGGAGGCGATGCGGACGTGGTCGGCGTCGATGTGGCCGAGGTTGATCCCCGCCTCGCGCGCAGCCGCGTGCACCTCAGCGGCACGGCCAGGCACCTTCGCGACGACAGTGTCGAAGAAGGCCTCGTGGACGACCTCGACGCCACCGGCGCGCAGCGCGTTCGCGAGACCGGCCGCGAGTTCGTGCACCCGCGTCGCGATCGCCTTCAGGCCCTCGGGACCGTGGTAGACCGCGTACATCGACGCCAGCACCGCGGGCAGCACCTGCGCGGTACAGATGTTGGAGGTCGCCTTCTCGCGACGGATGTGCTGCTCGCGCGTCTGCAGCGCGAGGCGGTACGCAGTGTTTCCGTCCGCGTCCACGGACACGCCCACGAGCCGACCGGGCAGCGAGCGCTCCAGGCCAGCGCGCACCGCCATGTACCCGGCGTGCGGGCCGCCGTAGCCCAGCGGCACGCCGAAGCGCTGCGTAGAGCCGACGGCGACGTCCGCGCCGAACTCGCCGGGCGCGGCGATCAAAGTGAGTGCGAGCAGGTCGGCAGCGACCGTGTACAGCGCGCCCGCGGCCTTCGCCGCTTCGGAAACCGCGTGGTAGAAACCGCGTCCGCGCAGCACGCCGGACGCACCGGGGTACTGCACGACGACGCCGAAGAACTCCTCGGGCAGACCGGTGAGCAGGTCGCGCACCTGCACATCGATGCCGAGACCGGCCGCGCGCGTCCGCACGACCTCAATGGTCTGCGGAAGGCATTCGGAGTCGAGAACGACCACATTGGACTTCGACTTCGCCGCCCGGCGCATCAGCGTCATCGCCTCGGCGACTGCGGTGGACTCGTCGAGCATCGAGGCGTTGGCGATCGCCAGCCCGGTCAGGTCGGACACCGCGGTCTGGAAGTTCAGCAGCGCTTCGAGACGACCCTGCGAGATCTCCGGCTGGTACGGCGTGTACGCGGTGTACCAGGCCGGGTTCTCGAGCACGTTGCGGCGGATCACGCCCGGGGTGACGGTGTCGGAGTAGCCGAGGCCGATCATCTGCGTCATCGGCCGGTTGCGCGCGGCGAGCGCGCGCAGCTCAGCGGTGGCCTCTTCCTCGGACGCGGGCTCCGGCAGCGCCAGGTCGCCGGCGGTGCGGATGGCGGTCGGCACCGCCGCTTCCACGAGGGCGTCCAGGCTTCCGCAACCGCATTCGGCGAGCATCTTCGCCCGCTCGGCCTCGCCGGGACCGATGTGGCGGGTGTCGAAGGGGGTGGAGGTGATGGGAGCTCCTCGGGACGGGCACCGGGCGCGGCGGTGCACTGGGAACTCCCCCTCTGTCATGGGCACCTGAGAGTTTCACCGCGCTCGGCGCGGCTTTCACCTTGGGTGAGGCGCGGGTGCGCCTGCTTTCCAGAGTGGCCTCGCCAAAAGCGGTAGCGGTTACCTGAGAGATTCCGGGGAGTTTGCTCCTTCGGTGTCCCACTGCTCGCATGGGACTCTCCCGCTCCGGCTCGAACGGCCCTGTGTTCAATTGTGGTTGCGGCCACCCTACCTGCCGCTTCGCACACCAGTCTAGCGCTCCCGACCTACGCCACACCCCTTGCCGAAGGTCCGTGAGGGGAACCCTGAGGGACTCTGATTCCCCCAGGGTTCCCCTCACAGACGGTCACAACGGGGTTACGTAGGCACCCGAGATGCCGCCGTCGACCAGGAACTGCGCGGCGGTGATGAAGCTGGCGTCGTCGCTCGCCAGGAACGCCACCGCGGCGGCGATCTCCTCGGGCTCGGCGAACCGGCCCACCGGAACGTGCACCAGACGGCGAGCCGCGCGCTCCGGATCCTTCGCGAACAGCTCCTTCAGCAGCGGAGTGTTGACCGGCCCCGGGCACAGCGCGTTGACCCGGATGTTCTCGCGCGCGAACTGCACGCCCAGCTCGCGCGTCATGGCGAGCACACCGCCCTTCGAGGCGGTGTACGAAATCTGCGACGTCGCGGCCCCCATCACGGCCACGAACGACGCGGTGTTCACGATCGAACCGCGGCCCTGGCGCTGCATGTGCGGCAACACGGCCTTGCAGCACAGGTACACCGAGGTCAGGTTGACCCGCTGCACCTTCTCCCAGGCTTCGATGCCGGTGGTGAGGATCGAGTCGTCCTCGGGCGGCGAGATGCCCGCGTTGTTGAACGCGACGTCGACCGCGCCGAACTCGTCGACCGTCGTCTGGAAAAGGGCCTCGACCTGGTCCGCGTCGGTGACGTCGGCCTGGACGAAGGCCCCGCCCACAGCGTCGGCGGCCGCCTTGCCCTGCTCCGGCGTGACGTCGCCGATCACGACCTTCGCGCCCTCGCTCGCCAGTCGCTTGGCGGTGGCGAGGCCGATGCCGCTCGCGCCGCCGGTGATCACCGCGACGCGGCCGTCAAAACGCTGCACCATCGTGGGTCATTCCTCCGTGCTCAGGAAAACGTTCTTGGTTTCAGTGAAAGCGGCGGCGGCGTCAGGGCCCAGCTCGCGACCGAGGCCGGACTGCTTGAAGCCGCCGAAGGGCGTCCAGTAACGGACCGACGAGTGCGAATTCACCGACAGGTTCCCGGATTCGACGCCGCGCGCCACTCGGAAGGCGCGGCCGACGTCGCGCGTCCAGATCGAGCCGGACAGGCCGTACTCGGTGTCGTTGGCCATCCGCACCGCGTCGGCTTCGTCACGGAAGCGGACCACCGCGACGACCGGGCCGAAGATCTCGTCGCGGGCCAGCGGATCGTCCAAGCCCGGCGGGAGCACGACGGTCGGCGCGAACCAGTAGCCCGGCCCGGACGGCGCGTTGCCGCGGAAAGCGACCGGCGTCTGCTCGGTGACGTAGGAGGAGACTTTCGCGTGGTGGTCCGCGGAAATCAGCGGGCCCATCTCGGTCGCCTCGTCGCCCGGATCGCCGACCACCACGCCCTGTACCGCGGGTTCCAGCAGTTCGAGGAACCGGTCGTAAACGTTGTCCTGCACCAAGATCAGCGACCGCGCGCAGCAGTCCTGCCCGGCGTTGTCGAACACTCCGTACGGCGCGGTCGCCGCGGCCTTCTCCAGGTCGGCGTCGGCGAACACGAGGTTGGCATTCTTGCCGCCCAGCTCCAGCGTCACCCGTTTGACCTGCGCCGCGCAGCCGGCCATCACCTGTTTGCCGACCTCGGTGGACCCGGTGAACACGACCTTGCGCACCGCCGGATGCGTGACAAACCTTTGCCCGACAACGGATCCCTTGCCCGGAAGGACCTGGAAGACATCTTCGGGGATCCCTGCCTCGCGAGCGAGTTCGGCCAGCCGCAGCGCGGTGAGCGGAGTCAGCTCGGCCGGTTTGAGCACGACCGTGTTGCCCGCCGCGAGCGCGGGCGCGAAGCCCCAGCCCGCGATCGGCATCGGGAAGTTCCACGGCACGATCACGCCGACCACGCCCAGCGGCTCGTGGAAAGTCACGTTGACGCCGCCGTCGACCGGGATCTGTTTGCCCAGCAACCGTTCCGGCGCGCCCGCGGAGTATTCGAGCAAGTCGCGCACGTTGCCCGCTTCCCAGCGGGCGTTGCCGATCGTGTGCCCGGAGTTCTCGACCTCCAGCCGCGCCAGATTCTCGGCGTCAGCGTCGACCGCGTCCGCGAACCGGCGCAACAGCCGTGCCCGGTCGCCCGGGGCGACCGCCCGCCAAGCGGGGAACGCGGCGTGCGCGCGGGCGATCGCGGCGTCGGTCTCCGCCTCGGTGGCCAGCTCGACCTGGCGCACCACTTCCGCGGTCGCCGGATTGCGCACCTCGAACGTCGTCATTTCCCCTCCTGCGCGGCGTTCACCAGCGCGGCGAACAGCCGGACGTCGTCGCTGTCCTGTTCCGGATGCCACTGCACGCCGAGCACGAACTCCCCCGGCACCTCCGCGGCCTCGATCGTCCCGTCCGCCGCGTGCCCGGACGCGATCAAGCCGGAGCCGAGCCGGTCAATCGCCTGATGGTGGTAACACTGGACTTTCGTTTCCCGCCCCAGAATCTCCGCCGCCCGCGTGCCGTCGGCGAGGCTGACGGTGCTGGTGCCGAACGTCGCCGGAGCTGGCTGATGCGTTGCGTCGCCGAGGGTTTCCGGCAGGTGCTGCGAGAGCGAGCCGCCGAGCGCGACGCTCATCACCTGCAGCCCGCGACACACCCCGAGCACCGGCTTTCCGGCCGCCCGCGCCGCCTCGAACAGGCCGAACTCGAACGCGTCGCGCTCCGGGCGGATGTACGTCGCCGGGTGCGGCTCCTGGTCGTAACGGCTGGGTTCGACGTCCGCGCCACCGGTGAGGACGAGGCCGTCGATGCGTCCCACGAGCGCGTCGTATTTCGTGCTCACTGGCGGCAGCAGCACCGGAATCCCGCCCGCCTTGACCACGCAGTCCGCGTACACCCGGTGCAGCAGCGTCGCTTCGGTGTCCCAGGCCAGGAACTCCGCCCGTTCCGAATAGGTGCTGAGCCCGATGACGGGTGGGTCAGAGTCGTTCGAAACCACGGATGCGCTCCCAATCGGTCACAGCTCGCTCGTACGCTTCGCGCTCGATCCGCGCGGCGTTGAGGTAATGGTCGACTACATCGGCACCGAAGGCATCTCGCGCGATACGGCTGCCTTCGAGGACTTCTGCGGCCTCAGCAAGCGTGACGGGCACAGTCGGCTTGTCGGACGCGTACGCGTTGCCTACGAACTCAGGCTCCAACGGCAGTTCGTTCTCGATGCCATGCAGCCCAGCAGCGATCATCGCGGCGACAGCTAGGTACGGGTTCACGTCACCGCCAGGTACGCGGTTCTCGACGCGCAACCCGTCACCGTGCCCGACTACGCGCAACGCGCACGTACGGTTGTCCGTGCCCCACGCGATCGCTGTCGGCGCGAAGCTGCCAGGGACGTAACGCTTGTACGAGTTGATGTTCGGAGCGAAGAAGTACGTCAGCTCACGCAACGCTTCCAGCTGTCCGGCGAGGAAGTGCTGCATCAGCTTCGAGAAGCCGTGGTCGCCGTCGCCGGGAAGCACCGCTTCGCCGGACTTGCTGCGCAGGCTCAGGTGGATATGACAGGAGTTGCCCTCGCGTTCGTTGTACTTCGCCATGAACGTGAGGCTCTTGCCCTCCTGCGCGGCGATCTCCTTCGCACCGTTCTTGTAGATGCCGTGGTTGTCGCAGGTCGCGAGCGCTTCGGCGTACCGGAAGGCGATCTCGTGCTGGCCCGGGTTGCACTCGCCCTTCGCCGATTCCGGATACAGGCCAGCGCCCGCCATCCCGTTGCGGATCCGGCGCAACAGCGGCTCGATGCGCGCGGTGCCGAGCATCGAGTAGTCGACGTTGTACTGATTGGACGGTTTGAGGTCGTGGTAGCGCTTGTCCCAGGCGGACTCGTAGGAGTCGTCGAACACGATGAACTCGAGTTCGGTGCCCACGTACGCCTTCAGGCCGTGCTCGGCGAGCCGGTCGAGCTGGCGGCGCAGGACCTGGCGCGGCGAAACGGAAACCGGGCCGCCCTGCACGCGCTCGACGTCCGCGAGCACCAGCGCGGTGCCCTCCTGCCACGGAATCTCCCGCAGCGTCGCGAAATCCGGCCGGAGGACGAAGTCTCCGTAGCCGCTCTGCCAGGACGAGATGTCGTAGCCGTCGACGGTGTTCATGTCGACGTCCACCGCGAGCAGGTAGTTGCACGCCTCGGTGGCGTGGCCGGCCACCTCTTCGAGGAAGTACTCCGCCGAACAGCGCTTGCCCTGGAGCCGTCCCTGCATGTCGGTGAGCGCGACGAGCACCGTGTCGATCGTGCCCGCCGTCACCCGTTCGCGGAGATCTTCGAGCGTGAGCATTCCTCGCCTGGCCGCCATCGCATCGCCCCAAAGGTTCGGATCAGGTCCTTTGCGGCTTCTTCTTACCGGGCCGTCCTGCCAGGGTCAATCCACTGAAAGGTACTCTTTTATACCTTTAACCGCGAGCTTCGCACGGCTCACCCACGCGGCGCCTGCTATGTCCGGGTTGCCCGGCTGAGAAGATACTGTGAATCGGGTGCGTCCGGGACCAAATCCGCCGCCTCGTGCGTTGGACCGGGCAAGAGAGGTGAGAGGGATGACTGAAGCATTCACGCAGACCACGTTCAGCCAGCAGCAGGCGCGGCCGCAGCTCCCGACGCTGCCCACCGGGTGGCCGATCGGGTCCTACGAGTCCTACGAGCAGGCCCAGCAGGCCGTCGACCACCTCGCGCACGCTGACTTCCCGGTCGCCGACGTCACCATCGTCGGCGTCCAGCCGATGCTCGTCGAGCGCATCGCGGGCAAGATGAGCTGGAGCCGGATGCTCAGCAGCGCGGCCATGTCCGGCGCGGTGTTCGGCCTGTTCCTCGGCCTGGTGCTGAGCATGCTCAACCCGGCCGCCGGACTGCTGTCCATCGTGCTCGGCCTCGCCGCGGGTGTCGTGTTCAACGTGGCCTTCGGCGCGCTGGGCTACGCGGCGAACCGCAACAAGCGCGGGTTCATCTCGCAGAGCCAACTGGTCGCCCAGCGCTACGACGTGCTGTCGCAGCCGCGCAACGCCGAGAAGGGCCGCCAGCTGCTGGCGGACCTGGCCGCGCGCTCGGCGTTCAACCACTGAGTTTCGCCGACTCGCCTCCCGGGCGCCCGGGCCGTTCGCGGCCTTGGCGCCCGGTTTCGCGTTCCGGGGTCTTTTCGCGGGACACAGCAAGAGACCGGCCTGGCCAACCACCAGCCGCGTTCCGGGGCCTTCTCACAGGACACAGCAAGAGACCGGCCTGGCCAACCTCCGGCGTTCCCAGCCCGCTTCTCGAACCCAACCCCGCCCCTGTCGAGCGCCCAGCAGCGACCGGGGTCAACGTCGGAGGCAGTTGCCGGAGCCGGGGCGGCGGCCAACGTCGGAGGCGATTGCCAGAGCCAGAGCAGCAACCGGGTCAGCGTCGGAGGCGGTTGCCGGAGTCGATGCGGCGGCCGTCGCGGTGCTGGTCTCGTGAGCGCCTTTGCCGGTTCTAACCGGGATTAACCCGCACGAGGCCGACCTCACCCCCGGCGAGCTGCTACCTCGTCGGCGGAGCGGCCTTCGTCGGAGTGGCCGGAGGAACCGACGTCGCCGGAGCCTTCGGGATCACCGCCGCGAACGGCACCCCCGCGTCCTCCCGGCAATACCCGCGATAACCGTTGTAGCCGTTGACATTCCCACGATTGTCCTGCACTCCCTCGACGACCTTCGGACGCGGGAACTGGTTGTCCTGTCCGGTCATCTGGCTCGTGCCGGTGTCCTTCTCGCAGCCGTAGCGCGTGATGGTGAGCGGGCGGCCGCGGTCGTCGTACAGGTAGACGTCCTCCAGCGGTTTGCCGTTCGCGTCGAAGACGTACAGGTTGCTCAGCTCGTGAGAGCCGTAGCGCAGCGCCTCGTTGCCGTGGACGTCCTCGTACATCGACGAGGCGTACGCCGGGGTGGAACTCGACGAATACGTGCGGTCCCGAACGAGGTGGACCGCCGCGCCGAGGCCGCCGAACGCGCTGCCCACCACGAACGCCGACACCGGCACCGCGATCCACAGCATCCGGCCGTCGACCTTGATCCGCGGGCCCGCCCACATCACCAGGCCCGCGCCGACCAGCAGCACCGGCAGCAGCAGGACCGCGTGCAGGTCCCGGATCATCAGCAGCAGCCCGAACGCCAGCAGCGCGAACCCGCAGACCACCCACCAGGCCGGCTTCAGCGAGTTGAGATACGTGAGCGCGCGGTCGGCCGACCGGTCCTCCCGCATCGACTTCACCATCGCCCGCGCGCGAACCACTTCCGGCAGCTCCCGCATCGCGTCGACCCCGCGGAGCAACAGGAACGCCACGCTCACCGCGAACACCGGAGCCAGCAAGATCATCCCGGCCAGCGCTTCGGCGTCGAACCGCACCGCGGTGTAGAACGCGACCAGCGCCGTACCCGCCGCGCAGAACACCAAGCCCCACAAGGCAAGCCGCGGTCCGACCCGGCCCGGCCTCGCTGTCGGGAGCACCTCGGTCGCCGCTTCCGGAGCCGCCGGGGCGGACGGGTAGCCGCCGGAGGCCCGCAGCTCGGCCGCGTAGCTCTCCGGAGTGCCGAGCCGCGCGACGAGGTCCTCGACCCGCGCCGCCGCGCCCGCCTCCGACTCCATCTCGGCCAGCTGCGGCCGGACGTCCTCGAGCAGTTCCTCGATCTCGTTCGCGGGCAGGTCCGCGAGCGCGGTGCGCACCCTCGACAGGTACACCCGCGCGGCCGTCGGCTTGTCCGTGCTCATGCTGCCTCTCCCCGATTCGTGCCCGCGGTTTCGCCTGTCCGCGCGGTCAGGCCCGCTCTTTCACCAAACTGTCCATAATGGACGCGAAGCTGCGCCAGGTGCGCGCCGATTCGGCGAGCCGCGCCCGGCCCCGGTCGTTCAAGCTGTAGTACTTGCGGTGCGGGCCCTCTTCGCTCGGAACCACGTACGACGTCAGCAATCCCGCCTTGTACAGCCGCCGCAGCGTGCCGTACACCGAGGCGTCCCCGACCTCCTCCAGGCCGGCGACGCGAAGTCTTCGCAGCACGTCGTAGCCGTACCCGTCGTCGTCGCGCAGCACCGCGAGGACCGCCAGGTCCAGCACTCCCTTGAGCAGCTGACTGATCTCCACGGCGTTCCTTCCCCGGTCCTGCGCGAGAGAAGCTACCACGCATAGCGCAGTAGTGTGCGCGGCGAGCGGCCGTTCGGCGGTATCGCTGCCCATTCGGCCAGGTCGGCGGGAGACGAATGGTCAGGTATACAGCGTAGACATCGAGGTCTACAGTGTAGACATGGTCGAGATCCCGACAGCCGAACGGCTCGCGGCGGCGGCGCGCGAGATCATCGCCGCCGAGGGGGCGGCGGCGGTCAGCATGCGCCGGGTCGCCGAAGCCGCCGGAGTGACCGCGATGGCGATCTACCGGCATTACGAGAATCGCGAGGTCCTGCTGCGCGCGGTCGCCGACGCCACCGGCAGGGAACTGGGCACGGCGTGGAAAGACCCGGCGCCGGACGGCGAATGGCTCGACCGCTTCGACGCGCTGCTGGAGCGGTTCCTGGATTTCGCCCTCGGCCAGCCGCATCTGTACCGCTTCCTGATGACCGACGGCTGGGCGCGGGCCCGGCTGTACCCGGACGAGTTCCGCGAACCCGGCTCGCCGCCGTTCACCGCGCTGGTCCGGCTGATCGAAGAAGGCATGCGCGACGGCATGCTGCGCGACGACGATCCGCTGGAAGCCGCGCTGACCGTCAGCACGCAAACGCAGGGCATGGTGCTGCACTATCTCGCCGGCCGGATGGGGGCGGCGGAACCCGAGTTCCGCGCGCTGTGCCGACGTACCTCCCGGAGGATTTTCGATGGTCTCAGAACGTAATGCCCGCTGGCAGACCCCGGCCGCGCTGCTGTCTTCGGCGGCGCTCTTCTACTTCGGCACCGGACTGGCCCCGATCGCCGCGCTTACCTGGCTCGCGCCGTTTCCCGTGCTGCTGCTGGCAACCCGCGCCAGCGGCTGGACCACCGTGAGCACCGCGTTCGGCGCCTTCCTGCTCGGCACCGCGAATATGTGGGCCTACCAAACACATTCCGGCGATGAACCGCTGTGGCCGTTCGGTGCCGCCATCGATGTCGGGATGTCGCTCGTGTTCACGTTCGCAGTGTGGCTGTTCTGGGCTTTGGTGCGCCGCCGCCGGACGCTGCTGGCCAGCCTGGCCGCACCGGCGGCGTGGACCGCCCTCTTGTACCTGATCGCCACGCTGAACCCGATGGGGATGATGGGTTCTCTCGCCAACGACCAGGGTGACGCCCCGCTCGTGTTGCAAACTGCTTCGTGGGCGGGAATGTGGGGCGTCGAGTTCCTGGTGCTGCTGCCCGCTTGTGCGGTCGCCGCGATGTGCGCACCCGGAGCTTCCCGGCTGCGCATTGGTTTTGTCGCTGCGGTCACTGTGGCTTTGTCTCTTGGCGGCGGCGCGCTACGGCTTTCCGGCACGGGCGGTCCGCCGGCACGAATGGCCGCTATTACGCAAAACGCTGGCTATCACTGGGGTCCTGAGCTCGGCACCGATCGCGGCCGTGCCCTGGTCCACGGCTACCTCCAGCAGATCTCAGCGATGCCAGACGGCGTGAAACTCGTCGTATTGCCCGAAGCCGCTTTTAGCGCCGAGGAAGAATGGCCAGCGGCGTTGGTAGAGCCGATGCGGCGCGCGGCCAAGGCCCGCGGCGCGGCGATTGTGGTCGGCTTCGAGTACTACGACCGGCCGGGCAAGCACAACTACGACTACGCGCTTGCCTTCCTCGCCGACGGCGCCGCGCCCGCTCGGTACCTCAAGCACCACGACCTGGTGAGCCCGCCGGGCCGGGACCTGGTGTTCGTCCCGGGCACCGAGGCCCCGACCGGACTGGTGATCTGCGGCGACACGACGTTCGCCTCCCCCAGCCGCGACTACGCCGCCGCCGGTTCGCGGGTGCTCGCGATCCCGGCGGAACTGGCGGTCCCTCCGGGCAACAACGACGAAGGCGGCTGGCAGCACACCCGCAACGCACTGCTCCGGGGTGTCGAAAGTGGACAGTCGATCGCGCTCTCCGACGCGAACGGCAGCCTGCTGCTGTCCGACGGCTACGGCCGCGTCCTCGGCGAAGCCCGCACCGGCGGACCAGCCCCGTTCACGACGGTCGTTGCCGACGTTCCCGCCGGTCCCGGCAAGACGTTCCACACGCGCTTCGGTGATTGGTTCGCCTGGCTCGCGCTTACGATCACCTTTGCTGGCTTGGTTTTCGCTCGCCTCCGCGCGGCTACGCAGCCCACCGCCGACACGACCACGATCGGCTCCTGAACGGCTCCGGCGACCCCATCGCAGAGCCGCGCCCGCACCCATTCTGAAACTGCATAACCGCATCGCCGCCGCCCGACTGCTTCATCGCGTGCCGCGCCTTGTCATAACGGGCGGCGCAGCCCGTCCAGCACAAGGGTGATGACATCGTCGGCCTCGGCCCGCCAACCGGGGCGATCGTGGGCCGCGCCGATGCCGTGCAGCACCATCATCACGGCACCGGAATCCACGTCGTCGCGAACGGTGCCGTCCTGAACAGCGGCGGCCACCAGGTCGGCGACAGCCTGCTCCAACGCCTGGCTACCCGCGGCGAGGTCGCCCGAGCGCTCGGCCATGAGCGTGGCCAGCGTCCGGGCCAGGCCCTCGTGGGCCTCGATGTGGTCGACCATGCCGCGCAGGAAGGTGGCCAAAGCCTCCGCCGCGGGCAGCGTGGCCCGCAGTTGACGGGCGCGGTCGCACAGCGCGGCGACTTCCCCGTGGTAGACCGCCTCGGCCAGCGCCTCCCGGGTGGGGAAATGCCGGTACAGCGTGCCGGTGCCCACCCCGGCCAAGCGGGCGAAATCGTCGAAGCGCAGGTCGAAGAACTCGCCGGCGTCGAAGATCTCTCGCGCCTTGGCGATCAGGACCTCGCGGTTGCGCCGGGCGTCGGCCCGCAGCGGCTTGTCGGCGGTCATGCGCTCCCTCGCGTTGACAAGTGGAGATCATCTCCATATTTTGAAAGTGGAGATTACCTCCACTTCGATCGTACCCCGCGAGGCACCCCATGAAGATCCTGATGTTCGGCCGAGGCGTGGTCGCCACTGTCTACGGCCGGGCCCTGCGACAGGCAGGACACGACGTCGAGTTCTACGTCCGGCCGGGCCGCGCGGCGACGTACGGAGACACCGTCGACCTCGACCTGTTCGATACACGGCACCGGCGGCGGGGGAAGCGCGTCGTCGAGAAGTGGCCGGTGCGCCTCCGCGAGGAATTGGAGCCGGACCACGACTTCGACCTGATCGTGCTCAGCGTGCCGCACCATCGCCTCCCGGAGGCGACAGCCTTCCTGTCCTCGCGCGTCGGCAAGGCCACGGTGCTGGTCTTCGGCAACCTCTGGACCGAGCCGCTCGACGCGATCGGCACCCTCCCCGTCGACCAGGTCGCCTGGGGCTTTCCCCAGGCCGGTGGCGGTTTCGGCGAGGACGGCGTGCTCCGTGGCGTGCTGATGCCGTCGGTCATCTTCGGCACTCTGGGCCAGCCCCCGACCGACCGGGAACTGGCCGTGCGCCAGGCGTTTCGCGAGGCGGGGCTCCGGATTAAGGAGCGTCCTGACTTCCGCAGCTGGCTGTGGGTCCATTTCGTGTCGGACGCCGGCCTGTTCTCGCAGGGCCTGCGGCGGGGTTCCCTGTCCAAGCTGGCCGGGGCGACGGGCGACCTGCGCGAGGGACTGCTCGCCGGCCGCGAGCTTCTGCCGCTCCTCCAGGCGCGCGGCCTTGACCTGCGACGTAACCGAGGCGGCGTGCTTCTGCTGCGAGCGCCCACCTGGCTGACGGCCCCCGTGCTCGCCTGGCTGACTGCTCATGTCGCACTCGTGCGCATGAGTTTCACGGCGCATTCCGACCCCGACGCGGAGGAACCGCGCGAGGTCTGCCGGGACACGCTGGCCGAAGCACGACGGCTAGGCATCTCGGCACCACGGCTGGAAGCTGCGGAACCGCTCTTTGCCCGTGAGGCGTCGCGGACGGCGGACAGCTGATCCGTGCGGGCGAAGGCGCTCGGTTATTCGGCAAGCCGGGACCCGCTGTTCCGCCGCGTCCCCACGCGGTAGCTGACGATGGAGGTCGACGCGGGCCAGCACGGCGACACCGACTGCGACAGCCGGAAAGTCACGTCATAGCCACTGTCCCGGCACTCACGCCGAGCAGCTAAGCCGCCCGCGCCCGTCGCTGGCACCTCGGACACGAAAACGACGACCGGTTCATGAACGGCTCCCTCCGGATCGGCGAACCGCATCGGCGGCACGGCATCCCTTCCTGGCCGTACGCGTCGAGCGAGCGCTCGAAATACCCCGATTCTCCGTTCACATTCACATAAAGCGCGTCGAACGACGTGCCACCCGCGACCAGCGCCGCCGACATCACGTCGCTGGCCGCGGACACCAGCGTTCGCCCTTGTGCGGCGGTGAGTTTCTCGGTCGGCCGCGACCAGTGCAGTTTGGAGCGCCACAACGCCTCGTCGGCATAAATGTTGCCCACCCCGGACACCAGCGTCTGGTCGAGCAGCGCGCGTTTCACCTCGGTCCGCCGCGAACGCAACGCGCGCATGGCGGCCTCCGGGTCGAACTTCGGATCCATCGGGTCCCGGGCGATGTGCGCGATGGTGCCGGGCAGGCTGTCGCCGTCGACCTCGACCAGTTCGTCCAGTGCCAGGCCGCCGAACGTGCGCTGGTCGACGAAACGCAGTTCTGGTCCGCCGTCGGCGAAACGGACCCGGACGCGCAGGTGTTTCTCGTCCGGCGAGCCCTCGGCCTGCACCAGCATCTGGCCGCTCATGCCGAGATGCGCCAGCACCGCCTCGCCGTCCGACAGTTCCAGCCACAGGTATTTGCCGCGCCGCCGGGCCGCCTCGATCGTGACTCCGGCGAGCCGTCCGGTGAAGTCGGCGGCTCCTTGGGCGTGCCGCCGGATGGCACGGTCGTGCAGCACCTCGACGGCCCGGACGGTACGGCCGGCGACGTGCGCTTCGAGACCGGCGCGGACGGTCTCGACCTCGGGTAGTTCGGGCATGCGCTCATTCTGCCCGGCGCCCCCGACAAAAAACGGGCCGGTCCTCAGCAGCGAAAACGGGGCTGGCCGACACAGTGTGCCGACCAGCCCCGGGAAGAGAGAAAACGACTCAGCTCGCGTCGTCGCCCGTGCCGAGTTCCTCCGACAGCGCCCGCCAGGCGGTCTCCGCGGCCTTCTGCTCGGCTTCCTTCTTCGTGGTGCCGTTGCCTTTGCCCAGCGCCCGGCCCGCCACCAGCACGGTAGCGGTGAATTCCTTGCGGTGGTCGGGACCGCTGTCCTCGACGCGGTACTCGGGCACGCCGAGCCCCCCGGAGGCGGTCAGCTCCTGCAGGCTGGTCTTCCAGTCGAGGCCTGCCCCGCGCAGCGGAGCCTCGGCCAGCAACCCGTCGAAGAGGTGGTGCACCAGTTTGCGCGCGACCTCGATGCCGTGCGCGAGGTACGTGGCGCCGATGACGGCTTCGAGACCGTCGGCGAGGATGCTCGCCTTGTCCCGGCCGCCGGTGAGCTCTTCGCCCTTGCCCAGCAGCAGGTGCGCCCCGAGCCCGCCCTCGCCGAGCCCGCGTGCGACGCCCGCCAGCGCGTGCATGTTGACGACGCTGGCGCGCAGCTTCGCGAGCTGGCCCTCGGGCAGGTCGGGGTGGGTGGTGTAGAGGTGGTCGGTGACGACGAGACCGAGCACCGCGTCTCCGAGGAACTCCAGTCGCTCGTTCGGCGGCAGGCCGCCGTGCTCGTACGCGTACGAGCGGTGCGTGAGCGAAAGACGGAGCAGCTCGGGGTCGAGAACGACCCCGAGCGCCTCGAGCAACGATGCGGGTTCGGCCGCGGGTCCTCCGACGGGCTTACCCCCCATGGTCGGCTGCCCGCTCAGGCGGGCTCGACGACCTGGCGGCCGTTGTGCTGGCCGCAAGCCGGGCAAGCGATGTGCTGGATTTTCGGCTGGCGGCAGGCGCGGTTGGAGCAGGGCACCAGCTGAACCGGAGCCGCCTTCCACTGGCTGCGGCGGGAGCGCGTGTTGGATCGCGACATCTTCCGCTTCGGGACGGCCACGAGTAGATCTCCTTCAAACGGTCTGCTCGCGGATGCGAGCGAACTTACTTCTCCCGGATCGAGCTGGACGCTCGTCAGGCTTGCTCTCCGGAGCCGTGCGCAGGCTTTTCGCCCGCGTTCTCGTCGAATCGCTCGACCAGCGCGGCCCACCGAGGATCTATCTTCTCATGCCCGTGTCCGGGCTCGAGATCGGCCCACTTGACGCCGCATTCGATGCACAGTCCCGGGCAGTCCTCGCGGCACAGCGGGGCGAGCGGAAGCGCCAGCACCACGGCGTCGCGGACGGTCGGCTCGAGGTCGATCCGGTCGTCGACCAGGCGAGGGATCTCGTCCTCGTCGGTGGTCTCCTCGGTGGCCGAGCCCGGGTAGGCGAACAGCTCGGTGAGGTCCACCTCGATGGTCTCGGCGACCGGGTCGAGGCAGCGCGAGCACTCGCCGGCGGCCACGGCCTCGGCGGTGCCGGTGACGAGGACGCCTTCGACGACGGATTCGAGCATCAGGTCGAGCTCGACGGGCTCGCCTTCGCGGATTTCGAGCACGCCGGGGACGCCGAGCGCGGTCGGCACGGGCGCGCTGCGGCGCAGCTCCCGGCTGAGTCCCGCGCGGCGGCCGAGCTCACGGGTGTCGACCACCCACGGGCTGCGGTTGTCGAGCTGCGCGGGGCGGGGGTTCTGGGCAGGGTTTTCGGACATCGCCCACCAGCGTACGCAGGCCCCGCGCAGGTCGCTGCGGCGGCTGGCCAGACGTGGTGAACGCGGGCACCGGCGGCGGGACTCCCGCCGCCGGGCGTGCACCGCCCGCGCTCAGGCCGGGTGCGGGCTTTACCGGCCAGAACCCTCAGACCTGGTAGTCGTACAGCGTCGAGCGGCCGCCGCCGTGGCCGGTGGACGGCGAACGCAGGTGGTTGCGGCCGGAGTCGACGGTGCGCAGCGTGGTGGCCAGCAGTTCGGAGAACTCGGCCAGCTTGCCGTCCACGTACGCGTCGCAGTCGGCTCGCTGACGGTCGGCTTCGGCGTGCGCCTCGTCGACGATGCGCGCGGATTCGGCGTGCGCGGCCTGCACGACCTCGGTCTGCGAAACGAGCCGGGCCTGTTCGGCGCGGGCGTCCTCGATCGCGCGGTCGTAGGCGTCGCGGCCGGCCTGGATCATCCGCTCGGACTCGGCGCGGGACCGTTCGGTGAGGTTCTGGTACTCGGCCTGCCCGCCCGCGACCATGCGCTCGGCCTCGTTGTGGGCGTCGCCCAGCATCTGCTCCGCGCGGGCGCGCGCGTCGGCGAGGATCCGCTCGGCCTCGGACGTGGCGTCCGACACCGTCCGCTCGGCTTCCTCGTTCGCGCCGGCGACGGTCTCCCCCGCCTCCTTGCGCGCGGCCAGCAGCAGGTCGTCGCGCTTGTCGAGCACGTCCTGCGCGTCGTCCACTTCGCCGGGAAGCGCGTCGCGGACGTCGTCGAGCAGCTCGAGGACGTCGCCGCGGGGCACCACGCAGCTGGACGTCATGGGAACCCCACGGGCCTCTTCGACGATCGTGACGAGCTCGTCGAGTGCCTCGAAAACCCGGTACACGGCAACTCCCTCAAGCAGTTTCCCCGATCACTGGCTTCCAGTCTGCCCGCTTCGCAGCCTGAACCGGTGAACGAGCACCCGACCGGGCGTGTCCTGGCGCAGAACAGAAGGGGCGGCCCCACCCGCTGGCGGGACCGCCCCTTCGCGGCGGAATCAGCCGTTGAGATCGATCTTCTGGAAGGTGGCGTAGTGGTCCGGCGTGTAGACGAGCTCGCCGCCGTCGCCGGAGATCACGCGGTCCTCCGAGCCGACGTCGTACAGCGTGTAGTAACCGGCGTCGCACGCGGGAAGGACGCCCTCGCGGTTCTGGTAGGTCGTGCCGTCGCTGAGGGTGCCCGCGCGCACGCCGTCGACGACCTTCTTGGCCTCGTCCGACAGCGTCGAGTAGCCGACCGGGCTCAGCTTCGACAGGTCGCCGCACTTCGTCGGAGTGCTGCCGCCGTCGATGTCGATGACCTGGAACGTCGCGTAGTGGTCGCCGGTGTAGAAGTACTCGCCGCCCTGGCCGGTCACGATCCGGCGGGTGCCGCGGTTGCTCGAACCGGGCGTGGGCACGGTGTACTCGTGGTAGTAGCTCGACGCGCAGGAGGGCAGGATCCCCTCGCGGTTGGTGAAGACGACGCCGTCGTTCTTCGGGTACGGGAACGGCCCGTTCGTCTGGATGAGCTTGTAGGTGTCAGTCGCCTGCGCGGGCAGCGCCGACAGCTTGACGTGCGTGAAGCCGGACAGATCCCCGCAGGAGTTCTGCTTCGGCTGCACCGACGCCGGTGCCGCCGGGGACATCGGGACGGCCTCCGCGGCCGTGCCGAACCCCAGGAAACCGACCAGCAGTGCGAAAAGGACACCGACTATGCGGCTGCGGTTGTTGGTCATTTTCGGACGGTAACCCGGTGGGGTGGTCTGCAGAATGACGCGAGGTGAACAGCTTCGGGCCGCGGCCGAAGTCCCGACGAAGGCTGTAATCCGTTCAGGCTAAATCGGCCGGTGGGCTGGCCTTCGGCCGAAGTCCGTGAAGGGCTCAGTCCTGTTTGGCGTAGACCGCGACGAGGCGTTCGTACACCACCGGCGGCACCAGGTTCTCGATGTCGCCGCCGAGCGCCGCGATCTCCTTGACCAGCGAGCTGGACACGAAGCCGTACGCCGGGTTGTTGGCCATCAGCAGCGTTTCGAGGCCGGTGAGCTCGCGGTTCATCTGAGCCATCTGCAGCTCGTAGTCGAAGTCGCTGACCGAGCGAAGGCCCTTCGCGACCGCGGCGATGTCGTTGTCGCGGCAGTAGTCCACGAGCAGGCCCTGCCACGAATCGACGCGTACGTTCGGCAGCTTCGCGGTGATCTCGCGCAGGATCTCCATGCGTTCCTCGACGCTGAAGAGGCCCTTCTTGCTCTTGTTCACCCCCACCGCGACGACAACCTCGTCGAAGAGCGCCGAAGCACGCTCGATGATGTCGAGATGTCCGTTGGTAGCCGGATCGTAAGAACCGGGACAGACCGCACGCCGCATGGCGCGGACGCTATCAAGCCACGCGGTCGCGCGCGCACTCGTGACGACTGCGTCACACCCCAGATGAGCTGTCGTACTCCGCCCAGTACAACGCCGTGTCTCCGTAGCGCTTGTCGCGAAGCGGCTTAAAGGTCGACGGCCAATCTGGAGCACCGTCGCGCGCAGCTCGTTCGATCACTGCCAACGCGCCGTCCGCGAGCCAGCCACCACTGTGCAGCGAAGCGAGCACTGTGCCCAGCGAAGCAGCGTCGACCGCGTACGGCGGGTCTGCGAGCACGACGTCGAACTGCACCGCCGCAGGAGTGGCGACGACCGTCTCGACCTGGCCGGCGCGCACCGTTCCGCCTAGCCGTAGATCAGCGACGTTGCCGCGAAGCACGTCTGCCGCCCGACGGTCGGCTTCTACGAACCACGCGTCCGCGGCACCCCGCGAAAGCGCTTCGAGACCGAGCGCGCCCGAGCCGGCGTAGAGGTCGAGCACGCGGGCCCCGTCCAGCTCACCGGCCACTTCGAGGGCGTTGAACAGTGCTTCGCGCACCCGCTCCGACGTCGGACGGGTGCCTTTGGGCGGCACCTTCAGCCGCCGTCCGCCCGCCTTGCCCGCCACGATCCTCGTCACCCGGCCATCTTCGCCCAAGGTCGCGATGTGGCGTTGGGCAGGACTTGCCGAACCCTCGCGCGCGGGCGCGTAGAGTCGTTCTTCGCCCTCCAGAGGCGAAGTCATGGTGTTCAAGGGAGCGTTGCGTGTCGGAACCCCGGGTGAGACGGGCTGAGATCGCCGTCGAGCAGGCACACGTCGACCGGGTCTACACGCGGCTCGCCGAGCTGCGGACCCAGGCCGAGGCGATGCGGGCCAAGGGCTACGAGCTGGGCCAGGGCGCCCAGCGCGAAGCGATCTTCGAGCAGGCGTCGATGCTGTTCGAACGCGACATGATGGTCTACCACGCGAACCAGACCCTGCAGACGCTCGACGCCGAGTACGAGGGCCTGGTCTTCGGAAGGCTCGACCACCTCGACCGCGAGCACATCTACGTGGGCCGCCTCGGCATCCGCGACACCGAGTTCGACAACCTGGTCACCGACTGGCGCGCGCCCGCCGCCGCCGCGTTCTACCAGGCCACCGCCGAAGAGCCGATGGACGTCGTGCGCCGCCGGGTGATCCGCTGCTCCGGGCAGACGGTGCTGGACGTGGACGACGACGTGCTGATCGCCGACGCCGTGCCCGAGGACATGCAGATCGTCGGCGAGGGCGCGCTGATGGCCGCGCTCGGCCGCTCGCGCGGCGAGAAGATGCGCGACATCGTCGCCACGATCCAAAAGGAACAGGACGACGTCATCCGCGCGCCGTGGCGCGGGGTCACCGAGATCACCGGCGGTCCGGGCACCGGCAAGACGGCTGTCGCGCTGCACCGCGCGGCGTACCTGCTGTACCGGCACCGCCGTCAGCTCGGCGGCGCGGGCGTGCTGGTGATCGGCCCGTCGGGCGTCTTCACGACGTACATCTCGCGCGTGTTGCCGTCGATGGGCGAAACGAACGTAGAACTGCGCGCGCTCGGCGAAGTGCTCGACGGTCTCGAAGCGACGCGACAGGACACAGCGGCCCTGGCCGCGATCAAGGGCTCGCTGCGGATGCGAAAGGTGCTTCTGCGCGCGTTGCGCGACACCCCGCCCGAAGCGGCGACGGAGCTGAAGATCGTGTACCGCGGCGAAGTCCTGAAGCTCACCGCGCGCGAGCTGGAGAAGGTACGGCGCAAGGCGCACACGCAGGGCGCGCCGCCGAACCGGTCGCGCGTACGCGTGGCAGAGCTGCTTTTGGCCGCGCTCGCGGACAAGGCCGAGGAGTACGCGAAGGCGGACGGCAAGGAGATCGACCGCGCGGAGCTGATCACCGATCTCGGCGAGCGCATCGACTTCCACCGTTTTCTCGTGGTGTGGTGGCCGGTGCTGTACCCGGCGCAGGTGCTCAAGTGGCTCGGTGCCGAGAAGCGGCTGGCCGCGGCGGCCAAGGGCATCCTGAACCGCAACGAGATCAGCTTGCTGGCGGCCGATTTCGCGGACCGTTCGCGCGGCTGGTCGGTGGCCGACGTAGCGTTGCTGGACGAGCTGCGCGTGCTGGTCGGGCCGGAGCCGAAGCGGCGTCGTCGGCAGACCGTGGTCGAGGTGGCCCCGGAGCGCGGCAGTTCCGGGGGCGCGCCGCACCGTCCGGAGCATTACGACGAGTACTCGCACGTGGTCGTCGACGAATCGCAGGATCTTTCGCCGATGCAGTGGCGGATGGTCGGTCGTCGCGGCAAGTACGCGAGCTGGACCGTCGTGGGCGACCCGGTGCAGAGTTCGTGGCCGGATCCGGACGAGGCGGCGCAGGCGCGTGACCAGGCGTTCGGCGTGAAGACCACGCGGCGGCGGTTCACGCTGCGCACGAACTACCGGAACTCGGCGGAGATCTTCGACCTGGCGGCGAAGGTCGTGGCCGGCCACGCGCAGGCCGACGAGCTGCCCAAGGCCGTGCGCACCACCGGAATCGAGCCGGAGGTCCGGCCGGTCGACCAGGCCGCGCTGGTGACGGCGACGCAGACCGCGGCGAAGGAACTGCTCGGCGCGGTCGAGGGCACGGTCGGTGTGATCACTGCCATGGACCGCGTCGAAGAGGTCGAAGGCTGGCTCGCCGGGCAGACCGACGAGCGGCTCAAGGTCGTCGGCAGTCTCGATTCGAAGGGCCTCGAATACGACGCGGTCGTGCTGGTCGAGCCGATGGACCTGGTCACCGAGTCCTCGACCGGGCGGCGCGTGCTCTACGTCGCGCTCACCCGCGCGACGCAGCAGCTGATCGTGCTCGCCTCGAACCCGGACTGGCTGCCGCACGCGTAAGGCGGGAAGGGAATCGCGGCCGCGCGCGTTACTGCTGTACGTGACTTCCCTGCCTGACGTGCCGCTGTCCGTGCTCGACCTGTCCCCCGTTTCCGAAGGGAAGGGGGTCGGCGAGGCGCTGCGCAACACGCTCGATCTCGCCCGCAACGCCGAGCGGCTGGGCTACCACCGGTACTGGCTCGCCGAGCACCACAACATGCCCGGCATCGCCAGCTCGGCCACGGCGGTGCTGATCGGGCACGTCGCGGACGCCACCGAGAGCATCCGCGTCGGCTCCGGCGGGATCATGCTGCCGAACCACGCGCCGCTCGTGGTGGCCGAGCAGTTCGGCACGCTGGAGGCGTTCCACCCGGGCCGGATCGACCTGGGCATCGGCCGCGCGCCGGGTACCGACCAGCGCACCGCGCTCGCGCTTCGCGGGCCGGGCGGGCTGTCCGCGGAGAACTTCCCCGAGCACCTGATGGAGCTCATCAGCTACTTCGAGCCGGACGCGGCGCGCGGCGTCAACGCGGTCACCGCCGAGGGCAACAAGCCGCCGGTGTGGCTGCTCGGCTCGTCCGGCTTCAGCGCGCAGCTCGCCGGACGGCTGGGGCTGCCGTTCTCCTTCGCGCACCACTTCGCGGCCGAGAACACGATTCCGGCGGTGCGGCTGTACCGCGAGAACTTCCAGCCGTCCGAGGTGCTTTCCGAGCCGTACGTGATGCTGGGCGTGCAGGTGATCGCCGCCGAGACCGACGAGCGCGCGGAGTACCTGGCCGGTCCGAGCGGGCTGACCTTCCTCAGCCTGCGCCGCGGCCGCCCGATCGCGCTGCCGACGCCGGAGGACGCCGCCGAGTACCCGTACACCGAGATGGATCGCGCGTTCCTCTCCGAGCGGTTCGGGTCGAGCATCGTCGGCGGGCCGGAGAGCGTCCGGAAGGGACTGGACCAGCTGCTGGCCGACACCGACGCCAACGAGCTGATGATCACCACGATGGTGCACGGCCACGAGGACCGCGTGCGTTCGTACGAGATCGTCGCGGACCTGAAGCGCTGATGGAGGTCTTCGACTGGCACGGCCAGCAGGTGCGGTGGTCCCGGCAGGGTTCGGGGCCGCCGCTCGTGTTCTGCCACGGCACGCCGTGGTCGTCGAAGCTGTGGGAACCGATCGCCTCGACGTTCGCGCCGGACTTCACCGTGTACCTGTGGGACATGCCGGGCTACGGCAGTTCCACGATGGCCGAGGGCCAGGACGTTTCGCTGGCCGCGCAGGGCGAGACGTTCGCCGCGCTGCTGGACCATTGGGACCTCGATGAGCCGGACGTGGTCGCACACGACTACGGCGGCGCGGTCAGCCTGCGCGCGTTTCTGTTGCACGGCGCGGTTTACCGGTCGCTGGCGCTGGTGGACGTCGTCGCGCTGGCACCGTGGGGTTCGGAGTTCTTCCGTCTGGTGGCGGAAAACGCGGCGGTGTTCGCGCAGCTGCCGCCGAATCTGCACGAAGCGCTGGTGCGCGAGTACATCGCCGGAGCGGCTCACCGTCCGCTGTCCGCCGAAGCGCACGACATGCTTGTCACGCCGTGGCTCGGCGAGGCTGGACAAGCGGCCTTTTACCGGCAGATCGCGCAGGCCGATCAGCGGTACACCGACGAAATCGAGCCGCGCTATCGCGACGTCAGCGTGCCCACGCTCGTCGTGTGGGGCACCGAGGACACCTGGATCCCGGTCGACCGCGCGCACCGGCTCGCCGGGACGATCCCGGGCGCCGGACTGGAATTGGTCCGTTCGGCCGGGCACCTCATCCAACTGGACGCGCCCGAGGCGTTGACGGCTTCGCTGCACCGCTGGCTCGCCCGCTGAAATATCCGGAAACCGCCGCACCGGTATTTATTCTCCGGCACTGACAACCGCATTCCCGGCAGTTGTCACAACCGCACAAGAATTCGGCGGTTACGACGCCGTGACCCCGCGGGACGGGGCAAGTTCTTGTCTGCGGGCAAGGCCCTCGTTAGCGTACTGACCAGTAACGAAACCGCACGGTAACCCCGCCGGCGCTTTCCTTCCGGACCGGTCCGCCAAACGGATCAGCACCGGAACGGACGTTCGGCGGGCATTCCGCCGTGCCCGGAAATTGCTGGGAGGTCGGGCGATGGCGTTTCCCGGCGCCGCGGCACTGCACCAGACCGGCCGGCTTTACGCGCTGGGGCTCGACGTCGTCCGGCTGACGTTCCGCCGTCCGTTCCAGTTCCGTGAACTCGTGCAGCAGTTCTGGTTCATCGCGAGCGTGTCGATCCTGCCGACCGCGCTGGTGTCGATCCCGTTCGGCGCGGTGATCGCGCTGCACATCGGGTCGCTGACCACGCAGATCGGCGCGCAGTCGTTCACCGGCGCGGCGAGCGTGCTGGCGATCATCCAGCAGGCCAGCCCGATCGTGACCGCGCTGCTGATCGCGGGCGCGGGCGGCAGCGCGATGTGCGCCGACCTGGGTTCGCGCACGATCCGCGAGGAAATCGACGCGATGGAGGTGCTCGGGGTTTCGCCGATCCAGCGGCTGATCGTGCCGCGCGTGCTGGCCGCGATGGGCGTGGCGGTGTTCCTCAACGGCATGGTCAGCGTGGTCGGCGTCCTCGGCGGCTACTTCTTCAACGTGATCATGCAGGGCGGCACGCCGGGCGCGTACCTGGCGAGTTTCTCCGCGCTGGCACAGCTTCCCGACCTGTGGATCAGCGAGATCAAGGCGCTTCTGTTCGGGTTCGTCGCGGCAGTCGTGGCGTCGTATCGCGGGCTGAACCCGCGCGGCGGGCCGAAGGGCGTCGGCGACGCGGTGAACCAGTCCGTCGTGATCACGTTCCTGCTGCTGTTCGTGCTGAACCTGATCCTCACCACGGTATATCTCCAGCTCGTGCCGCCGAAGGGAAGCTGATGGCCACCCCGACTCCGACGCGCGTGCTCGAAGCCATCGACCGCAGGCTGGGCTTCCTCGACACTCTCGGCGACCAGATCCTGTTCTTCCTGCGCGCGCTCGGCTGGGTGCCGCGCGCGGTGCGCCGGTACCTGCGCGAGATCGTCCGGCTGCTGGCCGAGGTGAGCTTCGGCAGCGGCGCACTGGCGGTCATCGGCGGGACGATCGGCGTGATGGTCGGGATGACCGTCGCGACCGGGACTGTCGTTGGGCTGCAAGGGTATTCGGCACTGAACCAGGTGGGCACTTCGGCGTTCGCCGGGTTCATCTCGGCGTACTTCAACACGCGCGAGATCGCGCCGCTGGTAGCCGGGCTGGCGTTGTCGGCGACGGTCGGCTGCGGGTTCACCGCGCAACTGGGCGCGATGCGGATCTCGGAGGAGATCGACGCGCTCGAGGTGATGGGCATCCCGAGCGTGCCGTATCTGGTGACCACGCGGGTGATCGCCGGGTTCATCGCGGTGATTCCGCTGTACGCGGTGGGGCTGTTGTCGTCGTATCTCGCGTCGCGGCAGGTCACGGTGTGGGGCTTCGGCCAGTCAGCGGGCACATATGACCATTACTTCCTGCTGTTCCTGCCACCCGGCGACGTGCTCTGGTCATTCGGGAAAGTGCTGATCTTCAGCGTCGTCGTGGTGCTCGCGCATTGCTATTACGGCTTCCGCGCGAGCGGCGGCCCGGCTGGCGTCGGCGTCGCGGTCGGGCGGGCGGTGCGGACGGCGATCGTCGCGATCAGCGTCCTCGACTTCTTCCTCAGCCTCGCTATCTGGGGCGCCACGACGACGGTCCAGGTGGCCGGATGAACCGGCGCTGGCACAAGACCCGAGTCCGCACCGCCGGGGTGCTGTTCCTGGCGGCGCTGTCGGCGTTCGTGCTGCTCACGGTCAAGATCTACAACAAGGACTTCACCACCACGGTCCCGGTGACGCTGCGGGCCGATCGCGTCGGCAACCAGCTGCGCGCGGGCGGGCAGGTGAAGGCGCGCGGGGTGGTCGTCGGCGAGGTCCGGGGCGTGCACGCGGTCCGCGGCGGCGCGGAGATCTCGCTGGCGCTGGAGCCGGAGCAGGTGAAGTGGCTGCCGGTCAACGTTTCCGCGTTGCTCGTGCCCAAGACCCTCTTCGGCGAACGGTACGTGCAACTGTCCATTCCGGACACTGACCGGCAGCGGCCGTTACGGGCCGGAGACGTGATCTCGCAGGACCGGTCCGCGAACGCGATCGAACTGGAGCGCGTCTTCGACAACCTGCTGCCGGTGCTGAAAGCCGTGCAGCCGCAGAAACTCGCGACCACGCTGACCGCGGTTTCCACTGCGCTGCAAGGCCGGGGCGCGCAATTGGGCCAGACGCTGGCGACCGCCTCGGACTATCTGCGACGGTTCAACCCGAACCTGCCGCAGCTGGACCGAAACGTGCGCGACCTCGCCACCGTCACCCAGATGTACGGCGACATCGCACCCGATCTGCTCGACGCGCTCACCGATTCGTCGGTCACCCTCGGCACGGTCAACGCGAAACGCACGGACCTCGGCTCGCTGTATCAGCAGGTCACGACGTCGTCGCGGGACCTCACGACGTTCCTTCGGCAGAACCGGAACAACATCATCGCGTTGTCCTCCGACAGCCGCGCGCCGCTCGAAATCGGTGCTAAGTACTCCCCCAGCTTCCCTTGCACTCTACAGGCGCTCACCGACTTGAAACCGTCGATGGACCGGGTCCTCGGCGCTGGGTCGAAGGAACCCGGAATACACGTCGAGGTCACCGTGTCCAAGCCACGCGGGAAATACGTGCCAGGCAAGGACGATCCGGCGTATACCGAGAAAACCGGCCCGCGCTGCTACCCGAGCGGAGTGGTGCCGACCACCGGCACGCCGGCGACCATGCCGTCCACCGGCGACCTCGGCATCGCGAATTCCCCGCAGGAGCAACAGTTCCTGGCTTCGCTGGTCGCGCCGTCGCTGGGCCTGCCCACCGCTGACGTGCCGACGTGGGGCAGCGTGCTCGTCGGCCCGCTCTACCGCGGAACGGAGGTGACGGCGAAGTGAGAAACCTTGCCGCTCCCCTGGTCAAAAGCTTGATCTTCATCCTGGTCACGGTCCTCGCGACGGTTATTCTCGCGTTGTCGATCACTGGCGGCTCGGTCGGCGGGAGCCAGCGGTACGGAGCCACTTTCGTCGATGCCACCGCGTTGAACGTCGGCGATGACGTGCGGATTTCCGGCGTGAAGGTCGGGCAGATCGAAGACCTCGGCGTGGTCGACTACAACCGCGCGCACGTCAGCTTCTCGCTCGAGAACGGCCGCACGGTGCCCGCCAACGTGACCGCGGTGATCAAGTACCGCAACATGGTCGGCCAGCGCTATCTCTCCCTGGAACGTCCCCGCGACAACACCGGAGTACTGCCGCCGGGCGGCGAAATCCCGCTCGACCGCACGACTCCGGCGCTCGATTTGACCGATCTGTTCAACGGCTTCAAACCGCTCTTCCAAGCGCTGTCGCCCAAGGACGTCAACGACCTGTCCGGCGAGATTGTCCAGGTGCTGCAAGGAGAAGGCGGCACGGTGGCCGAACTGCTGCAGCACACCGGATCGCTCACCAGCACCCTCGCCAGCCGTGACCGGGTGATCGGCGAGGTGATCGGCAACCTGAACTCGGTGCTGAAAACCGTGAACGGCAAGGGAGATTCACTGGCGACGCTGGTGTCGACCCTCCGGCAGCTCGTGTCCGGCCTCGCCGAGGACCGCACAGCGATCGGCGACGCGGTGTCCGGGCTGGCCGAACTGACGCAGTCGACCAGCGGGCTGCTCACCGAAATCCGGCCCGGGCTGAAGGACAGCATCTCCGGTCTCGACGCGCTGACCCGGAACCTGAACAAGGGGGAAGCCGACGTGGACAAGGCTCTGACCACGTTGCCGCGCAAGATGAACGGCATCGGCACGCTCGGGTCGTACGGCTCGTGGATGAACTTCTACCTCTGCAGCGCCACCTTGGAAACGACACCGCCGCGAGGCGTGCCGGCGACCGCGGCGAGGTGCGGCGCGTGAAGTCGTTCCGGGAGCGCAATCCGCTCGTGCTGGGGGTCGTCGGCAGCGTCGCGCTGGCCGCGATACTCACCGGCACGCTGAACTACCACAACCTGCCGTTCCTCGGCGGCACCACTTACCAAGCCGAATTCACCGAGGCAGCCGGGCTGCAGGCGGACGACGAGGTGCGGATCGCCGGGATCAAGGTCGGCGAAGTGTCCCAAGTGGACCTCGACGACGACCACGTGCTGGTCAGCTTCCGGGTGAAGAACGCCTGGATCGGCGACCGGACGTCGGCGCAGATCAAGATCAAAACGTTGCTGGGCCGGAAGTTCCTCGCCCTCGACCCGTCCGGCCGCGCGGAGCAGAACCCGGACCAGCCGATCCCGCGCGACCGCACGGTGACCCCGTACGACGTGACCGACGCGTTCAACGGCCTCGCGGACACCGCGGGCGCGATCGACACGAAACAGCTCGCGACCAGCTTCTCCACGATCAGCGACACCTTCCGCAATTCGCCACAGCACGTCCGCACCGCACTCGATGGGCTCAGCGCGCTGTCGAAAACGGTCTCGTCGCGCGACAACGAGATCGCCGAACTGCTGGCCAACGCGCGCAAACTGACCACCACCCTCGCCAACTCGAACGACGACTTCGAGAAACTCGTCAAGGACGGCGATCTGCTGCTCACCGAACTGGACCACCGCCGCGAAGCGATCCATCAGCTGCTCGTCGGAACGCAGCAGCTCGCGAAGCAGCTGTCCGGCTTGGTTTCGGACAACACCGCGCAGCTCGCTCCGGCGTTAAAGCAGCTCGACCAGGTCACCGATCTGCTGCAACGCCAAGACGCGAACCTCACGCAAAGCCTCAAGCTCGCCGGACCGTACTTCCGCGTGCTGAACAACACCGCGGGCAACGGCCGCTGGCTCGACAGCTACCTGTGCGGCCTCCTCCCGGAGCACCGCGATCCGTGCACCCCGCCGAAGGGAGGCGCGAAATGACCGCGCGCACCTACCGTTTCGTCGTCTTCCTGCTGGTCCTGGCCTTGGTGATCTGCGGCGTGATGTGGTGGGTGTTCTCCGGTTCCGGCCGATACCGCGTCACGGCGTACTTTTCACGGGCCGTCGGTGTCTACAGTGGATCCGACGTCCGGGTGCTCGGGGTGAAGGTCGGCGAAGTCACCGCGGTTCTTCCGCAGGGCGGCCAGGTCCGTGTCGACTTATCGGTAGATCCGCACATCCCGGTCGCCGCCGACACCACCGCGCTGGTCATCGCGCCGAGCGTGGTCGCGGACCGCTACGTCCAGCTGGGCAAACTCGCCCGGAGTGGTCCGCGCTTGGCCGACGGCGCGGTGATCGGCACCGACCGCACGGGCACGCCGGTGGAGCTGGACCAGCTGTACTCCAGCCTGGACACGCTGAGCAAAGCACTCGGCCCGAACGGCGCGAACTCCCAAGGCGCGTTGTCGGATCTCTTGCGCACCGGCGCGGCGAACCTGGACGGCAACGGCAAGGCGTTCAACACCTCCGTCCGCGACTTCGCCCGCCTCGCGCGCACGCTGGCGGGCAACTCCTCGGATCTGTTCGGAACGGTCGACGAGCTGCAGAAGTTCACCACCATGCTCGCCACGAACGACCACCAGGTCGCGGACGTGAACCAGCAGCTGGCCAAGGTGTCCGGAACCCTCGCCGCGAACCGCTTCGAACTGTCCGACGCGCTGCGCTCGCTGGGCAGCGCGCTCGCCTCCGTCCAGGGCTTCATCCGGGACAACCGCGCCGCCCTCAAGTCCAATGTAGACAAGCTGGCCAAGACGACACAGATTCTGGTCGACCAACGCGCTTCGCTGGCCGAAGCGCTGGACGTCGCCCCGCTGGCGGCCCAGAACGTGCTGAACGCGGTCGATCCGGCCACCGGACGGCTGCAGGGCCGCGCTGACCTGCTGGATTACCTGCCGATCCCGACAACGGACGTGGCTGTGACGGGAGGCGGCCGATGAAGGCGCGACGGCTTTTCCTGGCGCTGGCGGTGAGCACGCTCGCCGGCTGCGCGGCACCCGGCGGCTTCCGGGGCGTCTACGACCTCCCGCTGCCCGGCGGCGCGGACCTCGGCGCGCATCCGTACGAGATCACCGTCCAGTTCGCCGACGTCCTCGACCTGGTCCCGCAGGCCGCGGTGAAGGTGGACGACGTCCCGGTCGGGCGCGTCCAGTCGATCCGGCTGGGCTCCGACGGCTGGACCGCCGAAACCGTCCTGGCGGTGAACGGCGACATCCATCTGCCCGCGAACGCCATCGCGCGGTTGCGGCAATCGTCGCTGCTGGGCGAGAAATTCGTCGAACTGGCCGCACCGGTCGAGTCGCCTTCCGGGCAGCTGGGCGACAAAGCCGTCATCCCGGTGTCGCGAACCAACCGCAACCCGGAGTTCGAGGAGATCTTCGGCGCGCTGTCCCTGCTGCTCAACGGCGGCGGAATCGGCCAGCTGCAGACGATCAACCGCGAACTGACGAAGGCCATGGACGGCAACGAGGAAGAGATCCGCAGCTTCCTGGCCGGGGTCAACCAGCTCATGACGAACCTGGACGCCCACCGCCGCGACATCACCGCCGCGCTGGACGGTCTCAACCACCTCTCCGCGACGCTGGCCGACCGCAACTCGCAGATCGCCGACGCCCTCACCGACCTGACCCCGGGGTTGAAGACCCTCACCGACCAGCGACCGCAACTGGTGACGATGCTGCAGTCACTGGACCAACTGTCCACAGTGGCCACCGACGTCACGAACAAGAGCCGCGACGACCTGGCCGCCGACCTGCGCGCGCTCGCCCCCATCCTGCGCCGTCTCGCCGAGGCCGGGCAAAACCTGCCCAAGGCGCTGGAAATCCTGCCCTCGTTCCCGTTCACCGACCCCGTGCTGGACGCGATCAAGGGCGACTACGTGAACGTCTACGCCTCGATGGTTCCCGGCCCCGGTGTCCCGCTGCCTCCGCCCGGCCAAGGCGTCCCGCCAGGACTCCCGACCCTCCCGCTCTCGTCCGGGGGCAACTGATGCTCACCAGACGGATCCGGCTTCAGGTCCTCGCCTTCGTGATAGTCGCGTTGGCGGCGACTTCTTTCGTCGGCGCGAAATATGCCGGAATCGCGCGCCTTCTCGGCACCGGTACCTACACCGTCCGCCTGGAGCTTTCGGAAGGCGGCGGCATCTTCACCAACGGCGAGGTCACCTACCGAGGCGTGGCAGTCGGCCGGATCGGCCCACTGCGCCTGACCGACCACGGCATGGAAGCGGATCTGCTGCTGGACACCTCGGCGCCGAGAATCCCTTCGAACTCGCGCGCAATCGTCGCGAACCGCTCTGCCGTCGGCGAGCAATACGTCGACCTGCAACCGTCAACCGACCGCGGACCCTATCTGGAGGACGGCAGCGTAATCCCGCGCAGCGCGACCAGCCTGCCGCTCCCCGTGCAAACTTTCCTGTCCGATGTGGACTCCTTGACCGCTTCGGTCCCGACCGCGGACCTGCGCACGGTGGTGAACGAACTGGACAACGCTTTGCAAGGCAGCGGTCCAGATCTGCAACTGCTGATGGACACCGCGAGATCCTTCACGAACTCCGCCTCCGCCCACCTGCCCGAGACAGTAAAACTCATCGATGACGGCTCGACGGTGCTGAAAACCCAAGCCGCCTCCTCGACGGAGTGGCGAGACTTCAGCCGAAACGCCCGACTGTTCGCCTCCCAACTGGCCTCCTCGGACGGCGACCTGCGGAAACTGATCGCGACCGCCCCGCCCGCCGCTTCCCAAGTGACCGGTTTGCTGCGGGACACCAGCCCAGGCCTGCCGATCCTGATGGCAAACCTGCTGACGACGGCCGACGTCTTCAGCGCCCGCACCGACGGTCTGGAGCAGTTGCTGGTGACCCTGCCGAAAACCGTGGCCGCGACGTCGTCGTCCATCACCCCTGACGGCGGGAAGCTGTCGCTGGCCTTGACGTTCTTCGACCCGCCGCCGTGCCGGAAGGGGTATGAGAGCACGAAATACCGCAGCAGCGCGGAACTGCCGGTGCTCCCGTTCAACACCTCCGCGGCCTGCACCCTGCCCACCGGGGACCCGTCTTCGGTGCGCGGATCGCAGAACGCGCCGCATCGCGGAGTCCCGGAACCAGCCAAACCCGGCGGCCTTCCGGGGGCGGTCGGAGGGCTTCCGACGTCGACTGATCTGGAGGAGATGCTGTGGCTACGCCGGGGAAACTGAGGGTGTCGCCGGGGGCTGCTTCTTCCGGTGGTGTCGCTTTGCCGCGTGCTGGCGAGGCTGCCGATTCCCGTTCCGGTGCTGGCGGTTCCGGGCGTTCTGCCGTTGGTGAGTCCGCTGAGTCCACTGACACCGCTGCCTCACGCGCCGACGAGTCAGCTGACTCGGCCTCAACCACCGACGGCTCAACAGGCCTGGCCTCAACCGCCAGCGACTCAACCGGCCCGGCCTCAACCACCGGCGACTCAACCAGCCCCGCCTCAACCACCAGCGACTCAGCTAGCCTCGCCTCGACCGCTGCCGATCCCTCCACCGACCCAGCCTCAATCACCGCCGATCCCTCCACCACAGCCCTTGCCGCCAAACCCCGCCGCACCCTGACGTGGGCCGCCGGAATCGCCCTGACCGCAGCCACCGCTTTCGCCGCCTGGTCAGCCTGGTCCTGGCACGCCGCCGCAACCGCCCCCACCGCAACCGCCGGCGAGGCCAGAGACGAGGCCGCCACCGCCGGCCGCACCCTGATCGCCACCGTCACCACCTTCGACCCCCAACACCGCGACCAAGACCTAGCCCATTGGCAAGCCGCGACAACCGGATCGCTCCAAGCAACCCTGCCCAGCAACATCCCACCCGACGGCTCCGCCACCACCGGCCACGTCCTCGACGCCGGCCTCTCCGACCTCGACGCCGAAGCCGGCACCGCGAAACTCCTCGCCTCAGTGGAAATCACCGTCACCAAGGACGGTGCCGCCCAGCCCATCCGCCGGACCCGCCTGGCCGCGACCCTGGCCCGCACGGCGTCAGGCTGGAAACTCAGCTCCCTGGAGCAGTTGGGGGTAGCCGGATCATGAAGCTCACCCCGCGCTGGTCGAAGTCCCGCACCGCCCCCGCCGACGACCCGGCGGACGCAACCGAATCCGCCCACCCGTCCGCTGCCGCTGCCACTCCGCCAGCTAGCACAGCCCCGCCCCCGCCCAACGCCACTCAACCAGCCAGCACAGCCCCGCATCTGCCCACTGCCGCAGCCACTAAACCAGCCAACACTGCCCCGCACGCGCCCACCACCGGAGCCACTCAGCCAGCCAGCACAGCCCCTCACCCGCCCACCGCCGCAGCCTCCCAACCAGCCAACACAACCCCGCACCTGTCCACCGCCGGAATCACCCAGCCAGCCAACCCAGCCCAGTACCCGTCCACTGCCGCAGCCACTCCGCCAGCCAACACAACCCCGCCCCCGCCCACCGCCACGGAATCCATCGGCTCAACCCCCGAGCAATCCGCGACCACCTCCACCCCCGCCAACGCCCGCCGCCTCCCCGCACTCCTCCTGACCTTGACCGCCCTCCTCACCGCCGCCGGCGTCTGGTGCACCGTCGAAGCCCGCTCCACCTCCGCGTCCGCCGCCGCCTCCAACCACGCGCTGACCGATCAACCCGCCACCGCCGAAGTCACCTCCGCCATCAGCCTCACCCTCAACAAGATCTTCTCCTACACCTACGACAAAACCGACGTCACCGAGAACGCCGCCGCGACCCTGCTCCGCGGCCACGCCCGCGATTCCTACGAGAAACTCTTCGCCCAGGTCCGCACCATGGCCCCGCAACAACGGCTGACCCTCACCTCCCGAGTCTCCGCCACCTCCGTCCAGCAGCTCGCCGAAGACCACGCACAGTTGCTCGTTTTCCTGGACCAATCCGCCGCGAGGGGGAATTCCGCCACCCCGGAGACGGCTGCCGCACAACTGTCCGTCACCGCTCAGCGAATTGACGGAAACTGGTACGTCACCGATCTCGCACCCCGATGAAATTCTGTTTCCTCACCGCCGAAGGAGTACCGTCATGCCCATTTCCCGGATCGCCCGAATCGGCGTGCTCGCAGCGGCCGCCGTGACCGCGGTCAGCCTCGCCTCCGCCGTTCCTGCGTCGGCGACCGAAATACCCATTCCGATCTCTTACTCGGTAACGGGCAGCACGGTCGTGAAGAAGACCGGCAGCACGCTCGACCTCGGCCCCGGAACTCTCGCCGGAAATCTCCTGGTCGACGACCAAACCGGAGCCGTCGGCCTCAACGCCAACCTGCAATTGCCGCCGTCCACCGCGCATATTTCACTGCTCGCCGGCGGTTTCAAGATCAAGGCGACGGTCACCGTCACCCCGACCGCGCCCGCGACCGGCAGCCTCGCGAACGGCACCCTCACCACCCACGAAACAGCGAACATGGAGATCAGCGACATCTGGGCGGGCCCGATCGTGCCGGTCTTCCCGGTGCCGACCGTGCCCGGAAGCTGCACCACCGTCAAGCCGATCGACCTGACCCTGAGCGCGGCGAACGTCGACATCACCAAGCCGATCAACCTCACCGGCAATTACACCATTCCAGACTTCAAGAACTGCTTCATCGCCGATCTCGCACTCGGCGCACTGGTGTCCGGACCGGACAACACGATCTCCCTCACCCTGACCTCCAAGAACTGATCAACACCAGGAAAAAGGGGCACCGGAAACTGTTCCGGTGCCCCTTTTTCGCATACCTGATCTTCCGGGAATTGTCACACTCGCACGAAACGCCGATACTGTTTACGCCGCCGCTGACAAAAGAATCGGTCCAGTTGCCGGCCCGCGAACCAGGCGCGGACCAGGGTTGTTGCCGACTGAACTCACGGGTAACCTTGGGCTCGCGGCCGGGATTCCCTACCGAGCCGATCCCCGTTCCCGGCGAATGTCCCGGAACGGAATCCGCGGAAACCTCCGTCCCCACTGCGCAGGATCGCCGCGAAAACTGCAGTCCGATCTAAGGAGAATGGTATGCCCCGGCTCAGCAAACTGTCCACGGGCGTGGTGACCGGTGTCGCCGTAGGCGCGATCGCGGTCCTGACCGCGGGCACGGCCTCGGCCGCCACCGCGACCTACCAGGCCGGCCCCGCGACCTACAGCTGCACGTTCCCGGCCATCCCGGCACAGAACGTGGCGGTCACCGCGCAGTTCAACGGCCCGGACACGATCCCCGTGAACGGCACCACGACCCCCACCAACGTGTCCGGCACCGCGACCATCTCCGCGCTGGTCCACGCGCTGCTCACCGCCGCGGGTTACGACGGGATCCGCGGCACCGCCGACGTCCCGATCACCGTCGACAACGGTTCGCTCTCCCCGTCGGACGCCTCCGGCCTGCAGATCCCGGAGCAGATCTACCCGGCGGGCGGCCCGATCACGGTGAACATCGCGCAGACGTCGACCTCGTCGATCCCGACCTACACCGCGCCGAGCAGCCCCGGCACGGTGACGTTCGGCCTCGACACGGGCCTCTCCGCGCAACTGGAGTTCCACAAGGCGTCGGACGGCAGCTGGACTCCTTGGACCATGCAGTGCAGCGCTCCGTCGGGCACCAGCTTCAGCCCCTCGGGCACCATTTCCTGACCCATTCGCGACGGAGGGGCGGCCGAATGCCGCCCCTCCGTTGCCGTTTCCAGGCTCCGCCGGTGAAAGTGCTGCCAGTCACGAAACCCGTTCGGGCACCGGAGAACCGCTTCCATCCAGACCCCGTGAAGCAACCTTCTTCAGACAGCAGGCAACGATCCCCCGACACAGCGAACGAGAGGCGGCTCAATACGAACCCGAGCAGCACCCCAGAAACCGGCTCTGCTCAGCGTCAGAGAACCGGCTCGACGCGACACAAGCAGTCGCGACTTCGTTCCAGCAGGCCAGAAACGCGACCCGCCCGAGCATCGTTCACCGCCTGGCCGCCACTTCAACGACGGCAGCGGATCGACAGATCCGTGATCACCAGGTTGAACTCGTAACCCGCCGACGCACCGGTGACCGGCCCGCACACCGGGGGCTTCGGCACCGTCGCCTGGCTGTAGGTGTTGTTGCCCCAGAGGACCATCGACCCGTCCGCCTTGACCACCAGGTTGTGGTTCCACCCCGCGTCGATGGCGACGACCCCGCTCTTGGCCGCGGCGGGCACGTCCACCTGGCCGTCGTTATCGTGCCCCCAGGCGATCACTCCGCCGTCTTTCAGCGCGAGACCGTGCTCATACCCGGCCGAAATCGCCGTCACCCCGGACTGCGCCGCCGCGGGGACCGTCGACTGGCCGAAAGTGTTGCTCCCCCAGGCAAACACGGAACCGTTCTTCAGCACGAGGCTGTAATCCCCGCCCGCCGAGATCGCGCTGACGCCGGACTGCGCGAAATCCGGCACGTCGGACCGGCTCCCCCAGCTCACCACCCGGCCGTTCGCCAGCAACGCGAGACTGTGCACCGCACTGGCGGAAATCGCCGTGACCCCGCTGGACACCGACGCCGGAAGCTCAGTCTGGCCGTACCAATCGTTCCCCCACGCGTACACCTTGCCGTTCTTGAGCCCAAGGCCGTGCGTCCAGCCGGCGGCGATCTGCGCGGTGCCGGACGACAGTTCCGCAGGCACCTCGCTTTCGCCGAAGTTGTTGTCGCCCCAGGCGAGCACGGCACCGTTCTTGAGCGCCATCGCGAACTCTCCCCCGGCCGAAACCGCGGACAGACCCGAGGTCAGGACCGGCGGCATGGGCGCCGGCGGTTTTTGCGTCCCCCACTGGTAAAGCCCGCCCGCGGCCGTCAATTGCGGGATGTTCGCCGCGCCGGCCGCACTGCCCGTCTGCGTCCCCGCCGCCTTCAGAGGCGTCGGCTGCGGCACGTGCGTCGCGACTGTCGGACCGCTCGACGAGGTCCCTGCCCCCACCACGACGACGGCGGCGACCGCCGTCGCGACCTTGCCCCATCTCCGGCGTCCGGCCGCCATCGCAGCTCCTTCCTCCGAACTTCCCGCAGAGATGTTCCCAGCCCCGCGGCCCCTTCGGGGAAGGCGCGAATTCTTTGTCAGAATCCGATGAAAAACCGGCCCCGAACTAGCTACCGAACATAAGAAAACCCTTTCCTGGCAACGGAAAACCACCGTCGGCCACCCATGCTTGCGCACTGGCGAAACTCACCGGTAACTTCGCTCGGAACCCATTTCCCGACACCGCCCGGGCGAGGAGGCGCATGATGCCGGAAGCACGCGGGCGCTCCGTCCTCCGCCGCCCAGGCCGCCGGGCGGCTTTCACCGCCCTCGCAGTCCTCGGCGCACTGTCGATCGGCACTGGTGCGCTCACCGGCGTCAGCTCCGCCTCGACCGAGACACCCACCCCCGCCGCCCCGCCTCCGTTGTCGGCCGGCGAACAGAAGGTCAGCAAGGACATCGTCCTCGATTGCCCGTTCGCCGCCCCCGCGGGCTCCCAGCAGATCACCCTCACCGCCTCCGCGACCGTGCCCGCGACAGTGCAGGTCGGGTCTGCGCTGAAATTCCGTTCCCTGACCGCGTCTTTCACGCTCCCCCGCGCCGTCGCCACCCAGCTGGCCCCTGTGTCCCCGGACAGCATCCGAGGCGGCCTGACCCTCGACCTCACCGCACATCAAGGCGACAAGAGCACCGCGATCCCCACGCCCTTCACGATCGACGCGACCCCGTTGCCGCCGGCTGGCGACGTCAAGCTCACCGCGACCGCGGATCTGCCGGAACAGGCGATCACCGTCCCCGGCAAGGTCAGCTTCGACGTCGGAGCCCCGGCCATCGCGGTGAAACCGGCTGCCGACGGCGCTGCCGAGGCCGCACCGGTCACCTGCACCCTTCTCCCGGGCCAGACCACGACCCTCGCGTCGGTCCTCGCCACCGGAGCGCCCACCACCGTCCCGAAACCGGACAAGCCGAGCATCGCGCCGCCACCGCCGCCCTCAGCCCACCGCGACGCGGCTTCACCGCAGGACGACCCTCCCTACCCTCTCATCACCCCGCTCGACTACGTCCAGGTCGCCGCGAGTTCATCCATCTACCGGCTGGGCGCGACCGTCGCCAGCGCCCGGACCGGGGTGCTCAACGGAACGTGGACGGTGCTGCTGATCCCGCCCGACTACCTCCAGCACGACCCGAGCACGATCAGCGGAAACGTCGGCTTCCGTCCGGTCGACGCGACATTCCTCGGCTTCGGCTTCGTGCCGGTGACCGCCACCGTCGAGTTCCTGCCCGTCGACTACCACAACTCGAAGCTGATCGAATTCACCGGAAAACTCGTCCTCGCCGGCGATTTCCTGACCACCCACATCCAGGTCATGGCCCGGATGAGCAACGCGAGAATCAACGGCGTGCCGCTGGACCTAGGCCCGGACTGCGTCACCGCCAAGCCGATCTCCCTCAGTCTGTCCGGCGCGTACAGCGCCTTGAAGGGCGGCATCCTCAGCACGAACCCGAATTCGCCCGACCCCGATTACCGCGGTTTCGCCCTGCCGCCATTCGTCCACTGCGGCACTGCCGAACCGCTCAGCCCGCTGCTCACCGGCATGGCCTCGACCACGACGAACGTCAACCAGGCCAAGGTGGTCAACGTCAACTTCGGCTCGTGCCCCGCGAAGGACTATCCGGATCACACCAAGTGCAAGCCCATCCCCAGCACACCGCCTCCTGGCTGAACGAACACCGCACCGGCTGCCGGAACCTGCGACGCCCCGCAAAGCACCGGAATGCGATGCGCGATCACAGGCCATGACGATCCCGGCCAAGCACGCACAGCCACGGCGCAACATTGGTGAAGGACCTAAAACCTGCGCGATCCTCAATCGGAAAATTATGCGCGACAGCAACCGGGTCGGCGCTCGGTGCCGCAATACTGGCTGGATCCCAACCGGCCTCGGCCTCCGGGGGAACGACGTACACGCTCGGAGCGAATCACCCGGTGCAGCTGTCTTGCCTGCTCAGTGCCGTTCACGGGACCAGCTTCCACCGGACGGGGAGACACCGTCGCGTTGAGGGAGTTCGGCGGAACCTTCACCCTTACCGGATTCGTTAGCGCAATCCTCCAAGCCGCAGGAATCGACAAATTACGAGGCCCCGCGGACGGAGACACCTTCGACCTGCCGCTATCGGCCTCCGCAGGCTCGCTGTCGCCGCCTTCTGTCACCGGGTTCACGATCCCTGAAACCACTACCTCGGCAGGCAAGGGAAACGATCCCATCGCGCTGCCGATCGGGTCGACGGCATCGTCGGCCGTCTCCTGCACCGCCACCGACAGTCCAGGAAGCGTTTCGTTCTCGACCACAGGAAACATTTCCAACATCGAGAACTTTACCTTTCGCCTCCAGACTTACTACCGAAATTCCGGCTGGCAAGACCTCCTCACACAGTGCAACCCGACAAGCGAAGTACCCAACTTTTCTCCGAACATGACGATCTCGTAAGCCGCGAAGGGACGTCGCGGGGATGGCCGACCGCCGCAGGCAGCCAACGAGCATCGGCACCCGCGGCACACGGCTCTCCGGTCCCCACGCAGGCCACGGCGGATTCGCCATTCAGCGGCGACTGGGCGAGCCCTCGAGCGAAGTAGGACGACGGGTGGCCGGCACCACGTTCGTCCCGGTGAGATGCGGCGGCCAAGGCAGTCCCGAACGTGGCTGGTCGTCCGCAGCCGCACGCAAGACGAGTTCCATTTCGAACCGCGCGGCCGGATCGCGCAACAGCTCGCCGAACGTCGCCTGCAATTGGCGCATGCGGTACCGCACCGTCTGCGGATGGACTTGCAGACGCTCGGCGATCTCGACCACGTTCGCCTGGCTGTCGAGCCAGGCGCGCAGCGTTTCGAGCAGACGGTCCTGCTGCTTGTCGGTCATGTCCGCCAGGGGGGCGAAAAGCCGGGCCCGGAGGAGCTCGGTCAGCGCACCATCCGAATGAACCAGCAAGGCAGCGAGGTGTTCCTCCGCACGGAGCACCCGTTCACCAGGGATTCGCCCCCTATCGGCGAGAACCAGCGTCCGGCGTGCCCAGCGCAGGGAATCGGCGAGACTGGCGAGCGGCACACACGGCCCAACGGACAGTCGGCAATTCGGCAGCGCTGCCTGGAGAGTCGCCAGCCGGGCACCATTGACCGCGCCGGGTACGACGATGCACGGCTCCGCGGAGTCCAGCTCCGCCAGGACGTCCGAATCCAACGTCGCGTGCCGGCGGGCCCTGCCGTTTAGCGGCGAATGGACGGCAATCGGCGACGCCTGTTCCGGCACGGCCCAACCAGTGAGCTGCGCCAGCTCCGCAATCGCCTTCGGCGGAGCGGCCGGTACCTCCAGCAAGACGCCGAGCAGCCGTCGCCGCCAAGTGTCCAATGCGCCGGCGGTGCGGGCTTTCGCCTCCAAGTAGCCATCCAGCGCGACAGACGCCAATTCGTCCATAAACGCCAACATGGCATCAGCCAGCTGCGACATCACTGCCGACGAAAGACCAGCCCGCCGTCCGACGCGCATGATCCGGCGCCACGACACGCGCGCGCCCACCCGATAGGCCGACTGCAGGGTGTCGAGGCTCCGCCCTTCCCGCATCTCGTTCTGCCCGAGGCGGTGATGCACCTCGTGCGACTGCTCCTTCGACGCCCGCGGGTCGGCGATCTGCGCGACGAACAACGTGATCGCATACTCGACGCCCGCACGGATCGATCTCCCGTACGGACCGTCGAGCGGCCGCGCGTAGGCGGGGATCGTCGCGCGGATTTCGTCGACGATCTCGGCGGACAGACTCGCCAGCTCGGGCCGCAGGATCTCGGCGAGTTTGCGCGGCAGCGCGGCCGGCGGCACAGCGTGATCGAGTCCCCGCTCCACCGACATCGCAGCTCCTTCGCTCCGCCCCGGTTCCCCGGCTGCGCCACAGCGCCGCCGGAAGCCCCCGCATCCGTTGAGGGGTGACACCCGACACATCGAAAAACCAACGCCAAATGTGTCACGAATCCCCGAAGAAACCGATTTCTTGTCACCTTTGTGACAAGTTCACGAGGTCACAACGGCACATCGCGACAACACACCACCAGGCGCGCCACGCCGTGCGTACGAACGGACGAACCTGGGTGCCTGCCTTCAGCGGTGACCCAGCGGGCAACGAAAACGACCACAGAGCGTCACCCGGCAGCACCACCTGCCCTCTTGTAACATATACTTGATACAAGAGGGAGGGGTCCACGATGCAACTCGACTCGGCGATCGCCGTCGCGGGCATCACCGGCCTGTTCGGGCTGATCATCCTCGTCGCGTTGTGGCCGGGCGAGAAGCAAGGCGCTCGGCTGCTCGCGAAATGGGGCGTGCGGAACCCGGCCGCCGACCAGGTGTCGGTGGCCGTGCGCTACCTGCGCCGTCGGCGATTCTGGTATCCCTGGCTGTTCCTCAGCCTCCCGCTCATCCCGGGCGCGACGGATCTCGTCGGCGAACGGAACGCGAGCTCGCTGGTGCTCGTGGTGCTGCTCGGCGGACTCGCCGCCGAAATCCTCGCGCAGCGCCCCTCGCGGGAACCCCGCAGGGAAGCCGTACTCGCACCTCGCGGCGTGCTCGATTTCGCTCCGTTGTGGACGGTCATCGTCTCCGGTCTGGCCACCGTCGCCGCCGTCGTGCATCTCGCCGTTTTGCGGCAATGGGGTCCGCTGGCGGTGACCGTCGGCGCGGCCGCGGTGTCGTGGATCATCGTGCTCCTAGCGGTGCGGCGTCCGGCCGCCGGCGACCCCGAGGTCGACCTGGCACTGCGCGTTCGCAGCGCCCGCGTCGCTCTGGGGCTTGGCACCGGAACGGCTGCCACGCTCGGCTGGACGGTCGGAGACCTCACCTCGTTCCTCGCGTTCGTGTTCACCGTCGCCGCGTTCCTCGCGATCGTCGGCCCGCCGCCGAAGCAGCGCGCGACAACCACGGCAGCGCGGTAAATGCCGCTGCGAGTAGTGGTCGACACCGAAAGCGGAGTCCCGCCCTGGCGTCAGGTGCACGACCAGATAGTCCGCGCGATCACGACCGGCTCCCTCGCCAGGGACGCCCGTCTGCCGCCGATCCGTCAGCTTTCGAGGGACCTCGGGCTCGCCTCCGGGACCGTCGCCCGCGTGTATCGCGAGCTCGAGGCCGCCGGCTGGGTCACCACCGCACGAGCGCGCGGAACCGTCGTGACCGGCCCGGCCGACCGGCCGGATCCGGGCACGCTGCTTCGCAACGCGGCCGCCGAATACGCCCGGCACAGCCGGGAACTCGGGGTCGCGCCGGAGGAAGCCGTCGACGCCGTGCGTGTGGCTTTGGCGAGTCTGGACGCACCGTCGCGGTGAATCGGGCTCTCGTCCGGCCGGCGCGGTTTCGCCGTTCTGTGAACCGTCTTCCGCACGGTCTTGGGCGCACCTCCTTAGTGCCCGTGCGTTCCCGTGGTCCACTCACCGGACGAGGCGCGGATCGTCCCGCCTCGATGCGGAGGTTCAGCCCTCCATCAGCACCCTCCCCACCGCGGCCAGCACGGGTTCCAGCGCGGCGACTTCCGTGCCGGCGCATTCCGTGATGCCCGCTCCGATAACGTCCATTCCGGAAAGTCCTTCGATTGCTTCGGCCAATTCGGCAATTGTGAGCCCGCCGGGCTCCGGATAATTCACTCCGGGGAACTCTTCGGGATCGAGAATGTCCAAATCCACATGCAGATAAACGCGGTCGGCTCCCGCGGCGTTCAGCGCTCCGGCGACGTCGTCGGAGCGCACCGCGAGACCGTCGGCAATCGCTTCTTCTTCCGCGGAATCGAGCGAACGGGTGCCGAACAGCACCGCCCGCCCCCGTTCGAGCGCCGGGCTCGCGGCGAAATCCTTGTCGCCCTCGCCGAGCAGCGACCGCAGCACCATGCCATGGTAGGCGCCCGAGGGTGAAGACTCCGCCGTGTTCAAGTCCGCGTGCGCGTCGAACCACGCGACGCCAAGCGTTGCGCCGTAACGGAAACGCGCGACGCCGATCGGGACCAGCTCGACGCCGCAGTCGCCGCCGATCGTCAGCACCGGGCCAACTGGTGCTTCGAGCGCAGCGAGCTGCAACTGCCGGTTCGTGCCCGTGAGCACGGCCCGGTTGGCTATCCCGGTCACGACGTCGGACGTCGCTACGTCCTGGCGCACGTGGTGCACCGGCTTGCCGAGCACGTGCCCGGCCAGTTCGGAAAGTGCGCGGCAGCCCTCGATCAGCCCCCTTGCCCCGGGGCTGAGCGCGCCCTGCCATTGCGGCACCGCGTTGATCAGCATGCATCGACGCTAGCGCGAACACCCCGGAAAAGGCGAGCCGCAAATGGTGCGAGGGGTCCCCTCGCTCCGTTTTGGAGCGAGGGGACCCCTCGTGCGGCAAAAAGTGGCGCGAGAGCGGGTTATTCGAGCACGATGAGAAGGTCTCCGCCCTCGACCTGCTGAACGGAGGTGATTGCCAGCCGACCGACTTTGCCCGCCGCCGAAGCGGTGATCGACGCTTCCATCTTCATGGCCTCGATCGTCGCCACGGTCGCTCCGGCCGCCACCTGGTCGCCCTCGGCCACCTGCAGCGTCACCACGCCCGCGAACGGCGCGGCGATCTGCTTCGGGTTGCCCTTCTCGGCCTTTTCGGTGGCCGGGATGTCCGAGGCGATGGAACGGTCGCGGATCTGGATCGGCCGCAGCTGGCCGTTCAGCGTGGACATGACGGTCCGCATGCCGCGTTCGTCGGCCTCGCCGATGGCTTCCAGCTCGATGAGCAGCCGGACGCCGGGTTCGAGGTCCACCGAGTACTCCTCGCCCGGGCGCAGACCGTAGAAGAAGTCCTTGCTCGGGAGCACGCTGGTGTCGCCGTACGCGTCGCGGTGCGCGAGGAATTCCTTGGTGGGCCCGGGGAACAGCAGCCGGTTCAACGCGCCGCGGCGGTTGTCGGCGAGTTCCTTGTGGTCCTCTTCGGATAGTTCGGCGACCGGTTTGGCCGCCGAACGGCCTTCGAGCGCCTTGGTGCGGAACGGTTCCGGCCAGCCTCCGGGCGGGTCGCCCAGTTCGCCGCGCAGGAACCCGATCACCGAGTCGGGGATGTCGAACTTGTTCGGCTCCGCCTCGAAGTCCGCCGGGGAAACGCCCGCTCCGACGAGGTGCAGCGCGAGGTCGCCGACCACTTTGGACGAAGGCGTGACCTTCACGAGGTGGCCGAGGATCTTGTCCGCCGCGGCGTACATGGCCTCGATGTCCTCGAACCGGTCGCCGAGGCCCAGCGCGATCGCCTGCGTGCGCAGGTTGGAAAGCTGACCGCCGGGGATCTCGTGGTCGTAGACGCGTCCAGTGGGCGAGGCGAGCCCAGCCTCGAACGGAGCGTAGATCTTGCGGACGCTCTCCCAGTACGGTTCCAGGTCGCCGATCGCGTGCAGGTCGAGGCCGGTGCTGCGGTCCGAGTGGTCGGTCGCCGCGACGATCGACCCGAGCGACGGCTGCGACGTGGTGCCCGCCATCGACGACACGGCACCGTCCACGGCATCGGCACCGGCCTGGATGGCGGCCAGGTAGGTGGCGAGCTGACCGCCGGCGGTGTCGTGCGTGTGGATGTGCACCGGAAGGTCGAATTCCTTGCGCAGTGCGGTCACCAGCCGGGCCGCGGCCGGCGCGCGGAGCAGGCCGGCCATGTCCTTGATAGCCAGGATGTGCGCCCCGGCACCGACGATCTGCTCGGCGAGCTTGAGGTAGTAGTCGAGCGTGTAGAGCTTTTCGTTCGGGTCGGACAGATCGGAGGTGTAGCAGAGCGCGACCTCGGCGACCGCGGTGCCGGTGGCGCGGACGGCTTCGATGGCCGGCCGCATCTGCTCGACGTCGTTGAGCGCGTCGAAGATGCGGAAGATGTCGATGCCGGTCGCGGTGGCCTCTTCGACGAAGGCCGTGGTGACCTCGGTCGGATAAGGCGTGTAACCCACGGTGTTTCGGCCGCGCAGAAGCATCTGCAGGCAGATGTTCGGCACGGCTTTGCGCAGCCGCTCCAGCCGTTCCCACGGATCCTCGGCGAGGAAGCGCAGCGCGACGTCGTAGGTCGCGCCGCCCCAGCACTCCAGGGACAGCAGCTGCGGCACAGTCGCGGCGACGACCGGGGCGACGGCGAGCAGATCCTTCGTCCGGACGCGCGTCGCGAGCAGCGACTGATGTGCGTCGCGGAAGGTGGTGTCA
The DNA here is from genome assembly GCF_055633755.1 of Amycolatopsis sp. NPDC114484. Lineage (NCBI taxonomy): Bacteria > Bacillati > Actinomycetota > Actinomycetes > Pseudonocardiales > Pseudonocardiaceae > Amycolatopsis > Amycolatopsis sp. NPDC114484. The sequence continues at coordinate 265,158 of NZ_JBVKDQ010000004.1, read as the reverse complement.
GTGACGCCGAGCTGCGGCGTTTCCCGCAGCCAGCGCGCGAATCCCTCCGGGCCGAGTTCGGTCAGCCGCTGCTTGGAGCCGTCCGGAGGAGTGAGGTCCGCGGGCAGTTTCGGCAGCTTCGCCGCGGCCTCGGGAGTGCGGGGACGCTCGCCGTTCGGACGATTCACCGTTTGGTCGGCGAGGTAGGTGAGCAAGCGCGTGCCGCGGTCGGCGGAGTGGCGTGCGGTCAGCAGATGCGGCCGTTCCTCGATGAACGACGTGGTGACGTTGCCCGCGCGGAAGTCCGGGTCGTCCAGCACCGCCTGGAGGAACGGGATGTTCGTCGCCACTCCGCGGATACGGAACTCGGCGACCGCGCGGCGGGCCCGGCCGACCGCGGTGCGGAAATCGCGGCCGCGGCAGGTGAGCTTCACCAGAAGCGAGTCGAAGTGGGCGCTGATCTCGGTGCCGGAGAAAGCGGTTCCGCCGTCGAGCCGGATGCCCGAACCGCCGGGCGAGCGGTAGGCGCTGATCATGCCGATGTCCGGGCGGAAACCGTTGGCCGGGTCCTCGGTCGTGATGCGGCACTGGAGCGCCGCGCCGCGCAGGTAGATCTTGTCCTGCGACAGGCCGAGGTCGTCGAGAGTTTCCCCGGAAGCGATCCGCAGCTGGGATTGGACGAGGTCGACGTCGGTGACCTCTTCGGTGACCGTGTGCTCGACCTGGATGCGCGGGTTCATCTCGATGAACACGTGCTTGCCCTGGCGGTCCAGCAGGAATTCGACCGTGCCCGCGTTGCGGTAGCCGATCTGCCGGGCGAATTTCACGGCATCGGCGCAGATGCGGTCGCGCAGTTCGGGGTCGAGGTTCGGCGCGGGGGCCAGCTCGACGACCTTCTGGTGGCGACGCTGCACGGAACAGTCGCGCTCGAAGAGATGGATCACGTTGCCCTCGCCGTCGGCGAGGATCTGGACCTCGATGTGCCGCGGTTCGACCACGGCCTTCTCCAGGAACACGGTCGGGTCGCCGAACGCGGACTCGGCCTCGCGCGCGGCGGCCTCGATCGACTCGCGCAGCAAAGCCGGGTCCTCGACGCGGCGCATGCCTCGCCCGCCGCCACCGGCGACCGCCTTGACGAACACCGGGAAGCCGAGTTCGTCGGCCGCCGCGACCAGTTCGTCGACGTTGCTGGACGGCTGCGACGAACCGAGCACCGGAACACCGGCCTCGCGCGCCGCCTTGACCGCGCGCGCCTTGTTGCCGGTCAGTTCGAGGATATCGGCGCTCGGGCCGACGAAGGTGATCCCCGCTTCTTCGCAGGCCCTGGCCAGGTCGGGGTTCTCCGACAGGAAGCCATAGCCCGGATAGACCGCGTCCGCCCCCGCCTTCTTGGCGGCCTTGACGATCTCCTCGACCGAGAGATACGCGCGGACCGGATGGCCCGGTTCGCCGATCTCGTAGGCCTCGTCGGCCTTCAGCCGGTGCAGAGAGTTGCGGTCTTCGTGCGGGAACACAGCCACTGTGCCCGCGCCCAGTTCGTAGCCTGCGCGGAACGCCCGGATCGCGATTTCGCCGCGATTGGCCACCAGCACTTTGCGGAACATGCCCGGTCCTTCCCTTTTCGGATCGGTATCGAAGGCACGTTACCCGGTTCGTCCCGCGGTGCGGGAGCCGTAGTCCAGGTGATGGACATCATGCACGCCGACCTGCATGCATGATGATGGCCGAGGCGCCGAGCCGCAACCGTCAGGGCGTTCCCGCAGGCAGTGTGCACAACAGCCGATTCGCAGTTCCGGAGGGCGCATTCTTGACCACGTTCTGCGTTGCGTCCTGCACAATTGCTTCGCTGACCGCATTGGGCGCGGCATCGGGGTGCGCGGACCGGTAGAGGGTCACCGCTCCGGCGGTCACCGCGGCTGCCATCGAGGTGCCGGACAAGGTCCCGACGTCGGCGGTGCCCGCGATCGGCGCGGGGATGTCGACGCCCGGCGCGTACAGGTCGAGGGACGTGCCGAAGTTCGAGAAGGGCGCGACCTGGTCCTGGACGTCAGTCGCGCCCACGGTGAGTGCGTCGGGAACTCGGGCGGGCGAGGTCTGGCTGGCGTCGGTGCTGCCCTCCCCCGCCGGAACCACGATCGGCATCACCGCGGCGACGCCCTTGACCGCGTTGTCGAGCTGCTCGTTCGGCACTCCGCCGATGCCCAGCACCGCGACCGCCGGCTGGTGTGCGTTCTGGGCGACCCAGTTCAGGCCGGCGATGATCGTGTCGGTCGCGCCGCCGCCGGCCTTGTCGAGCACCCGGACCGGAAAGATCTGAGCGCCTTTGGCGACGCCGTAGCTGTGTCCCGCAACGATTCCCGCGACTCGGGTGCCGTGGCCGTTGGTGTCCGACGTGTCGGCACCGGTGGTGAGGAAATCCTTGCCAGGCACGACCCGTCCCTGCAGATCCGGGTGTTTGGCGTCGACACCGCTGTCGATCACGTAGACCGTGACGCCGGAGCCGTCCGAGTCGTAGTGGTACTTCTGATCGAGGCCGGTGCGCTGGTCGATCCGGTCGAGCGCCCAGCTCGGCGGATTGGCCTGAGTCCCGCTCGCCGCCAGCGCGGCCGGTTGCACGCCGCCGACCAGCAGGAATGTCAGTGTTGCCGAAAAAAGGCCACGAGCCGCTCGGTTCCGCATGCCTGCGGTCGTATCCCGGTCGCCACCGAGCGGCAACTCGACGTCACACGATGGGCTGGTCCCCGTCCAGTGTCCGCCCGCCCGGACGCACTAGTAAGCGAACAGCTAGGGGGACGATGAACCGCACCTACCGATGTTTCGCCGCTGCGCGACCAACTGTTGGCCAGCCGACAGGTTTCGCCGGTGGATGGCCAAACGTTGACCGCCCGAAGGTTTCGCCACTAAGTGGCGAGCCGTCGGCCGATCGACAGCTACTTCTGCTTCGCGGCCGGGACGTGCGCGCTCACCGACATCGTCGGCAGATAGACCAGCGCGTCGAAGGCTTGCGCGACGTCGACCTTCGTGAACATGTGCGCGTGCCGCAGGCTCGACGGTCCGGTCAGTCCCTGCGCTCGGTCTTGCCGCAAATCGACCACACACGGATCCGCGCCAGCCAAAGCCGCTTCGACGCTGCCCTCGACCGGTGGCTCCAACTCCTGCTCATAGACCCGGAACCCGAGACGCTCGGTCTCGTCTGGCTCGAGACCGGTGGTCATGCCGGTGCCCGCGGTCAGGCCGAGAGCGAAGTAGTCGTCGCCGAACTCCGCGGCGAGGTGCGTGCCAGCGGAAGGGAACGTCATGGTCGGCAAGGCGGCGAAAGGCACTCGCTGCAGATGTCCGTTGTGGACCATCACCACGATCTTCTCGCCTTCGCCGTACAGCTGGCGAAGCAGCTTCACGGTTGCGGCCATGTACGTGTCGCGAGACGACCCCTGGAGCGACGGTGCTGTTCCCGCCATCATCGCGCTGAGTTCGCGCAGGTACGTGTCGACACGAAGCGCGCCGACCGCGTGATGCTCGGCGATCGCGTACCGGGCCGACTCGCTCCGTTGCCGATAAACTGGCGACAGGGAACGAAGGTGCGCCACGAGAGTCGTCAACGCAGCCGTCGCCGCGTCCCGGTCCGCTGCGGCCGTTGCCGCATAACGGCCAGGCGCGACCGCGCTGCTGACCGCGGAGTATGGCTCGGACGCGGCGATCGCGGCGTCAACCAGCGGAAGCACCTCCGGATCGACTTCCTCCACGAAAGCGCGGACAACCTGCAACGCCGGTTGCGGCGAACCGCTCGAACTGGGCAAGTCGAGGCCGGAGAAACGGACGCCGCCGCGGCTGCGCATCCAGGTCAGCATTTCGTGCACCTCGGCCGAATCGCCGAGGGAGAAGGTGAATCCTTCTCGCCCGACATCGGCGACGGTGCCGGCGCCGCCGCTCAGCCACTGCTGCACCAGGTCGCCCTCGGCGAATCCCGATTCGAACCCGAGCACAGTGAACCCGTGGTCCTCGACGAGCCGGCGGAGCAACCGGGCGCGGAGTTCGCCGAACTCGCGGATGTGGTGGTTGTTCTCGCCGATCGCGACGATGCGCGCGTCGCCGATCAGATCGGTGATCGAGGCGACGTCGCCGTCCAGCGGCGAACGGGTGCTCAGCGGTGTCATACTGGGGGACACTAATGCAACAGGGGTAGCGATTGGCAACCGAGTTACCGGGGTCCAGCCGGCCGGGCGGGCGCACGGAACGCACGCGCGTCGCCGTTTTGCGGGCAACCCTCGATCTGCTGGCGGAGGTCGGGTTCACCGATCTGACGGTCGAGGCCGTCGCCGAACGATCAGGCGTGCACAAGACGACGGTTTATCGGCGATGGGAGTCGTGCGAAGGACTGGTCGCGGCCGCGTTGAGGTTCGGCAGAGACGAACCGTGGGCTCCGGCGGACACCGGTTCGCTTGTTGCCGATTTGCGGCAAATGGCGTTGGACGTGGTGCTCGCGTTGACCTCTCCGGGGCAACGCGAGCTGCCGACGGCCGCGGTGCTGGCGGCATTCCACTCGGAACGGGCGGCCGAGGCGGTGCGCGAGTTCTACCAGGACCGGCACGCCCGGGCGGCGGTGATCGTGGAGCGGGCGGTGGCGCGCGGAGAGGTGCCAGCCGACACCGATCCGGACGAGGTGACGCGAACGGTGTGCGGGCCGGTGTTCTACCGGTTGTTCGTGTCGCGGGAACCGGTGTCGGAGGAGACAGCCGAGGTCGCGGCGGAGGCGGGGGCCGCGGCGGCTCGGGCGGGGGTGCTGGGCAGGCGGTTGCCGGGGAGGGGCGACGGGGGTTGATTCCTGGCTGGGGTGAGGAGGCCTTTTGCCCGGAAACGGCTACGGGTGGAGTGAGGGGGCTACGAGTGGAGCGGGGTTGGTAGGTGGGCTGGTTTGGCAATCGCCGCGAAACGGCTACGGGTAGGGTGGGGGCGCAGAGGGACTGCTTGGCATTCGCCGCCAAACGGCAACGGGCGATGTGGGAGTGCCAGGCGGGTCGGCTCGGCACTCACCGCGAAACGGCGACGGTGGCGCGAGGGCGCAGACGGGCTGCTCGGCATTCGCCGCCAAACGGCAACGGGCGATGCGGGAGTGCCAGGCGGGTCGGCTCGGCGCTCGCTACGGAAAGACGACGCCCGAGCGAAGCTGGCAGACGGGCTGGCTTCGGCATCCGTCGCCAAACGGTGACAGTGGAGAGGAGCTGACCGGGTATTCGCCGCCAAACGGCGACGATGAGAAACCTGGCAAATGAGCTGGCTCTCGCCGCCAATCGGCGAATGCACCGCTGGGGCCGGGTTGAGCAGATAGCCGCCGCTCAGCGGCAACCTGCGGGTCCGCGATCGTTTTGGCGACAATGGCGGGAGCAGGGCTCGGGCCGTCTGCCACCAGCCGACGCAGCGAGCGCCGGTTGACGGCTGCCGACGTGGCAGCAAGTCGGCGACGGCGAGGAGAGTCTGAGCAAAGCCACGAAGCCTAACTCCCCAACGACACCCGGTACCGAACCTCCTCCAAGGTCACCGCCCCGTCGGACATCGTCTCCACCTTGGTCTTTCCATCCATGACCCACCCAGCCCGTTCGTAGAACTTCCGAGCCCGCGTGTTCGTCGACAGCACCCACAGCGTCGCCGTCTCGAACTGAGCCGACAGGCCGCGTACGCACGCCTCGTGCAGCGCTCGGCCCATCCCCTGGCCCCACTCTGACGGCAGGAGGTAGAGCGACGACAGTTCGCCGGTCCGCGGGGTCGCATCGTCGTCTCGGCTGGGACCGAAGACCGCGAAACCGGTGATCGTCTCGGCAGCGCTCGCCGCCAGGACGGTGTGTGGCCGGGAGGTGTCCGCCAGGCTCGAAGCCCAGAACTTTTCCCGCGTTTCGATCGACAGGCCGGACAGGAACTCGTCCGGCAGCAAACCCGCGTAGGCCGCTTGCCAGGAAGCTACGTGGACGGCGGCGATGCCGGACGCGTCCTCCGGGGTCGCGGGGCGGATCACGAGTTCGGGCACCATTCCTCCAGCGGCTGGCGATCATCGGCCGCGGGCAGTTCAGCACAGAAGACAGCGGGCCCGCATGCGGTTTAGCTGAGTGACCACAAAGGACAGTCAGCGGATGCGGAGCCGGGCAAAGTCACCGAAAAACGACCAGTGAGCAGGCGGGCCCAGAACAAGCGAGTGTGTTCGGGCAAGGGTTCCGGGAGTTCAGGCATCACCGCCGCTCCCCGGCGGCACCCCGGTCGCCCAGCCGATAGCCTCGACAGATTGGCGGATCAGGCTCCGCTCGTTCGTCATGCCCGTGCGTACCAGGAAATGGGACAACCGATGACCAACCCGTTGATCGCGCCGGTGAAGGACTCCACGACCGCGATGTCCGGGATTCCTCTGCTGGAGGACGCGACCGGACTCAAGACCGCGATCGAGAGCAAGAACTGGGCGGCCGTCGCGATCGGGGCGGTGGGGACCGCGCTCGACGTGCTCACCGCGGTGATGGATCCGTTCGGCGCGATCTTCGCCGCGGGGGTCGGCTGGTTGATGGAGCATGTCGGGCCGCTGAAGGAGGCGCTCGACGCGCTCACCGGCAAGGCCGACGAGATCAAGTCCCAGGCCGAGACCTGGACGAACGTCGCCAAAGAACTCGAGAGCGTTTCGGCCGAGCTGACCGAGCTGGTCAAGAAGGATCTCCAGGACTGGCAAGGCGAAGCGGCCGACACCTACCGCAAAAAGGCGGAAGACACCTCCGCGCTGATCGCCAGTGCGCAGAAGGGCAGCGAGGGCGCGGCCAGCGGCGTCAAGACCGCGGGCGAGATCGTGGCGGCGGTCCGGTCGCTGGTGCGGGACACTATCGCGGATCTGGTCGGGCACCTGATCTCCTGGGCGTTGCAGGTGCTGTTCACGCTCGGGATCGGGATGGCCTGGGTGGTGCCGCAGGTCGTGTCGGCGGTGGCGAAGACCGCTTCGAAGATCACGCAGGTGACGACGAAGCTGGTCAAGGCGCTCAAGGCGCTGATCCCGCTGCTGAAGAAGGCCGGGACGCTGTTCGGCGACGCGGGCAAGGCGCTGAAGGGGCTCAAGGGCGGCAAATCGGCCCCGACACACACGCCCAAGGACCTCAACGTCAAATCCGAGGGCGGCACCAGGTCCCACCCCGGTGGTGACGACGGCACGCACACCTCCGGCGCGGAAGGCGGCGGCGGGCACCGCGGCGACACCGGGAACACCCACAAGAGCGGCAGCCCGGACGGCGGCGGCAACCACGGCGGCGAGCATCCGGGCGGCGGCCAGGACGGCCACACGTCGACGTCGGCCAGTTCGTCGTCCGACAAGCCCAGGGGCAACAGCGACACCGTCCGCTCGCTGGACAAACAGGGCGAGAATCCGCGCACCCTCGACAACATCTGCACCACTGGCGACCCGATCGACGTCGCGAGCGGCCAGATGGTGCTGACCGAGATCGACGCGACCTTCCTCAGTTCGCTGCCGATGGTCTTCGAGCGCTCGCACTTCTCGTCGTTCCGCGCGGGCGGCTGGCTCGGCTCCGCCTGGGTGTCCACATTGGACGAGCGGGTCGAGGTGTACCGCGACCAGGTGTGGTTCGCCGGTTCGGACGGGATCGTCCAGGTCTTCCCCCGGCCCGTCGGCGACCAGTGGGTCGCGGCAGAGCACGGGCCCGCGCGGTACCTGGCCGAGGAACCCGGCGGCGGATTCGTCCTCGAGGACCGCGAACGCGAGCGGGTCCTGACCTTCGAACGCGGCACCGGCACGGTCCGGCCGATCCGATCGATCAGCAACCGCGGCGAGGAGCACATCCACTTCCAGCGCGACCAGCACGGCACGCCGACCGCGATCCGGCACAGCGGCGGCCAGATCATCCGGATCACCGCGGAAAACGGGCTCGTGACCGGGCTGTCCACCGTAACCGGGGACGGGACCGAGGTGCCCCTGGTCCGCTACGGCTACACGAACGGCGACCTGACCGAGATCACGAACGAATCCGGTCTCCCGTTCCGCTACGCCTACGACACCATGGGCCGGATCGTCGAGTGGACGGACCGCAACGGCGAGTGGTACCGCTTCCACTACGACCGCGAGGGCCGGGTCGTGCGCACCGAAGGCTCCGGCGACTGCCTCACCGTCACCATGGAATACGGCGACCGGGTCACCCACGTCGTCGACTCGCTGGGCCGCCGCAGCGCCTTCCACCTGAACGAAACCGGCAGGGTCGTGCGCGAGGTCGACCCGGCGGGCGCGACGCGCGCCTACGAATGGGACGCACTGGACCGGCTGGTCCGCGAAACCGACGAACTGGGCAGGCAGCGGGCCTACCGCTACGACGAGATGAACAACCTGGTCGCCCTCCAGCGGCCGGACGGCACCGAACTGACCATCGAGCGCAACGACTTCGGCCAGGCGGTCCGCATGGTCGAGGCGCCGGGCGTCGAAACCCGGTGGGAATACGACGATCGCGGCAATCTGACCCGCGTCGTGGAACCGGGCGGCGGGGCCACCGACTACACCTACGACGAGTGGGGACACGTCGCGACGGTCCGCGACCCGAACGGCTTGACGCTGACCGTGGTGTCCGACGACTCCGGCAACCCGATCACGATCACCGGCTCCCACGGCGCGACGACGGCCTACACCTACGACTGCTTCGGCAGGCTCGCCGGCATCGTCGATCCGAACGGCGCGGCCGAGGAATTCGGCTACACCGTCGACGGCGCGCTCGCCTGGCACCGCCGGCCGGACGGATCGCTGGAGGAATGGCGCTACGACGGCGAAGGCAACAACCGCCTGCACGCCGACGCCTCCTCGGCGATCACCCAGCAGGAGGTGACCCACTTCGACCTGGTCTCGGCCGAGATCCGGCCGGACGGCACCCGGCTCGAATACGCCTACGACACCGAACTGCGGCTCACCGCGGTGACCAACGAGCAGGGCCAGGTCTGGCGCTACGAGTACGACCTGGCGGGCAACCTCGCCCGCGAGACCGATTTCGGCGGGGCTTCCTCCGTCTACGGCTACAACGCCGCCGGGGAACTGACCGAAATCCGCAACGAGGAAGGCGAGGTCGTCACCCTGCGCCGCGACGTCCGCGGCAACATCGTCGAAGAGATCGTCGAAGGACCGTCCGGGACTCTGCGCACCCGCTTCGAGTACGACGTCCTCGGCGAACTCATCGCCCTCGACGACGGGACGACCCGCATCGAGTACACCAGGGACGCGGCGAGCCGGATCGTCGGCGAAACGGTCAACGGGCGGACCGTCCGCTCCGAATTCGACGCCTCGGGCAACCAGATCCGGCGGCAGACGCCGTCCGGGGCGGAAAGCGCCTGGGAATACAGCGAAGCCGGCGTCCCGGCCGCGATGCGCGCCGCGGGCCGGACCACCCGGTTCGAGTACGACCGGGCCGGCCGCGAAACCCTCCGCACGTTCGGCCAGGGCGCGGCGATCGCCCGCAGCTGGAACCCGGGGGGACGGCTCGCCAGGCAGGCGGTGCGGTCGGCGACCGGCGAACTGGGCCAGGACCGGCAGTACCACTACCGGCCCGACGGCCTGCCCGCCCGGATCGACGACGGGTCGGCCGGATCGCGCTGGCTCGCCATGGACGTCCGCGGCCGGGTGATCTCGGTGCGCGCCAAGGGCTGGAACGAGCAGTACGCCTACGACCCGACCGGACGGCTCGTCGACGCCGACTGGCCGGCTCCCGAAGAAGAGGACCGGCGCGGCAGGCGGTCCGGACCCGCGTCGGTGATCACCGAGGCGGGCGGCGCCCGCTACACCTACGACCAGGCCGGCCGGATGCGCACCCGCCAGCACGAGGACGGGCGGACCTGGACCTACACCTGGGGTCCGCTGAACCGGCTCGTCGCGGTCGAGGTCCCGGACGGCACGACGTGGCGCTACACCTACGACCCGCTGGGCCGCCGGATCGGCAAGGAACACTTCGCCGCGGACGGAACGACGTCGCTCGAACGCGTCGACTTCGCGTGGGACGGCGAAACCCTGGCCGAGGCGACCCGTTCCGGCCCCGGCGCCGCCGAAACCACGGTCTGGGACTACGAACCGGGCACCTTCGTGCCGCTGCTGCAGCGCCGGCGCACCGGTTCCGCGGACCGCGCCAGCCAGGACCGGATCGACGAGCAGTTCTTCGCCATCGTCGCCGAACCGTCCGGCACGCCGACCGAACTGATCGACGATCGCGGCGAAATCGCCTGGCAGGCCCGCAGCAGCCTGTTCGGCGTCGTGGTCGACGAGTCCGGCGGCGAGGGGACGCCGCTCCGATTCCAGGGCCAGTACTTCGACGAGGAAACCGGGCTGCACTACAACTTCCACCGGTACTACGACCCGGTGCTCGCCCGGTACCTCAGCCCGGACCCGCTCGGTCTCGGCGGCGGACTGGACCCGCACGCCTACGTCAGCAACCCGCACGTCTCGGTCGACCCGCTCGGCCTCGTCGGGGGCTCCTGCAACACCCCCCGAGGCTCCGGAAGCGGGCAGGGCTCCGGCGGCTCCCAGCGCGGCCGGGGCCGCACCCGCTCGCCCAGCCCCGGCCCGAACGGGGAACGGCGGATGCGTTCCCCCGGCGGCCGGGTCTACCAGGAGGGACCGCCCACGATCGCGGCCGGGGCGCGCAGGCGCGAGCACTACGGCTACAAGAACCTGTCGCACCAGCACTCCAAGATGCGGCCGCTGTTCGAGCGGAACGCGGTTTCGCCGCCGCCGAAGTTCCGCAAGCGCGGTGACGACACGAAGTGGTACATGGACCCGAAGCGGCGCTACCAGACGCACGACTACCTGGGCAATCCCACCGGGATCGTCCGGGGTCACAGCAATGTCGTGATGGGCCACAACCCGTCGGCCGGAACCCATTTCAACCGGACGGGCATCCACCAGACGCCCGACCAGAACTTCGCGCACAACTCCGACGTCAGGATCTTCAAGCACCTCGAGCCGAAGAAAGCGTCCGCCGCGAGCGGATCCCAGGAACCCAGATTCGACGCCCCGAACCCGAAGCGCGGCAATCGCGTCTACTGGGACCCGAACCATCCCGGCTACGTCGGCAACCCGGACGCCGACTGGAAGCTGGCGCCTCCGAAGCCGAGCAGGCCCTCCGGCGGACACGGCGGCGGCTACGGCGGCGGCTCCAGCAGCCACGGCGGCGGATACAGCGGCAGCTACGGCAGCGGCGGATACAGCAGCCACGGCGGCAGCTACGGCGGTGGCTCCAGCGGTGGATACAGCAGCCACGGCGGCGGATACAGCGGCGGCAGCGGTGGGTACAGCGGCGGCGGCAGCTACGGTGGTGGTTCCAGCAGCCACGGCGGTGGATATAGCGGTGGCGGCTACGGCGGCGGCTCCAGCAGCCACGGCGGCGGATACAGCGGCAGCTACAGCGGCGGTGGCTACAGCGGAAGCTACAGCGGCGGTGGCTACAGCAGCCACGGCGGCGGCTACAGCGGCGGCGGCAGCTACGGTGGTGGTTCCAGCAGCCACGGCGGTGGATATAGCGGTGGCGGCTACGGCGGCGGCTCCAGCAGCCATGGCGGCGGATACAGCGGAAGCTACGGCAGCGGTGGATACAGCGGCGGCTACGGCGGTGGACGCAGCGGCAGCGGCAGGAACCACGGCTACGACTCCGACGACGACATCTACGACGCCTGACGCCTGACGCCGCAAGGACCCCAGCAGCAACTAAGCGAAAAGGCGTGGCCCGGAAACCACCCGGGCCACGCCTCCCGCCAAGGCCAACTCCCCCCAGCCGACCGCCGCGCCGCTCAGCTCTTCTCGAGGTACTCCGCGCGCTCCATGTCCACCACGTCGGCCACCATCTGCTTCAACCCGCCGGACGAGGCCAGCGACGGATCCCGTTCCACGATCTCCTGCGCCTGCGCCCGCGCCGCAGTGATCACGTCCTCGTCGCGCAGCAACGACAACAGCTTCAGCCCGGACCGCTTGCCCGACTGAGCCGCCCCGAGGATGTCGCCCTCCCTGCGCAGTTCCAAGTCCAATCGGGACAGTTCGAAACCGTCCGTGGTGGACTCGACGGCGGCCAGCCGTTCGCGCGTGGAAGTCCCGTCCAGGGTTTCCGTCACCAGCAAGCACAATCCGGGCACGCTCCCCCGTCCGACGCGGCCGCGCAGCTGGTGCAGCTGGCTCACGCCGAAGCGGTCGGCGTCGAGGATGACCATCGCCGTCGCGTTGGGGACGTTCACGCCGACCTCGACCACGGTCGTCGCGACCAGCACCTCGACCTTCCCCGCGCCGAACGCCTGCATGACGGCGTCCTTCTCGTCAGTCGGCATCCGGCCGTGCAGGGCGGCGATCTTCAAGCCCTTCAACGCACCGTTGGCGAGATCCGGCGCGACGTCCAGCACCGCGAGCGGCGGCCGTTTGTCGCTCTTGTCCGACGGCGGTTCGTCGCCGATTCGCGGGCACACGACGTACGCCTGGTGTCCCTTGCCGACTTCCTCGCTGACCCGCTGCCACACCCGGTCGAACCACGCGGGCTTCTCCGCGACCGGCACGACAGTCGTCTTGATCGGTGAGCGTCCGACCGGCATTTCGCGCAGCGCCGAGATTTCCAGGTCGCCGTAGACCGTCATGGCGACCGTGCGCGGAATCGGCGTCGCCGTCATGACCAGCACGTGCGGGCTCGTCGAATCGGCACCGCGGGAGCGCAACGCATCCCGCTGCTCCACGCCGAACCGGTGCTGTTCGTCCACGACCACGAGCCCGAGGTCGGCGAACTGCACGGTGTCCTGGATCAGCGCGTGCGTGCCGACGACGATGCCCGCCTCGCCGCTTACCGTCTCCAGCAACGCTTTCTTGCGTTCCTTCGCGCCCATCGACCCGGTGAGCAGCGTGATCCGGGTGGCGTTCTCGGCCGCGCCGAGCTCGCCCGCCATGCCGATGTCGCCGAGCATTTCGCGCAGCGAGCGCGCGTGCTGCGCGGCCAAAACCTCGGTGGGCGCGAGCATCGCCGCCTGCCGTCCGGAGTCGACGGCCTGCAGCATCGCCCGCAGCGCGACCACCGTCTTGCCGGAACCGACCTCGCCCTGCAGCAACCGGTTCATCGGGTGCTCGGTCGACATGTCGGCGGCGATCTCGTCGCCGATCGCGCGCTGGCCCGCGGTGAGGTCGAACGGCAGGCGCTTGTCGAACGCGTCGAGGAGGCCGCCGTCGATGTGCGGGCTCGCCTTCGCCGGACGAGACACCGCGGAATGCCGTCGCTGCGCGAAAATCAGCTGCACGGCCATCGCTTCGTCCCACTTGAGCCGGTGCCGCGACGACTCCAGGTGCGCCCAGTCCTCCGGGCGGTGGATGCCGCGCAACGCCCGCTCGAGGCCGGGCAGCCCGTGCCGCTTGAGCAGTTCGTCGGGCATCGGGTCCTCGCCGACCTCCAGCACGTCCAGCACTTGCCGCACGCATTTGGCGATCGACCAGGTCGGCATGCCTTGCGCCGCCGGGTAGACCGGGATGATCTCGGCGAGGAAGTTGTCGACCGCCTCGGCCTCGCGTTCGGCGTCGAGCAGTTCGTACTCCGGGTTGGCCAGCTGCAGCGTGTCCCGGAACGCGGTGACCTTGCCCGCGAACAGCCCGGTCTTGCCGGGGGCCAGGTCCTTCTCGCGCCACGCCTGGTTGAAGAACGCGCACGCGAGCCGTCGCTTGCCGTCGGTGATCACCATGTCGAGGATGGTGCCGTTGCGGGATTTCATCCGGCGCTTGCTGATCTTCTCGATCCGCGCCAGCACGGTCGCGTGCTCGCCGAGCTCCAGCCCGGCGATGTCGGTCAGCTCGCCGCGTTCGGCGTAGCGGCGCGGATAGTGGCGCAGCAGATCGGAAACCGTCTCGATGTCGAGCGAACTCGAGAGCGCTTTCGCCGTTTTCGCGCCCAGCAGCAGCGGGAGCTTGTCGCGAAGCCCGGCCATGATTATTCGACCCCCATCAGCAGCACAGCGTCGCTTTGACCGCCGGCGTAACTCGTCAACTCCACCTCGGGGTGCTCCAGCCGCAGTTGCTCGGCGAGTTCCGCGGCCACCCTCGGCGGGGCGTCCGCCCCGCTCAGGACGGTGACCAGCTCGCCGCCGAGCGCCAGCATCCGGTTGAGCACGCTGACCGCGGCCGCGACGAGATTCGTCGCCGACGCCGGGGCGGGTTCGATCAGCACCACCTCGTCGTCGACCAGACCGATCACGTCGCCGGACTGGGCCCGGCCCACCCAGGTTAGCGACTCCTCGCGGGCGATCCGCAGCTCGCCACGCCTGGTCGCGGCCGCCGCCTCGGCCATCGCGACGACGTCGTCGTTGACCCGGCGCTCGCCGTCGTGCACCGCGAGCGCGGCCAGCACCTGCACCGGCGACGCGCACGGGATCACCACGACGTCGCGCTCGCCCGCCATCGGATGCCCGGCGGCGGCGTCGGCGGCCGCGGTGAGGTCGGGCCCGCCCGGCAGCACGCTCAGGTGCTGCCCGGCCGCCTCGTTGAACAGCCCGATCATGTCCTCGACGCTGGGAAGCTCGCCGTCGGCGACCGCCAGCACGGCGACGCCCTCGGCCCGCATCAGCTCTGCGAGCCCGCCGCCGCGCACCACCGCGACCACGGACCGGTCGATGCCGCCTCCCGGTTCGATCGGCGTCGGTGTGAGCAGCGGTTCGACCCGGATCTTCCGCGGCCTGCCCAGCTGCAGCCCGGCTTCGATGGCCGCGCCGATGTCCGCGCAGTGGACGTGCACCGCGTGGCTGCCCGAGCCGTCGCCGGCCACGGTCACGCTGTCGCCGAACCCGCTCAGTTCCTTCCGCAACGCCGGCAGCCGGGCCTCGTCGACCTCGTCCAGCAAGTACATGACCTCCCACGCGTACGGCGCCCGCTCCGGCAGCGAAGCGACGGCCCGCAGGTCGTGCCCGGGTTCTTCGGTTTCGCCGGTGATCACGCCGGCCAGCGCGTCGAGCACCGCGACCAGCCCGCGGCCCCCCGCGTCGACGACTCCGGCCTTGGCCAGCGCGGGCAACTGCTTGGGCGTCTCCTCCAGCGCCGCCGCGGCCACGGTGACGACCTCGCGCGCGACCTCGGGCAACGTCCGCGACGTCCCCCGGACGGCGGCGGCCACAGCGTGCAGGACGGTCAGCATCGTCCCGGCGACCGGCCTGCTGACCGCGCCCGTGGCGGCCTGGTCCGCGTGCCCGAGCGCGGCGGCGAGACCAGCGCCGTCGAGATCCCCGCCGGTGGAAGCCCAGTCGGCCATCCCGCGCACGACCTGGGACAGGATCACGCCCGAGTTGCCCCGCGCGTGCGCGACCGCCCCGCGCGCCAGGACCGCCAGCGCCTCAGCGGCATCGGCCGGTTCCGCGCTGGTGAGCGCCTCGTGCGCGCCGGTCATCGTGTACAGCAGGTTGGAGCCGGTATCGGAGTCCGCGACCGGGTAGACGTTGATGCCGTCGATGGCCGTGCGCAGCCTGTCCAAGCTGCGCACAGAGGCCGCCGCCCAGCCCGACACTGCCGCCGCGTCCAGCACCCGCACCCCGTAACCTCCTAGCCGGTCCCCGCGAGGGTAACGACCCCGCGGCGAGGCCCCCGAGACCAGTCGTTACTATGGTCGAGTTGCCTGGCAAGTTCAGGCGCGCATTCTTTGTCCCATATCCAGAGGAGTTCGACGTGGCTGCCGTGTGCGACGTCTGTGGCAAGGGACCCGGCTTCGGCAAGTCGGTCTCGCACTCCCACCGGCGTACCAACCGCCGGTGGAACCCGAACATCCAGGTTGTGCACGCGAAGGTCGGCGTGTCCCAGCGCAAGCGCCTGAACGCCTGCACCTCGTGCATCAAGGCTGGCAAGGTCGTCCGCGGCTGAGTTCAGCGGCTTTCGGAAAGGGGCGAGTGCTTCGGCACCCGCCCCTTTTTCGTCACCGCAGGAAGTCCGTCAGGACCTTCCGCAGAGACTCCGGCGCGTTCAGCACCCCGTGATCCTGCCCCGGCACCTCTTCGAACCGGCCATGCACGACAGCACCGGCGACGGCCTTCGCGGAGGACCGCATCCACGCCTCCCCCTCGCCGCCCGCGAGCGACAGCACCGGCACCGTGATCGCCGCCAGCCGGTCCGTCGGCAGGCGGTTGCCGCGGCCGCAGACGGTCAGGTCGTAGGGCAGCGTGTGCGCCAGGCCGACGAACCAGCCCCACACCGGCGCGGCCTTCATCGACTCGACGATCTCCGCCGGGGTCCCGGCGCCCTCGACCAGGAACAGCTCGACCGCACCGTCCCGGTCGCCGTCGGCGAGGCGGGCGCTGACCCGGTCGACCAGGTCCTCGGCGGGACGCGGGCGGTCGTCGCCGATGAACGGCGGTTCGTACACCGCCACCTTCGTGACCGGCAGGCCGCGCGCCGCCGCTTCCAGGGCCAGGATCGCGCCGGACGAGTGGCCGAACAGCGCGGCCGATCCGCCGACGGCCTCGATCAGCACCTCGAGGTCGTCGATCTCGCGCTCGACCGCGTAGACCGGCGCGTCGCCGCTGTCGCCGCGGCCTCTCCGGTCGTAAGCGATCGCGGTGAATCCCGCGTCGGCCAGCACGGCGGCCAGTGCGGCGACGGTCGTCCGGTCGTTCACCGCGCCGCCGACCAGCAGCACCGGCGAACCCGAGCCGTAGGTGTCGAAGGCGATCGGGGTGCCGTCGGCGGACGTGACGGTGGCGGTCATGGCGTTCCTCCAGGGTTTCAGTCGTTGCTTACCCTGGTGGTCGGCGCCGATCGCCGGAACTGGACACGCCGCGTCAGGGAAGTTTCCAGTCGAGCGGTTCCGCGCCCTGCTGGACCAGAAGCTGGTTCGCCCGGCTGAACGGACGCGACCCGAAGAAGCCGTTGCGCGCCGAGAGCGGGCTCGGGTGCGCCGATTCGATGCACGGCACGTCGCCGAGCATCGGCCGCAGGTTCCGCGCGTTGCGGCCCCACAGGATCGCCACCAGCGGTCCGCCGCGCGCGGCGAGCGCCTTGATCGCTTGCTCGGTGACCTGCTCCCAGCCCTTGCCCTGGTGCGAGTTGGATTTGTGCGGCTGCACGGTGAGCGACCGGTTCAGCAGCAGCACGCCCTGCTCCGCCCACGGGGTCAGGTCGCCGTTGGCGGGCGTCGGGTGGCCGAGGTCCTCGCAGTACTCCTGGTAGATGTTGATCAGGCTCTTCGGGATCGGCCGCACGTCCGGGGCCACCGAGAAGCTCAGCCCGACCGCGTGCCCGGGCGTCGGGTACGGGTCCTGGCCGACGATCAGCACGCGAACGTCGTCGAACGGCTGCTTGAACGCGCGCAGCACGTGCTCGCCCGCGGGAAGATAGGTGCGGCCCGCGGCGATCTCGGCGCGGAGGAACTCCCCCATCGCGGCTACCTGCGGGGCCACTGGTTCAAGGGCCTTCGCCCAGCCGGCTTCGACGATTTCGTCCAGCGGTCGTCCAGTCACGGCCCGCGAGCCTAGCGGCACATGCCCGGGGTCACTGTGGCGGGTCCAGCCTGCGCAACTCGACCCGGAACCGGGCCCCGCGCCGGACATAGGAATCCACCACCGCAGCGATCTGGTCTTCCGAAAACGACTTGTTCGGCCGCGTTTTCGCCGGAACTCCCAGCGCGATCTCGCCGGTGCCGACCGTCGACTCGTACGACAGCACCGCGCCCGCGCCGACCATGCCGCCGTCCTCGATCACGCTTCCGTTCAGCACCACCGAACCCGACGCGATCAGGCAGCCGGTGCCGATCCTCGCGCCCTCGATGTGCACCGCGTGCCCGACCGCCGACGACGGGCCCACGATCGTCGGATGCCGCGCGGTGCAGTGGATGACGCAGCCGTCCTGCACGTTCGAGCGTTCGCCGATCTCGATGTACCCGTGGTCGCCGCGCAGCACCGTCTGCGGCCAGACCGACGCGCGCGGTCCGATCCGGACGTCGCCGATCACCGTGGCGTCGGGATGGACGTAGGCGTCCGGGTGGATGGTCGGGACCAGGTCGCCGAGCGCGTAGATGGCCAATGCCGCCTCCGGGTCGTGGGTGCCAGTCAGTCGCGGACGAGATCCCTGCCGTAGTACCGGCTTTCCGGCATGTCCTCGTAGTAGCCGAAAGCGGGGATCTCGACGTAACCCGACGAACGGTAGAGGGCGATCGCCTCCGGCTGTTCGGTGCCCGTCTCCAGCACGACGCGGCGGCGTCCGGCGGCGATCGCGGTGCGTTCCAGTTCGGCGAGCATCGCGCGGGCGAACCCGCGGCCCCGCGCGGATTCGACCACGTACATCCGTTTCAGCTCGACGTCGCCGGGCCGGAACGTCGGCGCGGGACCGTCGTGCGCGCGCCACGCGCCGGACGCCACCGGGACGTTGTCCAGGTACCCGACCAGAAACAGGCCCCGCGGCGGTGCGAACTGCGCGGGGTCCATCGGGGTCTCGTCCTCGGAGCCGTAACGGCGCACGTACTCCAGCTGCACCTCGGCCATCAGCTTGACGGCGTCGGGATGGTCGAAGGCGACGGCACGGATGTCCACGCGATCAGCCTAATGAAGGATCACTGCTGCCAGTGCTCCCAGCCGCCTTGCTGGTCGTACTCCTTGCCGTCCACAGTGACCCCGGAGCCGGGCATGGTGACCACGCCGATCTTGCGCCAGCCCTCGGGCAGGTCGTCGAACGGCGGGAACGTCGCGACCAGCGCGTGGTCCTCGCCGCCGGTCAGCACCCACTGCAGCGGGTCCGCGCCCAGCGCGCTGCCGACCTCCTTGAGCCGCGTCGACACCTCCAGCGACGCGGTCTGCACGTCGAGCCCGACCTCGGACGCCGCGGCCAGGTGCGCGAGATCGGCGAGCAGGCCGTCGGAGATGTCCATCATCGCGGTCGCGCCGGCGAGCGCGGCCTGCGGACCGGCCGCATACGGCGGTTCCGGGCAGCGCTGCGCGTTCACCACGCCGACCGGCGACCGGAATCCGCGGCGCAGCACCGCGAGCCCGGCCGCGGCCCAGCCGAGCCGTCCGCACACCGCGAGCACGTCGCCGGGGCGCGCGCCGGAGCGGGTCACCGGTTCGCGGTCCTCGAGATCGCCCAATGCGGTGACGCTGATCACGAGCTGGTCCGCGCTCACGAGATCGCCGCCGGACACCCCGATGCCCGCCGTCTTCGCCTCGGCCCACATGCCGTCCATGATCTCGGTCACGACCCGCGCCGGGGTGTCGGCCGGGCACGCCAGCCCGACGACCACCGACGTCGGTTTCGCTCCCATCGCCGCGATGTCGGACAGATTCACCGCGACCGCCTTGCGGCCCGCCTGTTCCGGGCTCGACCAGTCGAGCCGGAAGTGCACGCCGTGCACCAGCACGTCGGTCGTCACGACCACGCGGCCGTCCGGCGCGGCGACGACCGCCGCGTCGTCGCCGGGGCCCAGCAATGTCGACGCGGGCTGCGCGCGTCCTTCGGTGACCCGCCGGATCAGGCCGAATTCGCCCGTCCCGGCCACCGAGTGCTCGTCCGGTGACACCGGTCACCTCCTGTTTCCCTCGCCTGTGTCGGATCGGCCACCGACTATCGGATCCCCTAGGTTTTTCCCAGGGCTGGCGCTACGTTGCCTACACCGTTCCTACCTCGACTCGATCGCCACCGACGAAAGGGCACGCCGTGGTCCACGCATACATCCTCATCCAGACCGAGGTCGGCAAGGCGGCCGCGGTGGCTGCGGAGATCGCCGGGGTCCCGGGCGTGACCAGCTCCGAGGACGTCACCGGCCCGTACGACGTGATCGTGCGCGCCGCCGCGGACACAGTGGACCAGCTCGGCCAGCTCGTCGTCGCCCGCGTGCAGAACGTGGAAGGGATCACGCGCACGCTGACCTGCCCGGTCGTCCATCTCTGAGCCGTGGTCCACTGAGGCGGTGGCAGACACCGACACCGGGGCCCCGCCGAAGGTCGTCCTCGTCACCGCGTCGTTGCTCGTGGCCGCGCTGGCGGTCGCGGTCGCGGTCGTCGCGCTGACGAAGAGCTCCTCCGGACAGCCCGGCCCGAACCAGCCGCTCGCGCTCGTTTCCGTTCCCGCGCCGCAGGCCGGGTCGCCGGACTGCGCGAAGCTGATCGCCGGGATCCCGGCCACGCTCACGTCGAACGGCAAGGAACTGTCGCCGCGCACGCTCGCCGAACCCGCGCCGAAGGCCACCGTCGCGTGGGGCGAACCCGATCCGGTCGTGCTGCGCTGCGGCCTCGAACGCCCGCCGGACCTCACCCAGACCTCGCCGCTGCGCGTGGTCAACAAGGTGCAGTGGCTGCAGATCGAGCAGGGCGATTCCGCCACCTGGTACGCCGTCGACCGGCCGGTCTACCTGGCGCTGACCGTCCCGGCGAGCGCGGGAACGGGTCCGCTGCAGGCCATTTCGGACGCGATCGCGGCGAAGCTGCCGGTCAAGCCGTTGAAGTTCTAGCCGCGATCGTCTCCAGCGATTCGCCGGTGGTGCGCGGCCCGAGCACCGCCACGTCGATCATCAGCAGCACCATCGCACCCGCGACCACGGCGAACATCGTCGTCGCGCCCGCCGAGTGCAGGATCGGCAGCAGCACGAACGGCATCGCGGCCGTCGCCAGCCGGGACAGCGCGTAGGCCGAGCCGGCCGCGGTGCCGCGCAGCGACGTCGGGAACAGTTCGCCCTGGTAGGTGTGGAAGGCGTTGGAGAAGACGTTGCTGACCGCGGTGTAGCAGAACCCGAACACCGCGATCAGCACACCGGACGTGGCGTAGCCGAACGCCAGCCCGAACACCGCCATCGCCGCCGCGCTCGCGACGATCAGCCACTTGCGTTCCAGCCGTTCGATGATCGGGATGGACAGCGCGGAGCCGATCGGATAGCCGAGGAAGGTGAGCGCGGCGAAGGTCAGCGAGCTGACGAGGCCGAAACCCTTGGCCGCCAGCACAATCGGCACCAGCGAGCCGAAACCGTAGTAGCCGAACGACTGCAGCAGCTGGAACACGTACAGCATCGCTGTGCGGCGGAACCATGGCGGCCGCAGCAACGCCGAGGCACTCACCGGTTCGGGCGCGGGCGGTTCCGGCTCCGGTTCGGGCAACGGCTGCGGCGCGCTCGCCTCGAGCTTGCGCACGACCTCGTCCGCTTCGCCGATTCTGCCTTGTGCGGCAAGCCAACGCGGCGATTCCGGCAGCGTGAACCGCAACGCCCACACGACCGCCGCGCCCAACGCGCCGATCACGAACAGCCAGCGCCAGCCGTCGATGCCGAGCGGTGCGTGGCCGACGAGCGCGCGGGCGAGGAATCCGGCGGCCGGGACACCGCAGAAGCCGATCGTGTAAGCCCAGGCTGTCGCGCGGCCGCGAGCGCGGGCGGGCAGCAGGTCGGCGAGATAAGCGTCGGCGACCGGCAGTTCCGCGCCGATGCCGATCCCGGCGATGAAACGGCAGATCACCAGCATCCACACGTCGGTGCTGAACGCGCCGAGCAGCGTGAACACCGAGTACAGGCCGAGGGTGAGCAGGAACGCGCGCCGCCGGCCGAAGCGGTCGGCCAGCCTGCCGAGGAACACCGCGCCCACGAAGGCGCCGACGAACGCCGACGCCAGGACGTACTTCAGCGTCGTCGGGGTGACGCCGAACTCCTTGGTGAGGACGGTGCTGATGGTCGCGGCGAGGAACAGGTCGTAGAGGTCGAAGAAGGTGGCGATGCCGACCACTGCCACGAAGTACCGGTGCCGCCGGGTGACCGGGAGCCGGTCGAGCCGGGATGCGATCTGCACGCGCTGGTTCCCTTTCCCTCCCGGGCCAGGGGTCCGGGTTCGATCGTCAGCGCAGGCCGGTGCCCCGGGCGAGCGCGGTGTCGATCAGCGTCGACAACAACGTCGGATAGTCCACCCCGGTCACCTCCCACATCTTCGGGTAGGCGGACTTCGTGGTGAAGCCGGGCATCGTGTTGACCTCATTGATCACCAGGTCGCCCTCCTCGGTCA
Source organism: Amycolatopsis sp. NPDC114484 (assembly GCF_055633755.1). Taxonomy (NCBI): domain Bacteria; kingdom Bacillati; phylum Actinomycetota; class Actinomycetes; order Pseudonocardiales; family Pseudonocardiaceae; genus Amycolatopsis; species Amycolatopsis sp. NPDC114484. The sequence goes on along the minus strand of NZ_JBVKDQ010000004.1, from coordinate 243,225 downwards.
CGAAGAAGTCGACGCGGGCCAGCCCCTGGCAGTCGAGCGCGCGGAACGCCTCGACGGCCATCGCGCGCAGCCGGTCGGTGAGCGCGTCGTCCAGTTTGGCCGGGATGTCCAGCTCGGCGTCCTCGCCGAGGTACTTGGTTTCGAAGTCGTACCAGGCGTCCTCGCCCTCGGCGAGCACCCGGATCTCGGCCGGGAGCGACGCCTCGACGCGGCCGTCCGGGAACTCCAGCACGCCGCATTCGACCTCGCGCCCGCGCACCGCGGCCTCGACGAGCACCTTCGGGTCGGTGCGCCGGGCCAGCTCGATCGCGGCGTCCAGGCCGGCCCAGTCCGCGACGCGGGAGATGCCGACCGACGAACCGGCGCGCGAGGGCTTCACGAACACCGGCAGGCCAAGGCGTTCCCGGTCCGGTTCGGCCAAAGTGGACTGTCCGCGGCGCAGCGCGGCGTAGGTGCCGACCGGCAGCCCTTCCGCGGCGAGCAGCTTCTTCGCGTATTCCTTGTCCATCGCCGCCGCGCTGGCGAGCACGCCGGGGCCGACGTAGGGAATGTCGGCGAGTTCGAGCAGGCCCTGGATGGTGCCGTCCTCGCCGAAGGCGCCGTGCAGCACCGGGAAAACGACGTCGACGGTGCCGAGCACCTCGGTGGCCTGGCCCGGGTCGACGGTGCGCAGTTCACGGCTGGTCGGGTCACCGGCGAGCACGAGCGCGCGGCCGGACTCGACCGTCGGCAGCTCGCGGCCCTGGATGCTGAGCTGCTTCGGGTCGCCGGTGCCGAGCACCCAGCCGCCGCTCGGCGTGACGCCGACCGGGAGCACCTCGAAGCGATCCGGATCCAGGTTCGAGATCACACTGCCCGCGGACAGGCACGAGATGGTGTGCTCGCTGCTGCGGCCACCGAACACGACCGCGACCCGGATCTTTTCAGCGCTCATAGCCGGTCACCGTACCGGGTGAGCCTCGCCGTCAGCGCGCGCCGGGGGTGTCTGCGCTGGTCGAGCCGCTGGTCGGCGAGTCCGGCGGGCCGAGGCCAGTGCTAACCACACCGTCCCGCACACCACCAGGAACGTCATCGCGGCCAGCACGAGGACGGTGAAGTTCGGCAGCGTCTGGAACGCCACGTCCAACGGCAACCAGCCGCCGTAGCTGAGCCGACGAACACCGCCGCCGCTGCCACCAGATGTCCGACCAGCGGGCGCACTGCCGCCCGGCGGAAACCCTTGTCGCGCAGGAGGTCCGGCAGCTTCCGAGCGCGGCGGAGCTGTCGGTGGGTCGCCAAGACCATCGCGACCAGGGCCAGGAGGGCGACGCCGTCGATGACGCCGTGGGTCAGCAGGAAGCCGTTGCCGACTTCCGGGGCCGGTGTGCCCGCGAGCATCGCGAGGGTGCGGGTCAGATCACCGTCGTGCCGGACCACCGGCTGGCCGTGGAGAGTGCCGGTTCCCCAGCCGAATCCGTAGTGGTCGATGCCGTCGATCGCGTGGTCTTCGCCGGTCGGGACCGCCGTGCTGTGCATCAACCGCAGACTGTCGGCGGACAGCGGGCGGATGCCACGGTAGCCGCCGGTCATCTGGAAGGTCAGGTAGTGGCTGAGGTCCTCGGCGGTGGAAACCAGGTAGCTGTCAGGCCGGGCGCCGGGGAAATCCGGCGTTTCCATCGGCACGTTCAGCCCGAACAGCGCCGACGAGCCCTCGATCAGGCCCTCGCGGCGGGCGTCGGCGAGTGCGCGGACCCCGTGCTCCAGCGTGGTTTCCGGCTCGTAGAGGTCGACGGTGCGCTTCGCATCACGGCCAGTGCGGTGAACGATTTGCTCAGCGAGCCAAGGAGAAACGGCGACTGCGGCGTCACGTCGGAGCCGACCGCGCCGGTCGTCACAGTGCCGCTCCGAACTGATTGGCAAAAGCCTCGCGGAGCAGCGGATCCGGCACCATGAAGCTGACCAGCGGACCGAAGGTGAGGCTGGCCCCCGGTTCAGCGGAGAAGATCGACCAGCGTCGGCACCGCGGCCATCAACGCCTCTCGCGAGCAGCCCGCGTACCCGAGCGCGATGCCGTGCACCGTCGGCGTTCCGGCGAAATGGCGCGCCAACCCGTCGAGCCGGATCGCATGCCGTTCCGCCGCCGCGATCAACTGTGCCTCCGCCTCCGCGCTTTCCGTCGGCACCACCAGATGCGCACCGGCGTCGTCGCCGACGAACGGGATCCCGGCGGTCGACAGCGCGGCCACCAGAACCGTCCGGCGTTCGGCCATTTCCCGGCGCAGCTTCCGCAGATGCCGTCCCAGATCGCCGGTCCGGGCCAGTTCGACCAGCACCCGCTGTCCCGCCGGCGACGGACGCGTGCCGGTGAGATCTCGGTACGCCAGAACGGAATCAGCCACCGCGGCGGGCGCGACGAGCCAGCCCGCGCCGAGCGTCGGGGTGAGGATTTTGCTGGTGGTCCCGAGGTGCACGACGACATCCGGGGCGAGCGCGGCCAGCATCGGCAGCGGGGCGACGTCGAAGCGCAGCTCGCCGTCGTAGTCGTCCTCGATGACCAGCATGCCTTCCGCCCGAGCACGTTCCACGAGCTGCACGCGCCGGGCCGCGCTCATCCGGCTGCCCATCGGGTATTGATGCGCGGGCGAGCAGTAAACCGCGCGCGCACCGGCGGGAATCGCGTCCGGACGCAGGCCTTCCTCGTCCACCGGCACACCCACGACGGTGAGCCCGGCCTGCCGGAACGCTTGCACCGCACGCTGATAACCCGGTTCTTCGAAGGCGACGACCGCGCCTCGGCGCAACACCGCTGCAGCGAGTTCCACGACAGCCGCGGTGGTACCGCCGGTCGCGAGCACCGAGCCCGCGGCCAGACCGCGGTGGCGCAGCAGGTGTTCCGACACAGTCGCGCGGTATTCCGGCAGCCCGGCGCGATGCGCGCGCGTGAGCGGCTCGGGATCGGCGGCTGCCCGCCACGCTCGCCGCCACGCCGCGCGGTCGAGTCCGCCAGCCCACGGCGCGCCCGGCGTGAGGTCGAGCACCGGGCTCGATTCCGGCTCCGCGAGGAGCGAACCGGGCACCGTGACGGACGCGGCGGCACGGGTCGGCGGAGTGGTCACATAGGTGCCGGAGCCGTGTCGCCCGGCGATCCAGCCCTCCGCGTGAAGTTGCTCGTACGCGGCGGAAGTGACCGTGCGCGAGACACCGAGCCGTTCGGCCAGCGCGCGCGTGGACGGCAGCCGATCGCCGCCGCGGAGGTGCCCGCCGGCCGCGGCTTCGCGCAGCGCGTCGGCCAGCTGCACGGCCAGCGGGGTGGCCGCGTCGCGGTCGAGACTGACCGGCAGGGCGGTGTCGGCGTAGGACACGGCGGACCTCCGTAACAGCGAAGTGGACTTCTCAAGTGTAGAAGAAGTGGACATTCAACGTAGCCACTTGCCCGCCGCACACTGAACGCATGAGCAGCCTTTCGCCCACCGAACGCACCACGCTCGGCCGCAAACGCCACCGCGCCGCCAGCGAGCGCGCCGCGCTGCACGCTGTGCTCGACGAGGCGCTGATCTGCCACCTCGGCGTGGTCCGCGACGGCGTCCCGCTGGTGCTGCCCACCGGATACGGCCGCGACGGCGACACCCTGTACTTGCATGGTTCCACGGGCGCGGCCAGTCTGCGAGCCGCCGCCGGGGAAACTGACGTCTGCGTGACGGTGACCCTGCTCGACGGCATCGTCTATTGCCGCTCGGTGAACAACCACTCGGTCAACTACCGCAGCGCGGTGATCCTCGGCCGGGCCCGGCTGGTGACCGACCCGGACGAGAAGATGCGCGGCCTGCACGTGCTCACCGACCACCTCTCCCCCGGTTCGTGGGAACACGCGCGCGCGGTGAACAAGAAGGAGTTCGCCGCGGTTTCGGTCATCGCGCTCGACCTGACCGAAGCGTCGGTGAAGCTTCGCGCCGAAGGACCCGACGACGAACCGGAAGACGTCACGGCGAACGCCGCTTGGGCTGGGGTGTTGCCGGTGCGCACGGTGTTCGGCGAACCGGAACCGTCCGCTGACCTGCCCTCGGACTGGACCGTGCCCGAACACGTCACCGCACGCGTCACGAAGACAGCGGCAACTTCACGATAAACACCGTCCGGCCGGGGCGGCTGTCCAGCGAAACCGTCCCACCGTGCTCGACCACCAGCGAATGCACCACCGACAACCCCAGCCCGGTGCCGCCAGCGGCCCGGGTGCGGGAGTTGTCGACGCGGTAGAACCGGTCGAAAATCCGCTGCTGGTCCTCCGGCGAAATCCCCGGCCCGGCATCGGTGACGGTGGCGACGGCCATTCCGCCGGTCACCGTCACCGCCAGCTCGACCGGAGTTCCTTCGGCCGTATGCACCGCAGCGTTCGCGAGCAGGTTGTCCAGGACTTGCCGCAGCCGCGCCGGATCCGCGTGCAGCAGCACCGGTTCCTCCGGAATCGACACCGTCAGCGGATACCCCGGACGACCGGCCCGGAACGCGTCCGCGGCCGCCGCGGCGATCTCGGTGAGATCCATTCGCCGCGGACGCACCGGCGGTTCGACGTCACGCGCGTCAAGACGGGCGAGCAGCAGCAAATCGTCCACCAGCACGCTCATCCGCGCGGTCTCGGCCCGGATCTTCTCCAGGTGTGCCTCGCGCTCCTCGGGCTCATTCGCGGCGGCGTAACGGAAAAGATCGGCGTAGCCGCGGATCGACGTCAACGGTGTGCGCAGTTCATGCGAAGCATCAGCGACAAACCGGCGCAGCCGATCGTTCGCCTCGGTACGCGCGGCCAGCGAGGACTCGATGTGGCTCAACATCAAGTTGAACGCCGTCCGCAGCTCCTCCACCTCCGCACCGCCGCCAGTGCCGGACGCGCGCACTGGCAAATCCGCAGTGGCGGTGAGGTCGTGCGAAGCAATGTCGTGCGCGGTACCAGCCATGTCCGACAACGGACGCAATCCACGCCGCAGCACCACTCGCCCGGCGACGACGAGAATCGCCAGCGCGATCAGGAACGCGAGCACTTCGATCAACATCAACTGCTGCACAGTGTTGTCGAGGTCGGCCTGCGGCGCGGCGCTCAGCAGCACGGTGCCGGTCCCGGTCTGAGAGGTGGCCACCGGACAGGCCCGCACGCGGTAAGAACCTTGGCCCGGCAAGGCGATCGTGCGGAAAAGGTCGCCGCCGACCGCCTCTTCGGCGACCTGCGCCAGCGGCCGGACGTCGTTGGGCAGCGTGCTGCCCGGCTGCGGGACGGCATGTCCTTCCCGCACGTCGAAAACCGCCGAGTACCAGGAGTAGACGGCTTCCGGATTGTCCTTCGATTCGCGCAGATGCGGCACCTGCGCGACCTGGCTGGTCTTGAGCTGCTCGTCGAGGCGCCGGTTGAGGTAGTCGTGCATCAGCTCGACGGTCAGCGCGCCGACGATCGCGAACACCACCAGCGAAAGCGCGCCCAGCCCGAACGCCAGCCGCGTGCCCAGCCTCGATGCGCGCCAAGCCCGGTACCACCGGCGAGCCCAGCGCCCGATCCGGTTCACCGCTCCGCCTGTCGCACGGAGTACCCGACGCCGCGCACGGTGTGGATCAGCGGTTCCGCCTCGGTGTCGAGCTTGCGCCGCAACCGCGAGATCGCGAGTTCGACCACATTGGACCGTCCGCCGAAGTCGTACTCCCACACGTGATCGAGAATCTGCGCCTTCGTGAGCACCGCCGGCGAGCGCCGCATCAGGTAACGCAGCAGCTCGTACTCGGTCGGAGTCAGTTCGGCGAGCTGACCGCCGCGGCGGACTTCGTGCGTCTCCTCGTCCAACGTGAGGTCGCCCACCTGCAGTACAACCGTGCGGGTCTCCGGTTTTTCGGACGTCCGTCGCAGCACCGCGCGCAGCCGCGCCATCAATTCCTCGACGGAGAACGGCTTGACGAGGTAGTCGTCACCCCCACGGGTGAGACCGGCGATACGGTCGGCGGTCGCGTCCTTCGCGGTCAGGAAAACGACCGGGACCGTGTCGTGCTTCTCGCGCAGCTTGTCGAGCACGGTGAAACCGTCGAAATCGGGCAGCATGAGGTCGAGTACGACGATGTCGGGAGCGAACTCCGCGGCGCGCGCGAGCGCGTCGGCGCCGCACCCGGCCGTGACGGCCTGCCAGCCCTCGTAACGGGCGACGGTCGCGACCAGGTCGGCGATGTGCGGCTCGTCGTCCACGACGAGCAGCCGCACCGGGTTCGGGTTCTCCACCCTGCCATCCTCCGCGACGTCCGCGCGGGCGCGCGAGCCGAACCCCCAGCTGACAGCTACTCGACAGGAAAGCGCTCGCGCGCTTCGGGCAATCCGGGCAGACTCCGAACCGGCAGCAACCCTGGCACAAGGAGCCCGATGACTTCGTACGTGGACAACATCACCGTCGACTGCGCCGACCCGTGGGAACTGGCTCAATTCTGGACCAAGGTGACCGGCCGCCCGGTCGGCGAGGACGACCGGCAAGGCGACCCGGAGATCGGCGTCACGCTCGATTCCGGCGTCACGTTGCTGTTCATCGCCGTTCCGGAGCCCAAGACGATCAAGAACCGGCTGCACGTCTGCCTGAAGCCGGACGACGGGACCCGCGACGAAGAGGTGCAGCGGCTGCTCGAGCTCGGCGCGACGCTGCATTCCGACCATCGCCGCGAGAACGGCAGCGGCTGGGTCGTTTTGCAGGACCCGGAAGGCAACGAGTTCTGCGTGCAGCGCAGCGCGGCGGAGATGGCGTGACCGATTCGTTCGAGATCAACCGCGCCAACTGGGACGACCGGGCGCCGATCCACGCGCGCTCGGCGTACTACGAGTTCGACAAGTTCAAGGCCGATCCCGCGCACCTGAGCCAGATCGTGCGCTTCGACCAGCCGCGCCTCGGCGACGTTTCCGGGCTGCGCACCGTGCACCTGCAGTGCCACATCGGCACGGACACGCTGTCGCTGCACCGGCTCGGGGCCAAGGTCTCTGGTCTGGACCTTTCCCCGGCGTCGCTCGCCGAGGCGCGCAAGCTCGCGGACGCCACCGGCGCGGACATCGACTACCACGAGGCGAATGTCTACGACGCGGTGAAAGTCTTCGGGGAGAACGAGTTCGACCTGGTGTACACCGGGATCGGCGCGCTCTGCTGGCTGCCGAAGATCGCGCCGTGGGCGGAGGTCGTCGCGCGGCTGCTGCGGCCGGGCGGACGGCTTTTCCTGCGCGAAGGCCACCCGATGCTGTGGACGCTCGACGAAGAATCCGAACGCGCGTGGCCGAAGTACGACTACTTCGAGCACGACGAACCCCTCGTGTTCAGCGACGACACCACCTACGTCGACACGGACGAACCGGTGAAGACGACGACCACGCACAGCTGGAACCATTCGCTCGGCGAGATCGTCACCGCGCTGCTCGACCAGGACCTGATCCTGACCGGGCTGACCGAGCACGACACCGCGGCGTGGAACGCGCTGCCGCACGAGATGGAAGAGGCCGGGAACGGCGAATGGCGGCTGCGCGGCAACCCGCGCCGGATCGCCGCGAGCTACACCCTGCAGGCGCGGCGCCCCGCATAGAGTGCGGGGCATGACTCGCATCGCCGTCGCCGCGCTGGGCGGCACCATCTCGATGGCTCCCGGACGTTCGATCGAAGACGGCGTCGTGCCGCGGCTGAGCGCCGAGGACCTGCTGGGAGACCTCGGTTCCCGGCTGCCGATGGAGGTCACCGCGGCGACGCTCGCCGGGTTGTCGAGTTCGTCGATGGACTACGCGACGCTCGCGCGGACCCGGCAATGGGGCCTCGAGCAGATCGAGGCGGGCGCGGACGGTTTCGTGGTGGTGCAGGGCACGGACACGCTGGAGGAAACGGCGTACCTGTTCGACCTCACGTGGCCGTCCGACGCGCCGGTGGTGATCACCGGCGCGATGCGGAATCCGAGCCTGCCCAGCCCGGACGGCCAGGCGAACATCCTCGCCGCGCTCACCGTCGCCGCCGATCCGCGCAGCCGCGGCCGGGGCGCGCTGGTCGCGTTCAACGACGACGTGCACGCCGCGCGGTGGGTGCGGAAAACGCATTCCAGCCACGTCGAAACGTTTTCGTCGCGGCCCGCGGGTCCGCTCGGCATGGTCGCGGAAGCAGCGGTGCATTACTTCCACCCGTCGCCGCCGCGTTTGCCGGTGCTGCCGGGAGCCGAGAAGGTCGATCTCGTTCCGCTGCTGGAATCAGGGCTCGACGATTCGGGCGAATTGCTGTCGATGGTTCTCAAGGGCGGTGCGCGCGGCGTCGTGGTCGCGGCCAACGGCGTGGGGCACGTGTCGACGGCGACGGCGGACGTGATCGCGGCCGCTGAGGTGCCGGTCGTCGTCGCGTCCCGGACCGGCGCGGGCCCGACTTTCCGCAGCACGTACGGGTTCCACGGCTCCGAATCGAGCCTGATCCGCATGGGCGCGACGATGGCGGGCTGGCTGTGCCCGCGGAAATCGCGGATCCTGCTGCAGGTTCTGCTGGCGGCGGGCGTCGGCCGGGAAGAGATCGAGCGGCAGTTCAGGCTGCGCGGCGACCTCGACCGCTGATCACAGCCGGGACGGGCCGTCCACCGGATTCGCCTGGTACGACCGCATCTGCCGGCCGCCCTGGCGGTAGACGTGCACGCTGATCGCCGGGTCCGGGCCGTCGTTGCGCACCTCGTGCACGTAGCCCGGCCCGAACACCCGCGACTGCCCGGCGGACAGCCCGTGCACCTCGGTCACCGCGCGCCCGCCCGGGGCGCGCCGCGAGACGGTTTCGGTCAGCCTGCCCGAGACGACGGTGAACGCACCGGTCGAGAAGGCGTGGTCGTGCAGGTCGGTGTACTGGCCGGGAAGCCAGCTGAGCAGCCAGATCTCCTGGTCCTCAGTGCGTTCGACCAGCGCCGAGAACCGCTCGTCGGGGTCGTAGCGCAACAGGGCTCCCCAGCGTTCCCGGTCGGCGGCCACGTCGACGGCGACGCGGACCGGGTGGCGCAGGGCGGGGTTCTCGGGACGAAGCAGGGTGTTGTCCGGAACGGCGAACATGAAAAGAAGTCCTCACGGGAAGAAGATGGGTGTCGAGCTGGGCCGGGGCTAGGTTCACCGACAACAGCGACACGACACGCCCATGACGGGGCGCAGGTCGGAAGACCCCGGCCGCATCGTCATCTGGCACGTCAGCATGCCGCACAGAGAACCAGCCCCGGACCGCCCGGTCAACCCGTCTCATCCCCTGGACCGCTCCGGTGAGCGCGGGTTCACACTCCCCGGTGCCCGCCCAGGCCCGTCCCGACCTCGTGAGCGGCAATCCCGGTGCTAACCGGCGCCGCCACGCACGAGGCTCAGCGCCACTCCGGCTTCCGCGACCGTCCGAGCAGCTCCGCGCCCGCCTGCCGAGGGTCGACGCCCTCGTGGCACACCCGGTACATCGCTTCCGTGATCGGCATGTCGGCCCCGTGCCGCTGCGCCAGTTCGCGGATCGACGAGCACGACGCGACGCCCTCCGCGACCTGCCCGCCGGTCGCCGCCTGCGCCTCGGCCAGCGTTTCGCCGCGGCCGAGCCGTTCGCCGAAGGTGCGGTTGCGCGACAACGGCGAGGAGCACGTCGCGACCAGGTCGCCGAGCCCGGCGAGACCGGCGAAGGTCAGCGGGTCCGCGCCGAGTTTCGCGCCGAGCCGCGCCATTTCGGCGAGGCCGCGCGTGATGAGCGTCGCCATCGTGTTCGCGCCAAGGCCCATCCCGGCGGCCATCCCGCAGCTGAGCGCGATCACGTTCTTGCACGCGCCGCCCAGCTCGCAGCCCACCACGTCGGTGTTGGTGTAGGGCCGGAAATACTGGTTCGACGTCGCCTGCTGCACCGCTTTCGCCCGCTCGTGATCGGCACACGCGAGCACCGCGGCGGCAGGCTGTCCCTCGGCGATCTCGCGGGCCAGGTTCGGCCCGGACACCACCACGATCTCGCCCGGCGCGACGCGAGCGAGTTCGGCGATCACCTCGCTCATCCGCTTGAGCGTGCCCAGTTCCACGCCTTTGGCCAGGCTGACCAGGATCGCGTCCGGCGGCAGCAGCGGCTGCCAGCCGGTGAGGTTCGCGCGCAGGCTCTGGCTCGGCACCCCGAGCACCACGGCCTGCGCGCCGTCCAGCGCCGCGGCCGCGTCGGCCGTCGCGGTGATCCGCTCCGGCAGCGTCGTTCCCGGCAGATACGACTCGTTGGTGTGCCGCTCCCGGATCTCCTCCGCGACGCTTTCCCGCCGCGCCCACATCGTCACGTCCCGGCCTGCGTCGCCGAGCACCTTCGCGAACGCGGTGCCCCACGAACCCGCGCCGAGCACGGTGACCCGTTGCACGTCAGCGGCGAAACCCGCCATCAGGCACCGTCCTCCGGCTTCTTCGTCTCGGTCCCGGTGTCCGTTTCCGGCTTCTTGACGGGCGGTTCCTCGTGCCGGATCTCCGCCAGCAGACGGGTGACCTCGTCCATCATCACCGCGGTGACCTCGCGCAGCGTCGAGGCGCTGCGCGGGTTCCCGCCGCGGAACCGCGACAGGTCGATCGGATCCCCGACCAGGTGCGTCACCGTCTTGCGCGGGAACGGCGTGAACTTCTTGGTGTAGCCGTTGAAGATCTGGTTCGTGCCCCAGCGCGCGATCGGGATCACCGGCACGTCGTTCTGCAGCGCCAGCCGCGCCGCGCCGCTGTAGGCCTCTTTCGGCCAGCCCAGCGGGTCCTTCGTGATGGTGCCCTCGGGGTAGATCACGATGACCTTGCCGTCTTCGAGCGCCTGGTGCGCGGCCTTGAGGCTGTCGCCCGCCGCGCTCGACCCGCGTGCCACCGGGATCTGCCCGGACCCGGTCACGATCCGGCCGAAGACCGGCACGTCCTTCAGGCTCGCCTTGAGGAAGAACCGCGGCACCCGCTTCTGCCGGTGCACGAACACCGCGTCGACCGGCGGGTCGAGGTGCGAGATGTGGTTCATCACCAGCACCGCGGGCCCTTGCCGGGGGATTTTCTCCGCTCCGAGGTACACCCGCTTGCCGATCGCGGTCATCGGGTAGAACGCGGCGGCGGCCAGCCCCACCCAGAATCCGCCCTTCTCACGCCGTGCCACAGTTCTCCTCCTCGGGTCGCCTCTGCTCCGGGTGATCCTGCCGCGCGCCGGTTCGCGCAGTCCAGGGAGGGTGCGCTCACCCGCGCGCGCGGCCGGTTTCGGGTAAAGATGGACAGGTGGACGCAGACCTGGTCATGCCGCTGAAACCGCCGGGCACGGGCAAGTCCCGGCTGCGCGGGGCGGTCGCCGCGCACCGGCACGCGGAGCTGGTGCTGGCGCTGGCCTGCGACACCCTGGCCGCGGTCACGTCGGTCGCCGGGGTCCGGCGCGTGCTCGTCGTCACCGCCGAGCCTGCCGCGCTGTCCGAATTGGCCGGTCTCGGCGTCGAACTGGTCGCCGAGCCCGCGGGCGGCGGGCTCAACGAAGCGTTGCGGCACGGCGCGGAGCTGCTGCGCGCGGACGCGCCGGACGGAGTAGTCGGCGCGATCCAAGCGGATCTCCCCGCGTTGCGCGCGGTGGATCTGGAGCAGGCGCTGACCGAAGCCGCGGGCCGCCGCGCGGTGGTGTTCGACCGGCAGGGCACCGGGACCACGCTGTTGCTGTCCGCGCCGGGCAAACCTCTCGACCCGCGGTTCGGCTCCGGCTCCGCGGAACTGCATCGCGCGTCCGGTGCGATTCCGCTCACCCAAGCGTTGCCGTCGCTGCGCAGCGACGTGGACACCGAAGATGATCTCCGCCACGCCGCGAAGCTCGGTCTCGGGAAGCGCACCGCGGCATTGCTCCCGGCCGAACGGGCCCATTCGCGCTGACGTGTTCACTCGACCTTCATCGCGGCCTGCGCAAACCGCGGCTTCGTAGTGAACAATGGGCAGCGTGAGCACAGAAGACGGCAGCACTCCGGCCCGGCGGCGCGTGAAGAGCGGCAGCAGCGCATCCCCCTCGTCCCCGGCCCCGCGCACCGCGGGAGGGAAGGCGACCTCGCGCGGGAACAACGACGCCGCCGCGGCCCGTCGGGCGAAACCCAAGGCGGCTTCGGAAGACAACGCCAAACCGGCCAAGCGCAAGACCTCCGCTTCGAGCGCGCTGCGCACCACCGCGAAGAAGCCCGCCGCGCCGCCCGCCGCCGTGCGATCGCGCCGGACCACGACCGAGAGCGGCGAGGAATTCCGCTCCGTTCCCTCGGCCCCTCCCGCCGTCACGTCCGCGCCCACCGCCGTCGAGTCGCTTCCCGACGACCGTTATTTCAACCGCGAGCTCTCCTGGCTCGACTTCAACGCCCGCGTGCTCGCGCTGGCCGAGGACGAATCGCAGCCGCTGCTCGAACGGGCCAAGTTCCTCGCCATTTTCGCGTCCAATTTGGACGAGTTCTACATGGTCCGGGTCGCCGGGCTGAAACGGCGCGACGGCACCGGCCTGTCGGTGCGCAGCGCGGACGGGCTCACGCCGCGCGAACAGCTGGACTACATCGCCAAGCGCAACCAGGACCTGGTCGAGCGGCACACCGCCGCGTTCGAGGACCACCTGCGCCCGCAGCTGGCCGAGCAGGACATCCGGATCGTCGGCTGGGCCGACCTCTCCGGAGCCGACCAGCTCCGGCTGTCGAGCTACTTCTCCGAGCAGATCTTCCCGGTGCTCACGCCGCTCGCGGTCGACCCGGCGCACCCGTTCCCGTACATCTCGGGGCTGTCGCTCAACCTCGCGGTCACCGTGCGGGATCCGCAAGGCGGGCTCGAACGGTTCGCGCGCGTGAAGGTGCCGAGCAACGTGCCGCGGCTGATGCGCGTGGAAACCGAACGCGCCACCCGGGCAGCCACCTTCCTGCCGCTCGAGGAACTCATCTCCGCGCACCTGAGCGATCTGTTCACCGGCATGGAGGTGACCGAGCACCACGTCTTCCGCGTCACCCGCAACGCCGACTTCGAGGTCGAGGAAGACCGCGACGAGGACCTGTTGCAGGCGCTGGAACGCGAGCTGGCGCAGCGCCGGTTCGGCCCGCCGGTGCGGCTCGAGGTCGCGCAGGACATGAGCGAGCACATGCTCGAACTGCTGCTGCGCGAGCTGGAAGTCGATCCCGAGGACGTCGTCGAGGTGCCCGGGCTGCTCGACCTCACCTGCCTGTTCCAGCTGGCCGGGGTCGACCGCAAGGAGTTGAAGGACCGGCCGTTCGTGCCCGCGACGCATCCGGCGTTCGGCGAACGCGAGACGCCCAAGAGCGTTTTCGCGACGCTGCGCGAAGGCGATGTCCTGGTGCACCACCCGTACGACTCGTTCTCCACGAGCGTGCAGCGGTTCATCGAACAGGCCGCGGCCGATTCGAAGGTGCTGGCGATCAAGCAGACGCTGTACCGGACGTCGGGCGATTCGCCGATCGTGGACGCGCTGATCGACGCCGCCGAGGCGGGCAAGCAGGTCGTGGCGCTGGTGGAGATCAAGGCGCGGTTCGACGAGCAGGCCAACATCACCTGGGCGCGCACGCTGGAACGCGCGGGCGTGCACGTCGTGTACGGCTTGGTGGGCCTCAAAACGCACTGCAAGGTGTCGATGGTGGTGCGGCAGGAGGGTTCGACCATCCGCCGCTACTGCCACATCGGCACCGGCAACTACAACCCGAAGACCGCGCGGCTGTACGAAGACCTCGGCCTGCTCACCGCGGACCCGAGCATCGGCGCGGACATCACCGATCTGTTCAACGTCCTCACCGGCTACTCGCGCCAGGACACCTACCGCACGATCCTCACGTCGCCGCACGGCATCCGCCGCGGCATCGTGCGCGCGATCGGCGAGGAGATCGAACTCGCGCGCGCCGGGCTCGAAGCGGGCATCCGGATCAAGTGCAACTCGCTCGTCGACGAGCAGGTGATCGACGCGCTCTACCACGCTTCGCAGGCCGGGGTTCCGGTCGACGTGGTGGTGCGCGGGATCTGCTCGCTGAAGCCGGGCGTCGAGGGACTGAGCGAGAACATCCGCGTCCGCTCGATCCTCGGCCGGTTCCTCGAGCATTCGCGGATGTTCCACTTCCGCGCGGGCGGCACGCACTGGATCGGCAGCGCGGACATGATGCACCGCAACCTCGACCGCCGGATCGAGGCGCTGGTGCGGGTCAAGGACCCGAGGCTGACGCGGCAGCTGGACGACGTGTTCGATTCGGCGCTCGACCCGCACACGCGCTGCTGGGTGCTCAGTTCCTCGGGCGAATGGCAGCCGTTCCCGGCCGCCGGTTCGCAGGTGCGCGACCATCAGCTCGAACTCGCGAAGCGGCACGGGGCCGTCGGATGAGCGTGGACGTCCGGGCCGCCGGCGCGGTGCTGTGGCGCCGCGCCGGGGCCGGGTTCGAGGTCGCCCTCGTGCACCGGCCCCGCTACGACGATTGGTCGCTGCCGAAGGGAAAGGTCGACCCCGGCGAGACGATCGCGGCCACCGCGGTGCGCGAGATCGCCGAGGAGACCGGGTTCCGCGCGGTGCTGGGCCGCTATGTCGCGCAGACGAGGTACGAGGTGCCCGCGAAGAACAACGGGCGGCTGCTGCGCAAGAGCGTCGACTACTTCAGCGGCGAAGCCGTTTCCGGGGCCTTCGAGCCCAATGAAGAGGTCGACGAACTGCGCTGGCTGGACCCGATCGCGGCCGAGCAGTTGCTGACCCGGCCGGCTGATGTCCGGGTGCTGCGCGAGTTCTGCGCCCTCCCGCCCGCGCCGACGACCGTGTTGCTGGTGCGCCACGCCAAAGCAGGCAAACGCGAAGACTGGACCGGCGACGACGACCTGCGTCCGCTGTCGGAGGCCGGTCAGCGCCAAGCGGCGGCGCTGCGGGACCTGCTGCCGCTCTTCGGCCCCGACCGGGTGTTCTCCGCGCCGCGGCTGCGGTGCGTGCAGACCGTCGGCGGCGTCGCGGACGCACTCGGCGTCGAGGTGCGGCACGAGCCGTTGCTGTCGGAGGAGGGCTACTGGCCCGACCCGCTGCTGGGAATCCGCCGCCTGCTGGCGATCGCGGCCGACGGGGGCACTCCGCTGATCAGCAGCCAGGGCGGGGTGATCCCGGACCTGGTGAGCGCACTGGCGGACCGGGACGGCCTGGAACTGCCCGCCGCCCGCGACGGGGTGGTGCCGAGCAAGAAGGGCTCGCTGTGGGTCCTGTCGTTCTCTCCCGGCGACGACGGACCGGTTCTGGTGGGCGCGGATTACTACCCGAGCCCGCTTCCCGCCCCGGTGCCTGCGGCAGGCTGATCTTTTCGCGGGGCCCGGCGTCG
Organism: Amycolatopsis sp. NPDC114484; assembly: GCF_055633755.1. NCBI lineage: Bacteria > Bacillati > Actinomycetota > Actinomycetes > Pseudonocardiales > Pseudonocardiaceae > Amycolatopsis > Amycolatopsis sp. NPDC114484. The sequence continues at coordinate 227,949 of NZ_JBVKDQ010000004.1, read as the reverse complement.
CTTCGGCCGCGCCGGGCCCTTCTCGTCTCCATTCGACGAGCCTCGGATTCTATAGAGACCGGTATTGCTCAGCGGCGCTCAGGACTTATCGCCGGGTCCCGGCATAAGCGACGTCCGAGACAGGTTCGAGGGGTTTAATTACCCCCGGCGGGGATTTATCTCCGGGCGTCGATTAGCTCTCGGGGCCGTATTCGATTGCCTTCCCGGCCCGTCTCGGCGCGGGTCAGGACGGCCTGGAACTGCTGTCTTATCAGCAATCCGGCGGGTTCTTTTCGCCGCCTTCACAGCCCGCCTACCTCGGGAAACGCTGTCTTCCCGCTGCCGCAAGCTCTTCCGGATCGAGGCCGCGCCACCCCTTGCGGTGCGGCGGATTCCCGATCTCCGCATGCTTGTCCGCCGGGCGATCCGGCCGCTCCTCGCCCCGGCTTGTCCACCGCGCCGTCTCGCCTCGCCCGGAAACCCTGCGATCACAACGGCTCAGCCGCTCCGTCCGGCCCCGCAGCCCGCCATGCACCAGGACGACAACGCCTCTCCCCGTTTGCCAGGCTCAAGCCGCCGCGGCCAGCCGGAACCCCGAGACGGCAGCACAACAACTCGTCTCCCGCCCGCCAAGCCCGAGCCGCCACACCCGGCCCGAACCCCGAAACGCCAGCACAACAACTGCACGCCCAGCCCGCCAAGTCCGAGCCACCACGCCCAGCCGAAACCCCAGCAACCAACCCATCCCCCGCCGCCAACCCCAAGCCGCCGCATCAAGCCGGAACGCCGAAACCCCAGCACAACAGCTCCACGTTCCGCCCGCCAAGCCCGAGCCGCCACACCCGGCCCGAACCCCGAAACGCCAGCACACAAACTCCACGCCCAGCCCACCAACCCCGAGCCACCACGCCCAGCCGGAACCCCAGCAACCAACTCATCCCCCACCCGTCAATC
>NZ_JBVKDQ010000004.1:40814-227006 GCF_055633755.1 Amycolatopsis sp. NPDC114484 | reverse complement strand
CCCACCCACTTCCATCCCCTCGGGCCACTACAGGACCGCAACACCTCAGCAAACCCCCGCCCGCCAACCCGCCCCACCGCACCGATTTCCGCCCGTTCAGCCGATCAAGCCCCGCAGAAGCCCGAAACGCGGCAGGGGCCCGACCTCACCCGAGGTCGGGGCCCTGCCGCGAAGCAACGAATACCGGGGCTACTTCTTCTTGGCCGCCGAAGTCCGCTTCGCCGGGGCCTTCTTGGCCGCGGCCGTGGTCTTCTTCGCTGCCGCAGTGGTCTTGGCGGCAGGCTTGGCGGCTGCCTTCGCCCGCGTCGTGGTGGCCTTCGGGGCCGCCTTGGCGCGCGTGGTGGTGGCCTTCGCGGCGGTCGCGCGCGTAGTCGTCTTGGCCGCGGTCGCCTTGGCGGGAGCCTTGGCCGCGGTGGCCCGGGTGCGCGTGGCAGCGGGCTTCGCCGCCGTGGCACGGGTGCTGCGCGTGGCGGTCGTCGACGCGGCGCGGGTGGTCGTGGCGCGCGCGGCGGTGGTGGTGCCGGTGGCCCGCTTCGCCGCCGTGGCCTTCGGCAGCTTCTTCGAACCGGAAATCACGTCCTTGAACGTGGTGCCCGCGCGGAACGCCGGAACGTTCGTCTTCTTCACTCGCACGGTTTCGCCCGTGCGCGGGTTCCGCGCGGTGCGGGCGGCCCGAGCGCGCTTCTCGAACACCCCGAAGCCGGTGATGTTCACCTTCTCGCCCTTGTTGACCGTCCGGATGATGATGTCGACGAGACCGTCGACGGCCTCCGAAGCAACCTTTTTGTCGCCCAGACGCTCCGACAGCGCCTCGATCAGCTGGGCCTTGTTGGCCATTCCAGTCCCTCCAAGAAGAACTCTTCGTCCACGGCCAGGTCGGCCGACTAACGCACACGGTATTACCAAGACAGCACAAATTCCAAACGGCACGCGAAATTTTCCCTTGCGGCGGGAACGGTTCCGCCCTCCCGAAGGACCCGATTCCGGTCCGGGGAGGCTCCGTTTGGTGTGGGCGTTCAGGGGATCCGCCGGGGCCGGATTCCCTTTCCGAGCAGGGAATCCGCGCCCCGGCGGCGCAGGTCAGGAGGTCGCGGCGGGAAGCGTCGCGGGCTTCCAGGAGGGGCGCTGGGACTCGAACGCGTCGATGTCCCCCGCGTGGCGCAAAGTCAGCGCGATGTCGTCGAGTCCTTCGAGCAGCCGCCAGCGGACGTAGTCGTCGATCTGGAACGGCGCGGTGAAGTCCTTGGCCCGCACGGTCTTGGCTTCGAGGTCCACCGAGACCTCGGTGCCGGGCTCGTTCTCCAGCAGCTTCCAGAGCAGTTCGACATCCGATTGCTCGCACTGCGCGGCGACGAGGCCGCCCTTGCCGGAGTTGCCGCGGAAGATGTCGGCGAAGCGGGACGAGATGACGACCCGGAAGCCGTAGTCCATCAACGCCCAGACGGCGTGCTCGCGCGACGAACCGGTCCCGAAGTCCGGTCCGGCGACGAGCACGGAGCCGCTGGAGAACGGTTCCTGATTGAGGATGAAGTCCTCCTGCGCGCGCCAGGCGGCGAACAGCCCGTCCTCGAATCCGGTGCGGGTCACGCGCTTGAGGTAGACGGCCGGGATGATCTGGTCAGTGTCCACGTTGGACCTGCGCAGCGGGACCCCGATCCCGGTGTGCTGGGTGAACGGTTCCATGGTGGGAGCTCCTCTCGGGGAAGTCAGGCGGGCAGGTCGGCGGGCGAGGACAGCGTCCCGCGCACGGCGGTGGCGGCGGCCACGAGCGGCGAGACGAGGTGCGTGCGCCCGCCCTTGCCCTGCCGTCCCTCGAAGTTGCGGTTGGAGGTGGACGCGCTGCGCTCGCCGGGGGCGAGCTGGTCCGGGTTCATCCCGAGACACATGGAGCAACCGGCCTGCCGCCATTCGGCTCCCGCCTCGGCGAAGATCTTGTCCAGGCCCTCCTCCTCGGCGGTCTTGCGCACCCGCATCGAACCGGGCACCACGAGCATCCGGACCGAATCGGCCACCTTCCGCCCGCGCAGCACCTCCGCCGCGGCGCGCAGGTCCTCGATCCGGCCGTTGGTGCAGGAGCCGAGAAAGACCGTGTCCACGGCGATCTCGCGCAGCGGGGTGCCCGGCTCCAGATCCATATAGGACAGCGCCTTCTCGGCGGCGAAGCGCGCGTTCTCGTCGGCGATCGCGGCCGGGTCCGGCACCGAATCGCCCAGCGGCAGGCCCTGTCCCGGGTTGGTGCCCCACGTCACGAACGGCGTCAGCTGGTCCGCGTCGAGGTGGACCTCGGCGTCGAATTCCGCGCCCTCGTCGGTGCGCAGCTCGCGCCAGTTCGCCACCGCGGCGTCCCAGTCCTCGCCCTTCGGCGCGTGCGGACGGCCCTTGAGGTAGGCGAAGGTCGTTTCGTCCGGCGCGATCATGCCGGCGCGCGCGCCCGCCTCGATCGACATGTTGCAGATGGTCATCCGGGCTTCCATCGACAGCTCTTCGATGGCCTTGCCGCGGTACTCCAGGACGTAACCCTGCCCGCCGCCGGTGCCGATCTTGGCGATCACCGCGAGGATCACGTCCTTCGCGGTGACGCCCGGCCGCAGCGTGCCGTCGACGTTGATCGCCATCGTCTTGAACGGCCGCAGCGGCAGCGTCTGGGTGGCGAGCACGTGCTCGACCTCGGAAGTGCCGATGCCGAACGCCATCGCGCCGAACGCGCCGTGCGTCGAGGTGTGACTGTCGCCGCACACCACGGTGGTGCCGGGCTGGGTCAGCCCGAGCTGCGGTCCGATCACGTGCACGATGCCCTGTTCGGCGTCGCCCATCGGGTGCAGCCGGACGCCGAACTCCTTGCAGTTGCGGCGAAGCGTGTCGACCTGGGTGCGCGACACCGGGTCGGCGATCGGGAGGTCGATGTCCACCGTGGGGACGTTGTGGTCCTCGGTGGCGATGGTGAGGTCGGGGCGGCGCACCGGCCGCCCGGCCAGCCGCAGTCCGTCGAACGCCTGCGGGCTGGTCACTTCGTGCACCAGGTGGAGGTCGATGTAGAGCAGATCCGGTTCGGCGCCTTCGCCTCGGCGCACGAGGTGGCTTTCCCACACCTTCTCCGCCAGCGTACGAGCCTTGCCGGTGGGGCTGGTCATCTCCGGCTCCTTCCACGGGATCGGCCGGGAGCACGGAACCCGGACAGTGCCGGTGAGGAGGGGGCAGCCGCGGCTGTCCGCGGCTCCGGGTTTCGTTTTTCCCAGATTCTGGACTTCCCACAGTGCGGGAAGATAGTATCGCGTCGTGGGACAGCATAGCGGTATCGGAGTACTGGACAAAGCCGTGGCCGTGCTGCAGGCCGTCGCCGAGGACCCGTGCGGGCTGGCGGAACTCTGCACGCGCACCGGGCTTCCTCGCGCGACCGCGCACCGGCTCGCGGTCGGGCTCGAAGTGCATCGCCTGTTGCGGCGAGGGCCCGACGGGCGCTGGCGGCCGGGCACCGCGCTCGCCGAACTCGCGGGCGGTTCGACCGACCCGTTGCTCGACGCGGCGAGTTCGGTGCTGCCGAAGCTCCGGGACATCACCGGCGAAAGCGTTCAGCTTTACCGGCGCGACGGCGTGCAGCGCGTGTGCGTTTCGACCGCGGAACCGCCGAGCGGTTTGCGCGACACGGTTCCGATCGGTTCGCGGCTGCCGATGACGGCGGGCTCGGGCGCGAAGGTCCTTGCCGCGTGGTCGGATCCGCACACCCAGCGAACGATCCTCGCCGACGCGGTTTACGGCGAACGCACTCTGCTCGAAGTGCGCCGCCGCGGCTGGGCGCAAAGCGTCGCCGAACGCGAGCCGGGCGTCGCGAGCGTTTCGGCCCCGGTGCGCGATTCCTCCGGCACCGTCGTCGCCGCGGTGTCGGTCTCCGGCCCGATCGAACGTATAGGGCGCAAGCCCGGCGCCCGGTGGGCGGCGGATCTCCTCGCCGCCGCCGACGCCCTCCAGGAACGCCTCTGACGCCCCGCTCCCACCACGCCCCAACCCCAGGCCGCCTCCCCGCCACCCCGGTGGGAGGCGGCCTTTTTCGCACAGCCGACCCTCGCTGACGGGGCCATACGGCGAACGCACACTGCTCAAAGCGCGGTGCCTCGCCTGAACCCCAGGCACCGCCGGACGCGAGCGTTTCCGCCCGCCGTGCGCGATTCCTCCGGCACCCTCGTCGCCGCAGCACTGGCCTCCCGCCCGATCGAACCCATCAGCCGCAAACCCGGGCGCACGACAGGCAGTCGATCTCCTCCCCGCCGCTTCCACCACGCCCCAACCCCAGCCCACCTCCCGCCGCCCCGGCGGGAGGCGCCCTTTTCGCACAGCCGATCGACACTCGACGCGGCATAGGGCGAACCCCCTCCGCTCAAAGCGCCCCACCCCGGCCAGATCCCAAGCACCGCCGAACGCGAGCATTTCCGCCCCCGTGCGCGATTCCTCCGGCACCCTCGTCGCCGCAGCACTGGCCTCCCGCCCGATCGAACCCATCAGCCGCGAACCCGGGCGCACGATGGGCAGCCGATCTCCTCGCGACCGCGGTTTACGGCGAACGCCCTCCGCTCAAAGCGCGCCAGGCCTTGAGCGCGAGCCCGGGGTCGCGAACGTTTCCGCCCCGATACGCGATTCCTCCGAAACCGTCGTCGCGCCATCGGTCTCCCGCCCGATGGCAGCCAACCTCCTCGCCGCCGACGCGGCATACACCGAACCCACTCCGCTCAAAGCGCCCCACCCCGGCCGGGCCCCAAGCGCCGCCGAACAACAGCCCACCGTCGCGAACGTTCCCGCCCCCGTGCGCGATTCCTCCGGCACAGCCATCGCCACGACACCGTCCTCCGGCCCGATCGAACCCATCGGCTGCAAACCCAGCCGCACGACAGCCAGCCGAGCCCCTCGCCGCCGCACCCCGGGAACACCCCTGCCGCTCGGCTCCCACCGCACCCCGCCTCTCCGCCACGCCCGTGGGGGACAGCCTTTTTCGCGCGGTTTTCGATCGTCCTCAGTAGACCGTCCGGCCGCCTCACCGGTCCTCCGAGCGGCCGCGCGCCGCCTCGCCGCCGAACCTCAAGAAAAGGCAAAACCGCAGGACAGCGGGTGTCTACATGCGACTTTGCCGACGCCGCAAGCACTCTCGCGGGTCTTCCGGCCAGTGAAAGAATCCGGCGCCGCGAGCCTCGCGGGGGTCGTCAGTAACCCGGACGCGGCAACGAAAAAGGCAGGTCCCGATTGGACTTGCGAAGTCTATGGGTGATAATGACTGCGTTCGGCCTGTATGGCCGTATAAAACAAGTTCTGGTTGGAGGAACTGGAATGGCCAACAAGGCCCAGCTGATCGAAGCTCTGTCGGAGCGCATCGGCGACAAGAAGGCAGCAGCGGAAGCCGTCGACGGTCTCGTCGACATCATCATCCGCACCGTCCACAAGGGCGAAAAGGTCACCATCACCGGCTTCGGTGTCTTCGAGAAGCGCGCGCGTGCCGCCCGCACCGCTCGCAACCCGCGCACCGGCGAAGCCGTGCGGGTCAAGAAGACCAACGTTCCGGCGTTCCGCGCGGGCACCACGTTCAAGGACGTCATCTCCGGCACGAAGAAGCTGCCGAAGGCGACTGCCGTGAAGCGTGCGACCGCCAGCACCGCGAAGGCGACCGCTACCCGCGCCACGGCGACGACCACCACTCGCGCCAAGGCCACCGCCGCCAAGCCGGCCGCCACCCGCACCCGCGCCACCGCGGCCAAGGCTCCCGCCAAGGCCACCGCCGCGAAGGCCACCACCACCCGCGCCAAGGCGACCGCCACCAAGGCCACCGCGGCCAAGGCGGCTCCGAAGGCCACCACCACGCGGGCGAAGGCCGCTGCCAAGCCGGCCGCCAAGAAGACCACGGCGACCGCGAAGAAGGCTCCGGCCAAGCGCACCTCGGCCGCGAAGAAGAAGTAACTCCGGCTTTCCGGAATCTGAAGACAAGCCCCGCCCGGCTTCTCCCCGGGCGGGGCTTGTCGCATCTCTGCCCTTTTTTCCCGCCCTGAAGGCACTGCCCGGCACTGCCCGGTGCCAGGGACGGCGAACTCGACCGCGCCGCCACCGATTTCGAAGCGGCGGAAGAGCGTTTCGGCGACCGCGCTCAAGATCCGTTGGCACGCTTGCTCCGCACCGGGGATCGGCGGACTGTGGGCCAGGCGACACCTCCGCCGCGGGCATTGTCCCCGTCGGCCGATATCCGCGCAGCGCGACGGAAACCGAGGGAAGGCTCAGCGTTTTCCCGATCACACCACCCATCTCGCGCACGTCTCCGATCGATCACCTGTTCCCCCAAGCAAGTGCGAACGCCCGCGCGAAGCGGTCGCCGGGGTTTCCTTGCTGTGCCCGGTCCGCCACCTTGCGTGGCCGTCGGGTGTCCGCGATCACCCAGGCCACGCAAGGTCCACAACAGACTTTCGGGTTGTTATGCGAACGTGACAACCACGCACGGCGCCCACCGGTAATCCAGTCGGGCGAACGGGCGAATCCGGACTGGTTTCGCCAGCGCACACCGTCTTTTCCCCGCTGCCGCACCGGTGTCTCGCGGGCGCGCGCGCCGCGCCCGCGAAAGTGGGTGCCGGGCCACGAAAACCGGCCGTCATCGGTGAACCGGTCGCGCGATCGGCTCCGATCAGTGTTGGTCTATGCAATCATGTCGCCCGGCAAGGACCCCGAATGCGAAGAACATGAGACGACTGTGCCGATAGTTCGTGTGGAGAAGCTGTACAAAGTGTTCGGCCGCCGGGCGGAAGAAGCGGTCGGCAAGCTGGAGAACGGCGCCGATCGCGCCGAATTGGAGCTGCCCGGCGTGACCGCGGCGGTGATCGACGCCTCCTTTACCGTGGAGCGCGGCGAGATTTTCGTGGTGATGGGGCTGTCCGGTTCGGGCAAGTCGACCCTGCTGCGCACGCTGAACGGATTGCTCCCGGCCACCTCCGGCCGGGTTCTGGTGGACGACATCGACCTCACCGAGAAGTCCGCGGCCGAGGTGCGCGAACTGCGCCAGCGGCGGATGAGCATGGTGTTCCAGCACTTCGCGCTGTTCCCGCACCGCACGGTCGCGGAGAACGTCGCCTACGGGCTGAGCGTGCAGAACGCGCCGCGCGAGCGGCAGCGCGAACGCACCGCCGAAGCGCTGGAGATGGTCGGCCTCACCGGATGGGAGGACCGGTTGCCCGGTCAGCTGTCCGGCGGGATGCGCCAGCGCGTCGGCCTCGCCCGCGCGCTGGCCGCGGACACCGAGATCCTGCTGATGGACGAGGCGTTCAGCGCGCTGGACCCGTTGATCCGCAAGGAGATGCAGGACCAGCTCCTGATCCTGCAGCGACAGCTGGGCAAGACGATCGTGTTCATCACGCACGATCTCAACGAGGCGATGCGCCTGGGCGACCGGATCGCGATGATGCGCGACGGCCGGATCGTGCAGGTCGCGACCGCGCAGGAGATGCTCACCGAACCGGCCGACGAATACGTCGCGAAGTTCGTGCGTGACGTCGACCGCAGCCGGGTGCTCACCGCGTCCGCCGTGATGACGCCCGCGGAAATCTCGTTCACCCCGGCCACAACGGCCGCCGGGGCGCTGGAAACGATGCGCCGGAACGAACTCGCCGGCGTGCTGGTGACCGAGGACGGCAAGTTCGCCGGCGCGGTCGACCGGCGCGCGGTGAGCGAAGCCGCGGACGAGGGCACGGAAACGATCTCCGGAATCGTCGACCGGTCCGCCGCGCGCACCGGCCCGGAAACGCAGATGGCCGACCTGTTCGGCCACGCCGCGTCCGCGCCCGCGCCGCTCGCGGTGGTCGACGCCGACGGCGCGCTGCTCGGCATGGTGACCCGCGAGGCGCTGCTGAACGCGCTGAGCACAGGAGAAAACGACGCACAGGAGGTGAACGCCCGTGTCTGACAACGTCCTCGTCGGCGACCTGCCGCAGATTCCCGTCGGCACCTGGTTCAAGGCGATCATCGACTGGTTGCAGGGCAACATCGGCCCGTTCTTCGATTTCGTCGACAAAATCGTCAACGGCGCGGTCACCGGGCTCGCCTCGGGGCTGACCTGGCTGCCGTGGCCGGTGCTGGTCGTGGTGTTCGCCGGGCTCGGCTGGTGGCTGCGCGGCTGGAAGTTCGGCCTCGGCTCGGCGATCGGGTTCGCGCTCATCGACAGCCTGCGCGAATTCCCGTCCGCGATGCAGACTCTTTCGCAGGTGCTGATTTCCGGCGTGGTCGCGGTGGCGATCGCGGTGCCGGTCGGGATCGCGGCCGCGCGCAACGAAACGGTGAGCCGGATCGTGAAGCCGATCCTGGACTTCATGCAGACGCTGCCCGCGTTCGTCTACCTGATCCCGGTCATTTTCTTCTTCTCGATCGGCCCGGTGCCGGGCGTGGTGGCGACCGTCGTGTTCTCGCTGCCGCCGGGCGTGCGGCTGACCGAACTGGGAATCCGCCAGGTCGACCCGGAAATGGTCGAGGCGGGCGAGGCGTTCGGCTCGCCGCCGCGGCGGATCCTGCGGGAGATCCAGATCCCGCTCGCGATGCCGTCGATCATGGCCGGCATCAACCAGATCATCATGCTGTCGCTGTCCATGGTCGTGATCTCCGGCATGGTCGGCGCGCCCGGGCTCGGCGCCGAGGTGTACGCCGCGGTCACGAGCCTGAAGCTGGACCTGGGTTTCCAGGCCGGTCTCGGCGTCGTCGTGCTGGCCATCTACCTCGACCGGCTCACCTCCTCGCTCGGGGCGCGCTCGGCGGTGGGCCGCGCCCTTCGCCGGGCCGACGCGGCCTGATCCACCTTCACCGCAAAGAGAAAGGACGAACGAGTGCGCACATCGAAACGCTTCGGCCGGATCCTCGCCCTTGGCGCCGCCGTGACGGCCCTGGTCGGCCTCACCGCGGCGTGCGGCGGCCGGGAGTCCCAGTCGGGCAACAGCCAGGAAGCCAAGAGCGTCACCATCGGCTACATCAACTGGGACGAGGACGTCGCTCTCACCAACCTGTACCAGGCGGTGCTGGAAGAAAAGGGCTACAAGGTCAAGACGCAGATGCTCGACGTCGGCCCGATCTACGCGGGCCTCGCGAAGGGCGACGTCGACCTGTTCCTCGACTCGTGGCTGCCCGCGACGCACAAGCAGTATTGGGACCAGTACCAGGACAAGCTCGAAGACCTCGGCGTCTGGTACGACAACGCGACCCTCAACCTCGCCGTGCCGGACTACGTGAGCGACGTCAACAGCATCGCCGACCTCAAGGACAAGGCGAGCATGTTCGGCGGCAAGATCACCGGCATCGAGGCGAGCGCGGGCGAGACCGGCATCGTGCAGAAGAACGCGATCCCGCAGTACGGCCTCGACGGCGCGCTGACCCTGCAGAACTCGTCGACCACCGCGATGCTGGCCGCGCTCGACAGTTCGATCAAGGCTAAGAAGCCGATCGTCGTGACGCTGTGGCACCCGCACTGGGCGTACTCGCGCTACCAGCTCAAGGATCTCAAGGACCCGAAGGGCGCCATGGGCAAGGGCGAGCAGATCCACGCGCTGGGCCGCAAGGGCTTCGAGAAGGACTTCCCGGCGCTCGCCGGCGTGGCCAAGAAGCTGAAGATGTCGGACGAGGACCTCGGTTCGCTCGAGGACGCGATCCAGAAGGCCCCGAAGGGCCAGGAAAAGACCGCCGCGAAGCAGTGGGCGGATCAGCACAAGCAGTTCGTGGACCAGGCTTTCGCCGGTCTCTGAGCAGGCGCCGGAACGACCCCGCCTCCCGTTCTCCGGGACGGCGGGGTCGTTTCTTTTTCAACCGCGCGGGGCAGTTGATGAGGCCGTCTTCCCCCTGATTCGTTGCCCAGCCCCGTTATCGAGCGGAATCCGCCGCGCGATACGGCACACTGGTCGCATGTCTCGCGCGCCGATTCCTGCCCGCACCGACGTACCCGACGACGTCGACGCGGTCACCGAAGCCGTGCTCACCGCTTCCCGCCTGCTCGTCGCCGTGTCCGCGCGGTCCATCGCCTCGACGGGCGATCTGATCACGGTGCCGCAATTCCGGCTGCTGGTGGTGCTGCATTCCCGCGGCCCGCTCAAACAGGCCGCGCTCGCCGAACATCTCAGCGTCACGCCCTCCACCGCGAGCCGGATGATCGACCGCCTGGTCGCGGTCGCGCTGGTCGCCCGGTTGGGCAACCCGTCGTCGCGGCGCGAGGTCGTCATCGAACTCACCCAGGAGGGCGACCGAATCGTCCGCGTCGTCACCCATCGGCGGCGGCGCGAAATCGCCGCCATCGTGGAGAAAATGCCCGAATCGGCCCGCCGCGGCCTGGTCGCCGCCCTGACCGCATTCGCCGAAGCCGGCGGCGAACCGCCAGCAGGAAACCCAGCCGACTCGGTCTGGGTCTAGATTTCCGCCGCCACCGTGCGAATCCCGTCGGTCACCTCTTTCGCCGACGGAGCCTCCTCCGGGTCGAGCAGCCACTGCACCATCAGCCCGATCACCAGCGCGCTCTGCACCGCCCCGCCGACCCCCTTGCGAGCCTCCCGCAGCCCCTGCACAAGATGCTCGCGCACGTCCGGCGACCGCTCCGCCCGCACAAGCGCCTCCAGTTGCGCGACCCACAACGCCCGATGCTCGCCGAAGCTGTCGATCATCCGCTTCAGCCCCTGCTCGGACAGGTCGAACGACGAATCCGCGACTTCTCCGCCGAGCTCGTCGACCGCCGCCACCAGCGCCTGCGTCAGCAACGCGTCCCGCGACCCGAAGTGATACCCGATCGCCGCGTGACTGACCCCCGCCGCGGCCGCGATGTCGCGCACCGTCGTGTTGCCCCAGCCCCGCTCGACCAAGCACCGCTTCGCCCCGGCCAGCAGATCCTCGCGATTGCCCATGGCGACAGCCTATCTTGCCCGTATGGTTTATCCAAAAGGTTTGACCAAATGGACAAATTCGCGCTACGTTTCCCCCATGACCTCCTTGAACGTCCTCATCTCCGGTGCGGGCGTAGCTGGCACGACACTCGCCGAATTCCTCACCCGCTCCGGCCACCGCGTGACGCTCGTCGAACGCGCCCCCACCCTCCGGCACACCGGCTACGCCGTGGATTTCCGCGGTGCCGCCTTCGATGTCCTGTCCGAGCTGGGCATCCTCGACGCAGTCCGCCGCCACGACACGAAAATGACCGGAACCGCCATCGTCGACCGCGACGGCACCCAGGTAGACCACCTCCCCGCCGAGGCTTTCGCTGGTGAGCTGGAGGTCCCGAAACACGTCCTGAACGAGCTGCTGTACGACCTGACTGTCGATCATGTCGAGTACCGCTTCGGCACCTCGATCACGTCGCTCGCGCAGACTGAGACCGCCGTGACCGCCGAACTCACCGATGGCTCAACAGAGACCTACGACCTCGTCTTCGGTGCCGACGGCGTGTACTCGAAAGTCCGCCAACTGGCCTTCGCCCCGCACTCTGCGGCGCTGCAACACCTAGGCCTCTCCGGCGCAGGCTTCACCATGCCCAACTTCCTGGGGCTGGACCACAGCGGACTCCTCCGCGCCGTCAACGACACTGCGGTCTACCTGTTCAACTCAGCGAATCCAGACCTTCTCACCGTGAGCCTGTCCTTCGGAACGCCTTCAGGAGCCCTGGACCGCCTCCCCCGAGCCGACCAGGAAACAGCGACGCGCGCCGCTTTCGCCGGTGACACCTGGCACACCCCACGTTTGCTGGAGGCGATGTCGACGGCCGCGGACTTCTACTTCAGCTCAAGCGCACAGGTGCATTTGGACACCTGGTCGACCGGCCGAATCGCCCTACTGGGAGACGCCGGATATTGCGCCGCGCCCACCGCGGGAATGGGCACCTCGCAGGCCCTGCTCGGCGCGCGCTCGCTGGCCCGTCACCTGGCGCGTTCGGATCGCCCGGAGGCTTTCGCTGAGTATGAGGCCGAACTCCGCCCGTATGTCACGGAAAACCAGGCCAACGGCCGCACCGCAGCAACCATGTTCGGCGGTGCACAGGAGGCTTGAGCTGGCCGGTCTTTGTCCTGCCCGCGGAGCGTGAATTTGGAGGTGCGGTGGCTGCTTGCTTTGTCGCGGGCCCGCCGCTCACCGGCTATCGCCCGCTGTCAGCTCTCGGCTTTTGCTGGCCCACAGGTCTTTTCGCCCGTTGCTCGCCCTCATTCTCGGCTTGCTGGCCCGCAGCTCTTTTCAACCGTTGCTCGCCCTCAGACCTCGCCCCTCGCAGACCCCGGCTCGTTTCGCCCGTTGCCCGCCCGCAGGCCCCATTCGACGCACTGGCCACAGCTCCCGATCCACGGCACTCGCGCCTTGCCGGCCCGCCGTCCCCGCCCTCCGGAACTCACAGCCCCTGCCCGCCCGCAGTTTCCCCTCACCGCATTGGCCGCAGTGTCTGTCGCGCAGATCTCGCTCACCCACTAACCGCAGCGCCGATCCCCAGCTCCCGCTCGCCCACGCGCCGCAGTCCCCTGCCCACAGCTCTCCAACTCACCTCGCTGGCCGCAGTCCCCGCCCACACCATCCAAGCTCTGGCTTGCCAGCCCAAAGATCCCTCAGCCCACCGCACAGCCACCGGCCTGCCGCAACCCAAGCGCAGCCCCTGCGGCCCTGCACACCCCCACCCACCGCAACCCCCGCGCGGCCCCAACCTCATCCCCCACCAGCCCCGGACTTCCCCTAAACGCAACAAAGCCCGGTTGATCAAAAGATCAACCGGGCTAGCTGTACCCCCGATGGGATTCGAACCCACGCTACCGGCGTGAGAGGCCGGCGTCCTAGGCCGCTAGACGACGGGGGCTTAGGAACTTCCCCGTTTCCGGGGCTTTTCTTGCGAGAGAGAACTTACCAGAAGCGATTTCGCACTTCCGAGAGGGGGTCCTCTCTGCAGCTGGGGTACCAGGACTCGAACCTAGACTAACTGGACCAGAACCAGTCGTGCTGCCAATTACACCATACCCCAGTGAGGTACTTTCCCGGTTGCCCAGGTCAGTGCCGCACGAGAAGAAATACTAGAACATCCCGCCGCGGACCGTCGCAGCGGGGGTCCCCGCCGCTCGCGGGGCGGGGACGCCGACCGTCGCGTACTCCGAAACCAGCAGCTCAGGAAGCTCATCGAGGCCCGTCACCGTGTGTACCCCCTCCGGCGCGCGCTCGCCGGTGCGACTGGTCCCGTCGCGATCGAGCCACACCGCGCCGAGCCCGGCGTCGAACGCGCCGATGGCGTCGGTGTCGAGCTTGTCCCCGACGTGCACCGTGCGCTCCGGCGGGCAGTCCAGCGCCAAGCACACCGAGTGGAACATCACCGGATCGGGTTTCGCGACCCCGACCTCGCCCGCAATCGCGACATGGTCGAAAAACGGCGCGAGCCCGAGTTCCGCGATTTTCTGCCGCTGATGAACCCCTGAGGCGTTCGTCACGGCGGCCAGCTGCAGCCCGGCCGCGCGCAGCCATTCAAGGCAGGGAAGAACATCATCGAACAACCGCCAAGACCGCGCCAAAATCTCCCGCCGGCGCGCCTCGAACGCGCTTACTTGCGCGGTGTCCCCGAAGATCCCCAACTCGGCGAGAAAACATTCAGTACGCCGGTGATGCATCACGTCGTAGCCGAGCTTCCCGGCGACCACGAGCGCGACGTGCTCCTCGGTGATCAAGTCCCACAACGGCCAGAGATCGTCGCGCCCCGTGAGCGCGTGCAAGGTGCGGCGGATCGCGGCGGTGCAATCGATCAACGTGTCATCGATGTCGAGGCAAACCAGGCTCAACTCAGGAGGTGCCCACGGTTCGCGGCCGGCAGCGGCCGGCGGGGCAGTACGAGCACGCGACAGAGCGGCCGGGGCGAAATCCACCCCGTGAGGCTAGGGCACTCGCCGCGTTCGCAACGCGGCCAAAAAGGTGATTACCCCGGAGCCGTTGCCGCTGACCGGCTCTACCGCCGGTGCACAAAGTGTCCGCCCGGTGACGTTCACCACCACCCCAGAGGGCCGAGCGGGTGAAAGACCCTTACTCCACACTCCCCCGAGAACTTACAAATTCCGAACGATCTCCTCAGCCCCTCGCGCCGGCCTTCCCTCGCGCTCCGGTCGAGAAACCCTGTCGCCCCAACCCTTTCCCGCCACAGAGCATGCCCCTGTGGACACCGCTGCCCCCAAAGCAACAACAACCACGCATAAGTTCCGCCACCGAGCTAACCGCCCGAAATCTTTTCCCGAGAAATATCGGTACTCCGCTCTTTCCGATCCGAACGGCAGCGTCCCCAGCACTCTCTCGAGATCCACATACGCGAACCACACACCATTACGCAAACTCCCCACATTCCGGCCCCGCGCGGCAACATCAACTCCTCTGCCGACACCAGCCAGTTCGCACTTCCCACCTCCGCGATCCCTCTCTGGCCAGCCGGACAACCCCTCCCCCACTCCCACCTCACGACTTCGCCGCCCACGCCCCGCCAACCGCCACACCCCAACCGCGCCGCCCCGCCACACCCGACCCGCCGCCACCGCCCCATAGAACTCCCAGCAGCAGTTCCGCCCTCGAAGCCTTCGCCAACCCCACCTCGACCACGGCACTCAAACGCACATCCCGGCCCCCACAGCCACGAGCACACCCCATCGGCCGACTTGACGCACCGTCCGCCCAGGTGCATCCTCGACTTATTCAACAGACGATGAATAAAAGGGAGCTGGGGAAGATGACCGAGCACACGGGGTGCGTCATCGTCGGCGGCGGACCGGCAGGAATGGTGGCGGGATTGCTCCTGGCCCGCGCAGGCATCGAGGTGGCCGTGCTGGAGAAGCACGCGGATTTCCTCCGCGATTTCCGCGGCGACACCGTCCATCCGTCCACCCTCGCGCTCCTGGACGAACTGGGCCTCGGCGAGAAGTTCGACGCACTGCCGCACACCAAGGTGACCACAGTCGGCCTCCCGACCCCCGACGGCGAGCCGCTGACCATCGCCGACATGTCGCTGCTGAAGGTCCCGCGCCCCTACGTCGCGATGGTCCCCCAATGGGATTTCCTCGACCTGCTCGCCGAGACCGCGCAGAAGGAACCGACCTTCACCCTGCGCCTGGAAACCGAGATGACCGGCCTCCTCCGCTCCGGCCGCCGGGTCACCGGCGTCCGCTACCGCACCGCCGACGGCACCGAAGGCGAGCTGACGGCAAACCTGGTCATCGCCGCCGACGGCCGCTGGTCGTTGGCCCGCCGCTCAGCCGGCCTCACCCCGCGCGAGTACTACACCCCGTTCGACGCCTGGTGGTTCCGCCTTTCCCGCAAGCCCGAAGAGCGGGAAGCCACGTTGATGCCGAGGATGGCCAAGCGCCACTTCGCGGTGCCGTTGCCGCGCAAGGGCTACTACCAGATCGCCTACCTCACGCCGAAGGGCAAAGACCTGAACGAGGCAGGCATCGAAAGCTTCCGCCGCGACGTCACCGAGGTCTGCCCGGAATTCGCCGACCGAGTGCACGAACTGAAGTCCATGGACGACGTCAAGTTCCTCAACGTCCGCCTCAACCGCCTGAACCGCTGGCACGTCGACGGCCTGCTCTGCATCGGCGACGCCGCCCACGCGATGTCGCCGGTAGGCGGCGTCGGAATCAACCTGGCGGTGCAAGACGCCGTCGCCGCCGCGAGGCTACTGGCCGACCCGCTCCTCCGCGGCAAGCCGACCGGGAAGGACCTCACCGCCGTCCGCCGACGTCGCCTCCTGCCGACCGTCGCCGTCCAGGGCCTGCAACGCCTTCTTCACCGCCGCGTGCTGGGCCCCGTGATGGCCGGCCGCGCCGACGGACCCCCGTCTCAATTGATCACGCTGCTCAAGCGCTTCCCGAAACTGTCCCGGGTCCCAGCATTCCTCATCGGCGTAGGCATCCGCCGCGAGTCCGCCCCAGCTTTCGCCCGCCGCCCAGCAGAACCGGCGCGCCGCTAACACAACAGCCGATTCGCCACCAAACGGCAACGCCTCTCGCCCGCGACGTACCGCCCGCCACCCACCGCAAGCATCCGCCGGTGGGCCATGGCCAACCACCGGCGACTCGTTTCGCCACCGCCCGGCAATAGCGACGCCGCCCACCCGGCGCAGACAACTCACGCCACCAAACGGCAACCACGAGTCGCTCCGCTCAGCATCGGACCTCCCTCGCCGCTGAACGGCAACGACTCCCACCGCTCGGCAGCCAAGCGTCACCCAGATGCCGTCGCCACCCATCGGCAACAGCACCGACCACCAGCCGAGCGAACGCCCGCCGCAGTTTCGCCGCTGGATGGCGGCAACGCGACGACTCGCCAACCAAGCATCAACGACGCTCTCGCCACCCACTGACAAGAGCATCTACTCACCGGCGGTAAGCACGAAGTCGCCATTCGCCGCTGAGCGACAACAGCGAGCCGACCGCTCACCACCCCAGGTGCCAGCCACCATTCGCCACTCGTCGGCGACAGCATCGACCGCTCACCAACGCGAGCACCAAGTCACCTCTCGCCGCTCAGAGGCAACAGCGCCCACTGCTCACCAACGCGAGCACCACTCACTTCTCGCCACTCAGCGGCAACAGCACCGACGGCCCACCAGCACGAGCATCGAGTCGACTCGCCACTCAGCGACGACAGCGCCAACCGCTCCCCAACCGGAGCTCCAGGCACCATTCGCCATTCAGCGGCAACGGCACGACCTGCCCGCCAATCCCGGCATCAGCCACCCGCTCACCACTCAGCAGCAACAGTCCGAGCCACCGCCCCGACCCTCCCCAACGGCCAGAAAACCAACCCCGACCAGGGATTCGCCACTAAACGGCAACGCCCGAAACCACCCGCTGAACCACTTTCGCCGCACAACGGCGACAGCCAGCTCAGAGGTCCTGCACCGGGTTCGTCAGGGTGCCGAGACCGTCGATCGTGATGGACACCGACTGTCCGTCGACGATCGGGCCGACTCCCTCCGGCGTGCCGGTGAGAATCACGTCGCCGGGGAGGAGTGTCATCACCCTCGACACGAACTCCACCAGCTCGGGCACCTTGTGCACGAGATCCGAAGTCCGGCCGTCCTGCTTCAGCTCGCCGTCGACCTCGCTGCGGAGCGCCAGATCGGACGGGTCGATCGACGTGTCGATCCACGGACCGAGCGGGCAGAAGGTGTCGAACCCCTTCGCCCGGCCCCACTGGCCGTCGGACTTCTGCAGGTCGCGCGCGCTCACGTCGTTCGCGACCGTGTAACCGAGGATCGCACTGGCCGCGCGGGCCGCGGGCACGTTCTTGACCGGCTGTCCGATGACGACCGCGAGCTCGCCCTCGAAGTCGACACGGCCGATATCCGACGGACGGCGGATCGGAGCATTCGGCCCGACCACTGTCGTGGACGGTTTGATGAACAGCATCGGCGCGGACGGCACCTCGTTGCCGAACTCCGCCGCGTGCTTCGCGTAGTTCCGGCCGACGGCGATCACCTTCGACGGCAGGATCGGCGCGAGCAGCCGGACGTCGGCCAGCGGCCAGCGCTTGCCGGTGAAGTTCGGCTGGCCGAACGGATGTTCCGCGATCTCCAGGACCTGGGCATCGTCGCCGTCCCCCTCGATCGAAGCGAACGCGACACCACTGGGATGAGCAATACGAGCTAGACGCACCACGCCAGTCTACGTATACCCACCGACTGTCGCGCACCCCGAGCGTGCGCGACAGTCCCCTTCGCTCGATTCCGCGCGGAGGGACCCTCGCACCAGCTAACCGGCCGTGACAGCACTGGCGCAAAAGGACCCTTCACACCAGCAAGAACGACGCTCGAACGACCGCTCCCCACAGCACCAACACGAACGGTCGCCAATGGACCCGACTGTGAGCCGTAATACCCACCACACGAAGGACATCAGGCGCAAACGTCCCAACACGACGCATCCGTAAGGCCCAGTTCACCCGCCCGCAGCAGCCACCCCCGGCTCAGCTACCGGTTGCTCCCGCCCCGACGCGACCGCCAGGCTCTTGTGGACCAGCGCATCACACAACGCCAGCCAGCTCGCCTCGACGATGTTGCCGTGCACGCCGACCGTCGTCCATTCGTGTTCGCCGTCACTAGTTTCGAGAAGCACCCGCGTGACGGCGTCGGTACCTGGGTTCGACGGCAGGATCCGTACCTTGTAATCAGCCAGCTCCATGCTGTCCAACCAGGACAGATACGGCGTCAACGCCTGGCGCAGCGCAGCGTCGAGGGCGTGCACCGGACCGTTCCCTTCCGCGGTCGCGATGACTCGCCCGCCCGCGACATGCACCTTCACCGTCGCTTCGGAAACAACTTCGCCGTCCGGGCGGTGGTCCAGCACCACCCGGTACGACTCAAGTTCGAACGGCGGCGGATCCGACTTCTCGCCGGAAACCTCCTCGACCTCGCGACGCAGCAACAACCCCAGCGAGGCGTCGGCCGCCTCGAACGACCAGCCTTCCGATTCGAGTGCCTTCACCTTCCGCACCGCGTTCGTGAGTGCGTCAGGCCGGCCGGCAAGGTCGACCCCGAGTTCACGTCCCTTGAGCTCGAGACTGGCCCTGCCGGCCATCTCCGTGACCAGTACCCGCATGTCATTGCCGACAGAAGACGGATCGATGTGGTTGTACAACAACGGATCCACCTTGATCGCGCTCGCGTGCAGCCCCGCCTTGTGGGCGAAAGCGGACGACCCGACGTAAGCCTGGTGGGTGTCGGGTGCGAGGTTGGCGATTTCGGCCAAGGCATGGGAGACGCGAGTGAGCTCGGCGGTGCCTCCGGTCGGGAGGACCTCCATTCCGAGCTTGGTCACGAGGTTTCCCGTTACGGCGAACAGATCGGCGTTGCCTGCCCGTTCCCCGTAGCCGTTCGCGGTGCACTGCACGTGCGTCGCGCCGGCCTGTACCGCGGCGACAGAGTTCGCCACGGCACAGGAAGTGTCATCCTGACAATGGATTCCGAGCCGGAATCCGGTCTTTTCCTTGATTTCGCCTACAGTTTCGGCAAGCCCAAGCGGGAGCTGTCCCCCGTTGGTGTCACACAGTACGAGAACGTCCGCACCAGCGTGCGCCGCAGCGTCGAGCACCCGCAGCGAGGTCTCGGGAGAGAAAGCATAGCCGTCGAAAAAGTGTTCTGCGTCAAGGAATACACGACGCCCTTCGCTGACAAGGAACGCGACAGTGTCGCGCACCATCGCACACGCCTCGTCTACGTCGACCCGCAGCGCCCGCTCGATGTGCCGAAGGTCCGATTTGGCCACCAAAGTGATGACCGGCGCCTCCGCATCCAGGAGCGCGCGGACCTGCGGATCTTTGCCGGCCGTCGTTCCCGCCTTGCGCGTGGATCCGAACGCGACGAGCGCGGCGTGCTTGAGCGGCAATTCTCCCTTTGCCGCACGGGAAAAGAACTCCGTGTCCTTCGGCAGCGCACCCGGCCAGCCACCCTCGATGAACCCGACACCCAGCTCGTCCAACAGCCGCGCCACGGCCAATTTGTCCGTGACGGAGTAGGTGATTCCTTCGCGCTGAGCACCGTCGCGCAAAGTGGTGTCGTAGAGGTGGAAGGCATCGCCGAGCGGCGTGCCGGCGGGTTCCGTGCGGGTCACGGTGTTCTCCTTGTGGCGGGGCAGAACCTGGTCCAGGCAACAAAAAAACCTCCCGCATGGGTGCGAGAGGTTGCGCGCCGGTAGCTCTTGTGGAGCGTCTATCCGGCGCGCAAGGCAATAATGATGGAGATGGCGGTCATGCCGGACATCATGCCACAGCTTCGCCCGGCTTCCAAGCACCGGGCGAAGCTTCCCACCTTTTGAGAGTCGTCAGCCGGGCAGATTCGCCAGGTAGCGGCCGAATTCTTCGACCGCGGCCGCATTTCGCGGCCCCTCCACCAAAGCCGCGTACGGCAACGCGAAGAAGCGTCCTTCCTTGACCGCCGGGATGTCGCGCAAGCCTGGGCGCGAGCGGAGGAAGTTCTCCTTGTCGGCCACGCTGCCGACCTCGCCGCCGTAGTCGTTGATGAGGATGACGTCCGGCGCGCGCTGGATCACGGCTTCCCAGCTGACACTCGTCCAGCTGTCGTTGAGGTCCGCGAAGATGTTGGCACCACCCGATTTGGTGATGATTTCGTCCGGACCCGCGTTGCGTCCGGAGGTGAATGGCTGGTCACGGCCATCGTCGTAGAGGAAAACCTTGGTCTTCGGGCGTCCGGCCGGCACCGCGTTCGTGACAGCGGCGACCCGTGCGCGGTACTCTTCGATCAAACGTTCTGCACGATCACTGATTCCGAACATTTTCCCCAGATTGCGCATATCTGTGTACAGCGCGTCGAGCGGCCGCATGATCCCCCGTTGCTTGCCATTGCCATTGCGGCACGCCTCGGTGAGCAAGTAGCTGGAGATGCCCAGCTTCCCGAGGGAATCCGGGGTGAACCCGGTTGCCTCCGAGAAGCCGTAGTTCCAGCCCGCGAACACGAGGTCCGCTCCCGCGCCCTGCACCACCTCGCGGTTGATCTTCTCCGCGAGCTTGGGCACCTTGGCGAAATCGGCTTTCCAGGGCGACGATGCCACCCCGCTGGACTGTCCTTTGTCGACCACGTAACCGGCCATCCGGTCGCCCAGGCCGAGCGCGAACATCAGCTCGGTGATGCCGATGTCATTCGTAACGACCCGAGAAGGAGGTTTGGACACGGTCAACGACGAACCGCAGTTGGTCACCGTCACGGGAAATCCGGCCGGGGACGCTCCACTGTCCCCTTCGGACACTTGAGCGCCGCATCCGGTGGCGACGAGGGCGACCGTCACGAGCAACGCGACTGTCCTACGCATGACTGTCCTCCTGGGACTCGAGCCGGTCGAACAACAACTGCGGACGCCCCGTAGCGGGATGCGGCACCACATGGCCGCGCACCCCGAACACGTCGGCGAGCAAAGCAGGCGTGAGCACCTCGGCAGGGGTTCCGCTCGCGACGAGGCGGCCGTGGTCGAGCACGTGCACCATGTCGCACATAGCCGCGGCCAGGTTCAAGTCGTGGAGCGCGGCCAGCACCGTCGGCCCGCTGGCGCGAGCGAGCGCCAGGACTTCGAGCTGATGCCGGATGTCGAGATGGTTGGTCGGCTCGTCGAGCACCAGGAGCCGCGGCTGCTGCGCGAGTGCGCGCGCGATCAGCACGCGTTGCCGTTCGCCGCCGGACAAGGTGAGCACGCCTCGGCCGGCCAGGTGGGCCAAGCCGACTTGATCCAGCGCGGCGGCGCACAACTGATGGTCGGCTGGGCTCATACGGTCGAGCAGTCCGTGATGCGGCATTCGGCCCATTGCCACCACTTCGGCGACGGTGAAGTCGAACTCCGCATGCGATTCCTGCGCTACGGCGGCGATCGCGCGTGCCCGCTTTCGCGGCGCCATGTCGGCCACCGGGTGACCATCGACGAGGACTGCTCCGGCTGACGGCTTGAGCACTTGGTAGACGGCGCGCAGAGTCGTCGACTTTCCGCTGCCGTTCGGACCGAGCAGTCCGACGAATTGGCCTTGCCGAGCTTCGAGGGTCACGTCGTCGACCAGCTTGCGGCCGGCCGCGGTCACGCTGACGCCATTGAGCGAGAGGTCCATTCACGCGCCTCCGAACACGTATGCGCGACGGCGCATCAAGAGCAGGAAGGCCGGTACCCCGACCGCCGCGGTAAGCACCCCGATCGGCAACTCCTCGGGTGCGGCGAGCACCCGCGCCGCGACGTCCACCCACACCAGGAAAACCGGACCAGCGAGCGGCGCGACCGCGAGCACCCGGCGATGATCAGCACCGACGACCAGCCGCACCAGATGCGGAAGGATCAGGCCGACAAATCCGATCGCTCCGCTTACTGCTACCAAAACCCCAGTCATCGCAGCACAAACGATGAACAGGAGGACCCGCAGCTTCCCGACGTCGATGCCGAGAGTCGTCGCCGCTTCGTCGCCCATGGCGAGTGCGTTGAGCCGGCCGGCCAGCGCCAGCAACAACAAAACCCCGCAGACCACGACGATCGCAGCGATCGGCAACGTGCCCCAATTCGCGCCGGCGAGACTGCCGAGAAGCCAGAACAGCGCCGACCGCGCAGCCTCGCCGTTCGGCGCTTGGAAGACGATCACCGTGGTGATCGCGAAAAACCCGTAGGACAACGTCGTTCCGGTGAGCACCAGACGCAACGGCGTGAGCCCTTGCCGCGTACGGGCGACGAGATAGACGATCAAGGTCGCGGCGAGCGCAGCCGCAAACGCCCCGACCGACAACGCGTAGATCCCGAGCGACGCGAAGACACCGAACAACGTCACAGCTGTCGCGCCGACGGATGCGCCAGAGGAAATCCCCAGCACATACGGCTCGGCGAGCGCGTTGCGCACCATGGCTTGAATCGCGACGCCGACCGTCGACAACCCAGCGCCGACGACCACCGCGAGCAGGACGCGAGGAAGCCGGAGGTCCCAGATGATCCGGTACTGCCCGACCTCGTCCGGACCGATCGTCCCGCCGAACAACCCAGCGCGGAGAAAGGCCCACGTGTGAGTGACCGGCACCGCCACCGTCCCGATCCCGACTGCGATGACAATCGACCCGAGCAATGCAACGCTGAGCCCGAGGAGCACCGGCGTCAACGGCCGTCGCCGCTGAACGGCCACGGCCCTGACCTGGGATTCGCCACTCAACGGCGACGCAACCCGCTGGGTCTCGGATTTGCCGGTCCGCGGCGAAACGGGTCCTTCGCGCACGGATTCGCCACTCAACGGCGAGACGATGTGAGCGCCGGAGCCAACCAGTTCGCGGCCAGCCGATTCGTCGGGCTGCGGCTTGTCGGGCTGCGGCTCGTCGATCGGTGGCTCGTCGATCGGTGGCTCGTCGATCGGTGGCTCGTCGATCGGTGGCTCGCTGCGACGGTGCACCGGATTGCCGCCAGATGGCGAATCCCCTGCCGCCGCATCGCACGGTCGGCTTAGGTCGGGCGTGCCGTCATTGCCGCTAGACGGCGAAGCTACTGAACCGCTTTCACCGTTCAGCGGCGAAACGTTTGGTGCACCGTCACCGGACGAACCCGAACCATCCAGAGCACCGTCGCCGCCCAACGACGAAACGCCCGACGCGCCGCCGCCAACGGAACGAGAACCCGCGAACGCACCGTCGCCGTCACACGGCGAACCATCTGCGCCGCCATCACTTGAACGCGAACCATCCGATGCGCCATCGCCACGAGGCGGCGAAACGTCTGGAACACCGTCGCCGTCAGATGGCGAACGGCCAGAACCAGCCTCTCCGCCAAAGGGCGAAGGACCCGACCCACCAGAACAAGCCGCCGGGGAACCATCACCAGACGGCACCGAAGTACTCTCGCCACTCAACGGCGAAAGCGAGCCACCCCCGCGAACCGCTGGCGGATCTCCATCGGCGACAGGCGGCGAAACCCCACCAGAACCGCCGTCGCCAAAACTTGGCGAATCCACGGCTCCGCCAACCACGGATCCAGGACAAGCAGACCGTTCTTCAGACGAAGACGAAGACGCAGACACCACCGGCGACGACCCAATCGAAACATTGGGCCCGCAAAAGACGGCAGCCGCCAACGGCGGGAGTGTCGTCTCCCGCAGACCACGACGGGAGGGGACGAGGTTCGAGGAACCTCCGCCGGTATCGGGCTCGCCTTCGGCTCCTGAGAATAGGAGCCGAAGGCCTACCGTTGCGGGTCAGCGCCGGATTTCGACCGGCTTCCGCGGCGGGGTCCGAAAAAGCTCAGGCGGTCAGCCGACCTGACGGACGTTCGAGGAGACCAGCGCCGCGAGGCGGTCGCCGATGGCCTGGGTCGCGCCCGGCGACGACTGGTCGCGCGTGGCGAGATCGAACGCTACCGAAGCCTCGATGCGCCGCGCCGCTTCCTTGTGGCCGAGGTGGTCCAGCATGAGTGACACCGACAGCACCGCGGCGGTCGGGTCGGCGAGACCCTGGCCGGCGATGTCCGGCGCGCTGCCGTGCACCGGCTCGAACATGCTCGGGTTCCGGCGCGTGATGTCGAGGTTCCCGCTGGCCGCGAGGCCGATGCCGCCGGTCACCGCGGCCGCGAGGTCGGTGATGATGTCGCCGAAGAGGTTGTCGGTGACGATGACGTCGAACCGCGACGGGTCGGTGACCAGGTGGATCGTGGCGGCGTCCACGTGCGAATACGCGACGGTGACGTCCGGGTGCTCCAGCGAAACCTCTTCGACGATCCGCGACCACAACGAACCGGCGTGCTCCAGCACGTTGGTCTTGTGGACGAGCGTGAGGTGCTTGCGCGGACGCTCTTCGGCGCGGTTGAACGCGTCCGCGACCACGCGCCGCACGCCGAAGGCCGTGTTGACGCTGACCTCGGTGGCGATCTCGTGCTCGGTGTCCTTGCGCAGCAGACCGCCGTTGCCCGCGTACGGGCCTTCGGTGCCTTCGCGCACCACGACCATGTCGACGTCCCCGGCGTCGGCCAGCGGGCCGCGCACCCCGGGGTACAGCCGCGCCGGGCGCAGGTTCACGTGGTGGTCGAGTTCGAACCGCAGCCGCAGCAGCAGACCGCGCTCGAGGATGCCGCTGGGCACAGTCGGGTCGCCGACCGCACCGAGCAGAATCGCGTCGTGCTGGCGCAATTCGCCGAGCACCGACTCCGGGAGCAGCTCCCCGGTGGCGTGCCACCGCGAGGCGCCGAGGTCGTAGTTCGTGATCTCCGCCGCCGGTGCTACCTCACCGAGCACCTTGAGCGCCTCGGAGACCACCTCGGGCCCGATCCCGTCCCCTGGGATCACCGCGAGCCGCATCCACACACCTCCGTAGCCCAGGCCACCGGGCGCACCGATGGCCCATTCGCACAAAAACGCCAGCAGCGGAAGGTTACCGGCCGTAGACAAGGTGCCGTAGCCGCACCACCCTTATGCCGCATCCTCCCACAGGGTGAGACACCCGTTCGGGCGAACGGAAACGGGGGCTTGCCCAGGCCGGACAGCCTGGACAAGCCCCCGCGTCTCGCGATGCGGCCGCTTCCGCAGCTCACCTCAGGTTCCCCTTAAAGGGTGAACCAGGTCAGCCGCGCGGGAGCTCCGATTCGATCCGCACGACCGAGGCGCGCTGCCCGGTCGCGTTGTGGTGCTCGATCGCCAGCAGGCCCTTCGCCTTGTCCCCGGCGATGGCGGCCTTGTCGCGGTTGACCACCAGAGCCGTGCCCGGCTTGGCGACGTAGCCCAGCGCCGCGTCGCCGCCGCCCTGGACCGAGTACGCCGGCGCGAGCGCGTCGAACGACAGCGGAGTGCTGACCTGGTCGATCAACCCGTTCGTGGTACCCGGCGCGACGTAGTACCCGCTGGTGCCGACCGTGTAGCTGATCCGGTGCGACGCCTCCTTCGGGTCGATGCCGAGCGCGGCGATGCTGACCGGCAGCACCATCACGTTCGAGTCGAACACGTTGGTGTCGACGTCGCCGAGCTGCCCGTTGATCGCCTGCAGGTCCACCGACGGGTTGCCCGGCTTGGTCAGCGACACCGTGTTGACGAGCAGCACGTCCGACCCCGTCGCCTTCGTCACGAAGGTTTCGAAGTCCGGCTTGCCGTCGCCGTTGGTGTCGATGTCCACGAACGGCACCGTGTTGCTGCCGAGGTTCGCGAAATCGCTCCAGGTCGTGATCCCGAACGCCAGCGTCGCGTTCTCCGGCTCCCCCTGCGCCTTGGCGAGCGGGGCCGTCGACGCCGCGCCGATGTAGCGCAGGTCGCCGCCCTTCGCGGTGCGGTTGAGGGTGCAGTCGGACGTGACGTGCGAGTCGCATTCCGGCAGCTGCGGCGATTCGGCCTGCAGTTCGAGCACGCTGATCAGCGAGCGGTACCGCTGGGAACCGCTGCCCTGGTCGATGCCCTTGCCGCCGAGGTTCAGCACGGCCTGGTCGGCGCTCGCGCCGAAGCGCACGCCGCCCGGGGTGGTGATCGCCGAAACCGGCTTCGGCGACGAGTACACGGCTACCCGCAGCGGAACGGTCGCGCCGTTCTTCGGGGTGAACGCGATCCGGCCCGAGGCGTCGGCCACGAACTGACGGGCGAGCCCGGCCTGCGAAGCCGCCATGGTCGGGTCGAGAACCTTGCGCAGCGCCTTCGGGTCGGTGATCTTCAGCGTCACCTTGACCGTCGCGACCCCGCGCGGGTTCAGCTTCACCGAGCTCTTGTCCACTGTGTACTCAACACCAGGCAGGTTGTTGACCGCCTCGTAGCCCACCGAGTACTCGGCCGCCTTGACGCCCTTGTTGACCACCTTGATCGTCTTGCTCAAAGTGACCGGACCGGCCGCCTCGACGGTGCCGAACGTGACGCTGACCGCGCCCGGGTCGTCCTGCACGTACGCGAGAACCTGGTTGTCCAGCGCGGCTTTCGCATCGATCCGGCCGGCACCGACGCGCTGCGGACCGTAGGTGTGGCCGGCTCCGTCGGTGATGTCGTGCACCGCGGTGCCCACGACGTCGGCCTTGACCTCTTCGACGCTCCAGTCCGGATGCGCCTGGCGGACCAGCGCCGTGATGCCCGACGTGTGCGGCGCGGCCATCGACGTGCCCGAGATGACCAGACGCTCGTTGCCGCTGCCGCGGAACGCCGACGTGATCGTGTCGCCAGGAGCGGCGACGTCCGGCTTCACCGACGGACCGCGTCCGCCACGAGAGGTGAACGAGCTGGGAGTGTCCACGATGGACTGGTCGTAGGTCTGCAGCGTCGTCCGTCCGGCACCGTAGAGCCGCACGGTGAGCGTGCCCGCGGTCAAGCCCGCCCGCGCGGCCTGGGTGGCCTTGCCGGTGAGCTGGAACATCGGAACCGCAGCGTTGCCCGCGATACCGGCGCCGAAGTGCTCCACAGTGGACGAAAGCAGCACGCCCTTGGCACCCGCGGCCTGCGCGTTGTTGGCCCGCGCGGCGGAACCGCACGGCCGGGTGGCGTCGTTGTCGTCCCACTCCAGCCACGCGATCTTGCCCGCGACCTTTGCCTTGTCCTCAGCCGAATAGGCGGCGCAACCGGCGTTGTTGCCGGTCGAAATCGGCACCACCGGTGCGGTGAGGTCGAGGGTGTCGTAGCCGGTGTACTCCTGGCTGTACTGGCCCGGCTGCTGTCCGGCGGTCGGCGTCTTGACCTCGATCGCGTCCCGCAGTTCGCCCGCGTCGCGGCTGCTGGCCACGGTGAGCGCTTCCGGCGTGTTGCCCGGCGAACCGGCGATGTCGTTGATGTCGCCGCCGTTGCCCGCCGAGATCACCGGCAGCACGTTGTTCTGCGCGAGCTTGCGCACGAACAGCGAGTCCGGGTCGTCCGGCGCGCCGAAGTCGCTGCCCAGCGACAGGTTCACGACGTCGAGGTGGTCGGTGAAGTCGCCGTCGCCGTCCGGGTCGAGCGCCCAGTCCAGCGCCTGCGAGGTGACGTTCGTGGAACCCTTGCAGCCGAACACCTTGATCGCGTACAGCAAAGACTTCGGCGCGGTGCCCGGCCCGATCCGCATGGCGTCGAGCGTCTTCTTGTTCAGCTTCTTGTAATCGCCGGTGAACGTGCTGCCGTCGGCATTCACGCCGAAGCCGCCGATCGTGCCCGCGACGTGCGTGCCGTGCTCGCCGCACGCGATCGGGTTGGGGTCCGGTTTCGGCGTCGGCGATCCGGTCTTGCCCGCCGAGTCGTAGTCGTCGCCGACGAGGTCGGTGCCGCCGAACACCTTGGCGCTCGGGAACAACGGCGACGGCTTCGCCCGGTCGACCGCTTTGTACGCCTCGGGCGTGCCGGGGCCGCCGAAGTCGGCGTGGGTGTAGTCGATGCCGTCGTCGATCACGCCGACGCGGATGTTGTCGCCGAACTTGCCGGTTTTCTGCCAGCTGGCAAGAGTGTTGGTGAGCTGTTCGGCGCTGGCGTTGGTGCGGTTCTTCGGCACGACCGTGCGCACCGAGACGACGTCCGGCCGCTCCGCGAGCTCGCGGATCTTGGCCGCGTCGGCGGTGACGACCGCGCCGGGCACCGCGTTGGCCGTCTGCGTGACCAGCTTCGTGCCCGCGTCCGCGGACCGCAGCTGTCCGACGACGGAGCTGACCGCCGCGGCGACGTCGGCCTTAGCCGCCTTCGCCGCTTGCTTGGCCTTCTCCTTGCCCTTGCCCTGCTCCTCCTTGAACGCGTCCACCGCGGGTTTCTTGGCCAGCTCGACGAACGCGGTGATCTGCCCCTGCGCCGCGCTCAGCCGGGGCGAAAGCTTGCCCTGGACCTTGCTCGCGTCGACCTTCGCCGGAGCGACCGGCTCGGCCAGCGGCGCGCTCTGCGCGGACGCCGCGGGCACGGCGACGGCCGCCGCCAGCACCACCGCGGAACCCACGACCACCGAGCGGGCAGCCCACCCGGGCAACCGGGTTCTGCTCATTTGAGTAACCCCTTCTCGAGGCCCGGATCACGAACCTGCCCGCGCTCCCCACTCGTACCCCCGACGGTGAGCACCGGCGCCGCACCGTGCTCTCACGGCGCGTGGTTCAGCCTCGCGGCAAGAACCTAGCTGTCCGAAACCCCTACTTTCGTGCGGAAAAAGGTCCGTTACCCGAATGTTGCCGCTCCGGGTGAACGACGAAACGGCCCCTCTCCCGGAGTCCGGGAAAGGGGCCGTCGCGCGGAAACTGGACTAGCTGAAGTCGACGGCGCGGATGGTGTGCGCGCCGACGGTGGCTCCGATCGGCTCGAGCACGTTGGCGTCCACGTGCCGGTCGACGCGCAGCAGCATGATCGAGTCGGAGCCGTCGGTGCTCTGGCTGATCTGCGCGGCCTCGATGTTGATGCCCGCCTCGCCGAGCAGCGTGCCGACGCGGCCCATCACGCCGGGACGGTCCGGGTACTCGATGACCAGGACGTCGCCCTCGGCGCGCAGGTCGAAGTGCCTGCCCTTGACCTCGACGATCTTCTCGACCTCGTCCTTGCCGGTGACCGAACCGGACACGGTGAGCGTCGCGCCGTCGCCGTGCACCGCGCGAAGGGTGACCAGGCTGCGGAACTTCGGGCTCTCCGACTCGGTAACCAGCTCAGCCTGCACGCCGAGCTCCTCGGCCAGCCGCGGCGCGTTCACGAAGGTGACCTGGTCCTCGACCACGCCCGCGAACAGCCCGCGCAGCGCCGCCAGCTTCAGCACCGCGGTGTCTTCGCTGGAGATCTCGCCCTTGACCTCGACGGTCAGCGACGTGGGAGCCTTCGGGTTCAGCGCGGTCAGCACCTGGCCGAGCTTCTGGGTGAGCGACAGGTACGGCCGCACGTGCTCGCCGACCGCGCCGCCGCCGGACACGTTCACCGCGTCCGGCACGAAGTCGCCGCGCAGCGCCAGCAGCACCGACCGCGCCACGTCCGTGCCCGCGCGGTCCTGCGCCTCGGCGGTGGACGCGCCGAGGTGCGGCGTGACGACGACGTTCGGCAGGTTGAACAGCGGGCTCTCGGTGGTCGGCTCGGTGACGAACACGTCGATGCCCGCGCCGCCGACGTGGCCGC
This sequence comes from Amycolatopsis sp. NPDC114484, assembly GCF_055633755.1. Classification (NCBI taxonomy): domain Bacteria; kingdom Bacillati; phylum Actinomycetota; class Actinomycetes; order Pseudonocardiales; family Pseudonocardiaceae; genus Amycolatopsis; species Amycolatopsis sp. NPDC114484. The sequence goes on along the minus strand of NZ_JBVKDQ010000004.1, from coordinate 197,534 downwards.
TGCGCACCGAGTCGGCCAGCGCCTCCTCGACGATAAGACCGCCGCGGGCGGCGTTGACGATGATCACGCCGGGCTTGGTCTTCTTGAGCGCCTCGGCGTCGATGAGCCCCTTGGTCTCCGGGGTCTTCGGCAGGTGGATGGAGATCGCGTCGGCGCGTTCCAGCAGCTCGTCGAGCGTGACCAGCTCGATGCCCAGCTGGCCGGCGCGCGCGGCCGAGACGTAGGGGTCGTACGCGATGAGCTTGGCCCCGAAGGCGGCGAGCCGCTGGGCGAACAGCTGGCCGATCTTGCCGAGCCCGACGACGCCGACCGTCTTGCCGTTGATCTCGACGCCGGAGAACGAGCTGCGCTTCCACTCGCCGCCGCGCAGGCTCTGGTCCGCGGCGGGAACGCGGCGGGCGACCGCGAGCAGCAGCGCGACCGCGTGCTCGGCGGCGGAGACGATGTTCGACGTCGGCGCGTTCACCACGAGCACGCCGCGCTCGGTGGCGGCCGGGACCTCGACGTTGTCGAGCCCGACGCCGGCGCGGGCGACGACCTTCAGCTGAGTGGTCGCCCCGAGCACCTCGGCGTCGACCTTGGTGGCGGATCGGACCAAGAGCGCGTCGGCGCTCTTCACCGCCTCGAGCAGAGCGGGACGGTCGGTGCCGTCCACGTGCCGGACCTCTACCTCTTCACCGAACACACTCAGCACGGAGGGCGCGAGCTTCTCCGCGATGAGGACTACGGGTTTGCTGGGCTTGGTCACGATGCGGCTCCCACTATCTGGTCACGAAATCGAGGACGCTCTCTCGCGGCGCACGTCGTTGTGCCCGGACTCGCGGGAGTTTAACGCGGGGCGCTGACAGCCCGCTGCCCCCGCTGTTCACTTGTTTGTAATCCGGTGAAGACAAGCGCCATCAGGCGCTCTGTACCGCCGTCGCCCGGTAGGTGGGATCCGGCCCAGGAAGCGCCGTGCAGCAGCAAAAGCAGCTCTTGGACGGTCACGTCGGTGCGGAAAACGCCGGCCGCCTGCGCCCTGTCCACTAGTTGGGACGCGGCGTCGCGCATTGCCGCACAGGAAGCGTGCAGCCGCGACTCCGGATCGTCGAACGCGTCGGCCAGCATTTCGGTAAGCCCACGGTAAACGGCGGAGGTTTCGCCGAAGCCGATGAGCCAGGCGTACAGGGCTTCGAGCGAATCTTCGGCGAGGAGCAGTTCGCGCGCCTTCTCCGCCTGGGTGTCGAACCGGTCCCGCAGCAACGTCTCGATCAGGTCTTCCCTGGTCGGGAAGTGGCGGTAGAGGGTGCCGATCCCGACGCCGGCGCTGCGGGCGACGTCCTCGAGCGAGGCGTCGACGCCGCGTTCGGCGAAGGCACGCCTCGCTTCGGTCAGCAGGCGTTCGTAGTTGCGGCGGGCGTCCGCGCGCATCGGCTTGGCGTCGGTCATCTCGGGTCCGAGCTTATCCCGTGACAAATCGGAGGGCTCCTCCGTATAGTAACCGGAGGCAGCCTCTGGTTCTGGGGTGTGTCCTCAGTGGACGTACCAGCCGGGCTGCGCCGGGATCGACGCCGCGCCTCCGCGGCCACGGAACTTCTTGGAGTCTGTTGTGGATGTGTTCGCAAAGCTGACCACCTGCGTGGATGGCGGGGCACGATGACGATTGGAATCTGGACGTTCGCCTTTGACGGCAAGGAAATCGGCGAGGTACGCGCGGCTGCGGGCGAGGTCGAGTCGCTGGGTTTCGCGGCGCTGTGGTTCGGCGAGTACCGCGGACGGGAGGCGTTCACCCAGGCGGCATTGCTGCTTGAGGCGACGACGAAGTTGACCGTGGCGACCGGGATCGCACGCTTTTCCGAACGGTCGGCAGTGACCGCGGAAGCCGCCGGACGCACGTTGACCGAGGCGTATCCGGGCCGGTTCACGCTCGGACTCGGTGGACATCGGCCTGGCGGCGGAGGCAGTGCGATGCAGGACTATCTCGACGCCATGGATGCGGCCGAACTGGACTTTTCCACTGATAGCGCGGGTGTTTCCGGTACCCGGCCGCGTCGGCTGCTAGCCGCCCTCGGACCGAAGATGCTGAAGCTCGCGGCGACCCGGACCGCCGGCGCGCACACCTATTTCGTCCCTCCGGAGCACACAGCGTCCGCCCGGGAAACTATGGGACCCGACGCCTACCTCGCAGCCGAACAAGCCGTCGTCCTCGACCCTGATCCCTTGCGGGCACGGCAAATCGCCCGCGAACACGTCGCCGGATACGTGCGACTGGCCGCACACCAACGAGCGAATCTGCGCCGCCTCGGTTACACCGAGAACGATCTGTCCGACGGCGGCAGCGACCGTCTCGTCGACGCGATCGTGGCCTACCGCAGCGAGACTGAAGTCGCCGACCGAATCCGCGCCCACCTGGACGCCGGCGCGGACCACGTCTGCGTCCAGGTTCTCGGTGCCGGACCCGAGATTCCGCTGGACGGCTGGCGTCGTCTCGCGTCGCTGGTGCTCTGATTCCCGGTGGGGCTTTCGGAGCTTTTCGCGAAAGCCCCACCCCGGCCTGTTCCCGACGTCTCGCCAAAATCCGGCTACTCGCCGGCCCGCGGTTGCCGACGCCATCCCGCCAACCGTGGAAAAACCCAGTTCACCACCGATTCGCCACTGAGCGGCGAAACCGCTCACCTCCGCTGCACGGACACTTCCACCTTTACCGGAGCCATCCCCTGAGCACCCGGAACTTCCCCTGAACAGGCGACCTCGCCAGGACCGTTTCGCCGCCCAGCGGCCACAACCCGCTGTTATCTTCGCCAGACGCCTCGCCCGCGTTCGCCCCGGGAGCCGCCGGTGTTCACGAAACTCGCCCTCGCCGCGTCCCGGCTGGTCGAACTCATCCTCCTGGTGCTGGGGATCGTCACCCTCATCAACGATGACAACGTCCTAGCCCTTCTCTTCTGGGATCTGCTCGCACTGATCTACCTGGGCATCCGGATCGCGCGCGTGTCCCGTAGCCGGAAAATCGACCACACCGACGCCCGGTGGCTGAAAGGCGTTCTCGGCCGCCGGCTCGGATTGCTGTTCACGCTGTTGACCAGCCTCGTCGGCGTCACCGGCGGACTGTCGATCGTGCTGCCGGAAACGACGGGCATCGATCCGACCGACGCGAAAGTCGTCGGCGTCCCCGCAGTCCTGCTGGCCTGGGCGATCCTGCACTTCGGCTACGCAGAACGCTACGCCCAGACGTACTACGACAGCCTCCCGACGCAGCACTTCCGCTTCCCGGAAACCGAACGTCCCACACTGGCCGACTTCACCTATTTCGCGTTCACCATCGGGACGAGCTTCGCGGTTTCGGACGTCGAAACGCGGACGACGTCGATCCGTTCCCTGGTGCTCGCGCACAGCGTGCTGTCGTTCATGTACAACACGGCCACGCTCGGCATCGCGGTCAGCGTCATCACCGGCGGACGTTGACCCTTCTGGGTTACAGTGCTTCTCGCGCGGCAGGGGCCGCGTCCTGTCCGCGGAAAGGGCCGAGCCCACCCCGTACCACGAGTTACCGAGCTTTCCTTCTTCCCTGCCCGGTGCCGGCGGACCACGGGGCGCACGAGGGAAGAAAGGACTCCCTGATGACGGCCTTGCCCGCCAACCCAAACCTCGGCCAACTCCGCAAACAGGCTAAAGAACTCGCCCGCGCCGACTCGGTCGCACTGTCGGAAGCGCAGTTCCGACTCGCTCGCCGCTACGGATTCCCCAGCTGGCCGCAACTGCAGGCGTACGTCCGCCGAATCGCCGAGCACGGCCCGGACGTCCAGCACGCCTACCACCAGGACGTCGAGTACTACCGAGGCCGCGCCGTCGGCCTCCTCGCCTCAGCCGAAGACGGCACCCCAGCCGCCCGCGCCGCCTTCGACCGCCACGACCAACCGCTGACCCGCACCGGCGCCCTAGCCGTCATCGCGCGAGAGCACGGTTTCCCAACCTGGCGGGCGTTGAAAGCCCATGTCGAGGATTTGCCGAAAAACGGCGAACCGTTCGCCCGGGCGTATCAGCTGGTAGAAGCCCGGGATTTGGACGGCCTGTCAACGCTGCTGACCGAAGCCCCGCACCTGGCCCACGCCCGAGGCACCAACGGGAACGATCTCCTCGGCATGGCGTCCGCGACCCACGACGAACGCCTCGTCCGCGTCCTGCTCGCCCACGGTGCCGACCCCGCGCGAGCCAACGCCCACGGATGGACTGCCTTACATCAAGCCGCCTACAGCAATTTACCACTGATCGCCGACCTCTTGATCAACGCCGGCGCGCCCTTGACCGTCTCAGGCCGCGGCGACGGCGGAACCCCGCTCGTTGTGGCCTTATTTTGGGGAAATCGCGCTGTTGCCGAAAAACTGGCAACGCACGAACGGTCCCCTCACAACCTGCGCGTCGCAGCCGGTCTAGGAGACGACGCACTACTGGATGAACTCGTCAGTCCACAGGGGACTCTTTCCCCAGCAGCCGGCGCGCACCGTGAGTTCTACCGTCCCCACAGCGGTTTCCCCTTCTGGCAGCCCACAAATGACCCCGGAGAGGTCCTCGACGAATCACTGGCCTGGGCCGCCCGCAACAACCAAGTAGCCGCATTACGCACCCTGACGTCGCGCGGCGCGAACCTGGACGCCGACGTCTACCGCGGCACCGCTCTCACCTGGGCAGCGACGTGTGGCCACTCAGCGGCGACAGAGACTCTGCTGTCGCTGGGCGCGAACGTCAACCACGTCGGCACCTTCGGCGGCCCACGCCACGGCGTCGGCGTCACGGCGCTGCACCTGGCCGCCCAGAGCAACCGACTAGACGTCATCGAACTCCTGGTGAGCGCCGGTGCCGACCTCACCGCGCGCGACGCCCTCTGGGACAGCACCCCCGAAGGCTGGGCGGAAGCGTGCGACAGCCCCGCCGCCCAAGAACTGCTGCGTCGCCTCCGTCGCCACTAATCGGCAACTCTCCCCCGCTGGACAACCGGAGTCTGCAGTCCGTATCGTAACGGACTGCAGACTCCGGTTAACTCACCCCTGCGGAGGCCCTCATGCGAACCCCACGCGACCTGTTCGACCAGCTCTCCACCGGAATCACCGACGGTCGCTTCGCCGACCTCGCCCAGCTCTACGCCGAAGACACCGTCGTAGAACACCCCACCGCAGTACCGAGGCCTGGGCGCATGGAAGGCCGCGACGCACTACACGACCGCTTCGTCAGCGGCCTCGGCCAAACCCTCCGCCTCAAACGCCACGACGTGACCATCCACGAAACCGCCGACCCCGAGGTAATCGTCGCCGAATACCAATACACCGCGGAATCACGGAAAACCGGCCGAACGACCGAGTCGGCCAACATCCAAGTCCTCCGCGCACGCGACGGACTCCTCGCCCACACCCGCGACTATCACGATTACCTGCGCCTGGCCGCCATCCAAAACGCGACCGCCGGCCTAGTCGAGGCATACGCCCAAGCGCCCGCTTACGAACCTCGCCCCATCGCACCACGCCCAGCCGAACTCTTCGCCCCGAACAGCCGCGAAGGCGTATTCCAACGAGTGGTCTTCGGCGTCGCCGACGGACGCTGGTCCGAACTCCCCGACCTCTATGCGGCAAAAACCGATATCCGACACCCGTTCCTGCCAGGTGCCCCCATCCTCCGCACCCGAGACGACCTGCGCACCCACTTCGCCGCCGGTGCCGCGCTAGCCCTCCAAATCGAAGTGACCGATTTGGTCCTCCACCTGAGCACCGACCCGGAAGTCATCATCGGCGAGTCGACCTACGTAGGCGAAACCAGCACTGGGGCGGCGTTCCAGGTGAACAACATCTTCGCGATGCGCATCCTCGACGGGCAGATCGTCGAATCCCGCGACTACGGCGACCACCTCGCCCTGGCCGCAGCCACCGGCCGCCTACCGGAACTCGTCGCCCGCGTCGCCGATTAACGGCAACACCTCCACGGCGTCGCCACTGAACGGCAACGCCTCGGCCGACGCTGAACCACCGTCGCCACTAAACGGCAACACCCCACCAATCCCGGACGCCCCGACCTCTCAAGAGCACCCCAGCACTAAGTCGCCGCTCAATGGCGACACCCTCACCCACGCTAAACACCGTCACCGCACAGCGACGGTTCAACGCAACGCCGACCCTTAACGGCGACTCGGCTTCACCGGGCCGGACCACAGCCAACCGACTGTTGAATCCGCGGTCGCCATTCAGCGGCAACATCCATCACCGCGCCCCGCCCAATGCGCAGTAAGCACTCAGCCAAACCCTCGCCGCACAGCGGCAAATCTCGCCGACACACTCGTCGCCACTGAGCGGCGACAACTGCCGCCGTGCCCTTCGCCGTTCAGCAGCAACCTCCGCCGCCGCGGCCTTCGCTACTCGTCAGCACGAACCCCCGCAACTCTCGCCGCTCAGCGGCAACCACCCCGCCCGCCGGAGCCCTCGCCGCTCAACGGCAGCACCCCGGCAGATCTCGCCGCCGAGCGGCAAATACCCGCCCCGTTGCCTGCGGCCAACCTTCCCGACGACTTTCGCCAACCACCGGCAATTCATCCCGCAAGCTGCCGCCCAACCGGCCGCGCCAGTCACCGCTGAACGACAACACACCCCGCAGCAACTTTCGCCACTAAATGGCAAATGCCCCTGACCAGCACCGATACCCTCGAATCTCCACCAGGTCAACCACACACGCCCTAGGCGCTCCCAGCGACCTCACCAGCGCCACCACGCTCTTCAACAACCTTCACAAGAGCCGAAGCCACCAACGCCACAGCCGGATCCCCATCCTCCGCCAACCGCCGCAGCGCCCCCTGCGCAAGAGTCCCCGGCATCTCCGCGAGCGCCTGCGTCAACCGGATCCGCACCGCGGAATCCGCAGGATGCGCAGCCACCGCATCGACCAACGCGTCGACAATCCCATCCACACCCCCATCCGCCAGCGCGCCCAAAACCTCAGCCGCCTCGACGTCGTTTCGCCCCTCAACGACCATTTCGACAAGCGTCGGCACCGCCTCCTCGGCACCGCGCGCCCCCAAAGCGAGCGCCGCATGCCGGCGGACCACAGCATCCGAGTCGGCGAGCGCGTCCATCAACACCGCAGTCGCCTCGTCGCCGGGCAACTCGATGAGCGCCAGGATCGCGCGTCGGCGGATTTCGGCGTTCTCCGAGCGGAGGCCGGACGCCACATTCGCCACCATGTCGCCACCAGTCCGGGCAAGAGCCCACCGCAGCGCGCCGGCGACGTTCGGATCGGATTCGGCGAGAACTGCTTTGGCCAGCACCTCACCGGGGACCGGCACATCGTCGGCGGGGGCCAAAACGGTCTGCTGCCGACGTGCGGCACCAGGTGAATTGAGCCCGCGCAGCAGTTCGACGATGCGCAAGGCACCCTCCCATCCGGAGGGTGCCGAGGCATCGACCGCGCGGAGCCGGTCAAGCAGTTCCTGCTCCCGCTTCAGCCGGTCTTCAGTTCGCCGGATGAGGTCGCCGACCAGTTCCGCCGGCACGAAGGCGGGATCCTCCAGCGCCCGGCCGATCTGCCGCAATGACATCCCGAGCGACCGGAGGCTCTCCACGTGGAAGATCCGGCGGATGTCGTCGGCGGAGTACTCGCGATAGCCGCCCACGGTGCGGCCGGTCGGCCGCACCAGCCCGAGGGCGTCGTAATGCCGGAGCATCCGGGTACTCACCCCCGAGCGGCGGGCGACCTCGCCGATCAGCACGCGGTTTCCTGAGCCCGCTCCGGACCGAGCGCGACGATCCGTTTCGCCTCGTCCACGGCCTGGTCGAAACCGGTGTCCGGGTCACGAAGCAGCCGCTCAGTGGCGACGGCGTGCGCCCGAACGGTCGGGTCGGTGCTCGTCAACGCGGCCTCCAAAGCCGGCTCGATCACGGAGCCGAGCGCGACCAACGCGCGGCTGAGGCTGAGCTGCAGTGTCCGGTCACCGCGGCCGAGTTGTGTCGCCAGTTCCGCGGCCAGTCCGGCCTTGTCCTCGTCGGGCACGAGGACGACAGCCGCCCGCCATGCGCTTCTCGCGACCTCGTCGTCGGCGTCGCGCAGCAACGATCGGGTGATCGCTGGCCACACATCCTGGTCGCCGATTTTGGACAACGTGTGCAACGACTGGCTCCTGGCCTGCGCCACCGGGGACCGCAGCTCCGCGAGAAGCCGCGGCACCGTGTCCTTCGCCGGGAACCGGGTCAACGCCCAGGTGAGCATGTCGCGCACGAAAAAGTCCGGCTCGATCGCGCACCGTGCGACGAGCGCCTCCACGAGGCCAGGGCCGTCCGGGCGCGTTCCGATCGTCAGCGCGACCTGCAGCCGCGTCGACGAGTCCCCGGAGCCCAACGCCTCGATCATCCGGGCGAGCTGGGAATTCATCTGTGTCGAGTTCATCGGGATCACCTCCGCCGACCAGTGAAGACCTTGTCACAATGTCAATGTCAAACCCGGCGGGCACAAGATCGGCAAAGGAACCGTCGCCGCTCAGCGGCGAAACCAGGTCTACGCCCGATCCGCTCCGACAGCGACGCCGACGATCGTGCACGGTTCGGCACCATGGTTTCGCCAGGCGTGCCGCGTGCCGTTCTGGACGAGGACATCGCCCGCCCGCAAGACCGTCTGGTCTCCGTCGTCCAGCTCCAACGTGACCTCGCCCGAGACGATCAGGACGTAATCGAGACTGTCGGTGGTGTGCGTGCCCGGCGCGTCGGGCTCCATCGCGCCGGCCGCGCCCGGTGCCTGCCGCTCCAGCTTTTCCCAGGCTGCGGGCAGGTCGACATCCGGCGACGGGGTCAGCTCGCCGGGCGCGATCGTGTTGATCATGAACCGTGAACCGTCCCGCGGCGGGTAGTGCGCCTCGGCGCGACGCGGCGAGCCGTCGTCTGGGAACACCGGTCGTTCGTCCCGGCCCCACAACCGGTAGATCGCGCAGCCAGGCATCAGGTCGGAAGTGATCGGTTCGACGGCACCGTCGTCGACCACGCGGGCCTTTCCGTCGGAGTCGTGTCCGGTGACTACTCGGCGAACCTTCGCGTGTGCCATTTCGATCGCCCCTCAGTACGGCAGCGTATGGATACGGATGCGTATGGATACGCCACCGTATCCAGCGCGGACAGCGCCGTCAATACGGTGGCGTATCCTCCGCGCATGGTGAACGACTCGCCCCGGCTGTCCGCCCAGGACTGGACGCGGGCCGCGCTGAAGGCGATCGCGGACGGCGGGCTCGCCGCGGTCGGAGTCGAACCCCTCGCGCGGACGCTCGGCGTGACCAAGGGCAGCTTTTACGCGCACTTCCGCAACCGGGACGAGCTGATCACCGCGGCTCTCGCCGATTGGTGGCGAAACCACGGCGAAGCGGGACTCGCCGAGTACGCCGCGATCGCCGATCCGGGGCAACGGCTGCGCGAGCTGCTCACCGCCGTCGTGCGCGCTGTCCAGCCGTTAGCGCCGTCGGTGCACCTGAGTCTGCTCGGAGACCGCAACGACCCTCGGGTCAAGGAAGCGGTCAGCCGCGTCAATCAAGCCCGGCTGAACCTCCTGACCAGTACTTACCGCGAGCTTGGCCTCCCACCGGATGAGGCGGCGAACCGGGCGCGGGTCGTTTACGCGGCCATTCTCGGGCTGCAGCATCTGGCCCAAACCGAGCCGGATTCGCCGAACCCCGACGCGCTGGCGGACGCAGCAGCTGCACTCTTTCTGCCGTCCTGACCGTCAGCCCGCGCATACCGACCGCGACAGTGCTGGCCGCCCAGCGGCGAATCCGCCGGGACACGCTCCCGTCCGGCAAAAGCAGATTCGCCAAGAATCGGCTAACCCCTGGTCAACCAGGCATTCACAGACCCGAGAGCCCACGCGTGCGAGACAAGCTGATTGCCCCTGTTACGCCCCGGATCGCTCGATAGGGTGGCATTCCTAGCCGTGCGTCGCCGAGGAAGGTCTGATGGAGATGCGGGTGCTCGTCTCGGTCGACATGGAGGGAATCGCCGGGGTGGTCCACGGCGAAGAGGTCATTCCCGGGCACAGCGAATACGAACGCAACCGCAACCTGCTCACCGCGGAGGCCAACGCCGCGGTCCGCGGGATCTACGCCTACGACGCGGCCGCACAGGTACAGGTCACCGAGGCTCACGCGAGCTTCCGGAACCTTCTGCCCGAACTGCTGGACCGACGTGCCGAGCTGCTCCGCGGCACGCCCAAGCCCGGCGGGATGATGGCGGGATTGGCCGAGGATACGGACGCTGTGCTGTTCATCGGCTATCACGGCAAGGCCGGCACACCCCGCTCGGTCATGGCGCACACTATCTCCGGCGGGACCATCGCGGACGTGCGTTGCAATGGCCGTTCCTTGGGCGAAATCGGCCTGAACACCGCGCTCGCGGCGCACTACAGCGCACCGCCTGTGCTGGTAAGCGGCGACGACTCTGTGGCAACTGAGGCAGCCGAGGTAGCGCCGGGCATCCGCTCGGTAGTGGTCAAACGCGCGCTAGGTGCTCTTGCGGCGGCGATGCTGCATCCCGACGAGGCATGCGACCGCATCGAGCACGCGGTACCCGAAGCACTGGCCGGTCGGGCGGACATCCGTCCGCTGCGCTTCGACGGGCCGGTCCAACTGGAGGTCCAGGTGCATCGGCCCCGGATGACCGAGCACGCACTGCTGGTGCCGGGAATGGAACTCGCCGACGGCTGCACCCTGCGCTACCAGGCACCGGACTTCCCGACGGCCTACCAGGTCACCGAACTCATCGCGACGCTCGGAGCCATCTGAGCCCAGCTGCCAGGTCCACCTCGCCGACGGGGAACGCCGCAGGCGCGCTGTATCGACGCTGACGTCCGGCCTGGACAGTCATGCCGCGAACGTCACATTCGCCGCTGCGGGGCAACAACCGCCCAAAGGCCAGGCATCCGGCCCACCCCGCTCGTCCAGGCACGAAGCCACACCAGCGAAAACCTACGACCCCGGCAGCTCGAACTCGCCATCCCGAACCCCGCGCGTGAACGCGTCCCATTCCGACGGCGTGAACACCAGCACCGCCCCGTCCGGGTCCGTCGGCTGCCGGATGGCCACGTAGGTCACCCCGTCCGAATGCGGGACGAACGCGTATTCCGCGCAATGCTCCAGGGTCACGCCCGCCGGTTCGGCGCGGATCCAGGTCGCGCCGGTCAGGTCGAGTTCGTGCCGGATGTGCGCCTTGTCGTCGGTCGGGCGGCTCATCGGCACAGCGTATCCGCCGTTCGGCGGCACCGCCTCGGAACGGAAAAGAGGCCCCGCCGTCCGGCGAACGGACGACAGGGCCTCTTCCTGAGATACCCGAGATACCGGTCAGGCGGTCTCGGTGATCGGCCGGTCCACCCACGACATCAGGTCGCGCAGCTTCTTGCCGGTCTTCTCGATCGGGTGCTGGTTGCCCTCTTCCTCGAGCTTCGTGAACTTCGGCCGGCCGGCCTCGTCCTCGGCGACCCACTCGCGGGCGAAGGTGCCGTCCTGGATCTCGCCCAGGATCTTCTTCATCTCCTCCTTGACGGCCGGCGAGATGACGCGCGGGCCGCGGGTGAGGTCGCCGTACTCGGCGGTGTCGGAGATGGAGTAGCGCTGGCGCGCGATGCCGCCCTCGTACATGAGGTCGACGATCAGCTTCAGCTCGTGCAGCACCTCGAAGTAGGCGATCTCCGGGGCGTAGCCGGCCTCGGTGAGCACCTCGAACCCGGTCTGCACCAGCGCGGACGCGCCGCCGCACAGCACGGCCTGCTCGCCGAAGAGGTCGGTCTCGGTCTCCTCGGTGAAGGTCGTCTTGATGACGCCGGCCCGCGCGCCGCCGATCGCCGCGGCGTAGGACAGCGCGAGCGCCTGGGCGTTGCCCGAAGCGTCCTGCTCGACCGCGATCAGGCAGGGCACGCCCTTGCCGTCCACGAACTGGCGGCGGACCAGGTGACCCGGGCCCTTCGGGGCGACCATGGCGACGTCGACGTTGGCCGGCGGCTTGATCAGGTCGTACCGGATGTTGAAGCCGTGGCCGAAGAAGAGCGCGTCGCCGTCCTTGAGGTTCGGCGCGATGTGCTCGTCGTAGATGAAGCGCTGCTTCGTGTCCGGCGCGAGGATCATGATCACGTCAGCCTCGGCGGCCGCCTCGGCGACCGACAGCACGCGCAGGCCCTGCTCCTCGGCCTTCGCCCGGGACTTGGACCCCTCCTGCAGGCCGATGCGGACGTCGACGCCCGAGTCGCGCAGGCTCAGCGAGTGCGCGTGGCCCTGGCTGCCGTAGCCGATCACGGCGACCTTGCGACCCTGGATGATCGACAGGTCGGCGTCGTCGTCGTAGAAGATTTCCACTGCCATGGGGGGTACTACTTCCTTCCGTACTTACACGAAATCTGCGGTTCAGCGGGGAGAAGTGGCGGTGATCGAGCGGGCCCCGCGGCCCACCGCGACCATGCCGGACTGGACGAGTTCGCGGATGCCGTACGGCTCCAGCATCCGCAGCAGCGCGCCGATCTTGTCCGACGTCCCGGTCGCCTCGACGGTGAGCGCCTCCGGCGAGACGTCCACCACCTTGGCGCGGAAGAGCTGGACGGTCTCGAGGACCTGGCTGCGCACGGTGGCGTCGGCCCTGACCTTGACGAGGAGCAGTTCGCGCTGCACCGCGCTGCCTGCTTCCAGCTCGACGATCTTGATCACGTTCACCAGCTTGTTGAGCTGTTTGGTCACCTGTTCGAGCGGTAGCTCCTCAACGGCGACCACGATCGTCATCCGGGACACCTCGGGGTTCTCCGTGGGCCCGACAGCAAGGGACTCGATGTTGAAGCCGCGGCGGGAGAACAGTCCGGAGACCCGGGCGAGCACACCGGGCTTGTTCTCGACCAGCACGCTCAGCGTGTGGACAGTCATGCTTGCTCTCCCTCCGCGGCCGCGGCCTCGGCGGCTTCCTGCGAAACCTCGTCGTCGTCGAACAGCGGCCGGATGCCGCGCACGGCCATGATCTCGTCGTTCCCGGTGCCCGCGGCGACCATCGGCCACACCTGGGCATCCTTCCCCACGACGAAATCGATCACGACGGGGCGGTCGTTGATCTCCATCGCGCGCCGGATCGTCGCGTCGACGTCCTCCTTGGCCTCGCAGCGCAGGCCCGCGCAGCCGAGCGCCTCGGCCAGCAGCGTGAAGTCCGGGATGCGGTGCTTGTGCGTGCCGAGGTCGGTGTTGGAGTACCGCTCGGAGTAGAACAGGTTCTGCCACTGGCGGACCATGCCGAGGTTGCCGTTGTTGATCACGGCGACCTTGATCGGCGCGCCCTCGATGGCGCACGTGGCGAGTTCCTGGTTGGTCATCTGGAAGCAGCCGTCGCCGTCGATCGCCCACACCGGCGTGTCCGGCAGGCCGAACTTCGCGCCCATCGCGGCCGGGACGGCGAAGCCCATGGTGCCGAGGCCGCCGGAGTTGATCCAGGTGCGCGGCTTCTCGTACTTCACGAACTGCGCGGCCCACATCTGGTGCTGCCCGACGCCCGCGGCGTACACCGCGTCCGGGCCGACCAGCTCGCCGATCCGCTCGATGACGTACTGCGGAGACAGCGAACCGTCGTCGGGCCATTCGTAGCCCGACGGGTAGTCGTCGCGCCACGAGTCGACCTGCGTCCACCAGTCGGTCAGGTCGGGACGGGCGCGCTCGAACTCGGTCTTCACCGCGTCGATCAGCTCGCCGATGATCTCCTTGCAGTCGCCGACGATCGGCACGTCGGCCTTGCGGTTCTTGGAGATTTCGGCCGGGTCGATGTCCGCGTGGACGATCTTCGCGTCCGGCGCGAAGGACGACAGCTGGCCGGTGACGCGGTCGTCGAACCGGGCGCCGAGCGCGACCAGCAGGTCGGCGCGCTGCATCGAGGCGACCGCGCCGACGGACCCGTGCATGCCGGGCATGCCGACGTGCTGACGGTGCGAATCGGGGAACGCGCCGCGCGCCATCAGCGTGGTCGCGACCGGAATGCCGGTCAGCTCGGCCAGCTCGAGCAGCTGCTCGGACGCCTCGGCCTTGATCACGCCGCCGCCGACGTACAGCACCGGCCGCTGGGCCTGCGCGATCAGCTTCGCGGCTTCGCGGACCTGCTTGCCGTGCGGCCGCAGCGTCGGACGGTAGCCGGGCAGCCGGAGTTCGGGCGGCCAGGAGAACGAGGTCATCTCCTGCAGCACGTCCTTGGGGATGTCCACCAGGACCGGGCCCGGGCGTCCGGTCGCGGCCAGGTGGAACGCCTCGGCGATCGCCCGCGGGATCTCCGCCGGGTCGGTGACGAGGAAGTTGTGCTTGGTGATCGGCATGGTGATGCCGCAGATGTCGGCTTCCTGGAACGCGTCGGTGCCGATCAGGCCGCGCGACTGCTGCCCGGTGATGGCGACGACCGGAACCGAGTCCATGTTGGCGTCGGCCAGCGGGGTGACGAGGTTCGTGGCGCCAGGACCCGAGGTCGCCATGCAGACGCCGACCTTGCCGGTCGCCTGCGCGTACCCGGTGGCGGCGTGCCCGGCGCCCTGCTCGTGGCGGACGAGGACGTGCCGGACCTTCGTCGAGTCGAGCAACGGGTCGTAGGCGGGAAGGATGGTGCCACCCGGAATGCCGAATACGACCTCCGCGCCGACCGCCTCGAGGGAGCGGACGAGCGACTGCGCGCCGGTGACGCGCACCGGCGTACCCGCCGGCGGGGCGGGCTTCGGACGTGCTCCTGGGACACCGGGCGCGGTCGGCCCGGGCTTCGCGTCGCTGCGCGACGTGGCACTGGTCATCGGTTCTGCCTCGTGGGTTCTCGGTGTCACTCGTTCGGGTTGTCTGGGCCGTACTTCCGGTCGGGGAACCGGTTTCACGCAACAAAAAACCCCCGCCGACCGTAAGGTCGCACGAGGGTCGCGCGTCGACGCAGAGGACTCTTCCTAAGCGTCGGCGCGCTGAGGAAGTACGAGACCGGTCTGCGTAATCACGGCCCCGACGTTAGTCGCGCGCCCGGGCGAGTGTCAACTCTGCGGGACGGCGATTCCGCATCGTGGACGGCCAGTACTGCTCCCGCGCGACCCGGACGCAGGCCACTCCCGGCATCGGTGCACCATTCCTGCGTGGCCAAGAAACAGCAGGACCAGCGTGCGGACGAGGGCCGGAAGGCCGTGTTCCGGATCCCGACCACGGCGTATCTCGCGATCGGTCTGCTGACCGTCTGTGTGACACCTATCGCACTGGGCGAGATCGGCGGATTCCAGTGGCTGTACGTCTTCCCGCTCGCGCTGCTCGTGTTCGTCGCGCGCACGCGCACCGTCGCGACCCGCGAAGGACTGCACATCCGGACCCTGTTCGGCCAGCGCGAACTTCCGTGGTCGTCGCTCAAGGGCCTGGCGATCACGAACAAGGCCCGCGTGCGCGCGGTTCTCGCGGACGACACCCAGGTCGGCCTTCCCACGGTGCGGACGCGGCACCTTCCGGTACTGGCATTGGTGAGCGAGGGCAAGATCAAGGACCCGTCGGGCGTGCTGAGCGACGAGGAACTCACCGGACGGAAGCCAGCCGCCGAGAACGCGCCGGACGCCGCTCCGGAACCAGCCCCCTCTCCGGAGCCCGCTGAACCGGAGCCCTCCGCCGACGCGGAACGGACCGGCGGCGGCAACGGCAAACCAGCCGAGTAGAATTGGTAGGACCAGTTTGCGGAGCCGTAGTTCCCCTCCGCCTGGTTCAGCCTTCTGACCTGGGAGAATGCCGTGCCGCACCTCCGTTCCCGGACCACCACCCACGGTCGCAACGCGGCGGGCGCACGCTCGCTCTGGCGTGCGACCGGAATGACCGACAGCGATTTCGGCAAGCCGATCGTCGCGATCGCCAACTCCTACACCCAGTTCGTGCCCGGCCACGTGCACCTCAAGGACCTCGGCGAGATCGTCGCCGAGGCGGTCGCCGAGGCCGGCGGCATCGCGCGGGAGTTCCACACGATCGCGGTCGACGACGGCATCGCGATGGGCCACTCGGGCATGCTCTACTCGCTGCCCTCGCGCGAGATCATCGCCGACTCGGTGGAGTACATGGTCAACGCGCACCAGGCCGACGCGCTGGTGTGCATCTCCAACTGCGACAAGATCACGCCGGGCATGCTCAACGCCGCGATGCGGCTCAACATCCCGACCGTGTTCGTCTCCGGCGGTCCGATGGAGGCAGGCAAGGCGGTGGTCGTCGAAGGCATCGCGCAGGCCCCGACCGACCTGATCACCACCATCGCGGCGTCCGCGAACTCGGCGATCGACGAGGCCGGCCTGTCCGAGGTCGAGCGCTCCGCCTGCCCGACCTGCGGTTCGTGCTCCGGCATGTTCACCGCGAACTCGATGAACTGCCTCACCGAAGCGCTGGGTTTGTCGTTGCCGGGCAACGGTTCCACCCTCGCGACGCACGCCGCCCGGCGCGAGCTGTTCTCCAACGCCGGTCGCACGGTGGTCGAGCTGTGCAAGCGCTGGTACGGCGATGACGACGAGTCGGCGTTGCCGCGTTCGATCGCCACGAAGGAGGCGTTCGAGAACGCGATGGCGCTCGACATGGCCATGGGCGGGTCGACGAACACCGTGCTGCACATCCTCGCCGCCGCGCAGGAGGGCGAGGTCGACTTCACGATCAGCGACATCGACGCCATCGGGCGGCGGGTGCCGTGTCTGTCGAAGGTCGCGCCGAACTCCGACTACCACATGGAAGACGTCCATCGGGCCGGCGGAATCCCCGCCATCCTGGGCGAGCTGTACCGCGGCGGACTGCTGAACACCGACGTGCACGCGGTCCACGCGCCGGACATCGCCACATGGCTGAACGAGTGGGACATCCGCGCCGAGTCTCCGTCGGAAAAGGCGGTGGAGCTGTTCCACGCCGCGCCGGGCGGGGTCCGGACCACGCAGGCGTTCTCGACGGAAAACCGCTGGTCGTCGCTGGACACCGACGCCGCGGGCGGCTGCATCCGCGACGTCGAACACGCCTATACGAAGGACGGCGGCCTCGCGATCCTGCGCGGCAACCTGGCCGAGAACGGCGCTGTGATCAAGTCCGCTGGCATCGACGAAGAGCTGTGGCACTTCCAGGGCCCGGCGCGGGTGCTGGAGAGCCAGGAGGAGGCCGTGTCGGCGATCCTCAAGAAGGAGATCCAGCCGGGCGAGGTGCTGGTCATCCGCTACGAGGGCCCGGCAGGTGGCCCCGGCATGCAGGAAATGCTGCACCCGACGGCGTTCCTCAAGGGTTCCGGCCTCGGCAAAAAATGCGCCCTGATCACCGACGGCCGCTTCTCCGGCGGCTCCTCGGGCATCTCGGTCGGCCACATCTCGCCGGAAGCCGCCGCGGGCGGCCTGATCGGCTTGGTGGAGAACGGCGACCAGATCGTCCTGGACGTCCACGAGCGCCGGCTTGAGCTGCTGGTCGAACCTGAGGTGCTGGCCGAACGGCGGGCGAAGATGGACGCTTCGGAGCGACCGTGGCAGCCGAAGGACCGGCAGCGCCCGATCACCGCGGCGCTGCGGGCCTACGCCCGGATGGCCACGTCGGCCGACACCGGCGCGGTCCGGGACCCGAACCGCTGATCCCGCTGTTCCGGTTTTTGCTTTCGACGGAAGGGGCCCGCGCGTGGTGCGCGGGCCCCTTCCTGCGTCTCGGCTAGACGGCTTCAACCGCTGAGGGTCTCGGGTCCGCTGCCGTCGGAACCCTGCTCGACACGATTCGCCACTAAACGGCTAACGATCACCGCGACGGTGGGAAGACCCGCAGCCCCAACCTCTGCCGCACGCGCCTGGAGGCAGGGCCACCGCCACGCGTGGAGAACCTTCCTCCGGCCGCGAGCCCACCACCGGTCGAGCCCGACTAGCCGCGCACAGTCCCCACGCCCCTCAGGCCCTCTGCTGTCGAGTCCCTGCCGACCACTCACCAGCGCACCGCCGCGGCATCCACCCCAGACTGCCGTCGCCGCGGTTTAGCCTCCGGCCTCCGCGCCCTCGCCGCTCACGGGCCAACCCGGTCAACGATGAACGACCTGCTCTGCCGCCCAAATTTGCTCCTGACCAGGCATTCGCCACTAAACGGCAACACCCCGACGGCCCGATGTATGGCGGAACGACCCACCAAACTCCGACGAGGTCTCCAGCCGTCCCCGGCGTGCCAGCGAGGTCGGTCCGGACGGTCGGCAACATCAGGCGCTCGACGTGTCAGCGAGATATCAGCGAGTCAGAACGATGACCACCACAGACGCAGCCGCGGCTAGCAGCAGCGAAATAAGCCCAAGGGGCAGCGGCCGCTTCCGCCACGGCGTATTCCGCTCCAGCGAGATCGTGCCCGAACCGGTGAAGATCAGCGTCAGCGCGCAGAGCCCCAGCAGCAGCTCGTACTCCCAGCCCTGACCGTTGCCCTCGAAGAAGCCGCCGTGGAACTTCGCGTAGACGATGTTCGCGGCCACGCCCAGCAGCCCCGCCGCGGCGAACGGGGTGAACAGGCCGACGATCAACAGCGCACTGCCCGCGACCTCGGTGATGCCGGTGATCCAGGACAACAGCGTCGTCTGTTTGTGGTACCCGAACATCTCGAGCACGTGCGCGAACCCGCCGACGCCCGGTCCGCCGAAAGCGCCGAACAAATGCTGCAGGCCGTGCGCACCCATGATCACGCCGAGACCCAGGCGCAAGACGAGCAGGCCGAAGCCGAGACCGCCTTGCCGCGGTTCGTCGTAGTCGTTGCCGGCAGAGTCCTCGACACCGGACAGCACGCTGGTCTGGTAGTCGTCCCCTTGAGTGGTCACGCGGCGAAGATTAGGGGATTCAGCCGTGACCCGCGAGCGAGCACGCCGAGGTCAGGGGCTCTTTCAGGGTTCACCCTGAGGCTTGAGCCGACATCCGGGAATTGATCAGTATTCGCCGCGCACGAGATTGCCAGGTAGCTCTCCGCCAGCGTACCGGGCGATTTCCACCGCGGCCACCAAATAAGCGCGCCGCCGGACGCCGCGCACCGCACCCGCGACGTGTGGCGTCAGCACGAAACCAGGTGCCGTCCACAGCGGATGGTCCGCCGGCAACGGCTCCGGATCCGTCACATCGAGCGCGGCGCGAAGCCGCCCCGCCGCGATCTCCGCCGCAAGCGCCTCGGTAACGACAACCGGCCCCTGAGCAGCATTGACCAGCACCGCATCGTCACGCATCGCCGCGAGAAAGTCGGCGTCCACCATCCCCCGCGTCCGCGAAGTAAGCGGCACCATCATGACCACCACATCGTGGTGCGGCAGCAGGCTCGGCAACTCGTCGACACCGTGCACGCCTTCGCGCGCCGACATCCCGACCATCGTGCAGCGGACGTCGAACGGCTCCAACCGCCGCCGCAACTGCCGCCCGACGTCCCCAGCCCCGACGATCAATACGCGCTGGCCCTGCAAAGTGTCCGAAGGCAACTGCTCCCAACGACCGGCCCGTTGCGCCGCCGCGTAAACGTCCAGATTCCGGTACATCGACAGCAGGACGCCGACAACCCACTCCGCCATGCTGCCGCCGTGCGCACCGCGGCAGGTGGACAACAGGACGCCATCCGGGACGCGACCGACCCAGTCTTCCGCTCCCGCGGTCAGAAGCTGCACCAGCTTGAGATTCGGCAGATCGCTCCAGATGTCGTCGCCCGCCGAATCCATGGCCGGAACGAGCACCTCGGCTTTCGCGGCCTCCGGCGGCAGCGGGCGGCCCCATTCGTAGCGGACCGCGTGGACGAGGGGGATTTCGGACAGCACGGCGACGCCCTCGTCGTCCGGGACCAGCACGGTGACTGTCATGATCACCACGGTAGCCACTTACCAGTGGCTCACGCCGCGCCACCTAG
This sequence comes from Amycolatopsis sp. NPDC114484, assembly GCF_055633755.1. Taxonomy (NCBI): domain Bacteria; kingdom Bacillati; phylum Actinomycetota; class Actinomycetes; order Pseudonocardiales; family Pseudonocardiaceae; genus Amycolatopsis; species Amycolatopsis sp. NPDC114484. The sequence goes on along the minus strand of NZ_JBVKDQ010000004.1, from coordinate 177,697 downwards.
GCTGGGGCATCATGCGTACCCGGTACCGGTGGTCGGCGCCGCTGGCCCTCCTCGCCTGCGGCGGCCTCGTGCTTTCCGGCTGCGCCCGGTTCGACGACACCGCGGCAGGCCAGACGTTCACCCCCGCGCCGGTGCCGAGCCCGGAATCTCCGCCGCAGGTCCAGGAGCACGGCGAGGGCTCCGGCAACGGTCCCCGCACTGGCCCCGCGCAGGCACCGCCCTCGCCGGTTCCGCCTCCGCAGGGCTGCAAGGACTTCGACAAGGCTGTCATCGCCACTTGTCTGGACACAGTCGCCGCCGTCGCCGGACTTCCCGGCGAGGGATCAGCGCCCGCCGCTCTCGCCGGCGAACGGAAAACCGGCCGGGTCCTGCTGGCCAGCACCGGACACGACGCGACGTCGTTCGCGCAACTGGACGTCCAAGCCGACGGCGACGGCGGGCTCACCAGCCTGGCGTTGTCGCCCAGCTACGTCGAGGACCAGCTGGTCTTCGCGTACATCACGACGGCATCGGACAACCGAGTCGTGCGCTTCGCCAAAGGCCAGGCGCCGAAGCCCGTGCTGACCGGGATCCCGAAGGGCTCGACCGGCAACCGCGGTGCGCTGGCCAGTGACGGAAGCGGCGCACTGCTGGTCGCGACGGGCGACGCTGGCAACCCTGCCGCAGCTGCAGACCGGAATTCCCTCGCAGGCAAGGTCCTGCGCATCGACGTGTCCGGAAAACCGGCGACCGGGAATCCCACGTCCGGGTCCGCCGTCTACTCCTCGGGCCTGCACTCCCCCGGCGGCATCTGCCGTTCGTCCGATGGGAAACGCACCTGGGTGACCGACCATCCGGCCAGTGGTCCGGACGCCGTGTACCGCCTCCAGTCCGGACAGCCGCTCAGCACACCCGCGTGGACCTGGCAGGACAAGCCGTCCCTCGGCGGCTGCGTCGATTTCGTCGACGCGAACGGCATCCTCGGCATCGCGTCGTCCACCGGCATGCAGAACGTGCCGGTCAACAAGGACGGAGCGGTCACCGGCAAGCCGACGGTCACCCTCGACGGCAAAAGCAAGGCGGCCACGACGTACGGCCGGCTCTCTTCGATGAGCATGATCAACCCCCAGCTGGCTGTCGCCGGGACCGTCAACAAGGACGGCGGCAAGCCGGTCTCCAGCGATGACCGCGTGGTGCTGATCGTGGTGAGCGACACGGGCGGCGGTCCGGGCAAGGACTGACACCGGGGCGCGCCTGGTTGAGCCCTCCGGGGTCGGTAGGCCGGTTGACCTGCGGTTAGCCGCTTAGCGGCGACAGCCGATCCGGTCACTGCGACCGGCGACATCCGGCTTCAGGCAAACTGCCTGTCCGCCCTGGCAGGCGCTCCCAGCCAGGCATCGGTTCCAGCCGGAGTCGCCACGAAACGGCGACGATCACCGACCCGCCAACGACGCCGACGGCACCGGCTCAGATCGATGTCACCGACCTCGCCGCCAACATCGCCGTCGCCGTTCAAAGGCCATCCGGAGATCCGCCGCTATTCCTTTCGCCGCCAACGGCAGAACTCGCGGCGACGGCAGACCTCCCCGAGCACCCCGCCACTCGGAAACAAGTCAGCGAGGAACTGCCTGTCAACCAAGAGCGGCCTCGTCGCCGCTCAACGACGAATCCTCCCAAAGCCGCCTCACGCCCGGGAGCACCCGTCGCCACACAACGGCGAATCCACCAAAGCCCAGGTCAACCAGGAGCCATGCCCCGTCGCCGCTGAACGGCGAATCGGCCAGAAACTCCCTCAGCCAGAAACCACCGCGTCGCCGTTCAGCGGCGACGACGCGAAGCCCGGCTCTCCGCCCGAGCCGCCCGGATGTCCACGATCGCCACCACAACCGACCCGACCGAGAACGCCATCCCCAGATACCGTCCGACCCCACCAGAGATCGACACCCCGGCAGCGTCCAGGAACGCACGCTGATCGCTGTCGAACACCCAGCCCAGCGTCGTCCAGCCGATCACCATCAGCAAAACCGTCGCCAGTCCGCCAACCAGCCACAGCTGCGGCAGCCCGCTCACCCGAGCCTTGGTGACCTGCCCGAACAACACCACCGCAAGCCCCACTACAGCGAGCAGCAGCGGCGGACCCCATGAGAAGAGGTCCGAATGCCACGCCGTCCGCACGACGTCGCTGTGCGGCAACGTCCCGAACGCGTCGCGAACGTCGGACGTCGCGGTATCCGCTGACAGCACAGTCCAGGGCAGGGGCGTCGACCCGACCGCGAGCAGCCCAGCCGCAAGGCCGAGCCACTCGCGCCAGGTGACGCGCGCAAGTCTCTTACCTGCACGAACACCAAGATCATGGGTCAAACGTGGGACGGAGGGGCGACCTTCCGAGGAGTTCCCTTGCACATCTCGAAGCTAGCAATCAAGCGCGCAGCGAGCGTTGCCGCCGCGCTCATCGGCCTCGCCGCCGTGATCGTGGGCGTCGCCGTGCTCACACTCTGGGCCGCCGGCGCATTCGCGGCCGCCGTCCCCGGACATCCCAGCGCGGTGCCGGAAGCAGCAGTGGTGGGCACGCAGCACGAGGTGGTCGTCAGCATGGCCGGAGCGCCCGGCACCCAGTTCCGCGCCAAGGGCGAGGTGTTCGGCGACACCGGTCCCATCGAACTGCCTCCGAACGGCTACGACTCGGCGCGCTTCTTCACCGCGAAACCGGCTGGCCAGATCGACCTCACCGTCTACGTGGCCGCCCCGATCGGCGACGAGACCGCGAACTGCACCATCACCTACGACGGGCGCCTGATCGCCCAGGCCGAACCGGTTCCGCTAGAGCACACCAACACGCTTGCCTGCCGAGTGAGATGGGTATGAACAGCCACACTGGGCGGCCGGCGGTAACGAGCGCAGTGATCAACGCGACCCAATCTTCCGGAGCACTCGGAGACTTGGAGGGTCATGAGCCCGGCAGTTGCGCAGTACCTGGTACTCGGCCTCGTCATCGTCGCCGCGTTGGCCATCCTGGTCGGGATTCCGATGCTGATCGTGGTGATGGTGAAGCGGTCGAACCGCAGAGCGGCAGCTGCGCAACTCGCCGCGGCGCACTCCCCCGGCTGGTACCCGTCGCCCCAACAGCCAGGTCAGATGCAGTGGTGGAACGGCACCGGATGGACGGACAGCTTCGCACCTACGGCACCGCAGTAGTCAGCGTCCCCGCCACGCCAGCGGGGACAATGTCACAGCGGCCTCGGCAATCCGTCGGGCAGCCTCGGTTGCGAGTCCTTTACGGCCAGAGTCGATCCACCCGGATACGCGTTCGACCCCGATCTCGCGGTACTCGACGGCCTGCAGCAGCATTTCGAGTTTGTCTGCGTCCTTCGCGCACTTCGCTTCGAGCGTCTCCCGGGTCTCGTACTCGTCGACCGCGGCACGCACTACGTCGCGGGAGCCGTCGGGCAGCCCGCCGGTCTGGTCTGCGGTGATCTCGCGCGGCTCGGGCTTGGTCAGGTACTTGCCCGCGGTGTGCGGGATGTCGCCGGTGCGGGTCTCCTGGGTGTCGTGCCAGATCGCGAGGAACGCGGCGCGCTCCGGATTCGCGCCTTCCTCCGCTGCGAGGAGTGCCGCGATCTGCGCGGCACGAAGGCTGTGCTCCGCGACCGATTCCGGGTCGCGGACGCCGACCTGCCACCATCCCGCCCGGCGGATGCGCTTGAGCAACCCGAGTTCGTAGCCGAACGCGGCGAGGGCAGCGGCGGTTTCGTCTGGCATGAAATGATCTCCCTATCGGTCGGCGAGACGCAGAGCGTAGTGAAGCCCGGCGACCTGGTCACGCCCCTCGCGCGACAGCACGTCGCCAGACGAGAGCACGTCCAGTGCCCCGGACAGCGCATCACGTTCGGCGGACCGTTCGGTCAGTAGCGCTGGGCGGCTGGCCACGAGTGAATGGACCGTGTGCAGGTTGAGCGGAAGGTGCGGCGAAGTCGGGTCGAGCCGATCGACCAGATGGCGAAACAGCCGCCTGCCTGACCACATTCGGGTGTCGGCCTCCGCCATGAAGTGATCGTTGGCCTGGTCGTCGGGCATCTCGCCGATCCAGTGCGCCCAATAGTTGAGGTTCGCGACCTCGGCGTCGGTGTCTGTGGTGCGCGCGACGAAGTCGTGCAGGTGAGTGCCGTCGCCGATTGACGCGAGCGCGACGGATGCCGAGCGAGCCTCAAGGAGGCTGGTCACGTCGCCGTCGGCGATCGCACGGCGGCTGGCGTTTCCCCATTCCCCTCGCAGCCAGTGAACGACCTCGCTGCGCCTGTCGAACCCGAGCAGGTACACCGCTTGACGGCGCAGCAGCGCCTCGCCAGGGTGCACCCCGCGTTCAGCGACGGTCATCAGGTGGTCAAAGAACCGGGTCCGTGCGTCGGCGCTCAGCGTGGGGCCAGACGCGACGGGGCCGCGGCGCGGAACTCTCGGTGTGAACACCTCAAGCTCCGACGGCAGGTGCCCGGTGAACGGCCACGTGATCATGTTCGTGAGCGTCTTGCGGTGCACGCTCGCGGCGAGCGGATGCAACTCGGGATCTACCCATGTGCCTCCAGCTGTGGCACCGGTCGAGAGAACGAGATCGGCTTCAACCGCCGTATGAAGGTGCCGACCGGTGGAGGCAGGCGCGCCCAGCCGCGACAGCCGGGCACAGAGCCGGACGAAGTCCCCCGCGTTCATCGCAGAGAGGGGACGCCGCCCTGACTCCCACCCTTGAACGGTGCTTCCGTCGACCGCGAGATGTTCCGCCAGGCGCTCTTGCGTCAATCCCGCGGACTCGCGCGCCAACTTGAGTACGTACCCCGAGACGACACCCATTGAACGGGAACCCTGACTCCCGGTCAGTGTTGCCGATGCTCCGCCCACGGACGCCCCCGTCTGGCCTATTTCCAGTCGAACCGTACCCGTACTCCCGGTCCGTTCTGATTGCTCTCTGGCGATCGTAGCGTCACTTATCGAAGTTGCGGGCCACCTGATCAGCCAGAACGCGAAGGGAGTGGTCCCCAAATGCCAGCAGTGATCTACATCGACCCGGCCGCAATCCTTCCCGTGATCGACAACGTTTGGCATCGGACCCGCCTGTCCTTGGTTCCAATGCCAGGTCAGGCGATAACGATGCTGTGCGGTGAAACCGCAGCAGCCGCGTTCGAGACGCTGGCCCAAAGTCGCGCCCACGGGGCGTCTACTCAGTGTCCGAATTGCGATGTCATTTACCGCCGCGAGCACGGTCTGGCCATCCGGCCGAATCACCCCGGCCTAGCACCACGTCCCCAGCAACGGAGACCAGCGCCATGACCGCGGCAGTACCCCGACGCCAGGGTGGCGGTGCGTACCAGCGTCGTCACCACGCCGACGACGAGCGCGGGATCAATCCCCTGGTTCTCTTCGCTGACTGGCTGCGCCGAGCACCGGGCTTCGCTCGCCCCGGCCCGCCTCGCCGACCGATACGGATACGGCTCGCCTGCAAAGCGTGCGGAGCGACCGCCACAGCGACAGACCACCACTGCGGCGAATGCGGCGAGCCCTTCTGGGCCTGCGGCAAATAGACCCCCCGGTGCCGCGACGGTAATCCCCCCACACGCCGCGGCACCGGGGTGTGCCCCTGCCGGACGGGGCGCGGGGGCGGTGGCCTCTCCCGAAGACCACCGCCCCCATCCACAGACTGCGATGACAGGGACACCGGATGGAAACGCCGGACGAGGCGCGCGCGAAACGGAGCGAGCGAAACCGCCGGATGCTCGAATCCTGGCGTGCCGGTGAGTCGATCACCGAGATCGCTCGGGAGCACGGGCTGTCGCTGAGCTGGACCGGGCGGCTGCTGCGCCAGGAGGGTGCAGTGCTGCCCCCGATCCGTCAGGGCGTCAGGCGTGCCGACTTGCCTGTAGCGGAGATCATCCGCGAGTACAAGCGGGGAGCCTCGATGCAGGCACTAGCAGACAAAAACGGCACATCGTACGGCACCATCCGCCGACTGCTGCTCCGCAACAAAGTGAAGATCCGGCCGCACGGAGGCCAGAACGCCATCGAGATCTCGCCCCTGCTAACCCCTCGAACCCGCGAATAACCGTGGCCCCATCCCGCCCGGCGGCGCGCTTCCCCCGACGAAGCGCGGCGACCGGGCTATCGGGCTGCCCACGTTTCCACGACGGAATGAGGACAGCAGATGGCGAAAGATCAGCCACGCAACACGGCTGGCAAGGGTCCGACGAGCCAGGTGTCTGGAAAGGACCACAGATCGACCAAGCCCACGGAGAAGAACCCGACCCCGCAGCCGCGGCCGGTCCAGCCGCCGCCACCGGAACGCTAGGGGAGCCCGGTGCCCGATAAGCCAAATCGCCCACCGCGCCGTGATCGCCGAAGCTGCCTAACCGGAGGCGAGGCAGGGAACCTGACCAGTGGTTCAGCGGGAAGCTATCCGCCGCAACAGCCGACCGGCCCGACCCATCCCGGCGGCGCGTTCCGGTCGTACCTGTTCCGGTGGCGTCCGAGTCCCCCTGCGGATGATGACTGACCGCGCATGACCCGGTTACGATGACGCCATGGCGAGGACCAGGGACAAGCACGCGCTAGCTTCCACGCTGCTCGCACAGGCTCCCGACCACCGCTTCTATGCGTCAGACCTGCGCCAAGCCACCAGGATGCACAACGCACGCCTATACCCGCTCCTTGTGGACTGGCTCGGCCGCGGCTGGATCAGCCACGACTACGACCCTTCGCCGCACGACACCTCGCGCGACGGATGGTCAGCCCAGCCTCAGCCGATGCACTACTACATGCTCACCGAGCGAGGCCGAGAAGCACTCTCGGACGACTAGCTCACGACGAAAAGCCCCCGCCGCCTGCGTGTGCAGGAGACGGGGGCTTTTCATGTGCCTGGGTCAGGCGGCCTTGGGTTTCTCACCGGGCTCGGCGTCCGGCAGGGCCACGTGCTCGGCGGCGATCACGCCGTCGGCCAACGCCTGCACGATCCCGGCTTCGGCGGCCGGCGCTTCGGCCGGGTCGGGGAAGTCGCGCACGATCTGTGCTTCGGCGGGCAGTTGCGGCGCGACCGGTCGGTCCGCCCACCCTTCGTGGTCGGGGTGCGCGGGGTTGAAGTGCGGATCTGCCGGGTGGTACTCGGTTTCGGGCATCAGGGCTGCTCCTTAACGGGCTCGGGACCGAGCTTGGCCAGCGGCACGACGCGCCGACGCGCGAGCGCGCTGCCCACGATCGACACGAGGACGGCAGCCGCGTCCACGATGATGTTCACGGTCTGGTCCGGGATCACCCACCACCCGGCGGCGGCGACGGCGACGAGCACCAGGCGCACGGCCTCGGCGATGCTCACGGGCTCGGTGCCGACGCGGCTCGGCCGCTCCGGGGCGGTCACTGCGCGGCCTCGGCGTTCGCGCCGGTGACCTCGATGGTGCCCGTGATCTTCACGTTGTTCGCGACCGCGTCATTGATCGTCTTCGTCACGAATTCCGGGGTGATCGCCGGGTTCTTCGTGGCCTCGGCCAGCGTGCTGGCTAGAGCCTGGATCGCGGGACTCTGGGTGAAAAGCAGGTGCTCCCACGCGGAGTGGCACGCGTTGGTGAGACTGCCCGCAGAGTGCCCGCCGCGCTTGAGAATCGCTGGGGTGTCGAGCGGGGGGAACAGCCACGCCAGGTTGATCAGGACTTGGCTCCAGTCCATCCCGGTTTCGGCGTAGACGCGGGACACGCTCGCGTACATCTCGGCAATCTTCCGTTCGGCGTCGGCGCTCATGTCGTCCTCCTGGTGTGTGCTGGGAATGCGGTAAACCTCGTTGATGTCGCACGGGACTCCGGCGACGTTGATGACGGTCGGCGGCTTGTTGCGCTGCCAGAAGTTGACCCATGCGCGCCGCGGGTCGTTCTGCGCCAGTTCGGAACCGCAGAGCCAGTACCAGGAACCGATCCCGGCGTCGTGCACCGCGCCGAGCGTCTCGCTGAATCCGTAGAACCCGCAGCGGGGGCCGACGGCGTCGCGGAACCCGGCCGCGTAGCGGACCACGTCGTCGAGCTGGAACGCCTGCGCGTGCGCGTCGGCCGCGCAAGCCAGCGGGACCCAGTCCGGCACGCCGGTGGCTCGTGCGTCGGCGAGCGCGGCCCTGCCGTAGGCGAGGCCGCGGGCGTAGTCGTCGTCGGTCTCGGTGCCCCACGCGTCGCCGGTGCCGGCCTCGGCGACGAGCAGCACGTTGGCCGCGCCGAACTCGCCGACCAGGTCGCGGTATTCGGCGGCGGTGAGCTGCTTGCCCTCGCTGCCGAGTGCGATGTAGCGGATCACGCCGGAGAACCCGGCCCGGCGCAGCGCGGCGCCGGACGGTCGTCCGGCGGAGTAGTCGGCCCATCGAGCCATGGGTCAGCCTCCAGTCGTAGGCGGGGGTTCAGTGGAAGGCGGCGTGCGTCCAGATGCGGGGTCGACGCAGGCTTTGCCCCGGTAGGTGGTGCCGTCCGGGCTGGTGATCACGGCGTCGCGCAGCTCGAACCCCTCCGGGCACGTCGGGCCGGGCGCGCCGTCTTTGCCGTTCGCGCCGTCCGCTCCCGGGACGCCTTGCGCGCCGCGGCACTGGTCGTGCGCGTCGCAGTAGGACGCGACCGCCGAGGCCACCAGCGCGGGATAGTCCGGGACCGGCGCGTCCCGGCCGTCTCTGCCGTCGGCGCCGTCCTGGGGAGCGGGGATCTTCGCCAGGACCGCGGTGGTGAGCGCGTCGAAGTCCGGGGGCGCGCCGTCCGCGCCGCGGCATTGGTTGCGGGTGGCGCAGTAGTCCTCGACCGCCTGCCGCGCGGTCTGGCGCAGCGCCGCCGGGTCCGGCGCCGCCGCCGGGGCGGTGCCGATGGGGGGCTGGCCGGCGACCTCGGCCGCTTTCGCGCACGCCGGGCCGAGCGCGGCCGCGGTCTGCCCGCCCTGCGCGCACGCCTCCCGCACCTGATCGGCCAGGCTCTTGGCCTGCGACTGCACCACCGCGGCGTCCCGGCGCACCACGAGCGGCTCCAGCGTCGCCCACGCCGACGCGCCCACCGCGAGGACGGCCAGCACGATCGCGACCATCGAGGACCGGCTCCTACGCATCTGCGTCACCCGCCTTCCTGCGCGCACGCGCCGCGGTGTCCTCCGACCGCCACCGCCGCTTCCGTTCCTCGTCCAGCCGCGCCACCAGTTCGTCGCCGCGTTTCTCCGCCCGGTTCGCGCGTCCCTCGGCGCGCAGCCACAACCGGACCAGCACCGACACCACCACGAGCAACGCCGCGGACGGCCCCGCCGACTGCAACAGCTGGCCCATGTCGAAAGCACCCACCGTCACCCCTCTCGTGCACAGTGGACGGACACAGTCGATCAGGCGTCGAGGAACATCGAGGCCGCTTCGGCGGCCGGGATCGCCCACCAGCGGCCGAAACAGCGCAGCAGCCAGTCGCCCGGGTAGGCGTTGCACGTCCAGTACTCCAGGCCGTAGGCGTACATGCTGAGGGCGAAGCCGTTCTCTTCGCCGTACACCGTCGTCTGCGTCGGGGTGAAGGCGATCGCCTGCACGTCCGCGAGGTTGTTGGTGACGCCGTCGTTCTGCCACTGGATCACGTCGCCGTAGAACGCGACGCGGCGCTTGGCCATGGGTTCTCCTGATCAGGGTGAGGTGGTTCCGGCGAACCATTGGCTGGCAAGGGCGTAGCTGCAGCCGATCATCGACAGCGGGGTGACGATCGTGCCGTTGCTGCTTCCGGCGTTCGCCGAAACCCAGGTGTAAATGTCGACGCCGAGGAAATGCCCGATGCTTGTCTCCGGCACCTGCACCGCGTACGGGCCGACGGTGATCAGCGCGTCGGTGCCTCCCGGCGCGTCCGACAGGGTCGCGGTCGGGGATGTCCAGGTCCAGCCCGTCACGCTGTCGACGACCTGCACGTAGGTCGAGCCGGTCGGCGCGGTCACGCCGCCCGACGAGACGCGAAACCGCCACTGGGCGAGGAAACAGGAGTTGTTCTGCTGAACCTGGCCCGTGTAGTAGGACGTGGGCGTGGACGCCGTCTGGTACAGCACCCCCGGCGTGCTCGGGTACATCGGCACCTGCGTCTGCGGTTGCGCGAGCCCGTAGCCGGTGTCCGCGTCCGTGCCCAGCACCAGGTTCGCCGCGCCGTCGTAGACCGACAGCACCGCACCGCCCGACCCGTTCGGGTTCGGCACGATCTGCAAGTCGACTACCCGGCCCAGCACCGGGTCGTCGTGGCTGACGACGAACGGGAATTTGGATTGCCGAGCCTGCGTCTCGGCCTGCTGCTGCAGCGCGGTCAGCTGGTTGACGATGTAGTCCGCCGAGCCGGGACGCTCGACCGGGTGGTTGGCGACCACGGGTGCCTCCTATCCGGCGCGGACGGCCTGCAGCTGGTGGTCGACGCGATCGCGCGGGGTGCTGGGTCCGCGGGAGATTCCGATGACGCGCCACCGATATTCGCCGTCCGGCAGATAGTGGTGGTCGGTCACCGAGTAGGTGGCGAAGTGACCGGGCACGTAGGTGCTCAGCTGCGGATCCGCATCGGCCAGCACGGTGGCCTGCCACTGCTCGGGCTGCGACGAGGACAGCGCCACGTTCGCGGCCGCCCAGCCGTCCAAAGTGGATTGCACGGACGCGTCGGCGTGGCTGCTGTCCACGTCGTCGGTCAACGGCCACCCGTTCGCGACCAGGTTCGAGGCGGTGGCCGTGCCGTAGAGCTGGCCCGCGTCCTGGCCCGCGCCTTTCACGAACGCCCGCACCGCTCCGGGTTTCACTCCCCCGGCGATGACGAGCCGCGTCAACGTCCGCCGGTAGAAAAACCGCAGATCGACGCCGGGCTGCACCAGGTACGGGTTCCCGATCAGCATCCGGTGCCGGATGTAGCGCTGCCCGCCCGCGGTGGCGAGGTAGGGCTGGAAAACGATGTCCGGTCCCTGGTCGACCTGCGTCAGCTCGCGCAGCCGCACACCGCCGTAGGCCTGGTCGTATCCGTGGTAGGTCCGGGTGTTCGTGCCGCCGGGCGCGATCGTCGGCAGGTCGATCGGCAGATTGCTGCCCGGGATGTAGCTCATGTTGATCTGGTGGTTGACGATCTCGCGTGCGATGTAGGGCAGCGACCCGTTGATCGTGATGTCCGCGGCCGGATCGGTCAGCCGCTGCCCGGCCGCGGGGTTCCATGCCGCGTTGTGCAGCACTCGCCGGTCGAGAATGTCCCAGATCCCTCGGCCTGCCACGGTGAAGTCGGTGGTGTCCGGGTCCGGCTGGTAGGGGGTGATCGGCCCGGCCTGGCAGACGAAGTCGTCGCGCAGGATCGCGACCGAATGCCGGTCCGGCACGCACCACTCCCGCACCCGCGCGGTGCGCGGGCCGCCGTCGAGCGGCACCTGGATCTTCCAGCCGCCCGCGTCGTTGTCGAGCGCCGACCATTCCGGCTCGGCGGTCAGGTCGAGGTCGTAGAGCACGCGGCCGGTGGTGGTCTGGTACACCAGCGCGCTGTATTCGCGCCCGGTCACCACGCCGGGACCACTTCACAGGTGAGGCGGTTCGCCGGACCGCCGTTGACGACGACGTTGTTCCCGACACCGGCCCACCGGTTGATGACCATGTACACGGTCCGCGCGCCGGTGAGGACGCTGTTGGAGGTCCCCGCGTAGGTGTAGGGCACCGGCTGCGTGCCCGTGCGGCCGTCGTTGGGCGCGATCGACAACGGCGAGGCGAGGTTCGGGCCGGACGCCGAACCGTCCCGGGGCACGACATCGAAACCCCCGCCGGTGCCGCAGGTCATCGCCAGCATCGCGTCGAACTTCAACCGGTACGGCCATCCCGGGTCCGGAATGGACACGCTGCCCAGCGTGTACGGGAACGCGCTTCCCGTCGCCGAGGCCCACGCCGGCGTCTGGTACTCCAGCGACGTGAGACCGCGCCACGTCGTGCCGTCCCACACCCTCAAACCGTTGTACCAGGTCAAATCCCCCGGCATGTACGACGGATCGGTGAGCGAGTCGCCCGGCAGCAGCACCCGCACCGCGCCGATCGGGGCCGTGCTGCGGCGGATGTCGGTGACCGTCACCGTGCCGTCGGTGGCCACCCTCCCCCGCGCCAACGGAATACCGACGCCGCCGCCGGACGCCGCGGCCGGCCAGGTCGAGATGAGGCCGAGGTTGTCCCAGGTGACCGGGTCGACCGGCGTCGCGCCCGGCTGGCCGGTGATGATCTCCACCCGGCCCGGGATGCTGCCGCCGGCCGGGATCACGTCGCCCAGCGCGGTGTCGTAGGCGCGGAACACCACGATGTCGTTGCGGGGATTGGTCGCCGGAGGCGCGTCGCACGTGACCGTGCGGGCGGCGGGCAGCTCCCACCCCAGGTACGCGCCCTGCCCGGACCGGCCGATGATCGCCGAGCCCGGATTCACCAGCAGCGTCCGTCCCGATTGGACGGTCACCCGCAGGTCGTAGCCGTAGGTGCCGTCCGACGTTGTCGAGATCACGCCGGAGCGCACCGCCGACAGCGGCGACGTGGTCGAGCCGCCGAGGAACAGGCTCTGCAGCAGAGCCCGGCCCTGGCGCGCGTTGTTGCTGCGGCTGCCGTTCGGCATTCCGGTCCAGACGCCGTCAGCGTCCGCGTTGGTGGGCATTCCCGACCCCCCTTTCAGTTGCTGGCGTCGCGCCACGTGGCAACGGCTTTGCCCGCGCCGATGCCGGTGAACTGGATCGCCCGGGAGCTGCCGGGCGGGATGGAAATGAATCGCGCCGAGCCGAGCGCGCCCGTGCGGTCGATGCCGTCGAGCGTCACCGGCGCCGGGTTGGACGGATCGCAGTCGATGCGCAGCGTCTGCCCGGCCACGATGGACCCGGTGTAGGCGAGGACTCCGCCGGTCAGCGGGTCGGTGAACGTGGGGTCCTGCAGCCCCGAGGGCGTGGTGATCGTCAGCAGCGGCCACGTCGTCGCCGTGCCGCTGTTCTCCAGTGCCAGCACGCTGTTCGCCGCGCTCGCGCCCCAGTCGAGACCGCCGCCCGCCCAGTCCAGGCCGCCGCTGCCCCAGTCGAGGCCGTCGGCCGCGGCGGCCGACAACGTCGCCGTCGCACGACGTTCCACAGTGGACAGGAACCGGCCGTCCGCCGCGTACAGCGGCAGCTGCCAGTCGAAACCCCCGCCGTCCGCCCACACCGAGCACCGCGGCGCGTCCGCGTCCAGCTCGACCGTGATCTGCTGCGGGTCGATCCCGTCGTCGACCACGAGCAGCGCCTGGCCGCCGTCCGGGAAAATGCTCATCAGCCGCTTGCGCGCGGCCACCCGGGCGACCCGGCTTCCGGCGTCGCACCAGCCTTGCAGGACTCCGGAGCGGGCCGCCGGGTACGAGCGCGAGCGGTACGCGCCCGACCCGAACGGCCGCTCGTTGTTGTGCATCTTGCGTGCCACGCCGTCGGTGACGAACGAGGCGCCGCCGGGCGAGACCACCCAGCGGCACCCCTGATCGTCGTCCACATTGGCCGACCACGACCCGATCGCGTACGTCGGAAGGATGACCTGCGTCGGCACCTCACACCCCCCTCATCGACCAGCCGACCTGGCTGGAGACCGACGCGGCGATCCGCTGCGGATCCGAATCGGCCGGCGGATAGATGTGGAAGTGCTGCTCGACCTTCGCGCCCGCGACGGCCGGGGATGCCGAGCGCTGCGCCGGGATCGCCGCCGTGGCAAGCGGAGCGGTCTTCGGCGCGAACGCGTCCGGGGTCATCCCCCGGTTGATCGCCAGCAGCTCCGGCAGCCACTTCGCGGTGTCCGCCGCGTTGACCACGAACTCCTTCGGCGACACCCACGCCGGGATGAGGTCCTGGCGCGGGCCGCCCGGCCCGGACAGCAGACCGCCGCCGATCGCCGACACGGCCGTCGTGCCGCCCGAGGCGTACCGGCGGGCACCGTGATGGGTCAGCAGACCACCGGTCGCGAAGTCCGCCCGGTACGACCCGGCCGGGAGCTTCGGCGCACCGCGCACGTCGTAGGTGACGGTGATCGTGCTGGACCGGTTGCGCGCGGCCCAGTTGATCGCGCCGTCTGCTTCCGACGCGTTCGCGCCGACCTGGATGAATCCCGTGCTGGTGTTGGCCACCCGCACGGTGTCGCCGATGACGCTTTTCGCCGCCGAGTTGTAGGCGTCGATGTTCATCCAGCCCCAGCTGCCGTTGACGTTCTGCACCAGGACTTGCAGCTTCTTCGTCGCCGGGTCCTGGCGGGCGTCGAGCGTCATGGTTCCGGTCGAGCCGTTGGCCTTCTGCACCGTGAAGCTCAGCTTCCCGTCCGCCGGGGCGGAGTTGGCGTCCAACTGGATCGTGCCGGTGACCTTGCCCGCCTTGTCCACCATCAGCTTGATGCCGGTCTCGGCCGGGATCGTGTTGGCGGACACCGAGAACGTGCCATTCGGCAGCGTCTCGACCTTGTACCCCAGCTTCGCCAGGGCATCGGCCGCGGCTTTGTCGTCGGCGGCGAGCGTCACCGTCGCCCCGGGCGGCAGCGTGGCCAGTTGCTTGACCACGTCGTTGATCTTCTTCTGCGCCTGCTCGTTGCCCTCCAGGCCCAGCGCCGTCACGATCTGGTCCGGCACGAGCCCGTAGTGCGCGAGCAGCGTCTGGACCTGCGTGTCGTTCAGCCCGATTTGCTTGAGCTGGTCGGCGAACTTGTCCCGCAGCGGACCCAGCTTCGAGGTGATGTCCGCCGCCGACGCGCCGCCGTTCTTCATCGACTGCGCCAAAGACGCCATGTCGACCGCGCCCTGCTGCATGACATCCTGCAGCTTCGACCCGGCCTCGGACGTGGTGTTGATCGCGCCCGAGTTGTCGATCAGATCCTTGGTGTGCTTGGACAAACCCAGGTTCTTGAACGACTCGCCGATCGCGCGCAGGTGATCATTCCACGCCTGCAACGCTTCCTCTTCGGACTTGTTCCGGCCCGCGAGGCGATCGAGCACGTCGATGACCGCCTGGCCCTTGGAAACCGTGTCACCAGCAGTCTGATTCAACGTCGTGAACGCACTGTTCAAATCGGCCGCGGCCACCTTCGCCGCATACTGCGCAGGCGTCATTTCCTGTGCAGCCCTCGCTGCGCCGTTCAACGCCTGAGCGTTCGCCTGTGCGCCCTTGGACGCGTCGTCGAATGTGCTGCCTTCGCCGCTGATGGCGTCGAGCATCTGCTGTGCAGCGAAACCAGTCGCGTCGTATTGCTTCGCGACACCGTCGACCACAGTGATGTGGTCGTCGAACGGTGCCCGCAACAACCCAAGCGCGTTCGCGTCCTGCCGGTGTCCCTCGACAAGGCCCTGCAACGAGGCTTTCAGTCTGTCGCCCGCGGCAGTGTTGCCGAGGTACATGTCCTGCAACTGCTGGAGTCCTTGCGGACCTGCCAGGTTCAGGACTTCCTTGTTCAGGTTCCGGACGCTGTCGCCGATCTTGAAGTTGCCCAGATCGTAGGCGGCTTGCTTCCTGACGTTGTCGTCGATAGCTCCGCCGGAATCTCGCAGAGCCTCAGTGAGGTTTCGGACACGTTCGGCGTGCGCGGCTGCGTTGGCCGCGGCCTGCTGCTGTCGCTGGCCGAGGATGTCCAGGCCGATGCCGAGCACACCCACTGCGAGCGTGGCCGGGTTGAGCGCGCCGGCGACGAGGCCACCCAGCGCCGTGCCGACCTTGCTCCCGGCTTTCGCCGCGCCGGTCAGGTCGGAGCCCGCTTCCCGCACGCTTTTGCCGAGCCCCTCGAAGCCTTTGCCCGCGTCCACACCGAACTTCGACAGGATCAGCGCGGTGCTGGTGACCGAGCCCGCGAGTCCGGTCACCTCGGGCGGAAGTGCGTTGAGGACGCCTAGCAGCACGCGCAGCGTCGCCGCGGCACCGGTCGCGCCGTTGGTGAACCCGGACAGGAACCCGAGCGCGCCCGAGCCCTGCGCGGTGAGGTCGTTCAGCGCGCCGGTGACGAGGTCGACGATCGCGTACAGCGAGTGCAGCGGACCGGCCGAGCCTTGCGCCAGGTTGGCGAACAGCGTCCCGAACCGGGCGAGCAGCAGCTGCACGATCCCGCCGAGCAGGGTCATGCCCTGCCCGGCACCGGCCGCGCCTGCCGACGCGTTGGCGAAGAACTGCCCGAGCCCGGTGCCGGTCTGGCCGACCAGCGCGCGGAAGCCGAGCAGCGGTTCCTTCGACGCCATGACGGCAGTCACCGCGCCCGGCATGGCGCCCTCGGCGAAGTCGGTGACCGCGCCGGTGAGGATGCGCACCGCGGGTGCCGAGCCGTTGACCGCGGCCGCGACTTGCGGGCGCAGCCGTCCCCATGCCGCGCCCACGTCGTCGAGCGCTCCGGCGACTTCGGTCTTGAAGCCGCCGCCCATCTGCTTCGCGTCGCGCTCGACGCGGTCGACCAGGTCGGTGAACTTGGTCGCGATGCCCTCGTCGGTCGAGGCGATGTAGGTGCCCAGCGCGGCGAAACCACCGGCGACCAACGCCAGCGACGTGCCGACCCCGGCCGCGCCGACAGCCGCGGCGGCGGGCAGCCCGACCGACAGCGCGGTGAACCGCAGGGCGTCGAACTGTGCGTTGGCGCGCTTGGCCATCCGCTCGAGGTCGGCCTCGGCGGGGCGGGTCTTCGCCTCGACCTCGAGCTGAACAGTGCGGCGCCGGGCGACCAGCGCGGCCAGTTCGGCCTCGGCCTTGCGAATGTCGGCGTCGACCTCGACCGAGGTGCCGCGCTTCTTGTTCAGCTCCTCCAGCTTGGTGCGAAGCTTCGCGATGTTCGCGTCCATCTCGATGACTGCGGAGCGCCGTTTGGCGACGAACTCGTCCGCCTTCGCCTGCGCCAGCCGATCGTCGAGGTCGGCGTTGATCGTGACCGGTTTTCCTGCCGAGACCTTCTTTTTGACGGCCTCGGTGTTCTTCGGGTCGTTGAGCGCGGTGTCCCACGTGATCGCGGACTCGCCCTCGATCCGGGCGCGGATCCGCTTCTCGTCGCTGGAGGTCTCGTCCTTCAACCGGATCTCGACGAAAGCGCCGGCCAGCTTGAACTCTCCGCCAGGTGCGGTCACGGAAGCCCCCTCACCCGAAGTCGAAGACTCCCGCCTGGTTCACCCCCAGCGGGGCGAACTCGCGGGACTGGTTGTGGCGAGTCACCAGCGCGACCGGTTCCGGTGCCGCGGGTTGCTCGTCGACGGGCTCGGCGGGCGGGGCTGGCCGCTCCGCTTCCAGCCGGAGCGCGTGCCGCACCGCGCCGTCGTAGAGCGGCAGGCGCACCATGCGCGGCAGGAACACCGACGCGGGCAGCTGGTCCAGCTCGTCCACGCGGTGGAAGACGCTCATGTCCGACAGCACGTCGTCGAGGTGGCCGAAGAACCAGCCGACGGCCGAGAGCCGTTCGTGCCAGGCGGCGGTCAGGCTTTTGGGCCGAACCCGCTCTCGGGCAGGATCCGGTCCATCAGCGCCTTGAAGATCGTCTGCCAGGCGGCCGGGGTGACCGTCTCGCATTCCTGCAGCGCGTCCCACGCCTCCGGCGTCAGCAGCTTCTCGGCCGCGTACGAGATGGCCGCGGACTCGTTCTGCGTGACAGCGATCGTGAACGCCTTCACCGACCACGACGGCGGAACCTGCTTCGGGATCGTGTAGGTGACACCGCCGATGGTGAACAAGGGCTCGCGGTCGGCGAGCAGCTTGTCGGTCTCGGCGCGCGCGGCGTCGTCGTCGAGCACCAGGCCGAGATCGGCCGGAGCCTTCGCGGCGGGTCGCTTGCGCGGAGCGGTCTTGCGGGCGGCGGTGGTCTTGCGGGGCGCGGATGCGGCCATGACACGGTCCTCCTGACAGGACAAGGGAAAAAGGGGCAGTCCCGCGCCCGCGCGCCGTCAGGTGCGCGCGGACGCGGGACTGCGTCGGGGGATGGATCAGGCTCCGACTTCGTCGATGAGCCGGATCGGCGAGATCGTCTCGGAGACGAAGAACGCCTGGAACTCGACGGCGAGCACCTGCTGGTCGGTTTTCGTCCACGACAGCTTCGTGTTGCCCGAGGGCAGCGCTTTGCGCACGATCGCGCGCCGCTTGAGCGAGCGGGAACCGTCGGTCACGTCCGGGCCGAGCCCGTCGATGAGCAGCGTCCGGTACGGGGCGCGGTTCGCGTTCTGCCCGGCGTTCAGGTCCGACACGGCGTAGTTCGCGCCGGTCGGCCCCGCGGTCATGTTCCACGCGTAGGCGAGGCTGACCCGGGTCATCTCGGCGAGGTTGCCCGTCACCTTGATGTCGCGGTCGGTCAGGCGCGCACCGAGCTTGTCGACCAGCTGGTCGCCGGTCAGCGGCGTCCAGGTCGGTTCGACCGACACGTCGGTGCCGCCGAGGGTGATGCCGGTGTCGTACCACGCCGACGCGGCCGGTGCGAGGTTCACATCGGTCAGCGCGGGCTCGTAGGGCAGCGCCGGGTCGAACGCGTTGCGGTAGATGTACAGCCGGGCCGGACCCATCACCAGGTTTCCGGGCTGCAGGCCAGCAATGTCGGCCATGATCGCTCCAAAGAGGACTGTGGGCCGTGCGGCCCGAACGGTTGGTTGACCAGTCCCCTCACGGGGTGCTCTTGGCGACCGGGACCCAGTTCACGACCAGGTCGAGGGCGTACACGGCGTAGTCGCCGAAATCGCCGTACGCCCGCCTCAGCTTCCCGAGGACCCACGCCGTCTTCACCACCGCGTTCTCGCTGCACCCGGCCAGTTCCAGGAACCACGGCTCCCGCCGATAGGTCCCCGCCTGCACCGAGACGGCGAGGTTGCGCGCCAGGTTCCAGGGTGGTGCGTCCGTGCCCGGCGTAGTCGCCCAGCCGCGCACGTCCATCACCGGCGACTCGAACCGGTACTCCGGCACCGTGCCTCCGCCCGCGACCGCGACGGTGAGGAATCCCGTCGCGGCCCAGGTGCTCGCGGCGCGCGGCAGGACTTCCCCGACCATCGCGGCCGAGAAACCGGGCAGCTGCGCGAGCCACGCGCGCGTCACCGCCTCGTCCGAGGCGTAGACGAACGGCGCGGTCACCCTGCGGCCCGCTTGCGGTAGAGCGCCGGGCGCAGATACGGCTGCGGCGGCACCACGTCGCCGGTGAACACCGTCTCGCCGTCCGGCCCGCGGTAGCCCACCCGGTGGCCTTCCTCGACGTACAGCGCGTAGTTCAGGTCCGTGCCGATCCGCGCGGTGTCGCCGCGGATCTCGCTCGACAGCGACTCGCGCAGCCGCCCGGTGTCGACCGGCACCAGCCGCTTGGCGTCGTCGAGGACTTCCCCGGTGAGACGACCGAACAGGTCCCGGACATCGGCGGCGATCTTCTCCCGCCACCCGGGTTCCTCGCGGTATTCCGCCACGGTTCACCCCCCGTCGTCGCCGATGCGTTTCAGCTCCAGCTCGGTGTCCGGCGTCCGGCCCGGCGTCCGCGGGCGGGTGACGTTCTGCACCAGGTACAGCACGCCGTTGGTGTCGTCGCGGATCCGGTCGCCGGTGCGGATGTCCGCAGTGGACGGCACCGCGCCGGAGACGACGCGCACCACGCGCGGGGTCTGGGTGGCCGGGTCCCAGGTGCGGGAGTGCCGTTCGCTGACCGCGAGCAGCACGCCGGATGCGGCCGGGGTGGTGTTGTCCGGGACGGGGTCGCCGTAGGCCGAGGGCGTGGTGCCGCGGAAGATCGACGCCCGGCACGTCGCGAGCGCCCACATCAGAGCGGCCTCCACGTGCCGGGGTCTCCCCCGTCGTCGCCGTAGACCTCGCGGCGCAGGCTCACCGGTTCGCCGGGCGCGCGCACGTGGAACGAGCCGGAGCCCATCCACGAGACGCGGGACAACGCCTGCTTTGCGTGCGGCGCAAGGGCAAGCCACGTCGGAGTGCCCTGTGTCGACTGGCTCCCGCCGGTCGAGGTGATGTCCTGGCGCTCGAACTGGTCGGGCTGCGCGGCCTGCCACGCAGCCTGGTAGGCGACGGCGAGTTTCAGCCAGTACTTGTCGCGTCCGCCGATCCGGTCGGCGTCGGCGTAGATCCGGCCCGAGTAGCTGTCGATCACCGCCTGCGCGCGCAGCACCTCGGCGTCGTCCACTGCGGACTTCGCGTAGCTGGCCACATCCGCGGCGGTGGCCCAGCTGTCGGCCATGGCGTCCTCCCTTCCGGAGAGGGCCGCGCAGCGAACCGCGCGGCCCCGTCACGCCGTGCGTCAGCCGATCACCAGCATCGAGAACGCGCCGGGCGCACCGACCGCGAAACCCTTGCGGGCGCGGAAGTACAGCACGTTCTCGTCGGTGTCGACGCCGATCCCGGTCTGGCTGTCCTGGAAGTTGACCGCGAGCGGGTCGCGGTCGCCGACCTGGAGAAACTGCCGGTTGCCGAACACGACGAACGGCTTGCCGGTCGGGTTGGCCGAACCGGCCGCGCTGGTCTTCGCGCCCAGACTGAACTGCAGGTCGTACCCGAACAGCGTCCGGGCGGTCGCCGCCTGCCCGCCGCCCGCGGTGCCGTTGGACGACTCCTGGAAGATCGGGTCGCCGTTGGCGTTCTTGATCCCGCGCAGCGCCTGCTTGAACGACGGGTGCGCGATCACGACCGTCTCGGCCTCGTCGAAGAAGTCGCTCACCTCGTAGAGCCCGAGCGCCGCCGAAAGGTTGTCGTAGGTCGCCGCGGTCGCGCCCGTGGTCAGGTTCGCGTTCGCGGTGTACCCGGTGACCGTGTCCGACTGGGTGAGCACGTAGTAGAGCGAGTCGAACAGCCAGCCGCTCGTCGCCTTCGACGCCGTGATGCCGAGGGTGACGTTGTCGAACAGCTTGCCGTACGAGCTGCCCGCGTCCACGCTCTTGGTGTCCACAATGGACGCCAGCGAGTCGGACATGTCCTCCTCGGCGACGGTGACCTTGCCACCGATCTTGTCCGAGGCCAGCAGCACCGAGTCGTTCGGCGAACTGTCGGCCGGCGCGCTGGTGGACTTGGCCCAGCGGCCGAGGACCACGCCGCCGGAACGCGGGGTGTACTTGGTGTTCGAGCCCATCGGCACGTGGTTGCCGAAGCGCTCCACGGCCGAGGTCTGCTGAACCTTCTGGATGACATCGGGGTTGGTCTCGATCGGGATCCAGCCCGCCCCGGTGAAAGCGACAGCCATGACGGCTCTCCGTTTCAGTTGGGAAATGAGGGAAAGGGCCGTGCCTCGGATTGCTGCGCGGCCTGAATGCCCTCACGGGCTGCTCTTGGTGCTGGGGTGGCGGACCGGATCAGCCGCCGTAGCGGGCGGCGACGATCTCGCCCGGGGTCTTCGGGGTCTCGGCGGTCTGCTTCCCGCCGGGGGTCAGCCGTCCGGGCCGCGGCTTCTCGCCGTCGCCTTCGGCCTTGAAGAACTCGGGGTATTCGGTCTTGACGCGCTTGACCTCGGCCTCCAGGCCGGTGACCGCGCCCTGCTCGTCGATGTCCAGTTTGGACACGTCCACGAGGCCGATCAGCGCGCCCACGCGGTCGGTCTTCGCCTCGGCCTCCAGCAGCGCCGCGCGGGCACTGGACTTGACCGCCGTCGGCTTGTACCGGGCGGCAGCGGCCTCGTCGGCCTCGCGCTTGGTCTTCTCCGCGTCGGTCTCGTGCTGCTGCTGAAGCTCCTTCAGCTTCACGCGGCGGCTGGCCGACTCGGCGTTGACGCGGGACAACTCGGCCTCGCGAGCGTCCCACTCGGCTTTCGTCGGCGGCTTCCATTCGGTGCTGTTGTCCTTGCTGTTGTCGGTACCGCCGGTGCCCTGGCCACCGTCACCGCCGGTACCTCCGCCGCCCGTGCCGCCTTCGGGGTCCGCGTCGCGCGCGAACCGGCGGAACCGGGAGTTGAGCGTCTTGATCGCCATCGCGGCGTCCTCTCTTCGTGTGCGCCCCGTCTCGGGGCTATCTGGTGAACCGGCCGCGTTGCACGGCCTTCTGTGCCCGTTTCCTCACCGAGGCGGGCACCTGCCAGCCGGACGGTGAGCGAGAGTTCTTGCCGGATCCGATGCTTGCGAGCAGTCGGTCGGCGGCCCGGAGCCGGAGGTTTTCCGACTCCGACGGGAGCTTGTCGCCGCGCAGGATCGACCGTTCGGCCTCGCGCCGCAGCGCGGCGGGAAGGTCGAAGCTGGCCGAGTCGGCCGCGGCGGCAGCTGCGCGGCGCGCGGCGTCCGCGGCGACGGTGTCGCCCTTCGCCTCGGCGTCCTTGATCGCGTCGGCCCAGTCGTGCGTGACCGACAGCGCGCCCGCGGTGTCGTGCCCGAGCCACGGCGTGACCCGGCACCGGCAGTTCGGATGCCGCGGCGGCCCGTGCAGAACACCGTGGAACACAGCGGCCCTTTTGCCGAACGTGCGCGCCGGGTCGAACCGCCCGTTCCAGTCGATCACCTGCCCGGACTGCGCGAGGCAGTCGACACACGCGTCCCGCTCGGCGACCCACACCAGCCGGGCACCGGCAGCTTTGGCGGCTTCGCGGATGCCGGCGTTCAGCTCGGCGTTCCACGCGGTGCGGGCGGTGCGTTCCAGGATCGCGTTCGCCTGCCGCGCAACGGATGCGCGCGCGAGCACCTGGTCCAGAGTGGCGTTCTGCAGCCGATCCAGCTCGGCCGCGCCGGTATCGAGCTTTTCCCGCGCCCAGCGCACGCCGCGCTCGATCGCCTCGCGGGTCTCGCGCTCGACCTCGCCCGGATCGGCCAGCGACGGCAACCCCGCCTCGCGGGCTCCCTGGTCCGCGCCGAGCAGCCGGGCGCGCTGCGCGTGGTGCAGCATCGCGTCGACCGGGTCCAGGCCCACGCCGACGATCCGCTCGATCAAGTCGTCGAGGAACGACCGCAACGGCTTCCCGTCCGCGGTGTCCGAGGGCTTGCCGAACAACCGGTTCCAGGTGCGCAGCAGCCACCGCCACAGCGCGGTGAACGCCTTCTCGACCGGGCCGACGATCTCGTCGACCGCGGCGTCTTCGGCGTCCTGCGCTTGCTTGTCGTGGCGGCGGATCAGCTCACGCGGATCCACCTCGGCCGTCCTCGACGAGGTCGCCCATCACCTTGGTGACCATCTGGTTCACCGTCGCCTGGTCCATCACTCCGGACGAGACGGCCGTCGCCATCGACGCCATCGCCTGCCCCAGCACGGCCAGCAGCTCGACCCGCTGCGGCAGGCCGCCGTCGCCGTCGTCCATCCAGCGCTGCACGTCCTCGGCCTTGTAACCGACCTCGGTCAGCGCCTGGTCCTGCGGCACGCCCAGCTCTTCCTTCTGCTTGGCCTGCGCGAGTTTCGTGGTCTCGTCGGTAGACTCGATCGGAGCCCACGCGATCGTGACCGGCGCGTCGTCCTGGCCCAGGATCTTAAGCACGAACCGGTAGAAGCCGCGGAACGTCGGGTCGAACGCCGTCTTGCGGCGCCCGGACTTGTTGTCCAGCGGCTCGTTCGCCGTCTTCAAGCTCTCGCCGCTGGGGATCTGGCCGGTGCGGTCGAACAGGTGCAGCGGCGTCTTCGACACCAGCGCGCCCTCGCGCAGATACGCCTCGCGGCGCTTCAGGAACACGTCCGGGCTGCCCGGGTCGAGCTGCTTCACGTCCTTATAGCCCTCCAGGTCCCAGAAGGAACCCGGCTCGCTGGACAGCTTCGCCTTGCGGTCGCCGGTCGCCGAGGCGGTGCGCTGCCCGCCAGGCGCAACCAAGAACTCGTCCTCGTCGAGGTCGTCCACCGGGGACGGCCCGACCTTGCCGGCCTCGCGCAGCCCGAGCCGCTGCGGCAGCGTGTTGAAGTCGACGCCCGCCATATCGCCGATTTCCAGCTTCAGCAGCTTGTTCTGCGTGCCGTAGAAGCATTTGTGTTCCGGCGTGCCGTACTCCCCCGGCAGACCGGTCCCGTGGAAGTGGAACACCGGCAGCTCGCCGTACGGGTTGTCCTCTTCGGCCGGGACGCCGTCGGTCTCGTACGGCTGGAAGTCGCCGGCCTTCGACGCACGCGCGCCGCGCGAGATCAGGTGCTCGATCCGGTCGGTGTAGATCAGGTCGACCCTGGTGCGCTTCGCGCCCAGCGGGGTCTTCACCTGCCAGCGCTGGATCGCGAACCGTTCCGCGCCGTCCTCGTCGTAGATGACGCGCATGGTTTTGGGGTCGTGCACCGAGATCTGCACCTTGCCCTCGACCGCGTCGCCGTTGTCGTCCAGCCGCGGCCACGCCGTCAGGTAGCTGTCGCCGAGCTGCAGCGCGCGCCGTATCACCGCGGGCCGGACGAGCGCCATGTTGTTGGCCTCGTCCACGTCCGCGATCATCTGCGTGCGCTCGTCGGTGTCGGACGTGATCGCTTCGATGGTGAGCTTGTCCGCCACGGCGTCGATCACCACGTCGCCGTGCAGCGTCTCGAACTCCACGCCCTGGTCGCGCAGCAGCCGCCGCACCCGCCTTGAGGTGAACACTTCCTCGACCGGGCCGTCGCTGTAGGCCTTCGCCTTGCTGTAGCCGGGCGCGGCGTCGTCCATCGCCGCCAGGCCGTCGTCGAGATCCGCCACCACAACCCCCTCACGCTGCTTCCCGCGCGCTCACCTGCTGCGGGGGTACGTCCTTCAGGAACACGTCCACGCCGGTGCCGACGGCGTCCACTAAGTCGTCGTGCGCGTCGAGCGGGAACTTCAGCATCTGCGCTTCCAGCTGGTGCAGCCGCCGCTCGTGGAACACCATGCCGCGCTGGTACTTCGCCAGCAGCGAGCCCGCGCGGACTTCCTTCGGCCGCGCCTGGTGCACGGTCCGGACGTTCACCGGCAGGTCGTGCAGGATCGCCAACCAGGTGTCCCCGCCTTGGTTCGTCTCGACCACCACGCCGCCGATGTCCGGGAACTCCGTCAGGATCTCCAGCACCAGCAGCCGCAGCCGCTCCCCCGGCGGGATCTTCACCTGCCGGGCGTAACGCACCACGCACGCGCGATCCGGGCCCGGCGCGGTCGCGCCGATCACCGCCAGCGCGGTGAAGTCCGACTTCGCCTTCGTCGTCACCGCGGGGTCGATCGACAGCAGCTGCCGCGCGACCGGCAGATCGGCGCGGTAGACGAAGTCCTCTTTGGACCAGAACGCCGTGTCCGCGGCCATCGGGTCGTTGCGCATCTGCGACTGGAACGACCGGGTATGCCGCATCGAGTTAATCCACACCATCGGCCAGCGCTCCGGCCACAGCGACCGCTCAACGCCCTCGGCGTCGGTCTGGATGATGTCGTAGTAGCGCGCCGTCAGCTGCTCGTCGTCGACATACTCCGGGTGCTGCTCGCCGCGCTGCTTCGCCGCGATGTCGTCGATGATCGCGCCCGGCATCGCCACCGTCCCCGCGATCGTCACCGACGCGAGGTTGTTCATCGGGAACAAGCCGCCGGTGATCGTCGCGAGCCGGGATGCCTTCTGCACCGGCGAGTAGTTGCCCTCGGTGCCTTCCACGTCGTCGAGGATCAGGTGATCCGGGCGCGTGTTACCGATCTTCAGCCCGAGCACCTGCGTGTCAATGCCCGCGGCGTTGAACACGAACCCCGACGCGGCCACGTACATGTGCTGGCTGTCCGACACCGTGGTGCCGGACGGCCGGCGCGCGGGAGTGACGAGGTCGGGGAAGTCGTGGCGCAGCAGCTCGTTGTTCTCCAGCTCCCGCTTGAACGTCCCGAGGTGGTCCGTCGCCTGCTTGTCGCTGTTGGCGAACGCCGCGATGAACCGCCGGTGCCCGTGCGCGGCGAGCCACATCGGGATCAGCAGGAACCACCAGGTGCTTTTCCCGCTTCCGCGCGGGGCGATGATCGCGTCCCGCAGTTCGCCGGGCAGGTACGAGGCGATCGGGCGGATGTACCGCTTCGCCAGCTCGCACCAGTCCAGGTGCGCCTCGCTGAACGTCAGCTGCCCGCGAGTCTCCGGCCCCGCCAGGTGGTGCGGCAGGTACACGAGCGCGAACAACATCGGGTCGAGCCGGGTCAGGATCCGCCGGCCTTCGGCGTCGGCCAGCAGTCGCTCGTCGAGGGAGGACAGGTACGCCGTCAAATCGAACACCGCTCACCACCTGTAACACGCGGCCTGCGATCGGCGACGAACTGGCACCAGCTAACGAGGGAGCAGTGCAATGGCGATCGAGGTCCACTACGTCAAAACCACGTACACGTTCGAAGAGGGAGCATCGACATACCTCCACCAGAACGGGCACCTAGATGTGAACGACAAGGAGGGCAATGTGCTCGGCATCTTCGCGCCGAACCAATGGACGAGTGCCAATCAGGTTGGAGCAGTCAAGGTCATCAAGCCGCGCGTCACCGTCGCATGACTGCAAGCGCCCTCGGCGTCATGCCAATGCGCGGGCCGTGACCGAAGGCGCTACCCGCCCCGCCGAGCAGCCGCTCAGCCCCAGGTCTCGGCGAACAGCCGGACGTTCGGGTTGGCCTGCGACAGGTCGTGATGGGTCACCGGGTGCCAGAACTGCACGAGCGGCGTTCCCGGGTAGTTCTGCACCGCGGTGCGCGGGGTGTCGCGCTGCAGCCGGTACCAGAGGTCAACGTCCTCGTAGCCCCAACCCTCGTAGCGTTCGTCGAACCCGCCGACCTTCTCGAAGGCGGCGCGGGTGAACGCGATCGGGCCGACGCACGGCGAAGAGAACAGCTCGGTGAACGGCGGTTCGATCCGGTAGCCGTCCTCCAGCCAACAGTTCGTGTCCGCTTCGGACAGACCGTAGCCGCGATCGAACAGCAGCGTCCACGGCTGGTGGTCCAGCTCGACCGTCGCCCATCGAACCGTTGCGGCGCACGGCAACTGGTCCGCGCCGAAGAGCACGAACCGGTCGTACTCCGGCGGGGCCAGCCGCACAGCCCGGTTCACCGCACGAGACACGCTGAACGGGTGCCTGCGCAACGGCTCGTCCGCGCGGGGCGGCGGCTGCAGCGCGTCGGCGCGGACCGTTCCGAACAGCGGGTCGCTGCCCACGATCAGGTCGCAACCGGTTTGCTCCCACAGCTTCCGCACGCGGGGCCACACGCGCTCGCGCGGCCCGTTGTCGGTGCCCCACGGCACAATCACGGCGGTCGCCATCAGCACGGCCCGCCCGTCCCCGCGTCGGGCAGTTCGGTCCAACAGCCGGGCTCGATGCTGTGCGGCTGCTTGCCGCCGTGCTCGATGGCGGCGGCGATCTCGCGCCAGCGCGCACAGACGCGGTACTGCTCGTCGAGAGTCGTCGCCGGACGGCGGTTCAGTTCGTCGTGCCGCTGCGACTCCGCGGTGGCAGCGGCTGCGAGGAACTTCCTCTCGGCCTCGGTGAGATCGTTGAACCTGCTGATCATGAGTACGCCTCTTCCCACCGATGTGCGTTGCCTTCGATCGTTCGGGCCGCGGCCCATTCCTTGGCCTGCTTGCCCAGTTGCTCGCGTGCCTCGGCGTCGTTGACGAGGTAGCGAAGTTGTTCGGCCCAGTCACCGGCGAAACACGCGACGGGACCGGCGGCGGCGTGAGCCGTGTATGGCGATCCGGGCCAGACGGACACAATGGACGGGATGCCGAGCGCAGACATCTCGACCAGTGCCAGGTCCGACTTCGCCTCGTTGAAGACTGACGGCCGCAGCGGGATCACCGCGATGTCGAAGTCGACGGCGCGCAGGAAGTCGCCGACCGCCTCGTGCCAACCGGTCCAGCGGGCGCGGCCGTGGTTGCTGGCCACGCGCGGGGTGTAGTCCGCGCCCATGCAGTGCAGCTCGGCCCGGTCGCGGTTGTCTGGGTGTTGCAGGAACCGGCGCAGCGGCTTGGCCAGCTCGCCGAAGTCGCGGTTGTGCGACAGCCCGCCGCGCCAGCCGATCGTCACCAAGTCGCCGGCCTTCGGACGCTCGTGGTCGAGCAGCCACCCCGGGATCTGGTTGGGCAGCACGTGAATCGCCGCGGTGCGGTTGACCGTGCGCGCGTGCTCGGCGAGCCGGTCTGTGGTCACCGTGATCACGTCGGCCACAGCCATGTTCTCGTGGTAGCGGCGCAGGGTCTCGGCATCGTAGAAGCGGTGCGCGTGCCGATTGGACGGGTCCACTTCGGACAGAAGGTCGTCGGTCTCGAACACCAGCTTGGTGTGCCCGGCGCGAGCCAGCTTCTGCCACGTGTGCGACGCGCCCTCGGTGCACACGCGCTGCCCCACGATCACGTCGCACTCGCCGTTCTTCGCCTCGTCGGGCACCTGGCGGCCGTCGGCCATCACGTCGTGCCCGCGCTTCGCCAGCTCCACCCCAGGCAGGAGACAGCGGTAGTAGCCGCAGCCGGAGTAGTCGGCCACCCAATAGAAAACCTTCACGCGCGTCCCTTCCTGTGCCGCCTGGCGAAACGCGATAGCTGTCACGCGCGACACATTCGGTATGTGGACTACCGTCATCACCGGCGTCTTCGCGCTGGTTGGAGTGCTCGTCGGCACTGCTCTGGAGCCAGTTAAGAACTTGATCACCGCTCGTGCGAAAACTCGTCAGATGCGCGGCGAGCAATGTGCGAAGCTCGTCGGCGCAGTCGCTTCCATTCGGCCGGGACTCGCGTCGCTCAACGCCGATCTCCGGGCACGGCAGGCGCGACAGCAGCCGGCAACTGCTGATCAGCGAAACGGCTGGATCCAGGAGGTCAACGACGCCAGGGCTGCTCTTCGTCTGTCATCTGACCTGCTGTTTCTATATGGTCCTGACGACCTTGCAAGCAAGTCACGCGAGGTCAGAGTTGCGGAGCAGGCCGCATACGAACTGGTGTCGTCACCTGGCACAGATCCGAGCCCCATGGCAGTTCCAGCAGACCTTGACGCGGCCTTGCAGGATCTTGAGAAAGTGACACTGGACTTCGCGGTTCTCGCACGTCGGCACACACGCTGAGGACAGGTACGGCACAGCCTTGCCCCAGCTATCCCAGCGGCCGTCCGATTAGCCGAGCCTCGTCTTCTTCCTGCTGATCCTTCGCACGGGTGATGAGATCCAGCAGTTCAGCCGGCTTCGGCTCCACGCGGGCCTCGACTTCCGCGCGGGTGGGCGCGTCGAGGCCGAGCAGCTTCGCGATCCGTTCCTCGATCCGGAGCAGCCGGTCGATCGCAGCGAGCTGCGGCGCGTCGTCCTCGATCGGCTCACCGTCGAAGTCCTTGATCACCCGGCCTTGCGAAACCGTGTAGTGGAAGCGCTCCAGCACCAGCAGCGCGGCCTGCCGCATCTCGCCGAGCCGTTCCAGCTGGACCTTCCGGTACTCCGCGGCGAGCGGCAGCACGACCTCGTCGGCTTGCTCCTTGGTCCAGTTCTGCACGGTCGTATGGCTCACGCCGAGCTGCGCGCCCACCGCGCGATCGGACAGGCCGCGGAGCTTGAGCCGGTACGCCTCGGCGCGCCGCTCCGCAAGCTGGGCGCGGTTCGCGTGGTTCTGGCCCGCGTCGGGCACGACGGATCACCGCCCTTCGCACGAGGAATCCGGGAGCGCGGCGCAGACGTGCGGTGGGCACGCGCACCGCGCTCGACCGGAGAACGAGAGAACCCCACCGACCCTGTGGTCTGGTGGGGTTCAGCGGAGACAGCTCCGCCCTCAAAGTGAAACGCCGAACTTTCGACAGGTTCCTGTCAACGGCGTGTCTGGCGCGAGACTACGCAGCCGACAGGTTCCTGTCAAAGCCCGCTACGCGGTCCAGCACGGCCAGCACGTCAGCGAGCAGGTACCGGCCGCAGTCGTCCGCGCTGATCAGGCCACGGTGCCTCCACACCCGCACCCGGCCCGCCGACACCGGCACGCCCCAGGATCGCGTCTCGTGCTCGACCTCGGAGGCCGTGAGCCACGTCGACTCGACGTAGTCCTGCGCTGCCTGCACCGAGTCGGCCCGGTTCAGCCAGTCGTCACACGCCGGGCATTGCGCGGCGACGCGGTCGAACTCGCACGACACCGGGGTGCCGCACGCGCACAGGCCTAGAGGAACACGCGCCGGCCGCTCGATGCGTTCCAGCGCCGCGGCCTCGAGGTCGAGGTACTCGGAACCGGCAGCCCAGCGGAGCCGGTCACGCAGCTCCAGCGCGGCGAGGTCGATCGGCGGTCGGGAGCCGTACCCGGATTTGGTGCCGATCGCGCCCGGTTTGCGGGTGACGGCTTCGCGTCGGACGACGTGGCCGAGCAGGTCAACAACCTCGGATGCGTGCACGCTGCCTCCCTACCGAAACAACCCTTGCCGATCACTTTACAGCGTAAGGAGTTGGCAAGGAGGCAGCGGCAAGTCGAGTCCGGTCACCCTCAGCGCCAGCTCGGACAGCGCTTGGTTCGTTGTCCGAGTAGGACGGTTGGATGACTCGCGAGCAGGGGTTTCCGGACCCCGAGGTTCGTGCTGCAGCCGACCGGCTTGGAGCTGCGTTCGCCGACCTGGTGATGGCGGTCGTGAACGCGGCGGGCCGCCCGGAGGCAGCGGACAACGCGTCCACGACAGCTGGCTCGCCGCCGGTTGCCTCGGCACCGGAGCAAGAGGCTTTGGCCGGTCAGAACGTGTGGCTGACGACTGCCGAGGCGGCAAGCCTGACGAAGCGGCACCGGGCGACTGTGTCGACGGCGATGAAGACCGGTGCACTGCATGGGCATCAACGAGTGCGCCGCGGCACATGGCAGGTCAAGTCGGCGGCTGTGGACGCGTGGATCAACGGCGGCGATGGCGTAGCCGCATGCGGTTGCGAGGCGGTGCTGCCTCGCAACCGCATGCGGGGTTCTCGGTGAGACCCCGCCGTCAGGCGGCCTTGTCCATCATCCGGACGACGGCCCGGTAGATGGTGACGGCGTGTTCGGGGCAGATCCCGGCGGGGAGGCCGAGCTGTCCGGGTTTGCCGCAGGGCTGGCCGTCGCGGTCGAGCATGGTGCACGGGACGGTGGCGGCTTCGATCTGGCCGCGGGTGGGTGTGGTCATGCTGCCCTCCGGCGGTCGTGTCCTTTGAGGACGACGGTGGTGCACATTTCGGTGAGCCGGGAGGCGACGCGGTCGCCGAGGATCGTGCCGAGTTCGGCGGGCGGGACGTTGCTCGTGATCAGGGTCGGGAGTTCCTGTTCGTACCGGTGGTTGATGAGCCGGTAGTTGATCTCCTCGACCCACTCGGAGGACTTCGCGGCGCCGAGGTCGTCGACGAACAGCAGGTTCGCGCGTGCGTGCTGCTCGAACAGTTCCTCGGAGTCGCGGCCGGGGCGGGGCCGGAGTTGGGCGTAGAGGTCGGCGGCGGTGACGATGGCGGGTCGGCAGTGGCCGCCGTCTTGGACGTACCGGTAGAGCGCGCCGAACGCGGCGTGGGTCTTGCCGACGCCGGTCGGGCCGACCAGCAGGATGCTCGGGCCGCGCAGGTAGCCGTTGCTGGCGTTGGTCTCGGCGAGCGAGGTCGCCCAGCTGAGCAGGTCCGGGTGGTCGGTGCTGGCGTCGAGGTACCGGTAGGGCACGTTCCGCTCGAAGTGAGCGCGGATGCGGCGCGCGGACGCGGCGCGTTCTTCGGCTGCGATGCGGGCTTCGGCTTCGATCTCGCGCTGTGCGCGCTGCTGCTGCTTCCACCCGTCGAAAGTGAGCGATGTGTCGGCGGCTTCCCATTGGGCGCGCTGCTGGTTTTCCCATTCGGCGAGGGTGTCGGCGAGTCGCCGGGGCTGGTTGGTCGTCATGGGTCACCCCAGGGGTTGGTCGTAGGCCGATTGGTCGGCCGGGTTGCGGAAGGTTTGGTGGCCGCCATTGGCGGCTGGCTGATCCGGTACGACGGCGGACTCCCACAGGTCGCCCTTGAGCCAGCGTTCGAAGTCCTTGCGGTACTTCGGCTCTCGGGCGGTGGCGGCGACGTATGCGGGGATCGCCTGAGTGATCGCTGCCGGATCCGCGCGCTTGATCGCACGCTGCCACTCCGCGTAGGCGGTGCGTTTTCCGCCCTTGCGGCCATATGCGATCCACGCGGTTTCGAAGCTCTCGGAGTAGGCCGCGGGCTTGGTCTCGGACGCGCGAGCGTCGCCGGAATCGGCGTAGTTAGTAGAGGTAGAAGTAGTAGAGGTAGTAGTAGAGGTAGTAGGGGGCTGTTCTCCCGATGCCTCGGCAATCTGCAACGGCAATGGCTCGGCCGATGCCTTGTCGAATGGCATTGCGGGTACCTCTGGCGGGTCCATTTCGGACGGATCGACCGACGGGTCTTTGAGTACAGCCAGGAGCCGTTTCGAGTTCCACCCGAGAAGGCTTGGTTCGTCCGCGCGCAGCCGCAGCAGCTCGTGGACGATCACGCCGCGGATGCGCGCGGACGCGACGCCCTCGTACGCCTTGGCGGCGGCGGTCGCCATGTACTCGCGGGCCATCAGGCCGTCGTGGCGAAGAAAGCTGCGCACGAGAGCTTCGTCGGTGTCCTCGTCGACAATGAGGTACCGCGCGGCTTGCAGCTCGGCGGCGGCCGTCTCGACGGCGCCCGCGACCCAGCCGGCCGCGAGTGCCGCGATCCGCTTGGGTCGCCAGTCGGCCACTCCGGCGTAGCTGAGCGTCGGCGAGGTCAGGATGAGGAGGTAGAGGTGCTGCGCCTCGACGCTGAGCGCGCGGAAATCGGGATCTGTCCAGATGGACAACCGAACGTTGGCCTGTTCACGTGCCACGGGTCGTGCCTTTCACGGTCCCGTGTGGGACCGAGCCGAAACCCGGCCCCACACGGTGGGTCAGCTGCGGTCGTTGAGGATTCGGCGGGCACGGTCGGCGAGCTGCTTGTCGAACTCGACGAGCACCGCAGCGTCATGGCGACGCAGTACCGCCATGCTCGGGAAGCGGCGGCCGATGACCATGCCGAGCGCCGTGCAGGCGGGCGGCGCGACGACGGCGAACCAGGCGAGCGCGGTCACGAGGTCGCCTGGTTCGCGTGTGTCGTGGCGATCGCCGAGTACAGCGCCGGGAGCGCGTAGCCGAGAGCTTGCGCGAACAGCACCTGCATCCGCTCCGGGTCCGGGGTGGCGCACCACACCTCATTGGCGACCATCGCGACGTGCTCGGCGCGCTCGTCGGCGCTCATTTCGGCGAAGACTTCCGGCGTGATCACGCATCCCGCCCACGGGAACTCGGCGTGCACCACAGCGTGAGCGAGGTCTGGCGAAGGCGGCGGGCACTGACGTTCCATCTCGTCACGCAACTGGTCGACGAGTGCCACCGCGGCGGCGAGGTCGAGCGTGGTGCGCGGAGGCAAACCGATCCGCTCCAGCGCGATCCGGGCTACCTGCCGATCGCTGAGACCGCCGGTTGCCGGCTTGTGGATCGAGACCACGCCGTTGAACTCGGCCACCGCTGCGTCGTACGCAGCCAGCAGCGGATAGGCAGCGTGGTAGTGCTCGCGCACCTTTTCCAGCGTTCGCTGGGCAAACGGAACTTCTTCGAGGTAGCTCACGCTCGACCGTCCTTTCGGGACACGCGGGAGGGGCGGGCCGGACGCCAGGCCAACCCGAGGAAGAGACCGACGCCGAACGCGCCAGCGAGCCAGACGAGCGCGGTCAGCAGGCTCACGCTGCACCTCCCCGAGTGCGCGCGTACCACGCTCGGCCCGCGTCGGTCGCGGTCCACACGACCCACTCGGATCCGCGGTGCTGCCGGGTCGCGCCCGAATCGGCGAGGTAGCCGCCTTCGATCAGTTCCAGGCGGCGGGGCCTCACCGAGTTGCCCATGATCCGCAGGTCGCGCTCGATCTCGAAGTCGGTGCTGCCCGCGTCGGCCTCGACGACGAACGCGAGGATCCGGCCGCGCTGGTTGCCGGTGTGGGGCTCGACCAATCGCGCGGCGCGCGCCGAGGTGATCATCGGGTCCGCCGACACCTTGCCTTCGGCGTTTGCGGTGACCTCGGCCATGAGCCGGGCAGTCGCGGCCGCACGCTGCTCTGCGAACGAGGCGACCGTCGCCTCGATCCGGTCGGCGGCATCGCCGGGCGTGAGAGTTCCCGCGCGCAGCCCGGCGGAAATTGCGGTCATCAGCTGCTGCAGCCGGTCCACCGTGAACACGGGCGGGGTGACGGTCGTCGAGGGGGTTGCGACCGTCAAGCCCTGGAAGAACTGCTGAGTCGGCTCGTTCACTTGGGCATCTCCTCGGCGGCAGCTTCGGCGGCGTGCCGCTCGTCGAGGAAGGCGCGCAACTGCTCGAGTTGGACCGCCGCGGGAGTGCCGTTGCCCATGCCCGTCAACGTGCTCACCGGACAGCGGCCTGACGCCACCCGGGCGACGCTCTCCTCCTCGACCAGTTCGGCGCTGCGGATCAGCTGCGCGGCCAGCGCACGAGCCGACGCCGGGTCGAAGTTGGCACCCACATCGAAGTTCGAGCCGTCGTCGCCGTACCGGGTTTCCTCACACGTCAAGTGCAAACTGACACTCAGGCGCGCGGTCTCCTCGTCCATCCACGCGACCACGGACGCCAGAGGCGGCCTGGTCACGGTCGCGCCCTCGACAGTCGCAAGCCCCGCGACGTACGGCTCATCGGATGCACAGCAATGCGCGCCGCCCTGCGGGTACGAGCACCACGGGACGTGAACGAAGGCCGCGTCGATCTTCGCCCAGTCCGTCTCGGTGGTCGGCTGCGCGGAATCACCACTAAGCCGCTCAGGTGGTAATGCGGTATTTTTGCCGTCGATGAGCATGCGGGTCTCCTGCAGGTTCGTCGTCAGGGGCCGCCCGACCTGAGCCGCCAAGTTCGCGGTCGGGTGGTCCTTCTTCTCGGTCGTGGTCATGGCGATCACGCCGTCTTCCGGCGCTTCGTAGGGCGTTCACCGCGAATCCAGGCGTCAAGGTCCTCCTGGTAGATCCGCCATTTGCAGTTGGCGCTCCTCTGGTAACCGCGCAGGTCTCCAGCGCGCAGGGCTCTGAGCAGCGTCTTCGGGTGGTAGTCGGCGTACTTCGACGCCACAGCCACGCTCAGGGGTTTCGCCTCGGCCACTTGGCCTCTCCTTCGCCAACCAATCATCGGGGTGCGTCGCAGACAGTACGCAAGTTAGCGATCAGGTGCAACCATATGGCCCCAGAGATTCCTCAACTTGGCGGTAAATGCCTGCCGCTGGATGCACGTTGAGCGCCAACATGGCAGAAATGTAGCCAAGTTGAGGGGCGATAGTGTTCACTGGTGTACCGAGAAGTTCCCAACCACTACGAGACGGAGACCTGCCGTGGGCAGCGATCAGGACCGCGTCGAGGAGCTGAGCCGGGAGGAGCTCGTCCCAGGCGCCGAGCTACTCGGCCGCATAGCCTTCGCGCGACGAGAACAACTCGGGATCACACAGGAGGACGTGGCCGAGAAGCACGGCGGGCCATCGATTGCAAGCCTGCGAACTATCGAGAAAGGCCAATCCGGATCTTATCGCCCCAAAACACTATTTTCTCTCGACAACGCACTGTCGTGGCCGCGTGGCGCAGCCTTGACACTCCTACAGGGACCGCGCGAAGGAATTCTTTACGACTTCGTGGACGAGAACAATAGCGACCTAAAGGACCTACTTCCCGAACTGTTTTCCATAGGAGAGGAGGAGTTGCTTAAATATGACTCTCCTATCGTTCCCTCTGCGCCGAAAGATTTATCAAGCGCCGCTGCGCCAGACCCTAACCAGGCGCGAAATAGAATAGTGCATGCGCGGGGAACGACCGGACTAGGCATGCAAGAGTCGGGAGTCTACTCGATCAGCGGTGCCGATGAACCCGAAGTCACGACCGAGGCGGGGATTACTGGTCACGCCACCGTCGAAGCTGCCAGAAAATACGGCGTTCGCGAACTGCTGCATAAACTCGACCTTGATGGCCTGCGATGGCTCCGCAGCATGGTCGACGGGGCCATCGTCGAGATAGAGCATCCAGATATCACGTCAGATGTTGCAGATGCCGCCATGACACTTGCTAAGGCAGCCCAAGAAATGCGGGCCACGGAAGACGCCGCAGCAGCAGCCCATAACGATATGAACCAGGCATTTCACTCACGACGCGATGAACACGAGGTCGATGCCCTCCGCAGCAAAGCCA
The DNA here is from genome assembly GCF_055633755.1 of Amycolatopsis sp. NPDC114484. NCBI lineage: Bacteria > Bacillati > Actinomycetota > Actinomycetes > Pseudonocardiales > Pseudonocardiaceae > Amycolatopsis > Amycolatopsis sp. NPDC114484. Next base: position 141,773 of record NZ_JBVKDQ010000004.1, on the reverse strand, counting down.
TGCATGCGCGCGACCGATCGACAGAAGCTCGGGCATATATGAGGCGTGCGGAGTTTCAATATTCAAAACTTCGAGCGAAGGCCGAATTGCTGGAACTATACAAGAAGGAAGTTGGAGATGCCGAGCACGGAGAAGCTCCCGAGCGGTAGATACCGCGGCCTGTACCGGGACGCTGAGGGCGAGAGACAGCGCGTCCCCGGGACGTTCGATCGCAAGCAGGACGCGTTCGACGCCGCAGTGGACGCTCAGGCGAAGGCGAAGCGCACCGCGCAGGCGAAGGACGGGACGCTGCCGCCGAGCACGCTGTGGGGCGACTGGTGGGAGGAGTTGAGCGAGGAACGCGCGAAGCTGCCGTCGGACACTCCGTCGAAGGAAGCCAACATCGCGAGTAAATGGCTGATCCCCCAGTGGGCCGAGACACCGCTGAACCGGATCAGTCGGAAGGCGGTGAAGAAGTGGGTCGCGACCGAGTTGAAGGAGCGGCCCGGGATGTCGCCGGGATACATACACAAGATCTTCTCGGTGTTCCGGATCAGCATGAACAAGGCGGTCGACGACGAGATCCTGGACACAAGCCCGTGCTTCAAGATCGAGCTTCCGACGCTGAGGAAGAAGGCGAAGTCGTACGTCAGCGTCGAGGACTCGACCGCGATGCGATCTCACGGTAACCCGAAGACCACGTTCTATGCCGACATGGTCGAGTTCGGCCTGGAAGTCGGGATGCGCCCCAACGAACTCGCCGGCCTCCACGTGCACCGGATTGACCGCAAGCGACGGCGGGCTCTCGTGGCTGAGGTGTACCTCACCCGGCGCAAGGTCATTCGGGGTTACCCGAAGGACGGCGACGTTCGCTGGGTGCCGTTGACCACGGTCGCGATGAAGATCGTCGACCGCCACACCAAGGGCCGCGACCTCACCGCCGGGTGTGGTGTTGAACACCTGGACGGCACGGAGTGCCGCCATGCGTTGCTGTTCGTGAACACGCTCGGAAAGCCCGTCAACGCGAACATGCTCAGCGCGTGGATGCGCCGAGCATCGGACGAGGCCGAGATCGAGAGCAAGAGCGGGTACGGCGTGCGCCGCGGGTTCGCGACACGGGCTGTCACGGGCGGCGCGGACCCATTCTCCGTACAACGGATCATGGGCCACGCCGACCTCGAGGAGCTGGCCGACTACGTCCAGGAGTCACCGGAGGCGATCGCGAAAACGCTCGCGGCGCTCGGCGAACGGCAGCCCCCGAAGGCCGTGGGACCGCGTGGGACGGACCGTGGGACCGACCGCCGCAACCAGACGCTCCGAACCGTTACCAAGTCAGACGACGCGAACGCCGTCTGACCAGCAACAACAGTCCTAGAAACTACTCTCCGCTCCCACAAGTGCCAATCTGCGTTCCCGCAGGTCAGAGCCAGTGCGCCACTCGCGCCAGGTGACGCGTCGGAGCGAGAAAGCCACTCAGGAACCGACGCGCTCGATGATCAGCTCGCGCACGCGCTTGGCGTCGGCCTGGCCCTTGGTCGCCTTCATGACCGCGCCAACGATCGCGCCCGCCGCGGCGACCTTGCCGCCGCGGATCTTGTCGGCGATGTCCGGCTGCGCGGCCAGGGCTTCGTCGACAGCGGTGAGCAGCGCCGAATCGTCGGAGACGACCTTCAGACCGCGCTTCTCGACGACCTCGCGCGGCGAACCCTCGCCCGCGAGAACGCCCTGCACGACCTCCTTGGCGAGCTTGTTCGTCAGCTCACCGGAGGACACGAGCCCGATCACCTCGGCGACCTGCGCCGGCGTGATCGCCAACTCGCTCAGCTCGACCTCGCGCGTGTTCGCTTCCTGCGCCAGCGTGTTGACCCACCAGCCGCGGGCCTCGTCCGGCGTCGCGCCGGCCTCGACCGTCGCCGCGACGAGGTCGACGGCACCGACATTCAGCAGGTCGCGCAGCGCTTCGTCGGAGAGCTTCCACTCGTCCTGGATCCGCTTGCGCCGCTCCCACGGCATCTCCGGCAGAGTCGCGCGCAGCTCCTCGACCCACTCGCGCGAGGGCGCGATCGGCACGAGGTCGGGCTCCGGGAAGTACCGGTAGTCCTCCGCGGTTTCCTTGGCGCGCCCGGACGACGTGGTGCCGTCGGCCTCCTGGAAGTGCCGCGTCTCCTGCCGGATCGATCCGCCCTCGGCGAGAATCGCCGCCTGGCGCGTCATCTCGTACCGCACCGCGCGCTCGACACTGCGCAGCGAGTTGACGTTCTTCGTCTCCGTGCGCGTGCCGAATTCCGTGGCGTCCTTGGCCATGAGCGACACGTTCGCGTCGCAGCGCAGCGAGCCCTGGTCCATGCGGACGTCGGAGACGTCGAGCGCCCGCAGCAGATCGCGCAACGCGGTGACGTATGCGCGCGCCACCTCGGGCGCCCGCTCGCCGGTGCCGGTGATCGGCTTGGTGACGATCTCGATCAGCGGCACGCCAGCGCGGTTGTAGTCGAGCAGCGAGTGCTCGGCGCCGTGGATCCGACCGGTCGCGCCGCCGATGTGCAGCGACTTGCCGGTGTCCTCCTCCATGTGCGCGCGCTCGATCTCGACGCGCACGACCTCGCCGTCGTCCAGCGTCACGTCGAGATAGCCGTCGAACGCGATCGGCTCATCGTACTGCGACGTCTGGAAGTTCTTCGGCATGTCCGGGTAGAAGTAGTTCTTCCGGGCGAACCGGCACCACTCCGCGATCTCGCAGTTGAGCGCGAGACCGATCCGGATCGCGCCCTCGACCGCCTTGCCGTTCACGGCGGGCAGCGATCCGGGCAGGCCGAGGCAGGTCGGGCACGTCTTGGTGTTCGGCTCGCCGCCGAACTCGTTGACGCAGCCGCAGAACATCTTGGTGTTCGTGCTGAGCTCCACGTGGACCTCGAGCCCGAGCACCGGGTCGAACCGCTCGAGAACCTCGGCGTAGTCCATCAACTCGGCCACGGCAGTCACTTCGTTCCTCCCAGCTCCGGAGCCTGGTGCACGAGCGAGCCGCCGGCAGCGGCGTCGCGCGCGGCCTCGTACGCGGCGCCGACGCGGTACAGCCGGTCGTCGGCGAGCGCGGGGGCCATGATCTGCAGGCCGACCGGCAGCCCGTCCTCGTCGGACAGTCCGCTCGGGACGCTCATGGCGGCGTTGCCCGCGAGGTTCGACGGGATGGTGCACAGGTCGGCGAGGTACATCGCCATCGGGTCGTCCACGCGCTCGCCGAGCTTGAACGCCGTGGTCGGCGTCGTCGGCGACACGAGCACGTCGACCTTCTCGAAGGCCTGCGTGAAGTCGCGCGTGATGAGCGTGCGCACCTTCTGCGCGGAGCCGTAGTACGCGTCGTAGTAGCCCGACGAAAGCGCGTACGTGCCGAGCATGATGCGACGCTTCACTTCAGCGCCGAAGCCCTTCTCGCGCGTCAGCGACATGACTTCTTCGGCACTGTGCTCGCCGTCGTCAGAGACGCGCAGGCCGTACCGCATCGCGTCGAAGCGCGCGAGGTTCGACGACGCTTCGCTCGGCGCGATCAGGTAGTACGCAGGCAGCGCGTACGTGAAGTGCGGGCACGAAACTTCGACCACATCGGCACCGAGAGCGCGAAGCTGCTCCACGGCCGCCTCGAACGACCGCAGCACGCCTGGCTGGTAGCCGTCGCCGGCGAACTCCTTCACGACGCCGACGCGTACGCCGGTCAGGTCGCCCTTCGCGCCTTCGCGCGCCGCAGCGACAACCGGCGGCACCGGTGCGTTGATGGACGTCGAGTCCATCGGGTCGTAACCAGCGATCGCTTCGTGCAGCAGTGCGGCGTCAAGCACCGTACGCGCGCACGGCCCGGCCTGGTCGAGCGAAGACGAGAACGCCACGAGGCCGTAGCGCGACACTCCGCCGTACGTCGGCTTCACGCCCACAGTGCCGGTGACAGACCCCGGCTGGCGGATCGAGCCGCCAGTGTCCGTACCGATGGCGAGAGCCGCCTCGAACGCCGAAATCGCCGCCGAGGAGCCACCGCCAGAACCGCCCGGGATGCGCGCGTGGTCCCACGGGTTGTGCGTCGGGCCGTACGCGGAGTTCTCCGTGGAGGAGCCCATCGCGAACTCGTCCATGTTCGTCTTGCCGAGGATCACGACACCGGCTTCGCGCAGCTTGCGCGTGACAGTCGCGTCGTACGGCGGCAGCCAGCCCTCAAGCGTGCGGGACCCGCAGGTCGTCGGCACGCCCTTCGTGGTCAGCACGTCCTTCAGCGCCAGCGGGACGCCCGCCAGCGGCGACGCCGGCTGCTCGCCCCCGGCCAACTGCTCGTCGACAGCCTTGGCCGCGCCGAGCGCGCCTTCGGTGTCGACGTGCAGGAACGCGTGCACGTGGTCGTCCACCGCGGCGATGCGGTCCAGGTGCGCCTGCGCGACCTCGACCGCGGACACCTCGCGCGTGTGGATCTTCGCCGCCAGCTCGGCGGCGGTCAGCTTGACGAGTTCGCTCACTGTTCTTCTCCCAGGATCCGCGGCACCCGGAACCGGCCTTCCTCGGCGGCTGGCGCTGCGGCCAGCACGTCCTGCTGCTCGAGGCTGGGCCGAACGGTGTCCTCGCGGAAGACGTTCGTCAGCGGCACGGCGTGCGAGGTCGGCGGGACGTCCTCCGCGGCGACTTCGCTGACCTTCGCCACCGAGTCCAGGATCTGGTCGAGCTGGCCGGCGAAAACGTCCAGCTCGTCGTCGGTCACGGCCAGCCTGGCCAGCCTGGCGAGGTGTGCGACCTCGTCTCGGGAAATGTTGGGCACGCGGGTGACTCCCGGGGTGTGCTGTGCGGGTGCTCTCGGAAGCTGCAAGTCTATGGTGACGGCGTCGGACGGTTCGACCGGGTTATCGGGCCGCGGGCGCCGGGCAGGGCGTCTCGCTTGCCGGACAGCGGGCCCCCGCGGGTACCCGGTCTGTCACAATCGGCGCCCGGCAAGCGCGTCCCACGACAGGGCTGGGGCGCCTGAGGCGAGAGGGGCGCGTGGTGTCGTTCCTGATCCGGGTCCAGCTACCGGACTCCCCCGGCACTCTCGGCGCGGTCGCGACCGCGCTCGGCACGGTCGGGGCGGACATCCTGAGCGTGGACGTGGTGGAACGCGGCGGCGGGCTCGCGATCGACGACCTGGTGGTCGAACTCCCGTCGGGCCGGCTCCCGGACGCGTTGATCACCGCGGCCGAGAGCGTGGAAGGCGTCGAGGTCGACGCGGTGCGGCCGTACGCGGGCATCCTCGATACCCATCGCGAGCTGGAGCTGGTCGAGGAGATCGCCGCACAGCCGAAGGCTGGGCTGGACTTGCTCGCCGAAGGTGTGCCGAAGATCATCCGCGCCGGGTGGGCGGTGATCGTCGAACATTCGGAATCGGGGCCTCGTCGATTGGCTTCGTCGAGTGCGGCTCCGGAGAACCCGTTCACGGACTTGCCTTGGCTGCCGCTGGAGCGCGCGACTGTCCTGGACGGCGAGGACTCCTGGGTTCCGGAGACGTGGAAGGAGCTCGGCACCGAGCTGGCCGCCACTCCGCTGGGCAAGCCGGGGAAGGCGATGCTTGTCGCGCGGCCGGGCGGGCCTAACTTCCGCGCCGCGGAGGTCGCTCGGCTGGCACATTTCGCTGGGATCGTCGCGGTGGTTCTGGACGGCTGATCCAAGGCTTGGGTCAGCTGTCCTAAAAGCGTGCGGCCTTGGATGTTTGGTCAATTCGGCATTTCAGAGGTCAGCACTCGACTGTTCGGGTCGCCGTTGGAAGCAGCTCGGAGCTGGCTCAACCGTTCGTTGCATGCGGATCCACTCGTGCGCCGCTGTCCTCAAGTGCAGACAATCTCCCCCGAAAAGGGGAACCTGCCCGGCAACGACTGCCGGTTTCCTTCGGTTTGCCGGACGGCGACAATCAGCACTTGTCGGCATAGAGCGTGACGACTGTGCCAGCGGAAACCACGGCACCGGGCTTGGGATCCTGCCCGGTCTGACACCAGTTCCGGTCGATGATCATCATCCGCTTCTTCCCGGACGAATCGACCTCTCGCAAGTTGTACAGCCCAGCCGCCTGCATGGCGTCCTGCGCGTCCTGATGGTTCATGCCCGACACGTCAGGGACTTTGATCGTCGTCGGCCGCGCGGTACTAATCGGCGCACTCACAGTCGCCGTCGCGGACTCGGTTGCCGTCGCAGTCACGGTCTGGGTCGTGACCGTCGTTGAGGTGTCACCAGGCCGGGATGCAGCGTTGCACGCAACGGCAAGAAAAGCGGCAACGCCAACGACCGGAACGGTGGCTTGAACGAACTTCGCCATGATCACGCTTCCTCGATACGAGTCGGTACTTCACGCGTGACAGCTTGAGTCGAAGCCAGACATCTACACGTTACAGCTCATAGCCGGTCGAAACTCGCCTAACAGGTATACTCGTCCACCGACGACAGTCGTGATCGTTCACACCGGGCCGATGCTCACAGCCAGGCACGCCAAGCATTCGACCGCACCCAGCGAAGCCGGGACGAGGCTCATCAAACCGTCGCCGCTCAACGGCGAATACCGTCGATGAACCCCGCCCAACGCTTTCGCCAAAAAACGGCAAAGTCTCTGAACTGCGAAAACGAGACCTCAGAAGCCGTACTCGTACGCGATCAGGTTGACCCCCGGATGCGGATGCCAGTCCCGCCCCGGCAACCGCCGGAAACCGATCCGTTCGTAGAGTCGGTGCGCCTTCCGCATCACGTCGAGGCTGCTCAGCACCACCCGGTCAACGCCGAGCTCCCGGCCCCGGGCCAGCACAGCCTGAGTAAGTGCCTCGCCGACCCCTCGCCCGCGCGCAGCCGCCGAGACCGCGAGCATGCGGAACTCCAACCCCCCCGGCTGCGAAATCTCGGAGAGCTTGCTCCCCGGCTGGACAATCGCGACCGACCCCACGACCTGACCGTCCGGATCGACCGCGACCAACAACTCAGCGTGCTGCGCCCGCCCCGAGACGTCCCGAAGCTTCGCCTCGTACGCGGCATCGGTATCGAAGAATCCCTCGATCCGGTAAGCCTCGACGGTCACCTCGCCGAGCGCGTCGAATTCCTCCCGCCGCGCCGGGCGGATCTCCACGTCACTCATCGCCGCCCTCAGCTTCCTCGTCCGCACCGGTGTCGAGCGCCAGTTCCGCAGCCGCTTCCGGACCGCGCTCCAGCAACGCGCGGAACCCGTTCTCGTCCAGCACCGGCACCTTCAACTGCACAGCCTTCTCGTACTTCGACCCAGGCGCGTCGCCCACGACGACGAAAGCCGTTTTCTTCGACACAGATCCCGCGGCCTTGCCACCGCGCGCCATGATGACTTCTTTCGCCTCATCGCGGGAAAACCCGTCGAGCGAGCCGGTCACCACGATCGACAGTCCTTCGAGATTCCGCGGGATGGACTCGTCGCGCTCCTCCTCCATCCGAACACCGGACCGTCGCCATTTTTCGACGATTTCCCGGTGCCAGCCGACCTCGAACCACTCCTGCACCGCGTGCGCGATAGTCGGTCCGACGCCGTCGACGTCCGCGAGTTCCTCCTCGCTCGCGTCTTCAATCTGTTGCAGCGAACCGAATTCCCGCGCAAGCGCCTGCGCCGCGGTCGGCCCGACATGCCGGATCGACAGCGCGACAATTACCTTCCACAGCGGACGATCCTTCGCCGAATCGAGGTTCGCCAGGAGCTTCCGCGCGTTCGCCGACAGGTCGCCTGCCTTGGTACGGAACAACTCCACCTCGGCGAGCGACTCCTCGTTGAGGTCGAACACATCGCCCTCGTCGGCGACCACCCTGGCGTCCAGCAGCGCGACCGCCGCCTCGTACCCGAGCACCTCGATGTCGAACGCACCGCGCCCGGCGAGGTGGAACAGCCGTTCCCGCAGCTGCGCAGGACAGAACCGGGTGTTCGGGCACCGGATGTCCTTGTCGCCTTCCTTTTGGTAGGCGAGTTCCGTGCCGCACTCCGGACATTCGGTGGGCATCACGAATTCGCACTCGTCGCCGGTCCGCGCGTCGACGACGGGACCGAGCACCTCGGGAATCACCTCGCCGGCCTTGCGGATCACGATCCGATCGCCGATCAGCACGCCCTTGCGCTTGACCTCTTCCTGGTTGTGCAGCGTCGCGCGCGCGACCGTCGAGCCCGCGACCTTGACCGGCTCGGTGACAGCGAACGGCGTGACCCGTCCCGTGCGCCCCACGCCGACCTGGATGTCGAGCAACGTCGTGATCGCTTCTTCCGGCGGATATTTGTAAGCGATCGCCCACCGAGGCGCGCGTGATGTGGTGCCGAGGCGGCGCTGCAACGAGACCTGGTCGACTTTGATGACGACGCCATCGATCTCGTGCTCGGCGTCGTGCCGATGTTCACCCCAATAGGCGATGTGATCGGTGAGTTCCTTGCCGGTCCGCAGCACTCGCGTGTGCGGCGACACCGGCAACCCCCAGGCAGCCAGCGCGTCGTAGGCATGCGACTGCGTGACCGGCTCGAAGCCGTTCCGCTTGCCGAGACCGTGACAGATCAGGCGGAGCCGGCGCTCCCTGGTGATCTTCGGGTCCTTCTGCCTCAGCGACCCGGCAGCTGTGTTGCGCGGGTTCGCGTACGGCAGTTTGCCCGCCTCGACCATCTTCGCGTTGAGCTCGAGGAAGTCCTCGACGCGGAAGTAGACCTCGCCGCGCACCTCAACGAGCTTCGGCACGGGGAACTCGTCGGTGCCGGTGAGCTCGTCCGGCACCTGATCGAGGGTACGGATGTTCAGCGTGACGTCCTCGCCCGTGCGCCCGTCGCCGCGGGTAAGCCCCCTGGTGAGCTTGCCGTTTTCGTAGAGCAGGTTGATGGCCAGGCCGTCGATCTTCAGCTCGGCCAGGTACTCCGTGGCCCCGATTTCCTTCTCGACGCGCTCGACCCAGGTGAGGAACTCGTCGGTGTCGAACACGTTGTCCAGGCTCAGCATGCGCTCGAGGTGGTCGTGCGCAGTGAACTCGGTGGAGAACGTGCCGCCGACGTTCTGGGTCGGCGAATCAGGCGTGACCAGCGCCGGATACTCGTCCTCGATCTCCTGGAGGTCGCCGAGGAGTGCGTCGAACTGACCGTCGGAGACGATCGGCGAGTCCAGCACGTAGTACCGGAACTGATGGCCGCGGATCTCCTCGGCAAGCGCGCCGTGCCGCTCGCGCACGTCGGCCGGCACGTCGGTCACGTCCTGGGCGGCCTCCACGGCCACCTGGTCCTGGGGAAGGTCGGTGCTGCTCACAGGTGGTGAGCTTAGTCGGAGGCACCGACACTTTCGTCCGGTTGCTCCGTCAGCCCGCGGACCAGCTCCCGGAACTCCAGAAGATCGATCGTGCCTTCCGGCGCGGCATCGGCGGTCTCGACCCGACCCAGCCGCTCAGCGGCCAGACGCTCGCCCAGCGTCGCGTCGAGCGGCAGGAACGTCATCGTGGTGCGCGCAGCCTCGTCCAGCTCCGCGAACGCGGGGTGATGGACCGCAACGTCAACCACGCCGTCGTCCACCTGCGCGACAACCCGGACGTCAGCCAGCGAGATGCGATGCTCGCCCAGGTTCACCGTCACCTCGGTCGGATCCGGGACCGGGGGCACCGAATCGTGGTACTCCCAGATCGCGTCGTCAGGCGGTCCAGCCGCTTTCCACGCGTCGGTGTACGGGTGCAGCTCCGGGTCTTCCTGCCCGCTGACGACCAACGCGTAGATCGCCATCCGGCCACGCTCAAGCGAAAAGTGCAGCCGCGGATGCAGCGTCTCGACCAGCACACACAGATCGTGCTCGACGCGATGCGGCTCGCCCTCGCCCAGCGCAGCACTGACCTCGGGCAGAAGGTCGTACCACCCTTCCCAGAACGCAACCGCCGCGGCAGCAGCGTCGGACGGCACCTGCTGCTCAGGCCATGGCGTACGGGGATCTGGCGGCGCGGCCGCGGTGTCGGCTTCCGAGCGGCGACGACGGAACAAACGCATGATTCGGAATTTCCCCCGGTTGTTTCTCTTCACCAGCCACGGTACGCGGCACTGCAGCAGGACGTCCGCGGAATCACCAGTTCTCGGGCGGCTCCACAAACCCTTTGCCCAGGTCGCGACTAAGAGCAAGCGCCCGGCGCATCCACTCGTTCGTGGCACCGGCCAGGCCGCACGCAGGAGTCGGAACAGCGCGTTCGGCCAGTATCGAACGGTTGAAGCCCAGCCGGTCCACGAGCCTGAGCGCCGGCGACGCGAGGTCCTTCAACGCCGGAGCCATCGCCGGGTCGGTGGCCGGTACTAGGCCCAGGAAGAACGAAACACCGCTGTCCCAAGCCTCGCCAATCTCGTCCAGGAGCTCGGCGGACGCCCCGGCGAGCATGCTGATGTCGAACGCGACGGCCCCAGCACCTGCGGCGCGGAAAAGCGCGATCGGCGGACGCGGAGCGCAGCAGTGGACGACCACTGGCTGCCCGGTCATCGTTCCGATCCGTTCAATTGTCGTCGCGAGCAGCTCCCGAACCTCAGGCTCAGGCACTGCGGGGACGTTGCCGTATCCCGACGGAGTAGACAGTTTTCCGGCGAGAACAGCAGGCAACGACGGCTCGTCGAGCTGCACGACCACCGGCGCGCCGGTCCTCGCGGTCAGCTCCGCGACGTACTGAGAGAGCCCGTCGAGCAGCGACGAGGTGAAGTCCCGCAACGCCCCGCGGTCAGTGAGCACCCGATGTCCTCGGGCGAGCTCGATCCCTGCACCAAGCGTCCACGGCCCGGCGATCTGGGTCTTGAGGACAGCTGGCGCACCAGCGTTCTCGCGGGCGGCTTGGACGGCATCGAGGTCCCATTGGAGCAGGTCACGCCCACGACGATGGTCGTGACCGGGCCGCCCGGCGACGCGGTAACCACTGGGCACGACCTCGACCGCGAGGTCCACCAGCAACGCCGCGGTCCGGCCGAGCAGGTCGGCACCGACGCCGCGAGCTGGCAATTCGGGCACATACGGGAAGCCGGGAAGCTCTCCGAACACGACGGCAGCGGCCTCGACGGGATCGGTCCCCGGCATGGACCCGATTCCCGTCGCCGCGCCCGCGGGCCAAGGTCGTTCAGTCACAGGCCGGATTGTCGCGGAACGGGCGGCCGCAGTCCGCACCGCCCCTTCGGACAAGCTTCACCCGACCGCGCGGCATTAGCCGGACATTCGCCGCATATCCCTTTGCCTGCACCGAATTCGCGGTCACCGCGTTAGTCTGGATCGTCATGACCAGCTCCGCCCCGCCACCGCCCGGCAAAACACCCGGTGACGCATCCGCCCGGGAGCCGCAGCGGGGCACTATGCCCGGAGCACCGTACCGCCGGGCTTCAGGCCGCTCTTTTGAGCGGACTCTCTTCACCGAGGCGGTCCTTTACGTCAGCCGGGAGGCAAGGCCGACTGCCGCCGGCCAGGAGTACGGCGTGTTCGACCGCCAGGGCCTCCGCATTGGCGGAGTTGCTGTCACCACCCCCAGCTTCCTGCGCAAAATCATTCAGCTCCTGTGGAAATCTGACCAGTACGTCAGCCTCAGGTTCGAGGTCCGCGACGCGAATCAGAGCACTGTCCTCAAGGTGGAGAAACCATCGAAGGACCCGCTGGCCCGCTTCGTGGTCACCCGCGCGGACGGGACGCCGATCGGCGAAATCATCCCGACCAACGCAGGCAGCGTCCGTTTCACGCTGCGTGCCGAAAGCAAGGCAATCGCCAGGGTCGTCGCCAGTGGCAGGCACCGATGGGAAGTCACCGTCGAGGACCCGGCCGGCACCGAAGTCGCCCACGTCGGACACCCGTCGCCAGAGCCTTCGCCGATCAGCGGCAACGCCTGTCTCGTTGAGATCCCGCTGCAGGTCCCCGAGCCGCTGGCCAGCGTACTCGTCGCGACAACGTTGACCATCGACATCGCGCTCACCGCACAACGCGGCTGACCACGTGACCGGCGTCTCAGCGCCGCCAGGTGGACAGCGACCGGAATACGGCCCAATGTAAGGAAAGTCCGGGACGCCGAGGTCCCGCCTGGACGGAGGTCGCCGTGGAGCCGTTGCCCGAAGGCAGTAACTCGAACTGGGCCGATCCCGGGGTCTACGAAGTGGCCTCGGGCGTCTACCGGATCCCCTTGCCGCTGCCGAATGACGCCTTGCGCGCGGTCAACGTCTACGCAGTCACCGACGGCACGAACCTCGTGCTCGTCGACTCGGGGTGGGCCCTCACAGAATCTCGCCAGTTACTGGCCGACGCACTCAAGGCGATCGACGCCGAGCTCGGCGATGTTCGAGAGTTCCTCATCACCCATGTCCACCGGGACCACTACACGCAGGCAGTCGCGCTTCGGCGCGAGTTCGGCAACCGGATCGCCCTCGGCAAGCTCGAGCAGCCTTCTCTCGACGCGAGCGCCAACCCGAACCAGTTCCCCATGCAAGCCCAACTCGACCTCCTCCGCCTCAGCGGCGGACAAGAGGTCATCACGGCGCTCAGCAAGCTGTTCGGTTCGGAACCTCGCCACACCGAGGCGAATCTCTGGGAAGAGCCGGACGAATGGCTGACGCCCGGCCGGCGAGCAGTGCTGCCAGACCGTGAGTTCGACGTGGTCCACACCCCAGGACACACCAACGGGCATGTGGTTTTCGTAGACGGCGCAGCCAACCTTTTGTTCTCCGGCGACCACGTGCTCCCGCACATCACTCCGTCGATCGGCTTCCAGCCGGTTCCGGCTGAGTTGCCGCTGAACGACTATCTCGACTCCCTCCGTCTGGTTCGCGACATGCCGGACCGGCGCATGCTGCCGGCTCATGGCCCAGTCACCGACAGCGTGCATGCCCGGATCGACGAGCTTCTCGAACACCACCGGCAACGTCTCGAGACGATGGCAGCTCAGATCGAAGCCGGAACAAGCACCGCTTTTGAAGCTGCCAACCGCCTCGGCTGGACTCGCCGCGGCCGCAAACTGTCCGAAATGGACGCCTTCAATCAGATGCTCGCCGTCCTCGAGACTGGCGCGCACCTTGATCTCCTCGTCTCACAGAACAAGCTCGCAGCCGAAGACGTCGACGGCATTCGCCGCTACAAGGCCACGTAGCGGACAACCGTCCATTACACATCCGATGGAATACTGATCCGCCGTGCCTCCTATCACTGTCAGACGAGCTCGCCCCGACGATGTCGAAGCAATCGTCCAGATGCTTGCGGACGACCAACTTGGCGCGACCCGCGACTCGCCGGCCGACCTTGAGCCCTACCTGCAAGCGTTCAAAGCCATTGCTGCGGACCCAAATCAGCTGCTGGTCGTCGCAACATCAAACGATCGACCGATAGCCACACTTCAGCTCACGATCATCCCAGGCCTCGCACGGCGTGGGGCCCTTCGCGGGCAAATAGAAGCTGTGCGCGTACACCGCGAGCACCGCAGCTCGGGCTTGGGCGCACAGCTCGTGCAGTGGGCCATCAACGAATCGCGGCAACGTGGCTGCAACCTAGTCCAACTCACCTCGGACGCAACGAGGACAGCAGCGCACCGCTTCTACGAACGATTGGGCTTCGTCGCGAGTCACACGGGTTTCAAGCTGCATCTCTGATCACCTCCTTCACGCAGCTTCGGCCGTCCACGCGATCGATCACCCGCCATTCACCGTGCCAGAGTTGTCACGCAAAAGCCAAGCGATCGCACGATGGGTCCCTTCGTGCAATTTAGCTGACAGTGCTCGGGTCAATGCGTATCGTGACGATCATGAGCACGTCGAGCACTCCGGCGGACCACGCCGATCAGACCAACAAGACCACCGAAACCGCAGACCTCGCCTTCCTGCTTCGCACCATGCACGCGAACCTCGCTCTTTTCGATCGCCTGCAGGCAGACCAGCTGATGGCAGCCGTGAAGGACGCGAACCGCCAGATCGCCCGCTTGCAGGCGTTGCAGCTGCATTGCATGGCAGGCATACGAAGACGAAGATCAGACCCGCACGAGCTGGCGTGCGAGTTCGCGCTTGCCTTGCACATCACCGATACCCGAGCCGGAGCGATGATCGCCGCTGCCGAAGCTCTGGCCCAACGCCTGCCTCGGACCTTCCGGCTGATGGACGAGGGCAAGTTCGACCTTTATCGCGCCATGAAGGTCACCGACGGCACGAGCCAGCTGTCCGACCGCCATGCAAGAATGGTCGACTACCTGCTCGAACACCGGCTAGAGGACAAGAATCCAACCCAAGTCCGCAAGGCAACCGCTTACGCTGCAACGAAAATCGACCCAGACGGCGCGATGGACCGACTGGCTCAGCGGAAAGCCGAGCGCCGGGTCATCCTGCAGCATCAGAGCGAAGGCATCTCGCGGATCTCAGTCGACAACACCTCAACCGACAAAGCCACAGCGGCCTACCTCCGCGTCGACAAGATCGCTCGATCGCTCAAGACGGGCGATGAGAAGCGAACCCTCGACCAACTGCGAGCTGACGTCGCGATCGATCTCTTGCTCAGCGGCAAAGGCGGCGTGCCAGAGCAGACTGAGGTGTATCTCTATGTCGATCTGCAGACCTACCTGGGTCTCAACGACAATCCCGCCGAATTAGCCAGTCACGGTCATATCCCGGCCGCCCTCGCGCGCCATATCGCCACTGGACCCGACACAATCGTCCGTCGGGTCATCACTGACCCGCTGACCGGGCAAGTGATCGAGGTCGGCAAGTTCCGGTATCGGCCGAGCCTCGACGTGGACGAGTTCGTGCGGATCCGCGATCGTGAGTGCCGACAGCCCGGCTGCCCGCGGCCCGCACAGAACTGCCTGACGGAACCAACCGGGCCCGATTCCACGGACGCAGACTCGACGTTGAGCTACTGCCTACGTCACCGACGTCTTAAGAATCGCGCTGATTGGAGCTACGAGGTCCTGCAAGACGGGAAGCTCATCATCACGACACCGACCGGTGAGAAAGCTGAAAGCGCACCTCCGCCACTGCACGATCCCCAGCCCACGCCAGACCAACCTGAAGAGGAACGCCTAGGCGCATAAGGAGGTCAGCGCGTACCAGAGATCTTGGCGCTCCCGAGCACAAGGTCGCCCGCCTGGTCGTCTTGCCGATAAAGGACAACGACCTGGCCCGGAGCGACACCGCGCAACGGCTCGCGCAGTTGGATGGAGACTTGCCCGTCTTCATCCACTTCGGCGACCGCATCGGCGATGCCTCCGTGCGCACGAACCTGGACGGTGCACTCGGTCGGCCCGTCCAAGGCTCGTCCGCTCGGCCAGATCGCCCGGTCCGCGTCAATGGCCTGGACGCCGAGGTCCGCCGACGACCCGACCTTCACCGTGCCCGAAACAGGTTCGAGCGAAAGGACATACCGAGGTCGGCCGTCGGCGGCCGGCGCATCAATACCGAGGCCCTTCCGCTGGCCCACGGTGAATCCGTGCACGCCGGTGTGACGCCCGAGCACCGCACCGGTCTCCGCATCGACGAGTTCGCCGGGACGCTCGCCGAGCCGCTTCTCCAAGAATTTCTTGGTGTCGCCGTCCGGGATGAAGCAAATGTCGTGGCTGTCCGGCTTCCGTGCCACGGAAAGCCCGCGCTGCTCCGCCTCGGCACGCACGTCCGACTTCCAGGAGTCGCCCAGCGGAAACATCGCGTGGCGAAGCTGCTCTGGCTGCAGTGAAGCCAGCACGTACGACTGGTCCTTGCCTTCATCCGCGCTCCGGCGAAGTTCCAGCTCGCCGTCCACGGTCGCTAAGCGCGCATAGTGGCCGGTCGCAACAGCGTCGAAGCCAAGTGCGAGCGCCTTCTCAAGCAGCGCCTCGAACTTGATCTTCTCGTTGCACGTCACGCAAGGGTTCGGCGTGCGGCCGGCGGCGTACTCGCCGACGAACGTCTCAACGACTTCTTCGGTGAAGCGCTCCGCGAAATCCCAGATGTAGAACGGGATACCGAGGATGTCCGCGGCCCGGCGGGCGTCGTGTGAGTCCTCGATTGTGCAGCAGCCACGGGAACCCGTCCGCAGCGTGCCAGGTTGAGCCGAAAGCGCCAGGTGCACTCCGACGACGTCGTGGCCGGCGTCGACTGCTCGCGCAGCGGCGACGGCCGAGTCGACTCCTCCGCTCATTGCAGCCAATACCCGCATTGCTTTACACCTCTTGCTTCTGCGTCTGCTTGCGCATGCCGGCGAGACCTGCCTGTCGGGCGCGGGTGACGACGCCACCGATCTCCCGGGCCAGGGTATGCACGTCGTCCAGCGTCGACGTGTGGCCAAGCGAGAATCGGAGCGAGCCGCGAGCTGCGGCTGCATCTGCCCCCATTGCCAGGAGGACGTGACTTGGCTGCGCGACACCTGCGGTGCACGCCGAACCGGTGGAGCACTCGATGCCCTTGGCGTCCAAGAGCATCAGCAGGCTGTCGCCCGCGCAGCCGGGGAAAGTGAAGTGAGCGTGGCTCGGCAAACGCTCACCGTCTCGACCATTAAGAATCGCGTCCGGGACTTCGCGCAGGACCGCGGCGACGAGCTCGTCACGCAGCTTCTCGACCCGGGCGGCGTACTCCGCGCGACCGTTGATCGCCGATTGCACTGCAGCGGCGAAGCCGGCGATCGCTGGGACATCGAGAGTGCCCGAGCGAACGCTCCGTTCCTGGCCACCGCCGTGGAGGACCGGGACGCACGAGGTGTCGCGGTCGAGGAGAAGCGCGCCGACGCCATACGGGCCGCCAAGCTTGTGGCCGGTCAGCGTGAGTGCGGCTGCGCCGGAGGCGGTGAAGTCGACGGGAACTGCACCGACCGCCTGGACGGCATCGGTGTGCAGGGGGATCGCGTATTCGCTGCAGACCTCGGCGAGAGCGGCGACCGGATTGACGGTGCCGACCTCGTTGTTCGCCCACATCACCGTTGCCAAGGCAACCGTCTCCGGTGCCGAATCAATCGCGGCACGGAGCGTTTCGGGCGACACCCGGCCCTGGTCGTCTACCTCAAGCCAAGTGATCTCGGCACCGGAGTGCTGCTCCAGCCACTCGACCGTGTCGAGGACCGCGTGATGCTCGACCGTGCTGCAAAGGATGCGACGCCGGGCCGAGTACTCGCGGTTTCGAGCCCAGAAGATGCCCTTGACCGCGAGGTTGTCACTCTCCGTGCCACCGCCGGTGAAGATGACTTCCGACGGCCGCGCGCCCAAAGCGGCGGCGATCACTTCGCGTGCTTCCTCGACGGCCCGCCGAGCTCGCCGTCCAGAAGAATGCAGCGCGGAGGCGTTGCCCACGGTGGACAAAGCCTCAGTCATAGCCGCAATGGCTTCGGGCAGCATCGGAGTGGTTGCCGCGTGGTCGAGATAGGTCATCGCCCTATCAGGGTAGACCGATGCGGCCTGTGACGAAGCTCGCCCCAGGCCGCGGAGTGGCACGTCACACCTGTTTCGGCCACCTGCTCGTGAGCCGGACGCCGAGCAGCGCGAGCAAAACGAGGACGACACTGAGCAGTCCCATCGGGGCAGAAGGCTGGGCGGCGGAGGCTACGGCGGCCAGGAGCACCCCGCCGAGGCCGATGAGCAGCGCTGATCCAACCCAGTCGGCGAGCTGCATTGCGGACGTGTTGAACCCCCGCTCCCCCTCTGGCGAATAGCGCAGCAGGAGGACCGAGACGGCGGGCATCGCGATCCCCATCCCCGCGCCGCCGACTGCGCAGACAGCGAAGGCCACCCAGGCGGGGAACCACGGTTGGGCGACAAAGCCGAAGCCGACGAGACCCACCGCTACGAGAGCGAAGCCCGTGCGCAGCGATGCCTCCCGCGACCAGTCGAGGAAGCGGCCTTGGAGAGCCGATGCGGCGGACCAGCCAAGCGCGGTGATGGTCAGCGGCAGGCCAGCGAGAGCGGGACTGTAGCCGTGGACAGCGGTCATAGTCAGCGGGAGATACGCCTCCATGCCCGCATATGCGCCGGCGAGCAGCGCGCGAGAGGCGACCACGGTGGGCAATCCGGGACGAGAGGTCATGGTTCCGACAGGCAGGAGCTTGCGCAATGCGACGGCCAGCGCGACAAGACCCACCGCCCCGTAGGCGAGCGCGGCAGGCGATGGGTGTTGCGCAGCCCAGCTCAGGGCCGCGACTCCGAGCGCAGCAACAACAGCGGCGATGACGCCTGCGCGACGTCCAGCTTGCAGGGGTACATGGACGGGCAAACCGCGAGTGATCTTGCAGAGGAGGACAACTCCGATCCCGACCAGCGGAAGCAGCCCGAGGAAGACCCATCGCCAGCCCACTGTCACGGTCACCAATCCGGCGACGGACGGGCCGATGACCGCGGGGAGGACCCATGCAGCAGCGTTTGCCGCATAGATGACGGGACGTTCGCGGTCGGTGAACGTCAGGGCGATCAACAGCGAGACGGACACCAGTAGAAACCCCGAGCCGAAGCCCTGCAGCGCACGGCCGGCTAGGAGCATCGGCATCGTGGTGGCGACGCCTGCGACGGCCAGCCCGGCGGCGAATAGCGCCGGGCCCATCAGGAGGGCTGGTGCTGGCCCTCTGCGGTCGCCTAGTCGTCCGGACAAGACGGTGGCGACGACGCTGGCCACAAGGAACGTGGTGAATGGCCAGGAATAGAGGACGAACCCGTGAAGTTCGGCGACCAGCGTCGGCATCGCGGTGGCGACACCCATGTTTTCGAAGGCCACCAGCGTGACCACAAGCAACAGGCCGACGGTGACGAGGCGGTGTTCGCGACTCCAGAGGACGCTTCTTCGGGGCTGTGCTTCGACGGTCTGGCTCATGATCGCGAGCTTGCAACCTCCAGCACCCTGGAGGTCAAGCCGTCCGCCGGCCATTCGGGGTAGGCAGTGGAGCACCTCGCATCGGGATGGAATTCGAGGCACCGCGAGGAGGTTCCGCGGCTCAAGCTGGAGAAGCCGAATCTGCGGGCGCCCTGCGGATGCCGCGTCCGGGTAGTCGAGGGGCAGCCGGTGCAGGAGGTCGATGACGCCGGGTAGCTGCTGACGCCGTATTGGTCGCCTAGACCGATGAATCAGGGTTCTTATGTGCCACCGTTGGGCATTGTCTGCGTCACGACGGCCGGTCAGGCCAGGGTGATCGAGTGCGACAAGGCGAGGGTGTTGCCGTTTACTGGCGAATCGAGCGTGCGGTTCGGAATGCGCCGGATGCTGGTTGGCTTTAAGTAGGACGTACGGCGACCGAAGGAGAGTGCGAACCGAGATGCGAGCCATCACTTTCGCCGAATACGGCGGGCCCGAAGTGCTGCAACTGAAGGATGTTCCGACGCCAGAGCCCGGTCCGGGGCAGGTCCGGGTCGCCGTCCGGCGCGCGGGGATCAACCCGATCGACTGGAAGATTCGCTCGGGGGCGATGGCAGGCGGCGCGGCGCTCGAAGGTCCGCAGATCCCGGGGCTGGAGATCGCGGGAGTGGTCGACGCTGTGGGCGACGGCGCTGAATTCGCCGTCGGTGATGAGGTCTTCGGCTGGTCGGCGACCGGCGGCTACGCGGAGTTCGCGCTCGGCGGAACGATCGTCCGCAAGCCAGCCGACCTCTCCTGGGATGACGCGGCGGCGTTGCCGGTAGCTGGCGAAACCGCGCTGCGCGTGTTGCGTCTGCTCGACGTCAAAGCTGGAGAACTGTTGGTTGTCCACGGAGCGAGTGGTGCTGTCGGCCGGTTCGCGACACAGATCGCGGTCGCATTGGGCGCGACGGTGATCGGAACGGCTGGACAGCACAATCTCGATGAGGTGAAAGCGCTGGGCGCGATTCCAGTGCGTTACGGCGACGGGTGGCTAGAGCGGGTCCGCGCGGTGGCGGACCGGCCGGTCGACGCAGTGTTCGACGCGTCCGGACATGGTGTTTTGCCGGAGTCGGTCGAGCTGCGAGGGTCGAAGGAGCGCATCGTGACCATTGCCGACGGCGCTGCGTTCCAGCTCGGATTGCCTTTCTCCTCTGGCGGCAAGGATGAGCAGACGCACGAAGTGCTGAACGAGATCCTCGGGTATGTACACAATGGACTGCGGATTGCGCAGGGGAAGACCTTTCCGTTAGAGGAAGCGGCAGCTGCGCAGGAGGAGAGTCAGAACAGGCATCCTGGCGGGAAGCTGACTATTGCCGTTTCCTGACCACGATCGTCGGCTAGGCTGGACGATGGGGCGGCTTGGGCGATCTGGCAGGTGAGTGTCGCCGGTTTGCGGCAACTGCGGCAAGTGGCCATCGCCGCTCAGTGGCGAAAGGCTGAGCACGACGAGCGGGTCTAAGCGAGTGTCGCCACTCAGCGGCGACAAATGCGGGGCCGCGACAACGAGGTGTGCCGACGCAAGCGATTCGTCGCCGTTCGGCGGCGACGGATGGTGGGCGGCGGCTACCGGTGACGAGGCGGGCGGTCGTAGCCATCCGGCAACGAGGCGAGTCGGGCGGCTGTCGCCGTTGAGTGGCGAATGGGCTGACTGCGGCCGATCGAAGACCGATCTGCAGGAGCCGAAAGGCTGCGGCGAGGTGTCGCCAAAAAACGGCAACGCCTCGCCGCAGCCCCTTGACCAGGGAATTCGTTAGTGCACGGCCGGCTGGGAGGGAGCGCGACGCCCGACCAGAACCCGACGACGCTGTGGTGGGATGCGGACTGTGCCGAGGGCCGAGTGGACAGCGGCCTCAGCGAGAGCCGCCAGCGAACGGCGGTCTTCGGCGCGGCCGGGAGCGATCTCCGGGCACACGTGCACTTCCAGGACCAGACCGCGCAGCGCGGCGACCCGACGGAGGGAGGCGATGAGCGACTCCGGCCCGATGAACGCCGGTTGGCTGGTTTCGCGGCCGTCGGCGAGCCTGTAACGCAGGGCGATCGGCCGGACTGGGACACCGCCGTCGATCGCGGCTTGGAAAGTGGCCGTCGTGAAGCGGCCGGAAGCCAGGCCGCACCAGGTGGTGCCCTCGGGGGTGACGTTGACGAGCGCGCCGGCGCGGAGGCTGTCGGCCAGTTCGGACATGGTGCCAGGCAAAGTGCGCAAACGGTTGCGGTCCAGGAAGATGCTGCCGCCGCGGCGCACGAGCGTGCCCAGGATCGGCCAAGAGCCGATTTCGATCTTCGCGAGCGCGCGCATCGGACGCAGGGCGTTGATCGCGATGATGTCCAGCCACGAGATGTGGTTGTTCACCACGAGCGCACCACGACCGGCCGGAGCGGCGAGGAAGTCCGCACCGCCCACGACAGACATCCGCACGCCGAACGACCTCAGCACCGCCCGGAAAATCCGGCGCATCAAGCGTTCCCGGCTCCGGCCGCGAATCACCAGTAACGCCGGGGCGACCAGCAGGGCCGCGAAGACCACGGAAATCGCTGCGGTGAAACGCAAAACCCGCCGCGGCAGGCCGACCGTCGGCGCGCCCTCGGTGAGGCAGCCGTCACCGCAGGGCGACGTCGGCATCCAAGCGTGACTCATCCTTGCGCTCCGAGGAAGAACTTCAGATACCGCTCGTCGACCTGCTGCAGATCAAGGAGAACAAAGAAGTCCGCGACACCGAAGTCGGCGTCGAGAGCCGGCGGGCCGCATACTTTGGCGCCGAGCCGCACGTAACCCTTGATCAGCGGCGGAAGCATGGCCCGGTCGGGACGCGCGATCGCGCCCGGGTCCCATGGGTGCAACGGCGAGACGCGCAACGATTCGTCAGCGTGGTGCTTGGTGCGCAAGACATCCCAGACGCCCGCGGCGTAACTACCGCCGTCGTTCAGCCGGACTGAAGCGCAGCCGGCGAGGTAACGGTGTCCGGAAAGGAGCATGTAGCGCGCGATCCCTGCCCACACCAGGCTCACGACGGCCCCGCTGCGATGGTCGGGATGGACGCAGGAC
This sequence comes from Amycolatopsis sp. NPDC114484, assembly GCF_055633755.1. Classification (NCBI taxonomy): domain Bacteria; kingdom Bacillati; phylum Actinomycetota; class Actinomycetes; order Pseudonocardiales; family Pseudonocardiaceae; genus Amycolatopsis; species Amycolatopsis sp. NPDC114484. The sequence continues at coordinate 119,988 of NZ_JBVKDQ010000004.1, read as the reverse complement.
CGTCCGGTCTCGACCAAGGACGGCCGCAGCGCGGCGAGCGTCGTCAGGTCGAATTCGCTGTCGGAATAAAGCTTTCCGGCCTGCGCGGCGCGTTCCGGCGGAAGCATGCGGTAGCAGCCGACGATCTCGCCGGTGTTGTCGTCGCGGACCACGAGGTGGTCGCAGAATTCGTCGAAGTAGTCGACATCCCGGCCGGGCTCCGGGGAATGCAGTTCCGCCCCCATCTCCTCGGCGAAAACCCGGTATCGCAGTTTCTGTGCGGCGAGCACTTCATCGTTCCCGTTGGCGACCAGAAGCGAATACCGCGGCGCGCCTGCGGGAAGGTCGGCACCCGCCTGATCAGTACTGACGAGGAGCTGTGACGACGTCATGGTCAAGGTGCACCTGCCGGTAAGCGGCCTCGGAGAGTGCCAATCGATGACCGGTCAGTGCACGTTGAGTTAATTGCCGGTTCTCAGGTTCCTCTCAGGCAGACGAGAGGCTTCCGGAGAACGCGGAAGGCCGCCGCGTGGCGAGCACGCGACGGCCTTCCGGGCGAAAGAAAACTTCAGCCCTTGCGCTTGTCGACAGCCTCGGTCAGCTGCGGCGCGACGTTGAACAGGTCGCCCACCACACCGAAGTCGGCGATCTCGAAGATCGGAGCCTCGGCGTCCTTGTTGACCGCGATGATCGTCTTCGACGTCTGCATGCCGGCGCGGTGCTGGATCGCGCCGGAGATGCCGAGCGCGATGTACAGCTGCGGCGACACCGTCTTGCCGGTCTGGCCGACCTGGAACTGCGCCGGGTAGTAGCCGGAGTCGACAGCGGCACGGGACGCGCCGACAGCCGCGCCGAGCGAGTCGGCCAGCTTCTCGACGACGTCGAACTTCTCCGCCGAGCCGACGCCGCGGCCACCGGACACGACGATCGACGCCTCAGTCAGCTCCGGACGGTCGCCGCCGACAACCGGCTCGATGCCGGTGATCTTGGCGGCCTTCGCCGGGTCCTGCGCCGGAATCTCGACGGTCTCCTCGGCAGCCGCGCCATCGGCGGCCTCCGCCTCGACCGCGCCCGGGCGCACCGACACGACCGGCGCGCCCTTGGCGGCCTTGGCCTTCACCGAGAACGCGCCACCGAAGATGGACTGGTCCACGGTGCCGTCGGCGTTGACACCGACCGCGTCGTAGAGCAGACCGGAGCCCAGCCGCAGCGCGACCCGCGCGGCCACCTCCTTGCCCTCGGCGCTGGCGGCGACGAGCACCGCGGCCGGGGAGACCTGCTCGGCGAGCTTCGCGAGCACGTCGACCTTCGGGGTCACCAGGTAACCGGCAGCGTCGTCGCCCTCGGCGACGTACACCTTCGCCGCGCCGTGGCCGGCGAGCGCTTCCTTGGCCTTCGCCGCGGTGCCGGTCGGTCCCACCACGACGGCGGAGGGCTCGCCGAGGGCGCGCGCAGCGGTCAGCAGCTCGAGCGTGACCTTCTTGACATCACCGTCGACGTGGTCGACGAGGACGAGTACTTCAGCCATTTTCTGGAATCCTCCTCGAAACCGTGTCTCAGATGAGCTTCTGCGCGACCAGGTACTCGGCGACCTTCGAGCCGCCGTCGCCCTCGTCCTCGACCTTCTCGCCCGCGGTGCGCGGCGGCTTCGGCGAGGCCTCGACGACCGTCGACCACGCGTTGCCGAGACCGACCTCGCCCGCGTCGATGCCGAGGTCGGCGATGGTCAGCGTCTCGACCGGCTTCTTCTTCGCGGCCATGATGCCCTTGAACGACGGGTAGCGCGGCTCGTTGATCTTCTCGCTCACGCTCACCAGCGCCGGCAGGTTCGCCTCGAGGTGGGTGATGCCGTCTTCCGTCTCGCGGTCGGCCTTCACGGCGGACCCCTCGACGGTCAGCTGACGCACGTAGGTCAGCTGCGGCACGCCGAGCAGCTCGGCCAGGATCGCGGGCACGGCGGCACCGCGGCCGTCGGACGCCTCGTTGCCGGCCAGGATCAGGTCGTAACCCTCGACCTTGCCGACGGCGGCCGCGATGACCTTCGCGGTGGCGATCGCGTCGGAGCCGTGCAGCGCCTCGTCGGACACGTGGATGGCTTTGTCGGCGCCCATGGAGAGCGCCTTGCGGATCGCGTCGGTGGCGCGGTCCGGGCCGACCGAGATCACGGTGACTTCGCCCTCGCCGGCTTCCTTGATCTTGAGGGCCTCTTCGACGGCCTTCTCATTGATCTCGTCGAGCACGGCGTCGGCGGATTCGCGGTCAAGGGTGTTGTCGGAACCGGAGAGCTTCCGCTCCGAGTAGGTGTCCGGTACCTGCTTGACCAGGACAACGATGTTCGTCATGGGTCTTCTTCGACCTCCCGGTTGGGGCCGGCTCTCGGCCGCGGGACAGTGCTCTACTGAGCGGTAGATTAGGGCCAATTCCGCGACCGGACCCCTCGAGGTGACGGCATTCACCTGGATGAGCAATCTATTGGGACCATCGTCCTAGTAGTTGCCCGGTTAGCCCGTCCAGCGCGCCGCTCGCCCGATCGGAGCAACGGTCACTTACTCGCAGTAGGCCGTTAGGGGTTACGCTCCGGCACCATGTCCGCGCACATCGCCGTAGTCACCGACTCGACCTCGTGCCTGCCCGAGCAGCTCGCCGCTCAGTGGCGAATCAGTGTTGTCCAGGTCCAGCTGCACGTCGGCGACCAGACGGACGACGAGCACCGCTTCGACCGAGGCGAGCTCATCCAGACCATGAAGTCCGGCGCGGCCGTCACGACTTCGCCGCCCGATCCGGGCGCGTTTTTCTGGACCTACCAGGACGCGGCCTCCGCCGGTGCGTCCGCGATCGTGAGCCTGCACATCTCCGGACGGCTTTCGCAGACCGTCGAAGCCGCCCGCGAAGCCGCCCAGCAGGTCCGGATTCCGGTGCACATCCTCGACAGCGGGACAGCCAGCATGAGTCTCGGCTACGCGGCGGTGTCCGCCGCCCGCGTCGCCGGGGCAGGCGGACAGCTCGAGCGGGTCCTGGACGCCGCGGAACGGCGAGTCCGCAACTCGACCGAACTGATCTATGTGGACACGCTTGAGTACCTGCGGCGCTCGGGGCGGATCGGTGCCGCCCAGTCGATGCTCGGAAGTGCGTTCGCGATCAAGCCGCTGCTCACCGTCCGCAATGGGGAGGTGGGCCCGCTCGCCCGTGTTCCCGGCACTAAACGGGCGATGAACAGGCTCGTCGACCTGGCCGCGAAGGCGGCCGGCGACCAGCCGGTCGACCTCGCGGTGACCCGGTTCGGCTCCGACGAGAGCGAGGTCGTCCGGAAGTTGCGGGAGCGGGTGCCCGGCGCGGGCGAGATCGTGGTGGGCGACGCGAGCACCGTGATAGGCGCTCACGTCGGCCCGGGTGCGCTCAGCATCACGGTGTCGCCGTCGAACTGACCTCGATTCGCCGCCCCGGGACCAAAAGCACCACGAGCGGCAGCAGGACCGTGACCGCGAGCCCGCCGATGACGAGCACCTGGTCGAGCTGCGGATAGTGCCCGACGTGGCCCGCGTGGTAGATCAGGTGCGGCACGGCGAACAGCAGCGCCGCGACCGCCACCAGCCGCGCGACAGTTGTGGTGCCCATCACGGCAGCGCCGACCAGCATCGTGCCGAGCGCCAGGCTGAGGCCTCCGAAATCGATGAGGAAGTGCTCGTTGTAGGGCCCGTCCATGGAGACCCAGCCGTGCCGGAAACCGGGAAAGTCCTGGTAAAACCCCATCGGGTCGAGTAGCGGCCACAGCCCCTGCACCAGGGTGTAGAGACCGAGCAGGATCAGGAGAAGGCGCGTGATCGTCCGTTGCATACGGCTGGAACGAGACGGCTGCGCGAAACGTGACAGGCGCTAGGGTCGCGCAGGTGACCAACGCAGCCACCCGGGCTGAGGCACTGCACCTCACCGGCGAACGGACCGTCCCCGGCATCCCCGAGGAAAATTACTGGTTCCGCCGCCATGAAGCCGCCTACCTCGCCCTCCTCCCCCACTGCGCCGACGCGACGGTGCTCGAAGCCGGCTGCGGCGAGGGCTACGGCGCCGGGCTTATCGCCCAGCACGCCCGTCGAGTGCTCGCGCTGGATTACGACGTGCTGACCACCGAACACGTCGCCCGCCGGTATCCGGACGTCGCCGTCGCGCGGGCGAACCTGGCGTATCTCCCGTTGCGGGACGGTGCCGTCGACGTGGTGGCGAATTTCCAGGTGATCGAGCATCTCTGGGACCAGGACGGCTTCCTCGCCGAGTGCTTCCGCGTCCTGCGCCCGGGCGGGAAGCTGCTGGTCACGACCCCGAACCGGCTCACCTTCACGCCGGACAGCGACACCCCGCTCAACCCGTTCCACACACGCGAACTGGCACCGTCCGAATTGGACGGACTGCTGCGCGCGGCCGGATTCACCGTCGCGGCGCTGAACGGGCTGCACCACGCGGAAACCCTGCGTACCACCGAAACCCGCTACGGCGGCTCCGTCATCGACGCCCAGCTGAACGTCGTCATGGGCTCCCTTCCCGGACAGGCCACCTGGCCCGCGGATCTCCTCGCGGACGTCGCGGCGATCCGGGCCGACGACTTCGCCGTGCACGACGACGACCTCGACGCGAGCCTCGACCTGGTGGCCGTGGCGGTGCGCCCGTGAGCGCCCGGAATCCCGCGCCCGAAGGCACGTTTTGCCTCGTCCTCCACAGCCACTTGCCGTGGCTGCCGCACCATGGCAGCTGGCCGGTCGGCGAGGAATGGCTGTACCAGGCGTGGACGCATTCGTACCTGCCGGTCGTCGACCTGCTGCGCCGTTTCGCCGCTGAGGGGCGACGCGACGTCCTGACGCTCGGCATGACGCCGGTCCTCGCCGCGCAGCTCGACGATCCGTACGCCATCCGCGCCTGCCACGACTGGGTCGGCCACTGGCAGCTGCGCACGCAGCACGCATCGACGCTCTGGCACGGCGATCCGTTGCTGCGCGACCTCGCCGCCGCCGAGCACCAGGCCGCGATGCACGCTACCGAGGAGCTGGAAACGCGCTGGCGGCACGGTTTCTCGCCGATCCTGCGGTCGCTTGTGGACAGTGACACGATCGAGCTGCTCGGCGGGCCGCTGGCGCATCCGTTCCAGCCATTGCTGGACCAGCGGGTGCGGCGGTTCGCCCTCCAGGCCGGGTTGGAGGACACCGCACTGCGCATTGGCCGCGCACAAGAAGGTATTTGGGCACCTGAATGTGGTTATGCACCGGGAATGGAACAAGATTATCACGATGCCGGTGTGCGACGCTTCCTTGTCGACGGCCCTTCACTCCATGGTGACACCTCAGCCGCACATCCCGTCGGCGATTCCGACGTCGTCTGCTTCGGTCGCGATCTCGAAGTCACGTACCGGGTTTGGTCGCCGAAGGCAGGTTATCCAGGCCATGCGGCGTACCGTGATTTCCACACCTGGGCCCACGAAGTTGGACTGAAGGCATCACGCGTCACCGGAAAAACCGTTGAGCCACAAGATAAAGCCCCGTATGACCCCGCGCTCGCCGCAGACGTTCTAGGTGCACACGTCAAGGATTTCGTCGACACAGTCGTCGCCCGGCTGCGATCGCTCCGTGCACAACACGGCCGCGAATCGCTGGTGGTCGCCGCCTACGACACGGAACTCTTCGGCCACTGGTGGCACGAAGGCCCCGCGTGGCTCGAAGGGATTCTGCGGGCGCTGCCCGAGGCAGGCGTCCGTGTGACCACGCTGCGCGGCGCGCTCGAGGCTGGCCACGTGGGCGAGCCGGTCCAGCTGCCCGCGTCCTCATGGGGCTCCGGCAAGGACTGGCGAGTCTGGGATGGCGAACAGGTCGCGGACATGGTGCAGGACAACACAGAGCTGCAGGCCCGGCTGCTCGACTTGGTCGACAAGCACGATGGGGCCACTCGCGACGCCGTCGCCGATCAGGCCGTCGCCGAGGCGATGATGGCGCTGTCCAGCGACTGGGCCTTCATGGTCACCAAAGACTCCGCCGCCGACTACGCCCGACGGCGTGCCCGCGTGCACACCGAACGATTCGATGCCCTGGCCGGGCTGCTCCGCAGCGGGGATCGTGCTCGCGCGCTTGCCCTGGCCGAGGAATACCGCCGGGCCGACGGCCCGTTCGGACATCTGGACGCGCGCGCCTTGCGCCGTCCTTCCGCGTGACGATCGAAGGGACTCTCAATGACCGTGTCAAGCCGCTGCGGTTGTTTGGGCGGGGTTGCTGGGACTGAATTCTCGGCCGTCGCGCAGGAGTGCCCACAGGACATCGACGAGTCGTCTGGCCAGCGCTAGGAGGGCTTGGGTATGGATCTTGCGTTCGCTGCGCTTGCGGTCGTAGAACCGTCGCGATGGTCCGTTTTCATGGCGCAGGCTGGACAGGGCGGCCATGTAGAACACGCGCCGCATGCGCCGGTTGTAGCGCTTGGGGCGGTGCAGGTTTCCCGAGATCCGGCCGGAATCGCGCGGGACCGGAACCAGCCCGGCGTAGGACGCCAAGCGTCCCGCGCTGGCGAAATTGGCCAGGTCGCCGCCGGTTCCGACGAGGAATTCCGCTCCCAGTCCCGGCCCCATGCCGGGCAGCGATTCGATGATGCGTGCCCACGGGTGCTGTCGGAATCGGGTGGTGATGAGCCGGTCGGTGTCCTTGATTTCGCGATCGAGGTCGAGCAGTTTGGCCGCGATGCGTTTGACCAGCATCGCGGTATCGGCCTCGCCCGGCAGGGCCAAGGTTTGGCGCTGCGCGGCATCGATCGCCGCGGCCGAGGTCTTGCCGATCACGGGCTTGAAGGCCCCGTTGCCGGCGAGATGGGCTGCGACGCCGTCGATTCCGGCTGCCCGGATCTCAGCGGGGGTGCACAACCCGGCGACCAGGATCAACGGGGTCCGGTTCGAGTAGTCGAACGCGGCTTCCAACGCGGGGAAGATCGAACCGAGCAGGGAACGCAGCCGGTTGACACCGGCGACCCAATCCGCCATCAGGTCGGTGCGGTAGCTGGTCAGCTGGGTCAAGCCGACCACCAGCTCGTCAGGCATCGCGACCTCGTTCAGATCGCGGCGCATGCGGGCGGTCTCGGCGATTACCTTCGCGTCTTTGGCATCGGTTTTGCCTTCGCCGCGGAACCCGCTGGTCATCGTGTTGACCACCCGGCCCGGCACATACGTCACTGCCTGGTCGGCGGCCAACAGGACCGTGATCAGCAGCAACGCCATCGGGCTGGTCAGATCGATCGCCCACCGCACCTGCTGCGCCGCCTGGCCAGCGCGGGCGATCAACGCCTCGATCGCGGTCTGGTCGTTGCCGAGTTTCTGGCTGAACACCGTCTTGCCGGACGCGTCGACCGCGCACGCGTGATGCGCCGCTTTGCCGACATCGATCCCGACCCACACCTCCGGGCGAGCATCCACCCACGCGCTCCTGACTTCGAAGTTCGTTACGCCCGTGGACAACCCCGCCGTCAGATCCCTAAACAGCGACCGACCCGCAACAAGCTCTCAATCAGCGGCCGGAGCGTCCAGCACGGTGGGGCAGCCAGTCCTTTCAAGCCTCACACACAGGCAGAAAACCATCAGCTACGCCCCACCGCCCTGGGCATCCAGGGCGCCAACCCCAGACACCTACAAACTTAGGGAATTCCATGGGAATCCGTGACCTGCCGCTCAAGACCCTGTCCGGCGACGACGCCACTCTCGGCGGACCGCTGGCAGGCAAGACGCTGCTCGTGGTGAACGTGGCGTCGAAGTGCGGGTTGACGCCGCAGTACACCGGTTTGGAACGCCTGCAGGAACGCTACAGCGACAAGGGCTTCTCGGTGGTCGGGTTCCCGTGCAACCAGTTCGCCGGCCAGGAGCCAGGCACCGCGGAGGAAATCCAGACGTTCTGCTCCACCACGTACGGAGTGTCGTTCCCGCTGTTCGAGAAGATCGACGTCAACGGCGAAGACCGGCACCCGCTCTACGCGAGCATCACGGAAACTCCCGACGCGGACGGCGAAGCCGGCGACGTCCAGTGGAACTTCGAGAAGTTCCTGATCAGCCCGGACGGCGAGGTGCTCGGCCGCTTCCGCCCGCGCACGGAGCCCGAGGACGAGACGATCGTCGCGGCGATCGAAGCGGCTCTGCCGGCTTGAGATCCGGCCCTGCTCTCCGGCCCGCGTTTACAGCGGCCGGAGAGCATTCGCCGTTTTTCGGCAACTGGCTGCCAACGCGTAGTCAGCCGAGTTCTGGCGGGGATACCGCTGGCTGTTGATTCGCGCTGTTGTCGTTCAGCGGCGAAAGGTCGGGCGTTCCTCACCTCGGCTCCCCCGCAGCGTTCTCGCCTCCCATCGGCGACTGCCGACCAGTGACGCAGGACACCGCAAGCCGACAACGCCACTTACGGCAACGTCAGCTCCGCGACACCGGCCGCCTCGGATGCCGTCGCCGTTCGCAGGCAAATTCGACGCCACCGGCCGCCGCGGCGCTTTAGTCGCTGAGCGGCGAGGATGAAGCAGCACGTCCGGCTGGACGCCAACCTCGCCAGCGTCGAAACGCCGTCGACCAGCTCGTCGCCACTGAGCGGCGAATCGCAAGTCAGCCTGGTTCGCCCCCAGGCCGCGCCCCGGACGAAGCGGCATATCTTGCGTTGCCGCTCAGTGGCGAATCGCAGGTCAACGGCTGTCCGGAGCCTCGTCAGCCAGCTCGACAGCGGTTTTCACCTCGGGGTACGAACCACGCGCGATCACCGCTCGGTTGTGGTTCGCCGCATCGGCGAAGTCGAGCTTCCGCACTCGGCGGTCATAAGTGAGGAGGCCGTTCACTTCGTTCTCTACATCAGTGCTCTGAGTGTAGATCGCACCGGACAACCCCAGCTCGGAAACCAACCCTTCGAGGCGTTCGCTCACCTCCTCATACCGGCGAGTGAGGTGCGCCGAATCGGTCGTCATTTCGTAGGCGTTGGGCGGGCCTGGCCAAATGTGACCTTCGAGGACCAAGCCCAGGCCGCCGTATTCGCCATCCACCAATGCGCGATGGTCTCCCGTGCGCGGCTCCCCCGGCCCGACGTATGTGTGATCGTCGTAGATGTCGCCGGCACCCGTGTCCGGGCGGGAGAAACAGCAGTTCACGCCACTGTTGGCGATCACCAGCCGGGTCGGGTCGAGTTCCTTCGCGAGTGCCGATATCCGGGCCGTGTCGAATTCTCCAGCCTTCGTTGAACGGGACCCAGGCGACGATCGACGTGACGTTGCGCAGCTGGGCGATCATTTCCCTCAGCTCGGCCTCGAATCGCCGCTGTCCTTCCGGAAGCGGATCCGGCGCGTGCCCAGGCGGGCCCGCGAACGAGACGACCAGCGACGGCATGTCCTGCCAGACAACCAGCCCCAGCCGGTCCGCCCAGTAGTACCAGCGCGCGGGCTCGACCTTGACGTGCTTGCGGACCAGGTTGAACCCGAGTTCCTTCGTCTTCTCGAGATCGAACCTGAGCGCCTCGTCCGTCGGAGCCGTGTAGCCGCCGTCCGGCCAGTAGCCCTGGTCGAGTGGTCCGTGCAAGAAGGTGATCCGGCCGTTCACCGCGATCCGTGGCCGTCCGTCGACATCCGGGACGATTTCTACCGTTCGCAGGCCGCAATAGCTGGCGACCTCGTCCAGGACATCACCGTGCGCGTCCAGAAGCCGGACGGTGATGTCGTAGAGAAACGGATCGTCCGGAGACCACGGATGGGGTTCCGGAAGGTTGGCCCTCAGCCGCGCGCCGGCAGCGGCCCGAACGCGCGTTGCTTCGTCGCCGTTTTGCGGCGAAACGATCAACTCCACTTGAGTACCGCCAGCGACCTGCGGGAACACCGACACGCCAGATAGGTCCGAGGTGACTTCGAGGCCGGAAATGCGCTCGTTCGGCACGGGCTCGACCCACACGGTCTGCCAGATTCCCGACGTCGGCGTGTAGCAGATACCGCCAGGTTCGTTGCGCTGCTTGCCGATCGGGTACGGCTCGACGTCCGTACGGTCCTCTGCGCGAACGGTAATCTCCTGCGGTCCTGATGCACGGAGCGCATCCGTGATGTCCGCTGAGAACGACGTGTACCCGCCCTCATGGGTGACCACCGTCTGGTTGTTGACCCGCACTTCGGCTTTCTGGTCGACTGCACCGAAATGCAGCAACACCCGTCGCCCGCGCCAGCTTTCCGGGATCTCGAACAACCGCCGGTACCACAACACTTCGTCGCGTCGGCCGATTCCGGAGAGCGCCGACTCCGGTGCGAAAGGAACCAGGATGCGCTCGCTGTAGCCGACAGGTCGCGGCTCAGCGGGCGAAGCAGGCCAGCCTGCGTATTCCCAGATGCCGTTGAGGCTCAGCCATTCCGGACGGCGCAACTGGGGACGCGGATACTCGGGCAGCACCGCGGCCGGGTCGACTCGGTCGGTCCACGGTGTGGTCAGCGGCGGATCCGCGCGCTGCCATTCGGGCTCTGTTGGAGTCATCACCGATCATGGTGGCAGAGAATCGCAATTCGCGGCATGGCTTGAGGACTGCCCGGACAGCGGCGAACGGTCCTGCTCGACGGGCCAGGTCGGCTGCCGACGATCGGCGGCTCATGGCTGGTCCTCGATGGAGCCTCCTGCGGCGACATGGTGGAGCTGATGTCGACGGCCGTTTCGCCACTCAGCGGCTAACAGCTGGTCAGCCGCTGATGAGCCCGCTTCGGTGCTGGGAGCGAGGGTGGCTGTGTCGAGTGAAGGCGGTCCGTTTCAGCTGGCGACCGCAGTTGGAACTCACGCAGCAGCCTGGCTGGCACTCCTGCCTCTGGAAGAGGGGGCTGAGCTGCGCGGATGCTGTCCTGGCGAGCTGGCCGGCTAGCGGGGAGGGGCTGTTGCCGTTTTTTGGCGAAACGCTCTGACCAGCGGATTCTTCCCTGCTCAGGCACTAATCCGCCGGGTGCCGGCGAGGCTTTCCGGCGGTCGCTCGGGCGGCCGCCCCAGGGTAAGCGACTGGCGAGTAACCTCGGGCCATGCGCGTGCTGATGTTGTCCTGGGAGTACCCGCCGGTGGTCATCGGCGGCCTGGCCCGGCACGTGCACGCGCTGGCGCGGCATCTCGCGCAGCAGGGCCACGAGGTAGTCGTACTCTGCCGGCACACCGCGGGCACCGACGCGTCGACGCACCCGCGCAGCGATCGGGTCATCGAGGGGGTTCGGGTCGTCCGCGTAGCTGAGGATCCGATGCACCTGACGTTCGAGCGGGATCTCGTCGCGTGGACGCTTGCCATGGGTCACGCCATGGTCCGGGCCGCGCAGGATTTGCTTCGCACGTGGCAGCCCGACGTCGTCCACGCCCACGACTGGCTGGTCACGCATCCGGCGATCGCTGTCGCCGACGCTGCCCGGGTGCCGCTCGTCGGGACGATCCATGCGACCGAAGCGGGCCGGCATTCGGGTTGGTTGTCGCATCCGCTCAACCAGCAGGTGCATTCGGTCGAATGGTGGCTGGCTAACCGCGCTGACGCGGTGATCACCTGTTCGCAAGCCATGCGCAAGGAGGTCGCGCACCTCTTCGAGATCGAACCGGCCGACGTCGCGGTGATCCACAACGGCATCGAGGGCCGCAGTTGGCGCGTGTCGTCCGGCGAGGTCGCGAGGATGCGGGAGCGGCACAGTCCGGACGGTGCTCCGTTCCTGCTGTTCTTCGGCCGGCTGGAGTGGGAAAAGGGCGTGCAAGACCTGCTGGCCGCACTGCCCCGGATCCGTCGTCAGTTCCCGGGGACGCGAGTGGTCATCGCCGGAAAAGGGCGACATCACGACGAACTCGTCATGCAGGCTCGAAAGCTGCGGATTCGCCGGGCGGTGGACTTCGTCGGCCATCTCTCCGACCGCGACCTGCGCGCTCTCCTGGCCGCGGCCGATGCGGTCGTGCTGCCGAGCCGGTACGAGCCGTTCGGGATCGTCGCGCTGGAGGCCGCGGCTGCGAAAGCACCACTCGTGGCTTCGACCGCCGGAGGACTCGGCGAGGTGGTCATCGACGGGGAGACCGGTCTGGCTTTCGCGCCGGGTGATGTCGCCGGACTCGCCTCGGCCGTGGCGACCGTCTTGAGCGACGTCCCGGGCGCGACCCGGCGCGCGCGTACGGCGCAGGCTCGGCTCGGCGCGGACTTCGATTGGGGGCGGATCGCCGAGGCGACCGTCGAGGTCTACCGGCGGGCGCGCGTCGGCGAGCCGGTAGAGTTGGGGCGGCCGAAGATCGCGACCGGCAACGCGTTCGAGGTGTAAGGCGCGCTGGTCGGCGGAGGTTCGCGAGATTCGCCGCCCAGTGGCGAATGCCTGGTCAGGACACTTGTCAGCGGGGGTCGACGGCGGCGATCAGATCGCGGTAGCCGGGGTCTGCTGCCACGCGGTCGAAAGCGCTCGCCAGAGCGGCTTCGTAGACCGGGACGGCTTTGCGCAACGTGAGACGTCCCGCGTCGGTGATTCCGGTGTAGACGCCGCGGCGGTCGTATTCGCAGAGACGTCGTTCGGTGAGGCCGGTACGCTCAAGGCGGCCGACCAGGCGGGTCGCGGAACTCTGGTTGAGCGACGTCGCGTCCGCGAGTTCTTGCATGCGGAGCTCGCCGTCGGGGCGGTCGGCCAGCGACATCAGGGCGACGAATTCCGAGAAGCCCAGGTGCAGCTGCCGTTGCAAGGCTTGCTCGACCTCGTGGTCGATGCGGCTGCGAAGTGCCATCATGCGGGGCCACATCGCGCCGAGGGCGGTGAGTTTCGCCCCTGCCGACTTGCGTCCAGGGGAAGGTGTGGTGGCCACGCGAACGACCTCTCCGGCAAAACCTCGTCCGGCATCGAGAAGTGGTGCCGAGACCTCTTGTATAGCACATGTGCGTGCATGCAATTGGGCGCTCGTCAGGCCTCACGGCACCGGGCGACCGTTGAACGCGCGGGGTAGGGGCTGGCTTGGGCCAGGGATTTTGGTTGGGTGAGCAGCCTGGACGAATCGTCGGCTGCGCAATTTTCACGGTGCGGCTTGGAGTGTTTGGCGGAGCCAATTAGACCGATGCCTGCAGGAACTGTTGCAGCAACGGGTTCACCTGCTCTGGATGAGTCAGGGTCGGAGTGTGGGCCGCGCCGTGGATGACGTGTACGTCGCCGGCGTTCGGGAGGCGTTCGCTCAGCAGGTCCATGCGGTCGCGCGGGAGGGAAACGTCTTGCTCGCCCCACATCAGCAACGTCGGGCAGGTGATTTCGTTCAGGCGGTTCGAGACGTCGTCTCGCTCCAGCAGGCAGTGCGCGGCCGGGCCCAGCGGCAACGCGGGTGCGGCACGCCATCGTGCGCGCAACTCGGTACGCAGGTCGGATTCTCCGAGCAGTGGTGTGGACAGGGGTATGATGAGGTCATCGATTGGTCCGTATTCGCGCAAGGCGGCGAACATGTCGCCGTAGGCTGCCTTGTCGGCTTCGTCGCACGGTGTTGCTTCGGTGTCCCACAGCACCAGTCCTGCAACCCGTTCGGGTGCCAGCAACGCAATCCGTAGCGCCGTGAAGCCGCCTTGGGAAAGTCCGCCTACGACGGCGCGTTCGATGCCGAGGTGGTCCAGCAGGCCGAGCGCGTCTTGGGCCTGGTCCCAATAGGTGTACGACGTGCCGGGGTCGTCGTCCGGGGTTTGCCCGTGACCGCGGGCGTCCCAGGCGATCAGGCGCTGCTCCGGCGCGAGCATCGCTGCTTGCGGGGAAAACGTTGAGTGGTCCAGGAAGTAGCCGTGTCCCAGCAGCAAGGCCGGTCCGTCTCCCCCGGTGTCGGCGAAGAAGATCGGGCGGTCGTTGACCGTTGCCATGGGCATTCGACTGACCTCCAGGTTCGGTGCCGCGCCGGTGCAGCGTAGTGAAATGACGTGATTACGGTGCCTGCGGCCAAATCTAGGCAGGATTGGTGACAGTTGGCGAGTGTCAGTGGGACATCCGGCTGGATACGGTCAGTCGTCGGCTTTCGCCGAATCGGTTGAGCCGCCGGCGATTTTGAGGCAGATGACTCCGGCGATGATCACTGTGAGGAACAGAATGCGCAGCGGTCCCAGGCTTTCGCCGAAAATGATCGCGCCGAAGATCGCCGCACCGCTCGCGCCGATGCCAGTCCAGACCGCGTAGCCGACGCCGACGTCGATGGTGCGCAAGGCCAGGCTGAGGGTGAAAATCGTTGCGGCGGCAGTAAGCACGGTGGCGATCGACCACGGCAGGTTGGTGAAGCCTCGACTGCCGTCCGTACTGACGGCGAACGCGATTTCGCAGACTCCGGCGAAGAGGAGTATGGCCCACGCTCGGCGAGCGGTCTGCGCCCTCTCCGGTGTGATGACTGGTGCTGCTTCTGGCTGAACGGACACGACGGAAATCCTTTCGGGAGCAGGAAGAGGAAGGTCAGGCACCGGTCAGCTGAAGGCCGATGATGCCGCAGATCACCAGGCCGAAGCCGATGAGCTTGCGCCAGTTGAGCTTCTCCTTGAAGATCAGCGCGCCCAGCAGCACGATGCCGACCGAGCCGAGACCGGTCCAGATCGCGTAGCCGACGCCGACGTCCATGGTCAGCAGGGCGCGGCTGAGGAAGAAGATGCCGCCGGCCGCCATGACCAGCGTGAACACCGAGGGCCACGGCTTGGTGAACCCGTCGGTCGCGTTGGCTCCGAGCGCGAAGGCGATCTCGAAGAAGACAGCGATGCCGAGGTAGAGCCAGTGCATGGTTTCTCCGGATGAGAGTGAGATCGGAAGCTGCCCGGCACCCTCGCCGGCGACGCTCCCCCAGGTAGTTACATGTGCAATATATGTATGTCAAATCAAATAGGCAAGAGGTGGTCCGCAGGTGGGCGGAGGGGAGGCGGGGTGGCTGCCGACGGAACGAGCTGTGGTGGCCAGCAGGGCGGTGGTTGCGCGAAAAGTGGCGTTGACCAGGTAGTCGCCACTGAGCGGCAACGGTAGTTTGGGCGGCTGAGGCCGGGAGCGGAGAGTTCTGCTCGGATCGTCCGTTGGACGGGGCGAGGTGTCAAATTTCGGCGGGATCGTCCGTCCGGAGCGCGCGTCGGCTTGGCACGGTCGAGGCCCGGGCACCGGTTGAGCAGATCGGGCGTTCGGCTCGGCAAGAAGCCTCGGGGAGTGCATCTGATCGGCAGGACGAGTCTGGCCGGACGGATCGGGCGGCTGGACGCGTCCGAGTTCAATAGCGGGCTGCGGCGATCTGGTCGGTTGGGGGTCGTTAGCAACCGAAGTCCTGCCGTCGGATCAGGAGTCGTGGTCGAGCAACTGCGGCAACGCGGCTCCGATCGGGAAGGGCCGGAGCCGAGCAGGAAGAAAGCGTGACCAGGGCGGAGCACGAACGGGACACGCGACCGGAACGAGTAATGCCCTAGAGCGGATACCTCGGCCTGTTGGTCCCGAAATCGAGCAGCGACCCACTTGTGAGCGCCCAGAAAGCTAGGCAACGCCAGCACGAGCGGAACGACCCCGCAGCGGACGAAGCCCGGGAGCCAGCAAAACCCAAGCCAAACCCCAAGCGCGAAGGCCCAACTTCAGACCGGAAGCCCAAGCCAAAGCGTCAGAAAACTCCGCGAAACCGAAACCCGCGCCCTCGCCCGACAGCGGCGAAAGAGCGCGGGTCAGGAAAGACCCGGGTCCGGTGGCGGGGAGCCTCCGCCACCGGACCCGTTCCCAGCACCATCCCAAAATGTGGTGCGGGGTAACCGGTCGCCGGTGGTCAGGTCACTGGCGACCGGAGCTTGTCACCGCTCGGTCAGGTAGCGGGCGTAGGCGACCGTCGTGAGGAAGCTCGGCAGCTTCTCGCCGAGGGCGGTTTCGGTGAAAATCGCGCGGGCGTCGTCGAGACGGGCCGACGGGCCGAGGTCTGCGCGGACTTTCGCCAGTTCGTCGTCCAGGAATTCGCCGGCCAGCTCGTGGGTCAGCGCCGTGCCGTCCTCGAGCTTCGTGCCGTTGCGGATCCACTGCCACACCTGGCACCGCGCGATCTCGGCCGTCGCGGCGTCCTCCATGAGGTTGTGGATCGCCGCGGCGCCGGTGCCGCGCAGCCAGGAGTCGATGTAGCGGAGGGCGACGTTGATGTTCGCTCGCACACCCGCCTCGGTGACCTCGCCGCCAGCACTTGCGACGTCGAGCAGGTCCGAAGCGTCGACCGTCACGTCTTCGCGAAGCTTGCCGAGCTGGTTCGGCCAGCCGCCGAGCACGCGGTCGAAGACCTCGCGGCACACCGGCACCAGGCCGGGGTGCGCGACCCACGAGCCGTCGAAGCCGTCGCCTGCCTCGCGTTCCTTGTCCTGGCGGACCTTCTCGAGCGCGTTCTCGTTGGTGACCGGATCCTTGCTCGGGATGAACGCCGCCATTCCGCCGATCGCGTGCGCGCCGCGGCGGTGGCAGGTGCTGACGAGCAGTTCGGTGTAGGCGCGCATGAAGGGGACCGTCATCGTCACCTGGGCGCGGTCCGGCAGCACGAAGTCGGCACCGTGCGCGGAGAAGTTCTTGATGACGCTGAAGATGTAGTCCCAGCGCCCGGCGTTCAGGCCGGCCGCGTGCTCGCGCAGTTCGTAGAGGATCTCGTCCATCTCGAAGGCCGCGGTGATCGTCTCGATCAGCACGGTCGCGCGGATCGTGCCGCGCGGGATGCCGAGTTCCTTCTGCGCCAGCAGGAAAACGTCGTTCCACAGTCGCGCTTCCTGGTGGCTTTCCAGCTTCGGCAGGTAGAAGTACGGGCCGCTGCCGCGGGCTAGGAGCTGCCGGGCGTTGTGGAAGAAGTACAGGCCGAAGTCCACGAGGCTCGCCGAAACCGGGCGACCGTCGATGCGGATGTGCTTCTCGACCAGGTGCCAGCCGCGGGGACGGGCGACGATCGTCGCCGGGTCGTCGCCGATCGTGTAGCGCTTGCCCGCTTCGGTGGTGAAGTCGATGTTGCGGCGGATCGCGTCGAACAGGTTGAGCTGGCCGTCGATGACGTTGTGCCAGGTCGGCGAGGTGGCGTCCTCGAAGTCCGCCAGCCACACCTTCGCGCCGGAGTTGAGCGCGTTGACCGTCATCTTGCGGTCGGTCGGGCCGGTGATCTCGACGCGCCGGTCCTCGAGACCGGGCGCGACGGGGGCGATGTGCCAGCTCTCGTCCGAACGGATCGACCGCGTCTCGGGCAGGAAGTCCAGCTGCTCCTCCCCCGACTGCAGCCGCTCGCGACGGCGGCGGCGCTCGTCGAGGAGTTCGCGGCGGCGTCCGGCGAAGGTGTTGTCGAGTTTGGCTACGAAGTCCAGTGCGGCCGGGGTGAGGATCTCGGCGAAGCGGCCATCGGCGGGCCCGGTGACCTCGATGCGGGTGTTCAACGTGTCAGCCATCTCGTACCTCCGCGAAGGGGGAAAGGGAAGGGGCGGGCCGGCGACCGGAATCGCCGGCCCGCGGGGTGCGTCAGTGGAACTGGTCTTCTTCGGTCGAACCCTTGAGCGCGGTGGTCGAGCTCTCCGGGTTCAGCGCGGTGGACACCAGGTCGAACCAGCCGGTGCCGACCTCGCGCTGGTGCTTCGTCGCGGTGTAGCCGCGCTCCTCCGAAGCGAACTCGCGCTCCTGCAGGTCGACGTAGGCGCTCATGCCTTCGCGGGCGTAGCCGTGCGCCAGGTCGAACATCGAGTAGTTCAGCGCGTGGAAACCGGCCAGCGTGATGAACTGGAACTTGTAGCCCATGGCGCCGAGCTCGCGCTGGAACCGCGCGATGGTGTCGTCGTCGAGGTGCTTCTTCCAGTTGAACGACGGGGAGCAGTTGTAGGCCAGCATCTGGTCCGGGTACTGCGCCTTGATCGCCTCGGCGTACTTGCGGGCGACCTCGAGGTCCGGCGTGGAGGTCTCCATCCACAGCAGGTCGGCGTACTGCGCGTAGGCCAGGCCGCGGTCGATGCACGGCTCGATGCCGTTGTTGACCTCGTAGAAGCCCTCGGAGGTGCGGCCGCCGGTGAGGTACTTGCGGTCGCGCTCGTCGACGTCGCTGGTCAGCAGGGTCGCGGCCTGCGCGTCGGTGCGGGCGACGACCAGGGACGGCACGTTCAGCACGTCGGCGGCGAGGCGGGCGGCGTTCAGGGTGCGCTCGTGCTGCTTGGTCGGGATGAGGACCTTGCCGCCGAGGTGGCCGCACTTCTTCTCGGACGCGAGCTGGTCTTCCCAGTGCACGCCCGCGGCGCCGGCCGCGATCATGCCCTTCATCAGCTCGAACGCGTTCAGCGGACCGCCGAAGCCTGCTTCCGCGTCGGCGACGATCGGCGCGAACCAGTCGATGTCGCCGTTGCCCTCGGCCCAGTTGATCTGGTCGGCGCGGCCCAGCGCGTTGTTGATGCGGCGGACGACGGCCGGGACCGAGTTGGCCGGGTAGAGGCTCTGGTCCGGGTAGGTCTGGCCGGAGAGGTTGGCGTCGGCGGCGACCTGCCAGCCGGACAGGTAGATGGCCTTCAGGCCGGCGCGCACCTGCTGCACGGCCTGGTTGCCGGTGAGAGCGCCCAGCGCGTGGACGTAGTCCTCGCTGTGCAGCAGCTCCCACAGCTTCTCCGCGCCGCGGCGGGCGAGGGTGTGCTCTTCGACGACCGAACCGCGAAGCTTCACCACGTCGGCGGCGGAGTAGGTCCGCTGGACACCCGCCCAGCGGGGGTCGGTCTTCCACTGCTCGGCCAGCTCGGCCGCCGCCTGCTCGAGCTGATTGGCCTGCTCGGTCATCGGACTCTCCCGTGTTGCGAAGTTTGCGATTGCTCGCCTTGCCTGGTCACGACCCTGACACGAGCACGAAAACTTGGTCTACTGCTCCAATTTGCCAATTTCTGCGAAGATTGCCTAGCATGTTGCAAAGGTTGCGAATCCACTGTTCGCAACCGCAGCGAAAATTCGCGGGCTTGATCGTTCACGTAATCGTTCAGGCCCGGAAACCTTCCGGCCGGACGGAGCACTCATGGACAAAACTTTCGCCGGGGCGCGGCTGCGGCATTTGCGCGAAAGCCGGTCGATGAGCCAGGCGGACCTCGCCCGTGTGCTCGAGATCTCACCCAGTTACCTCAATCAGATCGAGCACAACTCGCGCCCGCTGACCGTGCCGGTGCTGCTGCGGATCACGCAGGCGTTCGGCGTCGACACGGAGTTTTTCGCCAACAACGACACGTCGCGGCTTGTCGCCGACGTGAAGGAAGCCCTGCTCGACGAGGCCGTGGGCGTCGAAGCGACCACGAGCGAACTGAACGACCTGGCCAGCAACCTGCCGTCGATCGCACAGGCGCTGGTCAAACTGCACCGCAGCTACCGCAACGCGGTGGAGAGCACGGCCGCGCTGACCACGGAAAACGGGCTCGGACTGCACGGGAGTGCCGCCGCGCCGTTGCCGCACGAGGAGGTCCGCGACTTCTTCTACGAACGGGAGAACTACGTCGCCGAACTGGACGAGCGGGCCGAGCGGATGGCCGCCGAGATCCCGCTGCGGCGCGGAGCGGTGCTCGGGTCGCTCAAGGAACGGCTGTGGCAGCGCTACGGCGTCGACGTGACGAGCGAGGGCATCAACGAATCCGCAGGTGAACAGCACCGGTACGAGCCGGCGACGCGGGTGTTGCGGCTGGCCCCGAGCCTCCGCGTCGGGCAGCAGGCGTTCCGGATGGCGTCCCAGATCGCGTTGCTGGAATACGACGACTTGATCACCGAGCTTGCCGATTCGTGGGCGTTTTCCGGCCCGGCCGCGCGGACGCTCGCGCGGGTGGGCCTGGCGAACTACTTCGCTGGCGCACTGATCCTGCCGTACAGCCCGTTCCTGGCCGCGGCCGAGGAGTTCCGGTACGACATCGAGCGGCTTTGCGACCACTTCGGCGTCGGTTTCGAGACCACTTGCCACCGGCTGTCGACCCTTCAACGGCCAAAACAGCGCGGCGTGCCGTTCTCGTTCGTACGCGTGGACCGGGCCGGGAACATGTCGAAACGCCAGTCCGCGGCGGGTTTTCACTTCTCTCGCGTCGGCGGCGCTTGCCCGTTGTGGAACATCTACGAGGCCTTCACCTCGCCGGGCAAGATCCTCACGCAGATCGCGGCGCTGCCGGACGGCAAGCGGTACTTCTGGGTCGCGCGGACGGTGTCGCGCAACATCGGCGGGTACGGCAGTCCGGGCAAGACGTTCACCGTCGGCCTTGGCTGCGAACTGCGCCACGCCGGCCGGCTGATCTACTCGACTGGCCTTGACCTGGACGAACCCGCCGCCGCGACGCCGATCGGCATGGGTTGCAAAGTGTGCGACCGGCCCGCTTGTTCGCAACGCGCGTTTCCGGCGATCGGCAAACCGCTCACGGTCGACGAAAACACCAGCACCTTCGTCCCGTACCCGGCGGTGCCGAAGACCTGAACGCGGTCGGTGACGTGAGTGCCCCGTACGTGGTCACCGGGTGCGAAGTACATTCACCCGAGTGCACGACATCGACACGGTGAACGCAGAACTGGTCGAACAGGCCGCCGAACGGCTCGCGGGCGTGGTCACACGCACGCCCCTCGAGCCCAACGCGCGCCTCTCGTCCCGCGTAGACGCGCGCGTCTGGCTTAAGCGCGAAGACCAGCAGACGGTGCGCTCGTACAAGATCCGCGGCGCGTACAACTTCATCGTGCAGCTCGACGCTGCGACGCGGGCGCGCGGTGTCGTATGCGCGAGTGCTGGCAACCACGCGCAGGGCGTCGCGTACGCGTGTCGCCGTTTAGGGGCGAACGGTCGCGTGTACGTGCCGGGCACGACGCCTCGACAGAAGCGTCAGCGCATTGCCGCGCTCGGCGGCGCGCACATCGAGGTCATTATCGTTGGCGAGACGTATGAAGACGCCTTCGCCGCGGCTAAGGACGACGCTCATCGCACGGGAGCGACGCTCGTGCCTGCGTTCGACGACGTCCGCACTGTCGCCGGTCAGGGCACTGTCGCGCTCGAAGTGGTTTCGCAGCTCGGCTTCGTGCCAGATGTCCTGGTCGTGCCGGTCGGCGGCGGTGGGTTGCTGGCCGGCATCGCCACGTGGGTCCGCGAGCGGCATCCGGACATCCGGGTCGTCGGAGTCGAACCGGCGGGCGCGATGTGCATGGCGGCGGCTGTCGAAGCGGGCGAACCGGTGCGGATCGACGCGGTCGACCCGTTCGTGGACGGAGCCGCGGTGCGCGAGGCCGGCCAGGTGACGTTCCCGTTGATCCGGGACAGCGGCGCGGAGCTGACGTCCGTTGCCGAGGGCGCGGTGTGCACGGAAATGCTGTCGATGTACCAGTCGGACGGCATCATCGCCGAGCCCGCGGGTGCGCTCGCGGCCGCTTCGCTCGGGACCAGCGTGCAGGTCGAGCCGGGGCAGACGGTGGTGTGCATCGTGTCCGGGGGCAACAACGACGTCAGCCGGTACAGCGAAATCCTCGAACGCTCGCTGATGCACGAGGGGTTGAAGCACTACTTCCTCGTCAGCTTCCCGCAGGAACCCGGTGCGCTCCGCCGGTTCCTTGACGAAATCCTCGGGCCGGAGGACGACATCACGCGGTTCGAGTACGTGAAGCGCAACAACCGGGAGATCGGTCCGGCGCTGATCGGGGTCGAGATCCCGCGGCGCGCGGACCTGCCGGGGCTGCTGGCACGGTTGGAGAAGAGCCCGCTGCAGGTGGAGCAGGTGGAGCCGGGGAGTCCGTTGTTCCACTTCTTGCTCTGAGGCGTCGCTGGGTTTCGCCGCTGAATGGCGACAGGCCCAGCGGCCGCGGCTAGATGCCGGGTGTCGCCTCCGCGAGCCGACGAATGGCGCGCGTCGAAGAAGACCTGGGTGGACGCCCCGGTCGAGACCGTGGACCCCCGACCCGCGCTGATCTCCGGGCATTCGCCGTGCCTCCGCGACCGGCATCGCCGCAGTAGTGGGCGGCCTCGCGCAACGTGTCGAGCACGTCGGTCGATGATCGGCTTAGCGGCCAGGCCGGGAACCGCCGTGTTGCCAAAGACAGTTCGATGCCTGATGCCGACAAGCGTGTCGAGCCGCGAAGGCGGGCGTTTGCGCAGGTCAGCGCGATTCGCCAAAAAACGGCAACGCCGCTTCAGCCGAGTTCGGCGCTGCCCTCGCGATAGATCTTCGCCGAGGCGATCCGGTCTCCGGACAGCCGATAGAAACCGGCGACGGCGAAAACGCGGTCCTCGCCGTTGTGGGTGAGGCGCTCGGTCAATTGGGCGGCGACCTGGTCGCCGTCCGCGAGTACGTTCTCGATCGTCAACGTCGGGAGAAGTTGTTCCATCGCACCGCTGAACAGCTCGGTGAGTTCGTCGCGTCCGCGCACGACGCTGCTGCCGGTGATCCAGACCGCGTCCTCGGTGAAGCCGTCGAGGAGGCTTTGAAGGTCACGGTCGTTGAAGGCGGCGACGTGCCGGCGCAGGGCTTCGCTCATATGTCGAGGTTATCGACGCTGTCAGACCATTTTCGCGGGAGAACTCGACACGCGGCGCGCTACGTCAGCTGTCGCCGAGCGTCTTCTGCAGTGCCTTGTTCGCCTTGCGTGCCATGTCGGCGACGGCCTCGCGCCGGGCCGCATCCGCGGCGTAGTCGTCCTCGCGGTTGCGGACCACCCGGGCCGGTGATCCGACCGCGATCGAGTAGTCCGGGATGTCACCGCGCACCACCGCGTGCGCGCCGAGCACGCTGCCGCGGCCGATGCGCGTGCCCTTGAGGACGCTGACCTTCGTGCCGAGCCACGTGTCCGGGCCGATCCGGACCGGCGACTTGACGATGCCCTGGTCCTTGATCGGCACGTGGATGTCCGCGGTCACGTGGTCGAAGTCGCAGATGTACACCCAGTCGGCGACGAGCGTGGCCGCGCCGAGTTCGATGTCGAGGTAGCAGTTGATCACGTTCTGCCGTCCGAACACCGACTTGTCGCCGATGCGAAGGGACCCCTCGTGACAGCGGATGGCGTTGCCGTCGCCGATGTGCACCCAGCGGCCGATCTCCATCCGGCCGTATCCGGGACGGCAGTGGATCTCGACGTTTTTGCCGAGGAACAGCATGCCGCGCAGGATGATGTGCGGGTTCGCGATACGGAATTTGAGCAGCCGGTAGTAGCGCACGAGGTACCACGGCGTGTACGCGCGATTGCGCAGCACCCAGCGCAGCGAGTCGGCCGTCAGGAACTTCGCCTGGTGCGGGTCCCGCCGGGCCCGCCGCCAGGCGCGCACGCGCGACAAAGCGGGCGCACCCCACATCGACGTCATGCCTTTGACCGTAACCTGTGGACGACGGCCAGCCACAGGCAAGGGGAGCACGATGGGGACCAAGCTGATCATCGACACCGACCCCGGTGTCGATGATGCTTTCGCGATCGCGTTGGCCGCGAGGTCGGCGGACGTCGATCTGCTTGGCGTGACGACAGTCTTCGGCAACGTACCGCTGACCACCACGACTTCGAACGCGCGCCGGCTGCTGCAGCTGTGCGACCGCCCGGACGTGCCGGTCGCCGCGGGTGCCTCGCGGCCGCTCCTCTACCGCGAGTTGCACCGGTCGAGCACCGTCCACGGTTCCGACGGGCTTTCCGGGCACGCCGCTTCGCTGCCCGACGCGACCCGCCCGCTCGAAGATTCCGACGCGGTCAGCCTGATGGTCTCGCTGCTCGAGGCGTCGGACGAACCGGTGACCATCGCGCCGATCGGTCCGCTCACGAACATCGCCGCTCTGCTCGCGGCCCACCCCGGGGTGCGGTCGAAAATCGCGCGAATCGTGCTGATGGGCGGCGCGCTCGCGCTGGGCAACTCAACCGCTGTCTCCGAATTCAACATCTGGGCCGACCCGGACGCGGCACGGCGCGTGATCGCCGAGGACGACGTCCCGTGCGTGATGGTCCCCCTCGATCTGACTCACCGGTGCGCGGTCGACAGCGCGTGGCTGGCGAAACTCGCCGCGTCCGGACCGATCGGGCAGGCGCTGGACTCGTTCACGCCGGACTACCTCGCGCACTACCGCCAGGTGCTCGGCTACGACGGGATCGTCATGCATGACGCAGTGGCCGTCGCCGAGGCGATCCGCCCGGGCCTCCTGCACACGGAGACTTACCCGGTCGACATCGATTCGGGCCTCGGCCCGACCCGCGGCATGACGATCGTCGACCGGCGAGCGGTCCCGATCGCTCCGACTGGGCGGCCGGTCGAGGTAGCGGTCGATACGGAGCTGGATGTGCTGCGCGAGTTCGTGCTGTCGAGACTCGCCGGGGGGCAGTGATGGAGGGGGCGGGGAGATCGCCGCTGGATGGCGAATCGCAGGTCACGCCTGGTGCGACGGCGGGTGTGGGCAGTGGTGAGTCTGGCGGGTCGGGCTCGTTGCCGCTGAATGGCGAACCGCAGGCCACGCCCGGTGCGGCAACGGACGCGGGCGGCGGTCAGCCTGGGGGGTCGGGCTCGTTGCCGCTGGAAGGCGAATCGCAGGTCACGCCTGGTGCGGCGGCGGGTATGGGCAGCGGTGAATCTGGCGGGTCGGGCTCGTTGCCACTGAGCGGCGAACCGCAGGCCACGCCCGGTGCGGCGGCGGGTGCGGGCGGCGGTCAGCCTGGGAGTTCGGGTTCGTTGCCGCTGAATGGCGAATCGGCTGGGGCAGGGGATTCGTCAGTGGTGCGGGCATCGCCGGTGGGCGGCGAATCGGGCGGCGCTAGTGGGTCGTCCGTGGGCGGGGAGTCGCCGGTGGACGGCGAGAATCCTGGGTCGACCAGGGTGTCGCCGCTGAGTGGCGAAACTTGCGGGGTGGCTGACGAGTCGTCGCTGAATGGCGAAATGGCTGAGCGGGGGGCTGCCTTGTCGTCGGGCGGCGATGTACCCCAGCCAACCAGCGTCTCGCCGCTCAACTGCGACGCGCCCGAGACCGACCACGTCTCGCCGTTTGACGGCCACGCGCACGACCCATCCGCTGTTTCGCCGCTCAACGGCGACGGGTCACCGCCATCGGGTGGCGAAGGAGCCGTGCAGCCTCCGTGGCCGGGTTTTCTCGGGCGGAACCGGCGGGCGGTGGTCGCGCTGGCGGCGGTTGTGGTGGTTGTTGCGGCGTTGGTCGTGGCGATTCAGGCCTTGCCAGGCAGCGGTGCCAGTGACGCGAATTCCGGGAACGTCGCGGCGACATCGTCGGTGGCTCCGGTGACCTCGAAGTCCGTTCCGGCTTCCCCGGCACCGACGTCGGCGGTGCCGGTTCAGCCTGGGGTGCCGCGGGCTGGGGAGTTCGGGGCGTGGGCGTCTCGGACCAGTCAGTGGCTCGACATTCCGTTGCGGGCGATGAACGGGTACGCGCAGGCGACTGTCACGCTCAGCAAGGAACAGCCCGATTGCCACCTGTCCTGGATCACTCTCGCTGCGATCGGGAAGATCACCAGCGATCACGGGCGGGCGCAGGGTAATCAAGTCAGGGAGGACGGGACTCTCGCGAAACCGCTTGGCACGGTGGAGGTTCTCGACTTCTATCACCGGACCGTTTCGACGCCGGGGGCGGCGGGGCCGTTGCAGCTCTCCCCCGCGGTGTGGGGCAAGTGGCAGCGGAGTGCGTCCGGCGGTAAGCCTGACATTCAGAACATCGACGACTCGGCGCTCACGGCTGGGCGTGCGCTCTGCGCGAATGGCCGCGATCTGGCGACGGACTGGTGGAACGGGGTCGCCACGCTGGAGCCGGCACCAGTCGTCCTGCATCGGACGCTTGCGACGACCAATGTCTACGGCACGGTCGGACAAAGCGAACAGCCGCCCAATCCGGCGGTGCTCACGGCGGTCGACTTCGCGATTGACCAGATTGGGCTGCCGTATGTCTGGGGTGGCAACGGGACCCGCGACGCTGACCCTGGTTTTGACTGTTCCGGTCTCACGACCGCGGCTTACGCGAGCGCTGACGTCAAGCTGATGCGGACGGCGGACACGCAGTTCCACAGCGTTGCCCATGTGAGCGAACCCCAATTGGGCGATTTGATCTTCTATGGTGCGCCGACCACGAAGATCCATCATGTGGGACTTTACATCGGGAATCAGCAGATGATCGATGCGCCGCAGACTGGGCAGGCGGTGCAGGTTCATCCGTATCGGAAGCCGGGTGACGACTACGCGGGTGCGGGGCGGCCGACCGCCTGATCCTTAGTGCATCCAATGCGGCCGGAGGTTCGGGACCCTTCGTGCATCCGACGCGACCGGAGGTTCGGGCGGTCCGACGGGTTGGCCTGGAGGGGCCGCGCAATCTGCGGTAGTTGGGCGAGACGACAGCGATGTTCGGGACGCTGGAAGGTTGAAAGCGCGCCAGTAACGGAGCCGGGTCCACTCAAAAAAACCTGCCATCCACCTCGCAGATCCCGCAGCGCCGCGTTGGGGGTTGAACACCCCGCCGTCGTCGGGCTGGCGCTTGCCCGGGCGGCATGGATGGGAAGCGAACCAGTTGTCCGCTCCAAGGAGAAGCCCGCCATCAGCTTTGGGCAGAGACCGCTGGCGGGTCGGAGGTATTTGATCGGCTGTCGCGGGCGGCAGCTAGGAAGGCCGACTTGAACGGTTCGAGGCGTTCGCCCAGCGGCACGTCATCGCGTTCCTGTCACACCGCCTCGTTGAGCGCACGCGTATACCTTGCCGTCGGGGCCAAAAGGGACGAGTGGCATAAGAGTTCGACGCTCTTCTCGGCGACGCGCGACCCGTCCATCGCGGGTCTCGCCGTTCGGTACCAGTCGTCGCCGAGCTCCCAGATCGCTGGTCTGGCGTGGGCGACTCCCTCGGCCTCGGTCGCCCGCTGCGTGAGGAACGTCAGACCACCGCCCACGAGCACCCCACGATCGATCCGATCGGGGTCCACAACTCAGCTGCCATGGTCGACCACTAGTACACGATGGTGGACAGGACTCGAAGCGTCGCCTCCACGGCGGCAAACCGGCGGTGTGAGCCGAGCAGTTTGGAGAGACTTCCTTTACGGCCACGCATAATCTGTTTGATCCGGTCAGCGTTGACGGACCAGGTCCAGGGATACCTCCCACAGCCTCCGCGCGGTAGCACCGTCGCGTGCCCAGCGTTTGACGGCGTGGCTGTTGTCCGCCAGGTCGGCGTCGTCGGGCACAGTTGCGGCTTCGTTGCCGTCGTCCAGGTAATGGCCACCGTTATGGGCGAATTCCGGGGCGGTCGCGGCGACGAGAGTGGTGGCCGCGCCTTGTTCGATTGTCTTGTACGCGAAGACTCCGGCGGCTTCGAGCCGGACTAGGTGGTCCTTCATGTCCTGAGTGAAATCTCGTTGCAGGCCAGTGGAAACTCCGCCCGGATTGACGGCGTTGGCGACGATTCCGTCGGCGGCCCATCGACGGGTCGCCTCCACGGCGAACAGCGAGTTGGCCGTTTTCGACTGTCCGTAAGCCAGTTGGGGGTCGTAGGCGCGCTGGGTAAAGTGGATGTCATCAAAGACAACAGATGAGTACATGTGCGCACCGGAGGTCACCGCGACGATCCGGGCCGCTCCTCGATCGTTCGCGCCGGCGGCTAGGGCGTCGTGCAGGTCCAGTGCCAGCGCGAAGTGGCCGAGGTGATTGGTCGCGAACTGCAGTTCCCAGCCCTGCGGAGTGCGGCCCAGCGTCGGTCGCATGACGCCTGCGTTGTTGATCAGCAGGTGCAGCGGGCCGTCCCAGCTGTCGGTGAAGCGGGTGACGGTGGCGAGGTCGGCCAAGTCGAGGTGCGCGGCGCGGACGGCGCGGTTTCCGGTGGAGGCGGCGATGTCGTCGGCGACGCTCACACCGGCCGAGGTGTCGCGCACGGCCAGGGTGACGTCGGCGCCGACAGAGGCGAGCGCGCGGGCTGTTTCGCGGCCAAGTCCAGACGTGGCACCGGTGACGACGGCGCGGACGCCGGTGAGGTTCAAGCCTGCGACGACATCGGCGGCGGTGCTGGTGGCGTCGAAGGCCGTGCGGATCAGGGAGGTTTGAGGCACCCTTCGGACTATACGCATTAGACTCAGTTTGTATAGTGTGCCTATGGGCAGTGATCGACGCACTCAGGTACTGGACTCGGCATTGGAGGTTTTCGCGCGCTACGGCTACCGCAAGGCGTCCATGGACGACGTCGCGAAGGCTGCGGACATCTCCCGCCCGGGGCTGTACTTTTACTTCTCGTCCAAGCCGGAGCTGTTCCGCGCCACGGTGCGGCATTCGCTCGACGACAGCATCGCGGCGGCGCGGCTCGCTCTCGCCGATTCGCGGCAACCGCTGCGCGAGCGGCTGATCGAGGCGTTCGATCACTGGGCCGGCCGCTACGTCGGGCCGATGGCCGCGGAGATCGGCGTTCTGATCGACTCCAACCCCGAGTTGCTCGGCACCATGCCAGCTGAATACCCGAAACAGTTCCGCGCGCTCGTCATCGAGGCGATCGGCGGTCGCTCCCCCGCCGATGTGGCCGGAACACTGATCAGCACCGCGATCGGCATCAAGCACGACGCGGAAACTCGCGACGAGTTCCGTGCGCGGATGGCCGTCGCGGTCGACCTTTACTGCAATCGCTGAAACTCAGGCCGGCGGCCAGTTGCACAGGGCCGCGTCGGCGACTTCCTGCAGCTCGGCTCTCTCCGACCCGGACGCCAGCTGGCCGTCCGAGGACGACGCGGTGCTGCGCGCCGTCGATGAACTGTGTGCGAATGTCTTTGTGTCCGACGAAACCTGGACCGCTCTCGCCGCGACCCGCGACCCGCGATCATGCCGAGATTATCGAGATCCTCTTTATCGTCGGTTACTACCGGATGATGGCGGGGTTCCTGAATTCCGCGGGCGTTCCGGTGAAGCCTGGACAACCCGCGCTCGGCGAACCTCCGGTTCCGGTGGCTCGCCCGGATCAGCTTTTCGGCCTGCCAGCGGAAAAACGGGACCGAACGGCTGCTGGAAGATCACGTTTGTCCACCCGGCGGGGAGCAAAGACCTGCCTCGCGACCGACGGCACCGCGGTGTCCGGTTCCATTTTCGACACTCAGCTGAAGGTCACGGTCCCCATCGTGTCCGGAACGGTCGACGGCAGCGAGATCGCCTTCGCGGCGTTGGTGACTGATCCGGTGCGCTTCGAGGTGAGGGTGACTGGCGCGGTCGACGGGGACATGTTCACCGGCTCCGTCACGATTTCCGGCGGCGGCACCTTCCCGCTGTCTGAAGTTCGGGAGGTCAATCCCAGTAATTGAACAGAGCTTCGCCGACTGTCGCCGGTTTCCAGTACGCGATGTCGGACCAGGTGAGGTGCGGCCAGTCTTCGGCTTTGAAGGAACGGTCGAGTTCGGCTGGGGTGAGCACCCGGAACTGCTCCGTTTCCGCCAGCAGGGCGGCCAGTTCCGGCTCGTCGACGAACTCCAGCGGCCCGGCTTCCCGGGTCGGCGTGAAGTCGAGGGAGCGAGGCCGGGCGAGCGCGAGCACCGGTGCGTCGTGGGCGGCGACGACCGAGATCGTGCGGTCGGGATACTCGATGACGGCTTGCCAGAAGTTCGGCGTGACGTCCGGGACGCGGAAGTCGGTGAGGGTTCCGCGGGTGCGGCGGACGAAGCCGTAACAGAGACGGCGAACATCGCGGACATCGACCACCTCCGCATTCTACGCGGCCGGTCCCCCACCAGTGGGCGCGGAATTGCGGCGGACGAGGACGGGTGGTCTTCTTGGCCCAAGATCGAAAGGTGAGCCCACCATGCCGTACGCGTACACATTCGACCAGATCCGCGACCGGCCGGTCACCGTGTTCGGTGCCGGGACGCTGGGCAGGCGCATCGCGCTGATGTTCGCCTCGCGCGGCGGAACCGTGCGGATCAGCGATCCGAGCGCCGAACAGGTCGCGGCGGCAGCGGACTACGTGGCGGAGACGTTGCCCGCCCTGCTCGAAAAGCGCGGCAGCGGCGAGATCGGCCAGGTCGAGGGCGCGGCGTCGATCGAGGACGCCCTGCGCGACGCGTGGCTCGTCGTCGAGGCGGTGCCGGAGCGGCTGGACATCAAAATCCCGCTGTGGGGCCAAATCGACGAGGCCGCGCCCGCCGACGCCATCTTCGCCACGAACTCGTCGTCGTACCCGTCGCGGATGATGGCCGAGAAGGTGCGCGACAAATCGCGGCTGTGCAACATCCACTTCTACATGCCGCCGACGGCGAACGCGGTCGACCTCATGTCCGACGGCGAAACCGACCGGACCGTGCTCGACACCCTGCTCGGGGTGTTGCCGGAGTTCGGAATTCATCCGTTCGAGGCGCGAAAGGAAAGCGTCGGCTTCATTTTCAACCGCGTGTGGGCGGCGATCAAACGGGAATCGCTGGCCGTCGTCGCGGAGGGCGTCGCCCGGCCCGAGGACGTGGACGGGATGTTCAAGATCAACTGGCATCTGCCGTACGGGCCGTTCCAGATGATGGACCAGGTCGGCCTGGACGTGGTGCTGGACATCGAAAACCATTACGCGGACGAGAATCCGCACCTGCCGGCCGGGCCGCGGGACCTGCTGCGCACGTACGTCGAGGCGGGGAAACTCGGGATCAAGACCGGCGAGGGATTCTACTCGTACGGCTGAATCGCGGCAGCGTGACGTCGACCTGCGGCCCGCCGTTTTACCCGCCCGCGACGGCGGATACGCGCGGAACAGGTGGCGGGCCCGGGCGCGGCCGAGACCGCTCGCCGGGATCTCAGCGAGGCGAATGTTCGCAGGCATCGTCGAGCGGGAGGCCGCGGAGCGGTTTCGCACAAGTCGCTCCCGCAGCCCGCGGCCTCCCTCGATCCCCCACGCAGCCCCGAAAAATCAGCTCAATCCAGCGAAACCGCGACTTCCTCCAGCGCGTCCATCGACTCCTGCATTCCGCCTTCCATGCCGGATTCCAGGATGGTGTCGCGGAGTTCCTTGGTGTGCGTTTCGATCAGCATGGTCATCCTGGTGCGGTCGCCCGATTCGGCGAACGTCACGGTGACCACGGGGGCGTCCGCGTCCGAAACTCCCGGGGTTTCGTAGACCTCGGTGTGGACCAGGCGTTCGCCGGGGACTATCTCTTGGTATTCGCCGTGGAAGGCGACCTCGAAGTTGCCGTTCGCGAGCATCACGTAGCGCCATTGGCCGCCGACTCGCAGGTCGATTTCCACGGACGTCACGGTGCCCCGCTTGCCTGCCCACCAGCGTTTCACCAGGTCCGGGGTGGTCCAGGCCCGATAGACGTGCTGCCGTGGGGCGGCGAAATCACGGGTGATCAGGATCTGGTCGTCGGCGGGCAGGGTCACCTTCGCGGTGCCGGTCGTCGTGTCGGGCATTGTCGTCCTCCTCTGTCGGGGCCATCTCTTCCAGCACGGCGTCCAGCGATTCGAACCGTTCCTCCCAGGACCGTTCGTAGCGGCGCACCCAGTCGTGGATCGGTTTGAGGGCCAGGGCGTTCAGCCGGTAAAGACGCTGCCTGCCCTCGTCTCGCGCCTCGACCGCGCCGACCTCGCGCAGTACCCGCAGGTGCTTCGACACCTGCGGCTGCCCCAGGCCCAGCACGCGGACCAGGTCGTTCACCGGACGTTCGCCCTCGGCGAGGACGTCCAGGATTTCCCGGCGCCGTGGTTCGGCTACGGCGTTGAAGACGTCCGCGGTGGTCGCTGCCCGTGCCATGCGGCAATCATATGCCGATATGGGTATGTGTCAAGAGGCGGGCCGGGCGCGGACGTGGAAGCGTTCTCCCTGCGGGCCGAACAGGGCCAGGACCTCGCAGACCTCGGCGCCGGCGTTGCCGAACCAGTGCGGAACGTGCGTGTCGAACTCGGCGACCTCCCCCGGTTGGAGGATCACGTCGTGCTCGCCGAGCATCAGGCGGAGCCGTCCGGACAGGACGTACATCCACTCGTATCCCTCGTGGACCCGCTGGTCAGGAGGTTCGGCGGAACGCTCTGGCGGGAGCATCATCTTGTAGGCGCGCAGGCCGCCCGGGCGCCGGGTGAGCGGCAGGTAGGTCCGGCCGTTCCGGACGAACGGTTTCGGGTGCAGGCGCGGATCGCCGGTCGGGGGCGCGCCGACGAGTTCGTCGAGCGGGACCTGGTAGGCGCGGGCCAGGGCGAGCAGCAGTTCCAGCGTCGGTTTGCGCTGGCCGGCCTCAAGCCGCGACAGCGTGCTCACCGAGATCCCGGTCGTTTCGGAGAGGCCGGTCAGCGTCGCGTTGCGCTGCTTGCGCAGGGCGCGCAGCCTCGGGCCGACCGCGTGCAGGACCTCGCCGAGGTCCTGGTCGTCTTCGCTCATGCCGTTCAATTTGCCACTTCGGCAAAGAACTTTGTCAAGTCGGCGCGTTCTCCGGATAGTCCGACGGCAAGGGGACTACAGGAGGATCCAGTGGACGAGAAGTACGACGTGGTGGTGGTCGGCGGCGGTGCGGCCGGGCTCAGCGGGGCGGTGGCGCTCGCGCGGTCCCGGCGGTCGGTGCTGGTCGTGGATTCCGGCGAGCCACGCAACGCGCCCGCCGGGCACGTGCACAACTACCTTGCCCGCGAAAGCACCCCTCCCGCCGAGTTGCTTTCGCTCGGCCGGGCGGAGCTGGCGGGGTACGGCGGCGAGGTGGTCGCGCAGACGGTGACGTCAATTGCCAACGGGGACAACGGGTTCGAGATCTCGCTGGCCGACGGGCGGCGCACGCACGCGCGGCGGGTACTGGTCGCGACCGGCCTCGTGGACGAGCTGCCCGAGGTCGCCGGGCTGGCGGCGCGGTGGGGACGGGACGTGCTGCACTGCCCGTACTGCCACGGCTGGGAGGTGCGCGACCGGGCGATCGGCGTGCTGTCGACCGGGCCGATGACCGTGCACCAGGCGTTGATGTGGCGGCAGCTGACCGACGACGTCGTCGTTTTCCGGCACACGCACGGGGATTTCGACGAGGCGCCGCTGCTGGCCCGCGGGATCCGGATCGTGGACGGGGTGGTCGCCGCGGTCGAGGCCGAGGACGACCAGCTGACCGGGGTGCGACTGGAATCGGGCGAGGTCGTGGCGCGCGAGGCGCTGGCCGTCGCGGCGCCGGCCAGGACGCGGGCGGACTTTCTCGCGCCGCTCGGGATCGAGCCGGAACCGGTGGAGTTCAACGGTTTCGTGATCGGCACGAAGGTGCCCGCGGACGCGGTCGGCCGGACGTCCGTGCCCGGCTTGTGGGTGGCGGGGAACGTCACGGACATGCGGGCGCAGGTCGTGGTTTCGGCCGCGGCGGGGTTGATGGCCGGGGCGGCGATCAACGGCGAACTGGTCGAGGAGGAGGCCGCGGAAGCCGTGCGGCGGCGGGAAATGCCGTTCTCGCACGAGATGGAGCGGGAGGTCGCGCGGGCCAACGAGCATCCGCCGTTCGACCGCGGTTCCTGGGAGGAGCGGTATCGCTCGAAGGACGAAATGTGGAGCGGGCGGCCGAACGATCAGCTCGTGACCGAGGCTCGCGATCTGGAACCGGGCCACGCGCTGGACGCGGGGTGCGGCGAGGGCGGCGACGCGATCTGGCTGGCGCAGCAGGGCTGGCGGGTCACGGCGGTCGACTTCTCCACGACGGCCATCGAACGCGGGCGCGCGCAGGCGGCGAAACTCGGAGTGGCCGAGCGGATCACGTGGGTCGCCGCGGACTTGGCCGAATGGCTGCCGGAGTCGAAGTTCGACCTGGTGACGTCGCATTTCCTGCACGTGCCGTCGGCGGCCCGGACGGTGGCGTTCGCGCGCCTCGCGGACGCGGTGGCACCGGGCGGGACGTTGCTGGTGGTGGGGCACGACCCCGCGGACGTGCACGCCGGGCGGCCGCATATGCCGGACATGATGTTCACGGCCGAGGAGGTGGCGGAGACGTTGGACCAGTCTTGGGCCTCGGTGGCCGCGGATGGCCGGGAGCGGGCGGCGGTCGGGGCGGAGATGGTTGTCCGGGACACGGTGCTGGTGGCTCGGAAGCGGTGACGGTGTGGCGGCTCCGGTTTGGCCGGAGCCGCCAACGGTCAGGCCTGCTAGTCGGGGCCGCCGTCGTGCCAAAGGGCGTTCGAGTGCAGGAATCGCCGTGGTTCCAAGACTTTCGGCGCGGCAGGCAAGACTGACCAGAAGCGGACTATCGCGCGGCTAAGGCTGTCTTCCTCGGACTGGGTCGGTTCGCCCGCGGCGTCTCCGGCTGACCCCGCCGGATCAGGCGTGGTGCACGGATTCCACGGTGTACAGGTGCGGCTCGCACTCGGCCAAGGCCAGGGCAGCGGACAGGTGCTCTTGGCAATCCGGGGCGACGAGCATCGACTGGAAGTCCTCGGCGCTGGCCCACTGGGCGTAGTTCACGACGCGCGTGCCGTCGGTGCTCGCGTGGATGTTCGCGGACACGAACCCGGGCCGGTGGCGGATGACGTCTTCCGTCGCCGTCGTCAGGACCTTGACCAGGGCCTGCTGCTTCTCCGGGGCAACCGTGAAGACGTTCATCAAGGTGGAGACGTCGGCGCCGGTGCTGATGGTCGTGGGGGTCATGGGCGCTCCTCGATATGACAGGTTCCTGACATAGGCTCATTATATGTAAGGTTCCTGCCATGAGTCAAGGGGCGCGACGGCCGGGACATCTTGTGAAGCGGGTGCAGCAGGCGTTCCGGCAGATGTCCGACGAACTGTTGCGGCCGATCGGGTTGTCGATGGCGCAGTACGCGGTGCTGGCGGCGCTGGCGGAGAACCCGGGGGCCTCGTCGGCCGAATTGGCGCGGCAATGTTTTGTGACGCGGCAGTCGTTGCGGGACGTGCTGACCGGGCTGAAGACGGCTGAACTGGTCGCGGTTGCCGAGGAAGCGTCGACAGGGAGAGCGCGGCCGGTCCGGCTAACCGCGGCGGGCGAGAAGCGTTTGAAAGCGGCGCAGCGGGTGGTCGACGAGGTCGAGCAGCGGATGCTGGCCGGGATGCCGGAACCGGAGCGGGAGCGGCTGGCCGACCTGTTGAGCAAGTGCGCGGAGAACCTGACGCCCGCGGACCGATGAGTTTTCGCCGTTCCCCCGGTCTACCTCGTATCGAAAGAACGAGGAGGAGCCATGGGCAAGGTGTTGTGGCACGTCGCGATGTCACTGGACGGGTTCGTCGCCGCGGACGGGCATGCGATGGACTGGATGTCGGGGGTGCGCGTCACGCCGGGGGTGCACGAGGAATCCGTCGCGCGGATCGGGGCGATTTTGGGCGGGCGGCGCGGGTTTGACGCGCTGGCGGCCACAGTGCCCGGGAAGGTCGCCAAGCAACCGTACGGCGGAGCGTGGAGCGGGCCGGTTTTCGTGCTTACCCATCATCCGGAGGACGCACCGGCCGAGGACGGCGTGACGTTTCTCGACTGCGACGTCCGGGAGGCGGTCGAGATCGGGCTCGCGGCGGCGGGCGGGAAAGATCTTGAGCTGCACAGCCAGGATATCGCGCGCCAGTGCGTCGAGCTGGGGATTCTCGACGAGTTCCTCGTGCACCTCATGCCGGTGATGCTCGGGTCCGGCATCCGGCTGTTCGACAATCCCGGCGGGAAACCGGTTCGGTGGGATCGGGTGCACGACGGGGATCCGGCATTGGCGGTCGACCTGCGGTATCGGCTCGCCGCGGCACAGTGAATCCCGCTCAGCGGGACGGATCGGCATACTAATGGCGTATGGCCTCCGCGGAGTTATTGGTCTATACCATTTGGACAGGGGTTTTCCACCCCTCGGTCCTCACCGTGGAGGTTCCACCCATGCGTCTGTCCTCCCCCCGGAAACTGGCGGCCGCGCTCGGCGGGCTGCTGGCCGTAGCCGGACTCGCGGTCCCGCAGGGCGCCGCGGCGGCGGCGAGCGACTCGTCGATCGCGCTCGCGCCCTATGTGGACATGGGCGCGTGGCCGTCGCCCGTGTTGTCGTCGATGTCCGAGCAGAGCGGCATCAAGAGTTTCACCCTCGGCTTTGTCACCGGCGCTGCGTGCAAGGCCAGCTGGTTCGCTGCTTACGATCCCCGGCAAGGCTGGCAGTCCGACGAAATCGCGAAGATTCGCGCGGCCGGCGGGGACGTCAAGGTCTCCTTCGGCGGCGCGTCCGGCGTCGAGCTCGCGCAGGCGTGCGGTGATGTCAATTCGCTCGTCGGCGAGTACGAAGCGGTGATCAAAGCCTACGACCTCAAGTACATCGACGTCGACATCGAGGGCTCGGCGGTCGCCGACCCCGGTTCGATCAAACTTCGTTCCGAAGCACTGAAAAAGGTGCAGGACGACAACCCCGGGCTCAAGATTTCGCTGACGCTGCCGGTGCTTCCCACCGGGCTCACGGCGGACGGGGTGAACGTCGTGACCTCGGCGCGGGACGCGGGAGTCAATCTCGACCTGGTGAACGTCATGGCGATGGACTACTACCAGGGCTCCGGCGACCAAGGGGCCAAGGCGATCCAGGCGGCGCGATCCACGCAGGCACAACTGAAATCGGCGCTCGGACTGTCCGATGCGGACGCTTGGCAGAAAGTCGGGCTGACGCCGATGCTGGGCGTCAACGATTCGCAGAATGAGATCTTCTACCAGAAGGACGCCAGCGCGGTGGTGAGCTTCGCGCAGAGTGTCCACCTGGGAATGCTGTCGTTCTGGGAACTCGGCCGCGACGCGAACGCGTGCAGCGGCCCGCTGTACAAGTGCACCAACATTTCCCAGCAGCCGTACGAATTCTCGAAGATCTTCGCCGGGTACTCCGGCTGAGGAGGCACGGAGCGGCCCGGGCCCGGCGCGGGACCCGGGCTGACTCCGGCACCCGGTCAGGGCAGGTAGTACATCGGGTTCGGCAGCTTCACCGGGTGATCGGCGTAGCCGCCTTCGAGGTCGCTGAACTGGTCGCCGAGGTTGAGCACGATGTGCGCGCCGGTCGACTGGATGTGCGCGCGGGTGCCCGACTTGTACTGCACGGTGTTGCAGTTCAGCCCGCACGGCAGGTAGTCCGGCGCGGTGGTCTTCGGCTTGAAGTACGCACCGGTCGGCGTCGGGTAGCCCTCGTTCGCGAGGTTCTTGAGCGACTGCGGGCCCTGCTTGTCGTTGCGGCCGGTCAGGAAGTAGACCCGCACGCCGCGTTCGGCGGCCCACTTCGAGAGTTCCAGCACCGGCTTGTTGGCCTCGAAAGTGCCGTCGTCGATGGCCTTCTGCTGTTTCACCGGGTCGAAGCCGAAGTCGTTGTCGGCTTCCCAACCGTAGGTGATCTCGGACGTGTCGTCCACGTCGAGCACGATCGCCGGGTTCTCCACCTTCCCCAGCTTCTGCTGCAGGTACCGCTTCGCGTCGGCGACCACGCGCTTGGTGTCGGTGACGAACCGGCTGGTTTCGGAATAGTGGTGCTTGCCGGACGCGTCGAGCCAGTCGCCGTAGTACGCCTTGACGTCGTTCTTCACCTGGCCGATGTTGGCCGGCTCCCGGCCGTGCGCGGCGGTGCTGGCGTCCGACCCGGCGAGCGCGGTCGCGCCGCCTGCGACGGTCGCGCCGACGGCCGCGGCGGCGGCCAGTTTGACGAGAGCGGGAAAACGAGACACAGCGACCCTCCAGTGATTATTCGTCAACCCGCAGAACTTACGCCGCGTTATCCGGCTTGAAAACCCTCCGTTGGGATGCGTTCGGCCCGGCACACGAACGCCACCGGCGACCGGCCGATCCTCGTCAGTATCACAGTGGACTCTTCATGACCGCGCGGTTTCAGCTTGCGACGCAAGGCGTCCGGGTCCACGTCGAGGCCGCGGACGAGGATTTCCAGCCGTCCGACATCGAACTTCTTCAACGTCTGCCCCAGCGTTTTTTCGCGGTACGGCAGCTGCTCCAGGACGCGGAACGCACGCACTCCCGGTGGTGGCGTGTCGCCGGTGAGGTAGGCGATGCGCTCGTCCAGCTGCCACAACCCGTGCCGCGCCGCGTAATGACGCACGAGTCCGGCACGAACGACCGCACCGTCGGGGTCCACCAGCCACTCCCCCACTGCCCGCACGGGAATGTCGTCCGGTTCCGCGTCGGTGAGAGTCCACTGTGTACCGTCCGAACGCAACACCGTCGCCCGGCGCGTGACGCCTGAGGAGATCCCCCGCCACAGGCAAGCCTCGCGGACTTGCCCGTCGAGCGACACGAGTTCCACCTCGTCCGACCAGGGCGCGATAGAGAAATCCATGCCGGGCGCGCATTTCACCGACAGGATCCGGCCGGGATAGGCGGCCACGAGTTCGTCGAGCGGCGGCAGGAAGTCGGCCGGACGCCACACTCGGCGACCGGCGGAGTCGCGGCGGGCGGGATCGGCGACCACGGCGGTGTCCCGGGAAACCGGCCGCAATGCGTCGGCCCGCGCGACGAGCGGCGACACTCCGGCGACGGAAGCGTTGTGCCGAGCCATTTCCAGCCGCACCGGGTCCACATCGGACCCGACAGCCACCCGGGCGACCCGGGACAGCTCGACCAGGTCGGCACCGACCGAGCAGGTGACGTCGTGCACCGGCGACCCCGCGAGCCGGGAAGCCCGATGTCGAGCCACGGGGGTAGCGCTCGCCTGCTGCAAGGCGTCGGCAGTGAACAGCCAATCAGCGGAAGAAGCGAGCTTCAAAACCGATTTACGCCGCAGTCCAACGGTTTCCAGCACCGGGGAAGCGTGCTCACCGACCAAGCGACGAGCCGCGGTGACGTCCACGATCCGCGAGCCGTCCAAAGTGGAGCACTCGGCGAGCGCCGCCCGTCCCGCGTCGGAGCGCAGGAAGGCGACGTCGTCGAGCGTGAAACTGTAGGGCAATTCAGGACGGCCGCTTGGTCCCGGTGATCATCACGTTGTAGAACAGCTCGCGCGGCAGCACCTTCGACAGCAGCTTCTTGTCCAAAGCGGACAGTCGCAGCCACAGGTGGTAGGCGAACAGCCGCCAGCGCACGGTGAGCTTCTCCTGCGGCACCGCGGCCTCGAAGGTGCGGATCGGCCATCCGGCCAGCGCCGCCGAGAACTCCTCGGTGACCGCGCGAACGTCCTGGGCGCCGGCGCCGCGCGCCATCGCTTCCAGCTCGGACGGGTCGAAGGTGTGGATGTCGACCACCGCCTCCAGAGCCGCCGCGCGCGAGGATTCGTCCAATTCCGACTGCGGACGCCGCCAGCCGCTCAGCGCGGGCAGCTTGGTGATGTTCGTGGTGAGGTACCAGGTGAGCTGGCCGAGCCGGCGCGCGTAGCGGTCGCCGATTTTCGTCGGCTCGCCGGCGAACACGAACCGCCCGCCCGGCTTGAGCACGCGCAGCACCTCGCCGAACGCCTGGCGGACGTCCGGGATGTGGTGCAGCACCGCGTGCCCGACCACGAGGTCGAACGTGTTGTCGTCGTAGGGGATCCGCTCCGCGTCGGCGACCCGGCCGTCGACGTCCAGGCCCAGCCCCTCGGCGTTGCGCAGCGCGACCTGCACCATGCCGGGAGACAGGTCGGTGACCGAACCCTTCTTCGCGACGCCGCCCTGCATCAGGTTCAGCAGGAAGAAACCCGTGCCGCTGCCCAGTTCCATGGCGTGCTGGTACGGCTGGCCGTCCTCGCCGGCCACCGCGTTGAACACGTCAGTGGCGTAGGAGATGCAGCGCTCGTCGTAGGAAATGGACCACTTCTCGTCGTACGTCCCGGCTTCCCAGTCGTGGTAGAGGACGTTCGCGAGCTTCGGGTCCGCGTAGGCCGCCTTGACCTCGTCTTCGGTGGCGTGCGGGTTCGGTGCCGGGTCGGACACGGAAGTCACTTCCCCTCGAAACTGGCTTTGCCGGGGCCGTTGTCGATGAACGACTGCATGCCGTTGCGCTGGTCCTCAGTCGCCCACAGCGCGGTGAACAGCTGCGTCTCGATCTTCAGGCCGGTGGCCAGGTCGACGTCGAGGCCGGAGTCGATCGCCGTCTTGGCCGCGCGCAGCGCCATCGCCGGGCCGTTCGCGAACTGCGAGGCCCACTTGTGCGCGGCGGCGTACACGTCGTCCGGGGCCACGACCTCGTCGACGATGCCCAGCTTGAGCGCTTCCTCGGCCTTCACGAACCGGCCGGTGAAGATGAGGTCCTTGGCCTTGCTCGGACCGATCAGCCGGGTCAGCCGCTGCGTGCCGCCCGCGCCGGGGATGATGCCGAGCTGGATCTCCGGCTGGCCGACCTTCACGTTGTCGCCGGCGACACGCCAGTCCGCGGTCAGCGCCAGTTCGAGGCCGCCGCCGAGGGCGTAGCCGGTGATCGCGCAGACGACCGGCTTCGGGATGTTCGCGACCCGGGCGAGCGACGCGGTCAGCTCGGCGCCGAACTTCGCGATCTCCGGGTACGTGCGGGAGGCCATCTCCTTGATGTCCGCGCCGCCGGCGAAGGTCTTCTCGCCGCCGTAGAGGATCACCGCGCGCACGTCGTCGCGGTCGGACGCCTCGCGCGCGGCCTCGGCGAGCTCGGCCTGCACCTGGTTGTTCAGCGCGTTGACCGGCGGCCGGTCCAGCCGGATCGTGCCGACCCCGCCCTCGACCTCCAGGGTTACGAACTCTCCCACGGGATTTTCCTCCTCCTAGACAAGCGCTGTCGAACCGCCAGCACGCTACCGGCCGGTAGGGACAACCTAGCCAACCTACCGGCGGCGGGCGAAGAACCGCTCGCCCGAACGCTGCAGCACCAGGTCCTGGTCGAACGTCTTGGACAGGTTCTCGCTGGTGATCACGTCGTCCACCAGGCCGGACACCACCGCGCGGCCCTCGCGCAGCAGCAGCGCGTGGGTGAAGCCCGGCGGGATCTCCTCGACGTGGTGGGTGACCAGCACCATCGCCGGCGCGTCCGGGTCCATCGCGAGCGCCGACAGCCGGGCCACGAGGTCCTCGCGGCCGCCGAGGTCGAGGCCCGCGGCGGGCTCGTCGAGCAGCAGCAGCTCCGGGTCGGTCATCAGCGACCGGGC
Source organism: Amycolatopsis sp. NPDC114484 (assembly GCF_055633755.1). NCBI lineage: Bacteria > Bacillati > Actinomycetota > Actinomycetes > Pseudonocardiales > Pseudonocardiaceae > Amycolatopsis > Amycolatopsis sp. NPDC114484. The sequence goes on along the minus strand of NZ_JBVKDQ010000004.1, from coordinate 79,209 downwards.
GATCAGCACGCGTTTGCGCTCGCCCTCGCTCAGCGTGCCGAACGTGCGCTCGGCCAGGTGCGCGATGCCGAGCGTGCCGAGCAGTTCGGTCGCCCGGTCGAGGTCCATCCGGTCGTACTGCTCGCGCCAGCGGCCCATCACCGCGTACCCGGCGCTGACCACGACGTCGGCGACGCGCTCGTCGCCGGGCACGCGCTGGGCGATCGCCGCGGAGGTGAACCCGATGCGCGGGCGGAGGTCGAAGATGTTCACCTTGCCGATCCGGTCGCCGAGCAGGTCGACGGCGCCGGAGGTGGGGTGCAGTTCGGCGGCGGCCAGGCGCAGCAGGGTGGTCTTGCCGGCCCCGTTGGGCCCGAGCACCACCCATCGCTCGTCCAGCTCGACCGCCCAGTCGAGGGCCGCGAGGAGGTCGTTTCCGGTACGGCGGACGCCGACACCGGACATCCGCACGACGAGGTCGTCAGGATCGCTGGGCAGGATCGGCTCGCTCACGAGCCCATTGTGGCGGTCGCCCGGGCACGGGCGCGCACCCGCCCGGGGGTAACGGCGCGCGGGGTGTCCAGCGGATGGGACGAGGGGCCGTGCCGGCGGCGCTGTGGCAGCATCCACGGCATGGTCAGGTCCGCGCGCCCCGTGTTCTGGCGCCGTCGCGCGATCGACCTTCTCCTGGTGGCTTCCAGCGGGTGTAGCCGGGCGCGGCACGCACGCTGAGCCTCGCCGGCGTGCCGCGTCGCTTCGCGTCCGGCACCATCCGAGCTGATTCCAGGAGCCTCCGTTGACCACGTCCATCGTCCGTCCGGAAGTCGAAATCCACCCCCAGCTGGCCGATCCGCTGCTGCCCGAACTGCTGCACCCGTCGCGGCTGCTGTGGACGCCGCGCGAACTGGCCGACCTGACCCGCACGGTCACCACCGAACTGACCACCAGCCTGCGCGACGTCCTGCGCTTCGACGAGGACCGGCGCTGGTGGGCCCGCCTCGCGCTCACCGACGGCGTCGAGCTGTGGCTGCTGTCGTGGCTGCCCGGACAGCACACGAAGCCGCACGACCACGGCGGCGCGTCCGGTTCGTTCACCGTGCTGCAGGGCGAACTCGGCGAGGAGTACCGCTACCCCGGCGGCCCGGTGCGCCGCCGCACGCACACCGCCGGGCAGGGCATCGGCTTCGGTGCCGGGCGCGCGCACCAGGTGCTCGGCGTCGGCGACGAACCGGCGGCCAGCGTGCACGCCTACTCGCCGCCGCTGGTGCCGACCCGTGAATACACGAGCCTCGCGGACGTGCCTAACGAGATCCCGCCGCTGCCTGCCATTGTGCGGTCATGACCGCTATCGAGGGTTTTCTCGCCGGCGCCCGGTCCTCGCTGGACCGGGCGGATCCGGCGCGTGCCGCCGACCTGCAGGCCGACGGCGCGCTGATCGTCGACATCCGGCCGTACGCCAACCGGCTCGCCGAGGGCGAGATCCCCGGGTCGGTGGTGGTCGAGCGGATCCACCTGGAGTGGCGGCTGGCCCCGGACAGCGAGTGGCGGCTGCCGGGGGTTTCGGCGGAGACCGTCGCGGTGGTGGTGTGCAACGAGGGGTACGCGTCGAGCCTGGCGGCGGCGGATTTGCAGCGGCTGGGGCTGGTGCGAGCGACGGATCTCGCGGGCGGGTTCCGGGCTTGGGCGGCGGCTGGGTTTCCGGTGCGGGAGGGCGGGTCGCCCGCGGTCCCGTGAGCCGAAGCGCGAAGGTCCGTGAGGGGAACCCTGAGGGAATCTGATTCCCTCAGGGTGGCCTTCACGGACCTTCGCGGGAACGGGAGCGTCAGGCGAGCACGACGTGCGCCAGCTCCGCCGGGCTGGCCAGCAGCGGGTGCTTCGGCAGCACCCGCACCGTGTAGCCGACCGAGCCCGCGCGCGGCAGGCGCAGGGTCGCGGCGAACGCGCCGATTCCGTCCGGCGTCATCGGGACCTGCACCGAGTCCGCGAGTTCGTCCCCGTCGCCGACCTGGCCCACCACGGCTTGGATGTCCACTTCGGACGGTTCCAGCCCGGCGAGGTCGATCCGGGCGCGGATGGTGACCTCGGCGCCCACCACGAGCCGTCCGGTGTGGTCGTACTGGAGTTCGGCGTCGAAGATCCGCACACGCGGCCAGGCGACTTCCAGTTTGGTCCGGTAATCCGCCAGTGAAAGCGCGCCCTGGTGGCTGTTGGCGGTCGCGGCGGTGACCATCCGCGACGCGGGCAGGTAGCCGGAGTCCACGTACTCGCGCACCATGCGCGACGCCTGCACGCGCGGGCCCAGCGTTTCCAAGGTGTGCCAGACCATCGCGAGCCAGCCGGTCGGCACGCCGTCTTCGCCGGTGTCGTAGTAGAGCGGCGCGATCTGCTGGCCCAGCAGGTCATACAGCGCGGCGGCTTCGAGATCGTCGCGGCGGAGCGGGTCGGTGACGCCGTCCGCGGTGGGGATGGCCCAGCCGTTGGAGCCGTCGTAGCACTCGTCCCACCAACCGTCCTTGATGGACAGGTTCAGGCCGCCGTTGAGCGCCGACTTCATCCCGGACGTGCCGCACGCCTCCAGCGTCCGCACCGGGTTGTTCAGCCACACGTCGCAGCCGCGGTAGAGGTAGCGCGCCATCGACATGTCGTAGTCCGGCAGGAACACGATGCGGTGCCGGACCGCGGGATCGTCGACGAAGCGCACGATCTGCTGGATCAGCTGCTTGCCGTTCTCGTCGGCGGGATGCGATTTGCCGCCGATCACGATCTGGATCGGCCGCTTCTCGTCCAGCAGCAGCGCCCGCAGCCGGTCCGGGTCGCGCAGCATCAGCGTGAGCCGTTTGTACGTCGGGACGCGGCGGGCGAAGCCGACGGTCAGCACGTCCGGGTCGAAAACGCGATCGGTCCAGCCGAGTTCCAGCGCGGACGCGCCGCGCTGCATCCACGCCGCCCGCACCCGCCGCCGGACCTCGCCGACAAGCTTCCCCCGCAGTTCCCGGCGCAGTTCCCACAGCTGCTGGTCGCTGACGCCGTCGCGCAGCGAACTGTCCGGCGTGCGGCCCTCGTGGCCGAACTCCTCGTGGTTGCCGCCGAGCAGCGCGCTCAGCTCGCGCGCCACCCAGGTCGGCCCGTGCACGCCGTTGGTGATGGACGCGATCGGCACCTCGGCGTCGTCGAAACCGGGCCACAGCCGGGAAAACATCCGGCGCGTGACGCGGCCGTGCAGTTCGGAGACGCCGTTCGCGCGCTGCGCGAGCCGCAATCCCATGTGCGCCATGTTGAACAGGCCGGGATTGTCCTCCGCGCCGAGCTGCAGCACGCGGCGCACGTCGACGTCCGGGACGAGCCTGCCGTCGGAGAAATAGCGCTGCACCAGGTCGACCGGGAAGCGGTCGATGCCCGCGCTGACCGGCGTGTGCGTGGTGAACACGGTGCCGGCGCGGACCGCGGGCAGCGCCTCGTCGAAGGCGAGCCCGTCGGACTGGATGATCTCGCGGGCGCGCTCCAGGCCGAGGAATCCGGCGTGGCCCTCGTTGGTGTGGAACACCTTCGGCTGCGGATGCCCGGTCAGCTCGCAGAACTTCCGCACCGCGCGGAACCCGCCGATGCCGGCCAGGATCTCCTGGCGGATCCGGTGGTCGGCGTCGCCGCCGTAGAGCCGGTCGGTGACCGGGCGGAGGTCCTCGTCGTTGGCCTCGATGTCGGTGTCGAGCAGCAGCAGCGGAATCCGGCCGACGCGGGCCCGCCACATCTGCGCGCGCAGGTCGCGCCCGCCCGGCATGGCGACCTCGACCAGCACCGGGCGGCCGCCCTCGGTGACCAGCTCCAGCGGGAACGCGTTCGGGTCGATCACCGGGTAGTGCTCGACCTGCCAGCCGTCGAGCGACAGGCCCTGGCGGAAGTAGCCGGACCGGTAGAGCAGGCCGACGCCGACCATCGGCACGCCGAGGTCCGAGGCCGCCTTGAGGTGGTCGCCGGCGAGCACGCCGAGGCCGCCGGAGTAGTTCGGCAGCGCCTCGGTGACCCCGAACTCCATCGAGAAGTACGCGACCGCTTCCGGCAGGCCGTCGTCGGTGCGCCGCTGGTACCAGCGCGGTTCGGTGAGGTAGCGGTCCAGCCCGGCCGCGGCCTCGCGGGTCCGGTTCAGGAAGTCCTCGTCCTTCGCCAGCTCCTCGAGCCGCTCCGGCGGCAGCGCGGTGAGCATGCGCAGCGGGTCGCGGATCTTGTTGAACAGCTCGGCGTCCATCGAGGCGAACAGGTCGCGGGTCGGCGGATGCCAGGTCCAGCGAAGGTTGGTCGCGAGGGCGCCGAGCCCGGCGAGCGGCTCGGGCAGGCTGGCGCGGACGGTGAACCGGCGGACTGCACGCATGGTCAGCGACGATATCCGGCCCGCTTCGCGCGCGCTCGCGCCCCACTTCGGGGATTGTCCGCGCATTGCGCCATCCGGGTCAGTAATGTCCCGGTTCGTTGTCGGACGCGGAAGTGGAACGAGGGAACATGAGCCGAGGGGGACGCCGGTACGCGCTGGTCGCGCTGGTCGCGGCGACCGTGCTGGGGACAGCCGCGTGCGGGGACAAGGCTCCTGCGGCGACGCCGGGCGCCGGGAACGTCGCCGGGCTGCCGGTCACGCACTTCGAGAGCGGGCTGCGGTCGGACGCGCCTAGGCCGGACCTTCCGGTGCGCAACGCCAGCGGCGGCGAGGACGACCAGCTCGCCACCGCCGCGATCGCGGACGTGCAGGCCTACTGGAGCGAGGCACTGCCCGCCGAGTTCGGCGGCAAGCGGTTCGAGCCGGTCAAATCGCTGCTGTCGTACGACTCGAAGCGCGACACCCAGAACACCGCGTGCGGCAGCGTCAAGCAGCTGGTGAACGCGTTCTACTGCGCGGGCGACGATTCGGTGGCGTGGGACCGCGGCGTGCTGCTGCCGATGCTGCGCAAGCGGTTCGGTCCGATGTCGGTGGTGACCGTGCTCGCGCACGAGTTCGGCCACGCGATCCAGTACCGGCTCGGGGCCGCGGCGGGGATTTCGAAGTCGACGCCGACGGTCGTGAAGGAACAGCAGGCGGACTGTTTCGCCGGCGGCTATTTCCGCTGGGTCGCCGAGGACAAGAGCAAGTTCTACCGGGTGTCGACCGCCGAGGGGCTGGACCAGATCCTGGCGGCGATGTTCTTCATCCGCGACCAGGCCGGGACCAGCGCGACCGATCGGCAGGCGCACGGCACGGCGTTCGACCGGACGTACGCGTTCCAGGCCGGGTTCGAGAAGGGCCCGAAGGAATGCGCGGGGATGAACGCGCAGAACGTGCAGAAGCGGTTGACGGAGCGGCCGTTCGACTCGGGCGACAAGGGAAAGGGCGACGCGAAACTCGCCGAGACGACCCTGTCGGACCTCAAGGCCAGCCTTGACGAGGCGTTCAAGGGCGCGGGCGTGCAGGGGCCGCAGTTCCGGGCCGGGCCGGGCAGCTGCCCCGGCGGGCCGAGCACTCCGCCCGCGTCTTATTGCCCGAACGACAACACGGTGAACTTCGATCAGCGGGCGCTGGAGAAGCTGGCCGAGCCGGTGGACCAGGAAGCCGAGATGGCGGGCAAGGCCGGCGGCGGGCTTGGCGACTTCGCCGCCTTCGCCGAGCTGGCGTCGCGGTACGCGGTGGGGATTCAGAAGGGCGTGGGGGCGTCGATCGACACGCCTAACGCCGGGTTGCGGACTGCTTGTCTGGTGGGGGCCTGGGCGGCGTTCTCGAACCATCCGACCGGCGGGGTGCAGCTGCGGCTGTCGTCCGGGGATCTGGACGAGGCGATCGCGGATCTGCTCCGGCCGGACGGGCTGGTGTCGGCGAATGTGAACGGGGAGCGGCCGGACAGCGGGTTCGACCGGGTCGAGGCGCTGCGGCGCGGGTATCTCGAGGGGTCGTCTTCCTGCTCCAAGCAATACCCCTGAGCCGGGAACGGAGAAGGGCCGCACCGGAGCGTTCCGGTGCGGCCCTTCTCGTTCGTCAGCTCAGAAGAGGGCGCTCGCCAGGTCCCGGCGAGCCTTGGCGACGCGCTCGTCGGCCGGGTCGAAGAGTTCGAACAGGGCGACCAGGTGTTCGCGGACGCGGTCGCGGTCGTCGCCCGCGGTGCGGCGGACGACGTCGACCAGGCGGCGGAACGCGCCTTCCACGTCCTGTTCCGCGATGTCCAGGTCGGCGGCCGCCAGTTGGGCGTCGAGGTCCTTCGGGTCGGCTTCGGCCTTCTCGCGGGCGCTCGGGTCGGCCGCTTCGGCGCGGGCGGTGAACTTGACCTGCGCCAGGGCGTTCTTCGCCAGCTCGTTGGCCGGTTCGGCGTCCAGGATGCGCTCGTACGCGGCCTGTGCGGCGGCGTAGTCGCCCTGCTCGAAGGCTTCCTCGGCCTCGGTGAAGCGCGGGTCCTCCGGCTCCTCAACGGGGCCGCGGGCCTCCTCGGCGGCGCGGATGCCCGGGAGACGGTCGCGCAGGGCGTCGAGCAGGGAGCCGAGCCACTTGCGGATCTCCGGCTCCGGCAGCGCGCCGGAGAAGGCGTCCACGGGCTGGCCGCCGGCGATCGCGACCACGGTCGGGACCGATTGCGCGCCGAACGCCTGCGCGACGCGCGGGTTCGCCTCGACGTCGACCTTCGCGAGCACCCAGGCGCCGCCGCTCTCGCCGGCCAGCCGCTCCAGCACCGCGGTCAGCTGCTGGCACTGCTCGGAGAACCCGGCCCACAGGTCGACGACCACGAGCTGGTTGAGCGAGAGTTCGACGACGGACTGGAAGGTCGCCTCGGTGACTTCGAGCACCGCGTCCGAAGACGGGGCTGGGGCGCCGTCCGGCTGCCCAGCGCTCGACGGCGGCTGGTTCCGGGTCGCTTCCGCCCTTGCCTTGAGCGCGGACAGGTCGACCGCGCCGGACAACGCGGCGGACATGGCCGCTGAGTTCGCTGCAGATCCGCGTGGGTGTGTCACGCCCTCCATCCTGGCACGCCTCGCCGCGAGAGTTCAGCAGCAGTCCCGAGGTTCGCTTTTGGCATGCGCACTCCCCTGAGGCATGCTCTCCGCGAGGACAACTAGGAGGCCCGAGGATGCTGAGCCGGCGCAACGCCACGGTGGCCGCCGCCGTCGTGGTCGCGGTGGCGTGGATCGCCAGCATCACGGTGACCGTCGCGCACCAGGACCCGCCCGGGGCGGCGTCCCCGCCGGAACTGCGCACGGAACTCGCTGCCGCACTGAGCGGGCGGGACGCCGACGCGCTCGCCGGGCTCTTCGACGTCCCCGGTTCGGGCGGGGGCGAGCTCGCCAAGGACTACGTCGGCGTCCTCAAGGACGGCAACGCGCGCGACATTTCCGTGCAGCTCTCGCCGGACGAGCACTCCCCCACCGCGGCCGTCGTGCGCGGGAAGACCGGGGCGGGCGAGCAGTTCAGCTACCGGCTCGCGGTGACCAGCGCCAAGGGACGCTGGACGGTCGCGTTCACGCCGCCGATTCCCTAGCCGGGTCGGCCCGGGTCGTCCCGCCCTCGGCTCAGTCCTCGCGCAGGTGCGCTTCGACCCGCTCGACCTTCGCGGTCAGCTGCCCGGAGTCGTAGCCGGGGCGGATGTCGGCCTTCAGCACCAGCCCGACGCGCGCCGAGCCCTCGCCCGCGGCTTCCACCGCCTTCTTCACCACGGCCATGACCGAGTCCCAGTCGCCTTCGATCTCGGTGAACATGGAACTGGTCGAGTTCGGCAGCCCCGATTCGCGCACCACCTTCACCGCGCGCGAGACGGCCTCGCTCACTCCGCCGTCCGGATCCCCCGCCGAGGGGCTCACGCTGAACGCGACGATCATGCCGGATTCCTTTCCCTGTTCTCGCAGGGCGACCCCCACGACCGGGGTACCCGCTGGTAGCTTCGGTTGCCATGAACCGTCCGCTGCCGTTCGATCCGATCGCCCGTGCCGCGCAGCTGTGGGAAGACCGGATCGGCCCGGCCGGAACCATGGCCGCGGTCACCGGTGTGATGCGGGTGCAGCAGATCATCCAGTCGGCGGTCGACGGCGCTCTGAAGCCGCACGGCCTCACCTTCGCCCGCTACGAGGCGCTCGTGCTGCTCACCTTCTCCCGCAACGCGCGGCTGCCGATGCGGGTGATGGGCGAACGGCTGCAGCTGCATCCCACCAGCGTCACCAACATAGTGGACCGGCTCGAGCGCGACGGGCTCGTGAAGCGCGTGCCGCATCCGACCGACCGGCGCACCACGCTCGTCGAGATCACCGACGACGGCCGCGCGCTGCGGGAAACCGCCACCGCCGCGGTGACCGGCATCGATTTCGGGCTCACCGGGCTCACCGAGCGGCAGGTGGAGCAGCTGACCGAACTGCTCACCAAGGTCCGCAAATCGGCGGGCGATTTCACCTCGTAACGCACGAAGGGCCCGCCCGGCACGAGGTCGGACGGGCCCTTCGGAAAGCGGAAGATCAGACGCCGACCGGCTCCTGCGCGCGGACAAAGAGCCCGACGCCGCCGTGGGTCAGCCGCTGCGGGCCGTCGAGCTTGCCGTTGCGCAGCGCCCACTTCTCGAACAGCCAGGTGAACAGCGGCGGAATGCTCGCGAGCAGTGCCAGCACCAGGGTCTTGCCCCGCCAGCCCAGCGGCTTCGCCACGGACAGGGAGGTGATCACGTACAGGGCGAAGACGACGCCGTGCACCATGCCGAGGACGGGCACGCCGCCCTCGTTAGACGCGCCGACGACGTACTTGAGAAACATCCCGATCAGCAAGCCGAGCCAGGACAGGGCCTCGGCGACTGCGGCCACGCGGAACACGAGAGCGGCCTTGCTGGACACGACATCCTCCTGTGCGTCACCTGGTGCGTGCTGACTGCACACACAAAAACACGTCCGACACGACTGTCCAAGGCGGACGGAAACCGCCTGGCGTCAACAGCGCTGTCGAACGGGTATGAGACCAGTGTGAGGCGTGATCGGCCTCACCGGAACACCGGGGCCCGTGACTCTGGTCACGAGCAACCGCGGCATTGGTCTGCACCAATTCCGGACGGGAGGCGGGAACGGGCGGGAAATGCCCGGTTAACGGGAAAGGCCGTCTCCGGATCCCAAGATCCGGGAGGCGGCCTTCACTCAACGTCCCGCGGCGATCACTAACCGGCACAAGGAGAAGGCGGCGCGGAGGAGCGTGACGTTCCCCACGTGGCCTTGGGCGCGTCGCCGGTCAGCGAGAAGTCCAGTGTGGACCCGCGGCGCAGTTGTTCGAGGCTGACGAACGTTTTGTCCGACGCCGTTCCGTTGACGCGCAGCCCGGAGACGTACTGCAGCTGCGCCCCGTTCGCGCCGCGCGCGTCGATGGTGAAGTCGCGGCCGTTCGGCAGGTGCAGCACGGACTTGGCGAACCGCGGCGCGTTGAGCACGAAATTGCCGGTGCCCGGGACGGCCGGGTAGAGGCCGAGCGCGCTGAAGACGTACCAGGCGGACATGGTGCCGAGGTCGTCGTTTCCGGTGACGCCGTTGGGGGCGTTCGTGAACAGCGTGTGCGCGGCCCGCACTACACCGGAGGTCTTCCACGGCTGCCCGGTGAGCGTGTACATCCACGGCGAGTGCAGATCGGGCTCGTTGTTGGGGTTGTAGCGGAACTGCTTGTAGTAGTCGTACGGGCCGACGACCCATTTCTCGTGCGCGGTCTTCGCCGGGTCCTTCACAAGGTCGTCGTAGGCGAAGAAGTCGTCGAGCCGCTTGCCGGCGTTGGCCGCGCCGCCCATCTTCGCGACCAGGCCGGGCACGTCCTGCTGCACCAGCCACTGGTACTGCCACGCCGTGCCCTCATGGAAGCCGTCCTGGCCTTGCGGGCTGTACGGGCCGTCCGCCGGGGTGTACCAGCTGCCGCCGGTCACCTTCGGGCGGAAGTAGCCGGTGAAGCCGCGGTCGGTCACGGACGGATCCCAGAGTGTCTCGTAGGTTCGGCCCTTGGCTGCCAGTTGCTTCGCCTCTTGCTCGCGGCCGAGCGCGGAGGCCATCACCGAGAGGGAACAGTCGGCGAGGGCGTATTCGAGGGTCGCGGACGCACCGTGGGCCGGGTCGGTGTCCTGGCCCTTTTTCGGGAAGTTCGGGTCGTATTGGACGAATCCGTCGGCCTGGTAGCTCGCGTTGCCGGAGCGGCCTTGGAACGGTGACGACGCTGGCGGGGTCTCACGGGAGTTCTGCAGCAATGCTTGGTAGGCGTGCATTTCATCGCCGCTCAACGCACCGAAGCGCCACAGGTCGACCAGGAACGGCGTGACTGGGTCGCCGGTCATGGTGTTCGTTTCCTGGCTCGCGTACACCCAGCGCGGCAGCCAGCCGCCTTGGTCGTGGATGGCGAGGATGCTCTTCGCCACATCCCGTGCCCGGTCCGGTTTCAGCAGGGCCAGCAACTGGTTCTGCGAGCGGTAGGTGTCCCAGAGGGAGAAGAAGTCGTAGTACGTCCAGCCGATCGCGCGGTGGATCTTCTTGTCGAAGCCGTAGTACCGGCCGTCGGCGTCGTTCGCGGTCAGCGGCTGCAGGAAGGCGTGGTAGAGCGAGGTGTAGAAGACCGTGCGGTCGTCCGGGGTGCCGCCAGTGATGTCCACACTGGACAGTTCACGGCGCCATTCGCGCTGGACGTCTTTCTTCACGGCATCGAACGGGCGGACTCGCGACGCGGCGAGGTTTGTGTCCGCGCCGCGAGCGTCCACTTGGGAAATCGACGTGGTGGCAGTGACTTGGCCGCCCCTCGGGAACGTCAGCCACGCGCCGCGAAGACCCGCACCGCCTTGCGCCGAGCGGCTGCCGGGCGTGCCGCCGTCCGGCGACCAGGTGCCGTAGGAAGAGAACGGCTGGTCGAATTTCGTGGTGAAGTAAGTGGTGTAGGGCTTGCCGCCGCAGAAGGCTTGCGATTCGACAGTGCCCGCGATGGTGTGGTCATCGACGATCCGGACACTGCTTCCGCTGACCGGTTCCTTCGCGTTAGCCTGTCCGACATTCACGAAAACGTTGGCCGGGCCGGATTTCGCGAACGAGTACCGTTCGACGCCGCTGCGGGTGCTGGCGGTGGTTTCGACGTCGATACCGCCGTAGCCGGTGAGATGCACCTTGTAGTAGCCGGGTTTGCCGACTTCGCCTTCATGCGTGTACGGCGCGGCGTACTTGGCTTGGTCGAAGGTCGCTGGCTTGCCGGTGTCGAACGCCGCGCCTGGGCCGATGTCTCCGGTGGTGGGCAGCATGGACACCAGGCCACCCTGTTCCCAGCATCCCGCGCCGGACAGGAAGAAATGGCCGAAGCCGCGGATCGCGGTGTCGGTGTAAAGATATCCCGCGTAGTGCGTGGTGATCGGGCTGGACTGGACCATGCCGAACGGCGCGGACGCACCGGGGAAGGTGTTGCCCTCGTCCTGCGTGCCGATGAACGTGTTCACCGCGTCCAGCGGATCGGCCGGACGCGCTTGTGCCGCGACCGGCGTAAGCGCGGCCGCAGTAACAGCGAGCGCCATCGCACTCGCCAAAACCCTGCTCCTCATGAGACTCCTCTGGGAAAAGTCCGTGAGGGGAACCCTGAGGGAATCTGATTCCCTCAGGGTTCCCCTCTCGGAAGATCAGCCCGCGGCGATGGCGAACACGTGCAGGGAGCCGCCGCTGACGCCGCTCGGCAGCGTCACGCTCGCGACGGTTTTGCCCGCGTCCAGCGTGATCGGCGCGGTGGCGAACACCATCGTGCGGATCTGCTGCGGGTCGCCGCCCGCGGAGTTGCGGTACGGGGTGGACAGGACGATCCGGTTGCCGAACGCCGGCTGCGCTCCGCCGCCGCCCAGGGTCCAGTCGGAGAATCCGACGGCGGCGGTGGACTTGCTGCCGTCGGTGTAGGTGACGGTGAGCGTGCCCTGCGCGTTGCCGTTGCTGGCGGAGCCGAGCAGCGCGAGCCGTCCCGAACCGGACAGGTTGATCGTCTGGCCCGCGGCGACGACGTTGTCCGGGTCGCCGGCCGGGTACGACGGCCAGGTGAAGTTCAGCCCGTCGCTCGACACCGTGCCGCCGGGCTTGGCGCCGGCCTTGGCCAGCGCGTCCGCCGAGTAGCTCCAGCCGCCGCCGTCGAAGTTGCCCGCCGCCGAGTTCGCGTCCGGCGAGAGACCGGTGTTGTCCACTGTGGCCAGCCAGCTGTTCGGCTTCGCCACCAGGACGGTCAGCACCGCCTGCACGTCCGCGAGGCCCGGCGAGGAGAACGTGACCGGGATCCGGCGCGGACCGTCGGAAGTGCCCGCCGGAACGCTCACGGTGACCTGAGCGTGGCCCTTTCCGGCCGCCGGGACCTGGACGGAACCGGTCGCGGGCGACAGCGTGATGCCGTCGGCGCTACCCGCCGAGTAAGTCCAGGTCTTCGCGGTGCCGGACAGATCCTGCACGCCCACCGAAGCGGTCGAGGTCGTGCCAGCGGGCACCACCGCGCGTGCTGGGTCCACAAAGGACAGGCTCGGCTTCTCCTGCTCACGGAACGACGGCGGCGCGTCGGTGGCCGCAGAGCCCCACGACGTAGCAGTCGCCGACCGCGTGAAGTCCAGCTTGCCGCCCTGCGAGATCAGGCCTTCGGACAGCCACGCCTTGCTGGCCGCGCTGCCGTTCACCTTCAGGCCGCTGGTGTATTCGCCGGTGCCGGGAGCGTTGACGGTGATCTTCTTGCCCGCACCGGTGGTCACCTCGGCGTGCGCGAATCGCGGTGTGGTCAGCACGGTTTCGGCGCGGCCCGGGATCTCCGGGTAGACGCCGAGCGCGGACCAGACGTACCAGGACGACATCTGCCCGAGGTCGTCGTTGCCGATCAAGCCCTCCGGACGCGGGTTGTACAGCTCGTCCATCGCCCGGCGCACGATGTTCTGCGTCTTCGCCGGGGCACCCGCGAACGAGTACACGTAGGGCGCGTTCGAGTTCGGCTCGTTGCCCAGGAACGCATACGGCTCATGGGTTCCGGCGTTCAGCTTCGTGAAGAAAGTGTCCAAACGCGACTGGGTGGCGGTGGTGCCGCCGAACGCGGTCACGAGACCGGCGAGGTCGTACGGGACCATCCAGTCGTACTGCGCGCCGTTGCCCTCGACCCAGCCCTGCGAGCTGGCCGGGTCGTAGTTTCCGGAGAACGAGCCGTCCGCGTTGCGCGGCTGCAGGTGTCCGCTGCCCGGGTTGTAGAGGTTCTGCCAGTTCTGCGCACGCTTCATGAACGTGGCGTAGGTGGCCCCGTCGCCGAGCCGCTTGGCGAACTGGGCGATGGCGAAGTCCGCGCTCGTGTACTCCAGCGTGTCCGCCGCCGCGCCGGGCACGTAGCCGAGCCGCTGGTAGTCCTGCAGGCCCGGGCGTTCGGTGTAGCCCTGCGTCGGCTGCGTCGCGCCCTTGATCATGAGCAGCAACGCTTTCTGCGCGTCGAAGTCACGCGCGCCGAACGCGTAGGCGCCGGAAACGATGATGTGGTAAGGATCCCCGTTCATCACGCCGGTGTAGTCGTTTGCGACCGTCCAGCGGTCCCACGAACCGCCCTGTTCGGCGAACGCCATCATCGAGCGCACGAGGTCCGAAGTCTGCTTCGGGGCGATCGTCGCCAGCAGCGGGACCTCGGAGCGGTAGATGTCCCAGCCGGAGATGTTGGTGTAGGTCGCGTGACCGCGTTCGGCCTGGTGGATCCGGCCGTCGAAACCCGGGTAGCGACCGTCCACATCGGAGAAGACGTTCGGCTGGATCAGCGAGTGGTACAGCGAGGTGTAGAACGTCGTGGTGTCGGCGTCGCTGCCGCCGCTGACCTGGATCTTGCCGAGCTGGTCGTTCCACGTCTTCCGCGCGGACGCGGCCACCTCGTCGAACGACTTCTTGCCGTTGTTCTCCGCCTTCAGGTTCGCCTTCGCCCCGTCTACGGACACAAAGGACAGTCCGACCTGGACGTTGACCTGCGCGCCGTTGAGGTTCGGGAACGTCACGTAACCGCCGCTGCCCGGCCCGCTCACCGTCGTGTCCTGCGGTTTCGCCGCCGCCGGACGCGCCATCGAGGAGCCGATGCCGTTGGGCTGCGCGACCTTCGCCTTCGCGCCGCCGGTTTCGGCGGTCTTGCCCGGCGTCACCGCGCCGTTCTTCCACGTCCCGCTCGCCTCGAACGGGGTATCGAACTTCGCCGAGAAGTAGACCCGGTACGAGTTCTTCGCGCCGCAGAACCGGCCGCTGGTCGCCCAGCCGCTGATGGTGTCCTTGCCGATGCTGATCGACGCGTCGTCGGTGCCGTTGACCGAGCCGGAAGTGTTGACCAGCAACGTGGACGCCGCGCCCGCCGGGTAGGTGAACCGCCCGGAACCGGTGCGCTGCGTCGCGCTCAGCTCGACTTTCGCGCCGTTGTCGAGGGCGACGTCGTAAGCACCGGCGGTCGCGTGCTCGTTCTGATGCGAGAACGTCGAGGTGTAGTGGCCCGGATCGGTCGCGGGCGACGTGCTGATCTCGCCGACGTAGGGCATGAACGGCAGGTCCTGATACGTGGTGCAGCCCGCGCCGGAAAGGTGCGTGAGGCTGAACCCGGTGATCGTGTTGTCGTCGTAGAAATAGCCGCCCGGCTGGGATTTCTTCGTGTCCAGGCTCCACTGCACCATCCCGAACGGCGCCACCGCGCCGGGGAAGGTGTTGCCCGCGCCGCCGCCGGTGCCGTGGTCCGCGCCGCCGGGCCGGGTGCCGACGAACGGGTTCACCCATTTCGCCAGGTCGGTGGTCTTCGCGGGGTCGGCCAGTGCGGGGGCGGCGGGGACCACGCAGGCCCCGGCCGCCACGACCGCGGATGTCAGGAAGATCAGTCCGGCTCTCCAGCGCGCTCGCGCCATCGCCATCGCCTCTCCAGTTCCTCCGGCGCGAACTGCGTCACCAGCCGTCGAGGCATCGATGACAACCTTGTCGCGCACCGTCGATGCGGGCTACCTTCGGCAATGGCTCACCGGATCGTCAAGACCGCGGTGGGAGCCTGTCCGATTCAAGACAACGATGTCCACCATCCGCACCAGCGGATTCGTCGAAGCGGGCAGCGCGGACCGGGCGCCATTGACAGCGAGCGGCCGGATGGTGTCCAATCCCCCGCATTATGACAACGTTGTCTCACTCGGGCCGGGACGCGGACGGACTCCCCCGCCCCGCCAGCAGGCGGGCCACGATGAGCGATGTGGCCCGGCTGGCCGGCGTCAGCATCAAAACGGTGTCGCGGGTCGTCAACGACGAGCCCGCGGTGCATCCGGACACCGCCGAGCGCGTGGTGGCCGCGATCGAACAGCTGGGGTTCCGGCGGAACCTCGGCGCGCGAAACCTGCGCCGCGGCTCGACCACCGGCACCATCGGCCTGGTCGTCGAGGACGTCGGCAACCCCTTCTACTCCGAGCTGAACCGCGCGGTGGAACGGATCGCGACGTCGTTCGGCAGACACGTGCTGACCGGGTCGTCCGGCGAGAACTCCGACCGCGAGCGCGAGCTGTCGCTGGAGTTCTGCGCGCGGCGCGTGGACGGGCTGCTGATCGTTCCCGCCGGGCTGCAGCACGGGTATCTCGTGCCGGAAATGCGCGCGGGCACGCCGGTCGTGTTCCTCGACCGCCCGGCAGGCGACATCGTGGCCGACACCGTGCTCGTGGACAACCTCGGCGGCACCATCGAGGCGGTCGGCCACCTCGTGCGGCACGGCCACCGCCGGATCGCGTTCCTCGGCGACAGCCCGGACATCTTCACCGCCGCCGAACGGCTCCGCGGCTTCCGCGAAGGCTGTGTGCGCAACGGGATCTCCTACGACGAGAGCCTCGTGGCGATGCAGACCCCGACGCCGGAAACGGTCGGCCACGCCGTGCGCAAGCTGATCGGCGGGCCGAATCCGGCCACCGCCGTGATCGCGGGAAACAACCGGGTCGCGGTGCATTTGCTGCGCGCGCTCGCGCACTCCGAGCACCGGCCCGCGCTGGTGAGCTTCGACGATTTCGAGCTGGCGGACCTGCTCGACCCGCCGGTCACCGTGATCGCCCACGACGTCAGCGCCCTCGGGCACGCAGCGGCCGAGCTGCTGTTCGCCCGCATCCAGGGAGATCAGTCCGCCCCGAGAAAGGTAGTTCTGCCCGTGCACCTAGTCGCCCGCGGTTCCGGTGAGGCCGCCCTGTGACCAAGCACCTCGAGCCCGTCGCGCTCCCGGCCAACCAGCCGCCGCAGTTCTACCGGGGCGGCGACGCCATCGCCGCCCTGCGCGGCGCCACCGGCACCGACTCGAAATTCGGTCCGGAGGACTGGGTCGGTTCCGTCACCACCATGTACGGCCAGGAAACCAACGGTCTCACCAAGCTGCCCAGCGGGATCTGGCTGCGCGACGCGGTCGGCGGCGACCCGGACGCGTGGCTGGGCGCGGCGCACGTCGCCAAGCTCGGCGACTCGACCGGCCTGCTGGTGAAGCTGCTCGACGCCGGACAGCGGCTGCCGGTGCACTTCCACCCGTCGGATTCCTTCGCCCGCAAGCACTTCGACTCGCATTTCGGCAAGACCGAGGCGTGGATCGTGGTCGGCACCTACGGCGACGACCCGCGCGTGTACCCCGGTTTCCGGGAGACGCTGAGCAAGGAAACCGTCGCCGAATGGACCCGCGAGCAGGACGCGCCGAGCATGCTGGGAGCGCTCAACAGCATCCCGGTGCGAGCAGGCGACACGGTCTACATCCCGGCCGGGCTTCCGCACGCGATCGGCGAGGGCGTGTTCGTGGTCGAACTGCAGCAGCCGACGGACTTCTCGCTGACCCTGGAGTGGCGTGATTTCCTTGCCTCGCCGGAAAAGGGTCACCTCGGGATCGGCTTCGACACCGCGATCGAAACGCTCGACACCTCCGGCTGGGACGACGACCGGCTCAAGACGATCGTGAAGCACACCTCCGGCGACGAAGCGACCACAGTGGACTTGCTCGCGCCGGGCTCGGCGGAGTTCTTCCGCGCCGATCGCATCCAGTTGTCCGGCAACACTTTCTCCCTCGACCCGTCGTTCAGCGTGCTCGTCGCGCTCGGCGGAGAGGGCACCCTGCGCACCGAAAACGGCGGCGAGTTCCCGGTGGCCAAGGGCGACACCTACGCGGTGCCGTTCGCCGCGGGCCAGACCGAGCTGTCCGGTTCGCTCACCGTCATCCGCTGCCGCCCGCC
This sequence comes from Amycolatopsis sp. NPDC114484, assembly GCF_055633755.1. Taxonomy (NCBI): domain Bacteria; kingdom Bacillati; phylum Actinomycetota; class Actinomycetes; order Pseudonocardiales; family Pseudonocardiaceae; genus Amycolatopsis; species Amycolatopsis sp. NPDC114484. Next base: position 62,077 of record NZ_JBVKDQ010000004.1, on the reverse strand, counting down.
CGCCCCGGAAAGGAGTTAGCGCCGATGAGCGAGATCCTGCTCGACGCGGTGGACCTGACCAAGCACTACGGATCGGTGGAAGCGTTGCGCGGCGCGTCTTTCCAGGCGCGCGCGGGCGAGGTGACCGCATTGATCGGCGACAACGGCGCGGGCAAGTCCACGCTCGTGAAGTGCCTGTCCGGGGCCGAACAGCCGACGTCGGGCCGGATCCTGCTCGACGGCGCGGAAGTCCACCTCGATTCTCCGGTGGCCGCGCGCCGGGCCGGGATCGAGACGGTGTACCAAGATCTCGCCGTCGCGCCGGACCTCGATCCGGCGGCGAATCTCTTCCTGGGCCGGGAAATCCCGCGCAAGGGTCTCCTGGGCAAGCTCGGCATGCTCGACAAGGCGGAGATGCGCCGCCAGGCGGTGGCTGAGTTCGAGAAGCTCGGCGTGACACTGCAGAGCACCGAGGTGTCGATCGGCTCGTTGTCCGGCGGGCAGCGGCAAAGCGTCGCGGTGGCGCGGTCGGTGGCGTGGGCGTCGAAGGTCGTGTTCATGGACGAACCGACCGCGGCGCTGGGCGTGCGGCAGCGCGGACGCGTGCTGGACGTGATCAAGAAAGTCCGGGACAAGGGCATCGCGGTAGTCCTGATCAGCCACAACATGCCCGAGGTGCTGTCGGTCTCGGACCGGATCGAGGTGCTGCTGCAGGGCAGGCGTGTCGCCCGGTTCGCCGGGGCGGACACGAAACTCGAGGACCTGGTCGCGGCGATGACCGGCGCGCTGGTCCAGGAGGAGGCGGCATGAGCGCGCCGGCTAAGGACCTTAAGACCACTGTGGACGGTGAGTTCATCAAGCCCCCGCTGGGGAAACGGCTCGTCGGGGCCAATACGTTCTGGATCGCACTGGTGCTGGTCGCGCTGATCGCGGTGTTCACCGCCATCGCCCCGGCCGAGTTCGCGAACGTCTTCACCTTCCAGACGCTGCTCATCGAAACCTCCGTGCTGCTGGTGCTTTCGGTCGGCATGACGTTCGTGATCATCACCTCCGGCATCGACCTGTCCGTCGGATCGGTGCTGATCTTCGCCGGGATGGTCGCGGGCAAGACCATGGAAGCGCTCAGCGGCGGCGACGCGTCGCACGCCGGCTGGGGCGTGATCACCGCCGGACTGGTCGCGGCGGTGCTCGCGGGAACGGTCTGGGGCCTGATCAACGGGTTCCTCGTCGCGGTGGCGGGCATTCCCCCGCTGATCGTCACGCTCGGCACCATGGGCGCCGCGCTCGGCGTGTCGCTCCTGCTCAACAGCGGGTCGGACGTGCGCAGCGTGCCCACCGAACTGAACAAGACCCTCGGCTACGGCACGCTGTTCGGCGGGATCCCGAACCTCGTGCTGGTGGCCGTGGTGATCACGCTGATCGGCGCGTGGCTGCTGCACACCACGCGGTTCGGCCGCTACACGTTCGCCGTCGGCTCGAACGCCGAGGCGGCGCGCCGGTCGGGCATCGGCGTGACCGCGCATCTGCTGAAGGTGTACCTGCTCACCGGTTTCCTCGCCGGGATCGCGGGTTTCATGTCGCTGGCCTATTACGCGTCGACCACGGTCTCGGCGCACACCAACGACAATCTCAACTCCATCTCCGCGACGGTGATGGGCGGCACGAGCCTCTTCGGCGGCGTCGGCTCGATGCTGGGCACGGTGATCGGGGTGTTCATCCCGGCGGTGCTGCGGAAGGGCTTCAACATCACGCACGTGCAGGACTACTGGCAGTACATCGCGGTCGGCGCGGTCCTGATCGCGGCGGTGTGGTTCGACCAGCGCAACCGCCGCAAACGCAACTCCCGCTGAATCGGTCCCCGAGTACAAAGAGGTGCTTACGATGAAATTCAGCAAAACCGTCCTCGCCGCCGGGACGCTCGCGTCCGCGGCGATGCTGGTGGCCGCGTGCGGCGCCGGGCAGGTGGGGCAGAGCGGGTCCGGGGACAAGCCCGGCGGCAACTCGGCGAACAGCAAGAAACTCGCGCTGGTGCCGGGGGTGCAGGCGGAACCGTTCTACATCTCGATGCAGTGCGGCGCGCAGGAGGAAGCGAACAAGCTCGGCTACGAGCTGACCACGCAGGCGCCGCAGAAGTTCGACGCGGCCATGCAAACCTCGATCGTCAACGCGATGGGCTCCAACCCGCCCGCCGCGCTGCTCATCGCCCCGACCGACGACCAGGCGATGCTCGCGCCGATCCAGCAGGTCAAGAACCGCGGCGCGAAGATCGTCGAGGTCGACACTTCGCTCAAGGACAAGAGCGTCGCGGTGTCGTCGGTTTCCTCGGACAACGCCGAGGGCGGCAAGCTGGCCGCGCAGACCATGGCGAAGCTCGTCGGCGACAAGCCGGGTTCGGTGCTGATCCTCGACACCATCGCGGGCACCTCCACCACCGCCGCCCGCGCGAAGGGCTTCGAGGACGAGCTGAAGAACCACCCGAACCTCAAGTCGGTGGGCATCCAGTTCACCCAGAACGAGCCGGAGCAGGCCGCGTCGAAGGTGACCGCGGCGCTGGTCTCGACGCCGGACCTCGTCGGCATCTTCGCCACCAACCTCAACACCGGAGAGGGCGCGGCGACCGGTCTGCGCAACGCGGGCAAGATCGGCAAGGTCAACCTGGTCGGCTTCGACGCCAGCCCGTCCGAAGTGGACGGTCTGAAGAAGGGCGAGTACCAGGCGCTCATCGCGCAGGACCCGGCGCAGATCGGCACCAAGGGCGTCGACCAGGCCGTCGCCGCGCTCGAGGGCAAGCCGAACGAGCGCGACCTGACCGCGCAGCTGCACTCGATCACCAAGGACGACCTGGACGCGAATGCGAAGTACTTCTACAAGCAGAAGTGCTAGCCTCGGGCTTCGAGGCGAAGGGGACTTTCCGCACGGAAAGTCCCCTTCGCCGTCTTCCGGGCTAGTATCTACTCCCCCAGGTATCCGAGGGGAGGCCGTCGATGACCGAGAGTGCCCGGCTGCCGTGGCGCTCCCGCCCGGCCGCTGTCGGTGTGCTCGGCGCGGCGCGGAAAATCGCCGACGACCTCAAGGACGGCCTGTCCGGAGTCCGCGCCCGACGCGCCGCACACGGTCTGCGACGGCTTTTCGACGTGGCCGGACTGGGGCTGGCCGATCTGTCCGGCACTTTGATGTGGTCCGGCCGCCCCGGCGCCGACTCCGCGGTGTCTCAAGTCTTGGACGACGTGCTGCATCGAGAGGAGCCGATCACTGCGGGCGGCGTGACGGCGGTTCCGTTGCATGTCCACGATGAACTGGCGGGTGCGGTGCTGCTGGTCGGCGAGGTACCCGGTGCGGTGACCAGGCAGGCGAGGGACCTCGTGGTGCAGGCGTTGGAACGGGGTCGGCTCGAAGCTTCGGCGGACCAGGCAGCGCAAGCCGAACTCCGGGCGCTGCGCGCGGAGATGTCGCCGCATTTCGTCTACAACGCACTCACCGTCATCGCGTCGTTCGTCCGGTCGGAACCGGACCGCGCCCGTGATCTGATGCTCGATTTCGCCGACTACACCCGTTACAGCCTCTCGCGGCACGGCGAGTACACCGTCGTCGCCGAGGAGTTCCGCGCGGTGGAGACGTATCTCGCGCTGCAGCGGGCGGTGCTGGGCGAAAGACTGAAGGTGCAGGTGCGCGTCGCGCCGGAAGTGCTTGCGGTGGCGGTGCCGTACCTGGTACTCGAACCCCTCGTGGAAAACGCGATCCGGCACGGCATCGAGCCGCGGTCGGGCACCGGGCTCGTCCAGGTGCACGGACAGGCGGAAGGGAACGACTGCGTGATCAGCGTCGAGGACGACGGGGTCGGCATGGAGCCCGAGCGCGCCGCCGCCATCCTCGCGGGCAGCGGCGACGGCACCGGGCTCGGAATGGCCAATGTGGACAGACGATTGCGCACCGTCTACGGGGCCTGGTACGGGCTGACGGTGGAAACAGCGGTCGGCGAAGGCACCCGGGTCGTCCTGCGAGTGCCGCGGTTCCAGCCGGGGGTGCTGCCGTGAGCGGGCTGCGGGTGCTGGCGGTCGACGATCTCGCGCCGGCCTTGGACGAGCTGTGCCGGATGCTGCGCGAAGCACCGGAAGTCGGCGAGGTCGTCGGCGCGAGCGATGCGCTGAAAGCGCTGAAACTGTTGCAGGCAGACCATTTCGACGCGGTCTTCCTCGACATTTCCATGCCCGGTTTGGACGGTCTGGAACTCGCGACGCTGCTGGCGAAACTGTCCGAGCCGCCGGTGATCGTGTTCGTCACCGCGCACGATGGACACGCAGTGGCCGCGTACGGCATCGGCGCGGTGGACTATCTGCTGAAGCCAGTGCGCACGGAACGGCTGGCCGCCGCGCTGGGGAAGGTGACCCGCCTCGTGCCGAGTGGCCGGCGTAGGTCCTCTCCGGACGCGATGGCCGCGCTGCCAGTCGATTCCGGTGGCCGCACCCGTTACGTCCGCCGCGACGATGTGCTCTTCGCCGAAGCCAACGGCGATTACGTCCGCCTGCACACGCGCGGCGGCGTGCATCCGGTGCGGATGCCGATCTCGCGGCTCGAAGAGTATTGGGAAGGCACTGGATTCACCCGGGTGCATCGCGGATTCCTGCTCGCGGTGAGTGCGGTGCTGGAACTGCGCAGCGACACGACGGGCGGGTTGCTGGCGCACACCGAGGCTGGCGATGTTCCGGTGAGCCGACGGCACGCGCGGGATCTTCGGGACCGGTTGCTGGAGGCGGCGCAGCGCGGACAACTCGGGAGCGCCCGGTGAGCCGCACCAAACGCGTCGCTGTCACCAGTCCGCAGACGAGGCTCGCCCGGTCGCGGCGGCTCGAACGCGGCCGGTGGCGGATGCCCCGCCTGCGCGCGCCGGAAGCGGAACGCGCGGCCGTGCTGTACCGGATCCAACGCCGTCGCGGAATCCCCGCACTGGTGGCGATGTTCGTGCTGGTGCTGGGTTTGCCGGTGCTGTTCTCGCTCGCCCCGTCGCTCGACAGCGTGCGGTTGTGGGGAATTCCGCTGTCCTGGCTGCTGATCGCGGTCCTGCCGTACCCGGTGCTGGCCGGGCTCTCGTGGTGGCAGCTGCGCCGCGCGGAGAAGATCGAGGACGATCGGTGAGCCGAGCGCCCGAGAGGTCCGTGAGGGGAACCCTGAGGGAATCTGATTCCCTCAGGGTTCCCCTCACGGACCTTCGCGTCGCCTCCCGGGGCCGGGCGAGCGGGGGCGGATAGGTGGACATCGCGCTAGCGGTAGCCCCGGTCGTCCTCGTCACGCTGCTCATCGGCGTGCGCGGGGTCGCCGCCATGCGCACGACGTCCGATTTCCTCGTGGCATCACGGCGAATCTCCCCCTTCGTGAACTCCGCCGCGGTCTCCGGCGAATACCTGTCCGCGGCGTCGTTCCTCGGCGTCGCCGGGCTGATGGTGAAGGACGGCGTCGGCGCGCTCTGGTATCCGGTCGGCTTCACCGCGGGGTACGTGGCGATGCTGGTGCTCGTCGCCGCGCCCATGCGGCGGTCCGGCGCGCTCACCGTCCCCGACTTCGCCGAAGCGCGCCTCGCCTCCCCCGCGCTGCGCCGTCTCGCCGCGGTTGTGGTGCTGGTGATCGGGACCATCTATGTAGTCCCCCAATTCCGCACGGCCGGGTTGGTGCTCACCGCGGTCGGCGGAACTCCGTACTGGGTCGGCGTGGTCATCGCGGGCACCGCGGTCAGCGTCACGCTCGCGCTCGGCGGCATGCGCGCGGCGACGTACGTCCAGGCGTTCCAGTTCTTCCTGAAACTCGTGCTGTTCCTCGTTCCCGCACTATGGCTGGTGCTCCACATCAGCACCGACACCCGCGACGCGAGCCTCACGCCGGTGGAGTTCACCCGTTTCTCGCACGCCACCCCGGTGCAGTTCGACCACGACGTCACCCTCACCCTCCGCGAACCCACCGCCATCGAGAACCGCGGCACCGTCCCGCCCGGACAACTGGTGGTGCACAAGGGAGAACAGCTCACCTTCGCCGCCGACGCGCAGGTTCCCGGCGTCAGCGGAGAGGTCGCGCTCGGCGGGCCGGACTGGCAGCGTCCGCTGCTGGAAATCGACAAGGGATACCCGCTGCTCGGCACGTGGGCGGTCCTCATCGCGACCGTCCTCGGCACGATGGGCCTGCCACACGTCCTGATGCGCTTCCACACCAGCCCGGACGGCCGCGCCGCGCGCCGCACCGCCGCGATCACCGTGGCGCTGCTCGGAGTCTTCTACCTCTTCCCCGGCCTCTATGGCGTGCTCGGCCGGGTTCTCGTGCCACAGCTTTATCTGTCCGGCAACACCGACACCGTGGTCGTCGCGCTGCCCTCGCAGGTCGATCACAGCTGGGCCGGGCAACTGTTCACCGCGTTGCTCACCGCGGGCGCGTTCGCCGCGTTTCTGGCCACGTCACTGGGTTTGCTGCTGGTGATGTCCGGTGCGATCGCTTACGACCTGATGCCCGGCGGCCTGCGTCGCCTGCGGGTGACGGTCGTGTTCGCCGCGATCGCGATGGTGCTGTTCGCGCTGCCGTCCGCCCGGCTCGACGCCGGAGTGCTCGTGACATGGGGGTTCACCGTCGCCGCGTCCACGTTCTGCCCGCTGCTCGTGCTCGGCATCTGGTGGCAGCGGCTCACCGCGGCGGGCGCGATCGCGGGCGTGCTCACCGGATTGGCGGCCTCGTCCGGGTCAATCCTGTTCGCGCTGGCCGGACCGCCGATGCATGGTTGGGTGGCGATCTTGGTCTCGCAACCGGCACCCTGGTCGGTACCGCTCGCGTTCGGCGTGATGATCACGGTGTCACTGCGCGGGCGCCCACCGTCCTGGGCGGGTGCCGCGATGTTACGGCTGCATCTCGACGAGCGCCCTTCGTCCATGCCCGGTGACCGTTCGTCAACCGTTCGTCGTGCGGCGAGGCGTTTGAGCCGCTGACGGTTCCGCTGGCTCGGAGTCCTCCCTACTGTGTCGCGCACCACATCCGCAGCGTCGCACAAGGGAGATCCCATGAGCGCAGGCGACCCGTCCGGCGCGCCGCCGGACACGATCTGGGAGCAGGCGCACGACAGCGCCGAGTTCCGCGAACTCCGCGGCCGGCTGCGCCGGTTCGTGTTCCCGATGGCCGGACTGTTCCTCGCCTGGTACCTGCTCTACGTCCTGCTCGCCGACTACGCGCACGGCTTCATGAGCACGAAGATCGCCGGCAACTTCACCGTCGGGCTCCTCTTCGGGCTGCTGCAGTTCGTCTCCACGTTCCTGATCACGTGGCTGTATGTGCGCTACGCCAACAAGAAACTCGACCCGCTGGCCGAGCGGATCAAGGACGACATCGAGAACCCGGCGAAGGAGGGCGCGTGAGCACGCTCGCCGCGAGCGTCGAGGGCAGCAACCCGACGCTCAACATCACGATCTTCGCGCTGTTCGTGGTCATCACCCTGGTGATCGTGTTCCGCGCCAGCCGCAACACGAAGACCGCGTCCGACTACTACGCGGCCGGCCGCGCGTTCACCGGCCCGCAGAACGGCATCGCGATCTCCGGCGACTACCTGTCGGCGGCGTCGTTCCTCGGCATCGCCGGCGCCATCGCGGTGTACGGCTACGACGGGTTCCTGTACTCGATCGGCTTCTTGGTGGCGTGGCTGGTCGCGCTGCTGCTGGTGGCGGAACTGCTGCGCAACACCGGCAAGTTCACCATGGGCGACGTGCTGGCGTTCCGGATGAAACAGCGTCCGGTGCGCGCGGCGGCGGCGGTTTCGACGCTCGTGGTGTCGTTCTTCTACCTGCTGGCGCAGATGGCGGGCGCGGGCGGGCTGGTCGCGCTGCTGCTGGGCATCGAGGGCAAGGCCGCGCAGTCGCTGGTGATCGCGGTGGTCGGCGTGATCATGATCGCCTACGTCCTCATCGGCGGCATGAAGGGCACCACCTGGGTCCAGATCATCAAGGCGGCGCTGCTGATCATCGGCGCGCTGGCGATGACGCTGTGGGTGCTCGGCAAGTACGGCTTCAACTTCTCCGCGCTGCTGCAGGGCGCGGTCGACAAGGCGGGCCACGCAGGCGAGGCGCTGCTCGGGCCGGGCAAGCAGTACGGCGCCAACGGCACGACGAAGCTGGACTTCTTCTCCCTCGGCATCGCGCTGGTGCTGGGCACCGCGGGCCTGCCGCACGTGCTGATGCGCTTCTACACCGTGCCGACCGCGCGCGAGGCGCGGCGTTCGGTGGTGTGGGCGATCGTGCTGATCGGCGTGTTCTACCTGTTCACCCTGGTGCTCGGCTACGGCGCGGGCGCGCTGGTCGGACCGGACGCGATCAAGAAGGCTCCGGGCGGCGTGAACTCCGCGGCTCCGTTGCTCGCGCTGAACCTCGGCGGCCCGGTGCTGCTCGGGTTGATCTCGGCGATCGCGTTCGCCACGATCCTCGCCGTGGTCGCGGGATTGACGATCACCGCGTCCGCCTCGTTCGCCCACGACGTGTACGCGAACGTGTTGAAGAGGGGCAAGGCCAACACCGGTTCGGAGGTCCGGGTCGCCCGGATCACCGCGGTGGTGATCGGCGTCGTCGCGATTCTCGGCGGCATTCTGGCGAATGGGCAGAACGTCGCGTTCCTGGTGGCGCTGGCCTTCGCGGTGGCGGCTTCGGCGAACTTGCCGACGATTCTGTACTCGCTGTTCTGGAAACGGTTCAACACCCAGGGCGCGCTGTGGAGCATTTACGGCGGCCTGATCGTGACGATCGTGCTCATCGTGTTCTCGCCCGCCGTTTCCGGGAAACCGGTCGACCCGAAGACGGGCAAGAGCGCGTCGATGCTGCAGGGCGTCGACTTCCACTGGTTCCCGCTCGACAACCCGGGTCTGGTGTCCATCCCGATCGCGTTCTTCCTCGGCTGGCTCGGCACGATCCTGTCGAAGGAACACGACAAGGCGAAGTACGCCGAAATGGAAGTCCGGGCGCTGACCGGCGCCGGCGCGGAAAAGGCCGTGCAGCACTGAGTTTTTCCCGCTGAAACCGCTGGGTGCCGCTTCGCCGCGGCACCCAGCGGTTTTTTAGTACGGCAGCTTCCCCCGCGCGATCCCGCCGAGCGTGCTTTCCAGCACGCCGCGCAGATACCGCCACAACCCGGCCCCCAGGGAAATCCGGGCTACCCCCAGTTCGGCAAGCCCGGCCAGACCCGGACCACCGGGAAGCGCCGAAGCGTTGACCGGACCGCCCACCTGACGGACGAATTCGGCCAGCACTTCCGGCGAACGCACGAGAATCGGGTACACACAATCGGCGCCGGCTTCGAGATACGCGCGCCCGCGAGCGACGGCGTCGTCGAGCACCGCCTGCTCGTCCGGTGTCCCGAGGAACGAATCCACCCGCGCGTTGACGACCAGCCCGTCCCCAGCCGCGCGACGCAATTCGGCGAGCCGCTCCGCTTGTTCCGCCGCCGGTCGCTGACTGCCTTTGCGGTGGTCGGTGTCCTCGATGTTGCAGCCGACCGCGCCGATTTCTTTCAACCGGGCAGCGAGATCCGCTGCGGCCAAGCCATATCCAGCCTCGGCGTCCACGGTCACCGGCACCGACACCGCGTCCACGATCCGTTTCGCCGCCGCGAGCATCTCGTCCGCGGACCCGCCTTCGTGGTCCGCTTGCCCGAGCGCCGCCGCGACCGCCGCGGAACTCGTTGCCACCACCGGGAATCCGGCCGCTTCCACCGCCTGCGCGGTATCCGCGTCCCAGGCGTTCGGCAGGATCAGCGGCTTCCCCGGGACGTGCAGCGCCCGCAGCTTCCCAGCGGTCATTCCGCACGCTCCGGCAACGCGGAGTGGCTCGCGACCATGAGCCGGTTCCAGGTATTGATGGCGACGACGCACCACGCCAGCGCGCGTTACTGGTCCTCGGTGAACACGCGGACCGCCTCGGCGTAGACGTCTTCGGGGACGTCCTTGTGGTCCGAGATCAGGGTCATCGCCTCGGTGTACGCGAGCGCGGCGCGTTCCTGCTCGGAGAACAGCTCGGTCTCGCGCCACCCCTCGAGCACGTAAAGCCGCCGCGGCGATTCCCCGGCCGCGACAGCCTCCGCGGCGTGCATGTCGAGACAGAAGGCACAGCCGTTGAGCTGCGACGCGCGCATCTTGACCAGCTCGATGAGCTTCTCGTCGAGCCCGGCGTTCGCGCTGGCCTTCTTCACCTCGCCCTGCAGGTGGGACATCGCCTGATACAACCCGCCAGTGGCGAGCGCGATTCGCTTCGTCATGCCAGCCACGGTAATCGGGATTGGCCTAGCGGGGTGGTCCAGTTCGGGCTGGATGACGTGGGCCAGTCAGGCGCGCGGCTGAGCGTTGCGGAGCCGGATTCCGCTGAATTCCGCCGTGGAGCCGCAGGAGGAAGCCGACCGGTTCCGCCGGGCCCAGAGGTCCGACCGTTCGATGGCGATGCGGGCGCTCGGGACGGACTCGTCGAACGGCCGCAACTGGCCGAGAGAAGGCTGCAGGCGAATACCTCCACCGTCCGGTGCGCCTCCAGCCAGCGGTATTCGACGGCATGGACCCGGTCTCCGGCGCCGAGGATCCATTCCCGGTCGGCGTCCGCGCATGCCTCCGTTCTACCCGGCCAGGCGCGACCTCAACGACCGCAGAACAAGCACAGCGGCAGGACCAGCTCAAGATCCGTCTTCCGCACCGGTTTCCCGTCCACCGGCGTCTTCCCCGGCGGCGTGTCCGCGTCCGGCTGGATCCCGCCCGCCGCGACGCGGTCCAGCGTGCGCAGTCCGGCCGAGCCGACCGTGCCGAAGACCGTGTAGTTCGGCAGCAGGCTGGAATCGCCGTACACCACGAAGAACTGCGAGCCGTTCGTGGCCGGTCCGGCGTTCGCCATGGCCAGCAGGCCGCGCGCGTACGTCCGGCGCTTGCCGGTGGGGTCGGACGGGGCGGGCGGGAGCGTCGTCGGGAGTTCGTCGCGGAACTTGTAGCCCGGGCCGCCCTCGCCGGTGCCGGACGGGTCGCCGCACTGCAGGACCTTCAGCGTCGGGTACGCGGTGAGCCGATGGCAGGTCGTCTGGTTGTAGAAGCCGTTGGCCGCCAAGTGCAGGAAGCTCTGCACGGTGCACGGCGCCTGCGCGCGGTTGAGCCGCAGCGGGAGCAGGCCCTGGTTGGAGAAGACGGCGACGTCGACGCTGCCGTGGTCCGGCGTGTGCTTCGGGTCGCGCGGCAGCGAGACCGGGCGCACCGCGGGGTCGTCCGGAGTCGAGGTGTACTGGCACGGCCCCGACGTGACCTTTGGCGGTGCCGAATCCGCCGCTGAAGCCGGTGCGGCCACGGCGACCAGCGACAACGCGGTCAGCACGGACACGAGCAGTCTTTTCATTCCGGTTCCCTCCCAGTGCACGGAGGATCGCAGTATAGGGACGGGAAACTGCCCGCGCTTCCGGCGAAAGTCGCATCCTGACCGGTTCCTGACACCCGCCTCCTACCGTGCGGTTTCATGATCACTCCCCTCATCGCCGGACTGGTCGCCGGACTGCTGGCCGTCCCCGCCGGCCCGGTGCAGCAACCGCTCGCGTCCTCCGCCGCCGAACAGCAGGCGGTGTTCGCCTACTGGACCCCGCAACGGCTGGCCGCGTTGACCGAGCCGTCGTCGCAGAATCCGCCGAAGAGCGGCCCGGACGGAGCGCCGTGGCCCGACCCGCTCCCGAAGACGGTCGGCCGGCTCTTCTACACCGACCACGGCGAGGACGCGAGCTGCACGGCAACCGTCGTCCGCAGCAAGAACCGCAGCACGATCGTCACCGCCGGGCATTGCGTCAACAACACCGACCTGATCGGCGAGCACAACGCCTGGAACGCGCACGTCATGTTCGTCCCCGGCTACCACGACGGCCAAGCGCCGTATGGAAAGTTCGCTGCCCGGCTCGGCGTCGCCGACCGCACCTGGCTCGCGAACGACCAGCAGAACGCGCGGAAATTCGACACCTACGACCAAGCCTTCGCGGTCCTCGGCCCGAACGAATCAGGACAACTGGCGCAGGACGCGGTCGGCGGCGCGCAGCAGATCGGGTTCGACCGGCCGGGCGGCGCGAAGGTGACGCAGTTCGGTTATCCGCGGGCAGCGTCCGATCCGGCTCGCGAGGGGCTTCCGGAGTACACCGGGGCGAGGCTGGCGTATTGCACTGGCACCGCTCGGCAGTGGACCGGCACGCCGACTTATCCGGACTCTCCCGATCAGTGGGGCACGGCGTGCGTCATGGGCGGCGGTTCGAGCGGCGGCCCCCGGTTGCGGGACTTCAACCCGGCGACCGGCCTAGGTACTGTCGTCGGCGACAACACGCACGCGGGATTCTTTGCCGCTAACGGGAAACCGTGCGAACGTGATGCTGGCTGCACGCGTTACTTGGTGGGGCCGCAGTTCAGCAGCAGGGTGACGAAGCCGCTTTACGAGGCCGCGCAAAGGTCGTGAGTGTTTCTCCCGGTTAGCACCGGGATCGTCGCTCACGAGCCGCTAGCCCTTCAGCTCCGCAATCAACCGGTCCGCCGCCGCGAACGGGTCCAGTTCCCGGGCCACCACTCGCGCCGCCAACTCGCCCAGCCGATCGCCGTGCCGGAGATCCGCCAGCTCCGCGTGCAACCTCCGCAAGGCGATCGCGGCGACTTCCTCCCGCGCACGAGCGGCGCGGCGGCGGTCCAATTCCCCATGTGCGACAAGCCATTCATGGTGCGTGCGCAACGCAGACACCACCTCGCCGACGCCCTCGCCCTTCGCCGCCACCGTGCGCACGATCGGCTGCCGCCAGCTCGGCCCGCGCAATTCGCGGCGGGCCAAGGTGATCATCTGCTTGAGGTCGTGCACCGTGGCGTCGGCGCCGTCGCGGTCGGCTTTGTTGACCACGAACACGTCCGCGATCTCCAAGACACCAGCTTTCGCCGCCTGGATGCCGTCGCCCATCCCCGGGGCCAGCAGCACCACCGTGGTGTCAGCGAGTTTCACAACGTCCACTTCGGACTGTCCAACCCCGACAGTCTCGATCAGCACCACGTCGAACCCGGCGGCGTCCAGCACCCGCACCGCCTGCGGGGTCGCCCAGGACAACCCGCCGAGGTGTCCCCGGGTGGCCATCGAGCGGATGAAAACGCCGGGATCGGTGGCGTGCTCGGTCATCCGGATCCGGTCGCCGAGCAGCGCGCCGCCGGAGAACGGCGACGACGGGTCGATCGCCAGCACCCCGACCCGCAAACCCTCGCCGCGCAAGCCGGTGAGCAGCGCGGACGTCGACGTCGACTTGCCGACCCCGGGCGGGCCGGTGAGCCCGACGACGCGGGCACGGCCGGTGTGGGGCGTCAAAGCGCGGGCGATGTCCGCCACGCGCGGCGAGGAATCCTCGACAAGCGAAATGAGCCGGGCGACCGCGCGCGGTTGTCCTTCCCGCGCGCGGCCGACCAGCTCGTCGAGGTCCGGGCCGGCCAACTTACGCCGACGGAACGCGGATCAGCAGCGCGTCGCCCTGGCCGCCGCCACCGCACAGCGCGGCCGCGCCGAGACCGCCGCCGCGACGGCGCAGCTCGTGCACCAGGTGCACGGCCAGCCGCGCACCGGAGGCGCCGATCGGGTGGCCGAGCGCGATCGCGCCGCCGTTGACGTTCACCTTCGACTCGTCAAGGCCGAGCTTCTCGCTCGACACCAGGCCGACCGCGGCGAACGCCTCGTTGATCTCCACCAGGTCCAGGTCGGACACGTCCAGCTTCGCCTTCTTCAGCGCGGCCAGGATCGCGTTCGACGGCTGCTCGTGCAGGCTCGCGTCCGGACCGGCGACGACCCCGTGCGCGCCGATCTCGGCCAGCGGCGTGATGCCCAGCTCGGCCGCCTTCTCCGGGCTGGCCACGATCACCGCGGCCGCGCCGTCGGAAATCTGCGACGCCGAACCGGCGGTGATGGTGCCGTCCGGGGCGAACGCCGGACGCAGCTTCGCGAGGCTGTCGCCGGTGGTGTCCGCGCGCACGCCCTCGTCGGTGGAGAACACGACCGGGTCGCCCTTGCGCTGCGGGATCGACACCGGCGCGATCTCCTCGCGGAAGAACCCGGCCTCGATCGCCGCCGCGGCGCGCTGGTGCGAACGCGCGGAGAAGGCGTCCTGCTGCTCGCGGGTGACGCTGTAGCGGGCGTTGTGCTTCTCCGTCGAAACGCCCATCGCGACCTGGTCGAACGCGCAGAACAGGCCGTCGTGGGCCATGTGGTCGACCAGCGCGGTGTCGCCGTATTTGAAGCCCGCGCGGGACTTCGGCAGCAGGTGCGGCGCCTGCGTCATCGACTCCTGGCCGCCCGCGACGACGAGGTCGAACTCGCCCGCGCGGATCAGCTGGTCGGCGAGCGCGATCGCGTCGAGGCCGGAAAGGCAGACCTTGTTGATGGTCAGCGCCGGAACGTCCATCGGGATGCCCGCGGCGACCGCGGCCTGGCGCGCCGGGATCTGGCCCGCGCCCGCCGTGAGCACCTGGCCCATGATCGTGTACTGGACCTGGTCCGGGGAGACGCCGGCGCGTTCGAGCGCGGCCTTGATCGCGATCCCGCCCAGCTGGGCTCCCGAGAAGTCCTTCAACGAGCCGAGCAGTCGCCCGATCGGGGTACGGGCAGCGCCCAGGATCACGGAACCGGACACGTCGTCCTCCAAAGCATCGGTGCACTGGCAGTGTTCCCACGATACGGCCTGCGCGGGGTTCGCGGCGCGTCTTGATGGAGCCAGTGTGAGGGGGCGCACGCAGGGTTCCGCGAGGCCCGGCGGGGCTTATCCTCCCCGGTATGGACACCGAGCCCAGCGCATCCGTGCTCAAGCCCTTCGTGACCGCGATCGACCACGTCGGCATCGCCGTGCCCGACCTCGACGCGGCCATCGCGTTCCACCGCGACCACTTCGGCCTGGAGGTCGCGCACGAGGAGGTGAACGACGAGCAGGGCGTGCGCGAGGCGATGCTGCGCGCCCCGGGTACCGCGGGCACCGAGACGATGATCCAGCTGCTCGCCCCGTCCCGGGACGATTCGACGATCGCGAAGTTCATCGGCCGCAACGGGCCGGGCCTGCAACAGCTCGCGCTGCGAGTGTCCGATGTGGACGCCGCGGCGGCGGCACTGCGCGCGCGGGGGCTGCGGTTGCTTTACGACGCGGCCAAGCGCGGGACGTCGAACAGCCGGGTCAACTTCGTGCACCCGAAGGACGCGGGCGGGGTTTTGGTCGAACTGGTGGAGCCCGCCGCCTCCGCACACTGACCGCCAACTGCGGAGGTCCGTGAAGGGGCCCTTCACGGACAACTGCGGAAGCAGGGTCGCGAGTAGCGATTCCGGTTCTCACACCGCCGAAGCGGGCGGCTTGCCCTTCGGCACCCGGGCCGAAAGCGCGTTCGCCACGAACGTCAGCTCCCCGTCGAACTCCGCCGGGCGGTCGTCCCCGGTGTGCCGGGCCGTCGCGTGCCGGTGGGTGACCGCGCGCGCCAGGAGCCCGGACGCGTTGTCGATGTCCGCCCCGGCGAGCCGTCCGCCGGTCGAGGCCACGATCACCGACCGCATCAGCCGGACCAGTTGCTGGAATCGTTCGGACAGCGCGTCGCGGACCACGTGGTGGGTGTCGGCCTCGCGCCACAACAGGTGCGACAGCCCGAGCGAACCGGTGAACCGGCGGTCGAGTTCGCCGACCAGCCTGCGCAGGGAACCCGCCAGGTCGCCGGGAACGACGACCGCGGCGGGTTCGATGCGTTCGTCCGGCAGCCGGTCGACCAGCGCGGCCAGCAGGTCGGACTTGCGGCGGAAGTAATAGTGGACCAGGCCCTTCGGGACCCCGGCGCGCTCTGCGATGCGGGACGTCGGGGTCGCCTCGAAGCCGGACTCGGCGAACAGCTCCTCCGCCGCGCACAGGATCCGTTCCTTCGCCGAGTCGTCGGTCATCTCCGCCTTCCTCCCCTCCGCCACCCTCAACGGAGTGGCTTCGCCACGCTTGCCTCAATCCGCTAGCCGGAGCTTCGTCGCCCCGTCAGTGCTGGCCCGCCATCCGGTGGGCGGCGTTGGCCTCCGGCATCGCGGCCGCGCCGGCGATGATCGTCAGCGCACCGCCGACCCAGGACGTCCACGACGCCCCGTTGAATTCCGTATACCCCATCACCCACGGCGCGATGAACAGCAACGCGCCGAGGACGATCTGCACGCCCTCGCCGTAAACCATGCTCGGCGTCGCGAGCGACACCAGGCCGTCGATCGCGATCAGCGCACCGAGGACCACCATCGTCCACACCATCGTGGTGTTCGTGCTCAGCCAAAGGGGTGAAAGAGCGGCGACAACACCAATCACGACCTCGGCCCAGTCGTAGGGCCGCGTCCAGGCGCGCGTCGAGACTTCACTCATTCGTGCTCACCTCCGCCGGAAAAGAGCCGTTCAGGGAGATTCCCCACTGCCGACTATGCTCCTTGACTGGCCAGCCGGTCAAGATTCGTGCGTCACACTTCGACTCGTGTACGGGGTCTGTGTCTCGTACAGTGGGGCCCCCGGTTACCGACGAGTAATTTCGTCCTGTCGCGCGCCGCGACCGACCCCTGGAGGTTCCCGATGTCGCACCTCGACGAGATCCAGCAGGCGATCCTGAACGGCCGCCTCGACGCGATCGCCGAGCTGCCCGTTCCCGAGAGCTACCGGGGCGTCACCGTGCACGCGGACGAGGTCGACATGTTCGAGGGCCTCGAGAGCCGGGACAAGGACCCGCGCCGCTCGCTGCACGTCGACGACGTCCCGACGCCCGAGCTCGGCCCGGGCGAGGCGCTGGTCGCGGTGATGGCCAGCGCGATCAACTACAACACCGTCTGGACGTCGATCTTCGAGCCGATCCCGACGTTCAAGTTCCTCCGCAAGTACGGGAAGCTCTCGCCGCTGGCCAAGCGGCACGACCTGCCGTACCACGTGGTCGGCTCCGATCTGTCCGGCGTCGTGCTGCGCACCGGAGCCGGCGTGCACAACTGGAAGCCCGGCGACGAGGTCGTCGCGCACTGCCTGAACGTCGAACTGGAAAGCCCGGACGGCCACAACGACACGATGCTCGACACCGAGCAGCGGATCTGGGGCTTCGAGACGAACTTCGGCGGGCTCGCCGAGATCGCGCTGGTCAAGGCGAACCAGCTGATGCCGAAGCCGGCGCACCTGACCTGGGAGGAATCCGCCTCCCCCGGCCTGGTGAACTCGACCGCGTACCGGCAGTTGGTGTCGCGCAACGGCGCGGACATGAAGCAGGGCGACGTCGTGCTGATCTGGGGCGCGTCGGGCGGGCTCGGCTCGTACGCGACGCAGTACGCGCTCAACGGCGGCGCGATCCCAGTGTGCGTCGTGTCCAGCCCCGAAAAAGCCGAGATCTGCCGGAAGCTCGGCGCGGAGCTGATCATCGACCGCAGCAAGAACACAGGCGAGGGCTTCATTTTTTGGAAGAACGAGAACGAGCAGGACCCGAAGGAATGGCAGCGCTTCGGCGCGAAGATCCGCGAGCTGACCGGCGGCGAGGACCCGGACATCGTGTTCGAGCACCCGGGCCGCGAGACCTTCGGCGCGTCCGTCTACGCCGCGCGCAAGGGCGGCACCATCGTCACCTGTGCGTCGACCTCGGGCTACATGCACCAGTACGACAACCGGTACCTGTGGATGAACCTCAAGCGGATCATCGGCTCGCACTTCGCGAACTACCGCGAATCGTGGGAGGCCAACCGGCTGATCTCGAAGGGCCTCATCCACCCGACACTGTCGAAGACGTACTCGCTCGAAGAGACCGGCCAGGCCGCCCTTGACGTGCACCGCAACGCCCACCAGGGCAAGGTCGGCGTGCTCGCCCTCGCCCCGGAAGAAGGGCTCGGCGTGCGTGACGAGGAGCTGCGCGCGAAGCACCTCGACGGGATCAACGCGTTCCGCGGCGCGTGAGGGCAGACCACCTGCCTCTTCGGTCCGGCCGCTCGCCGCACGAGCGGCCGGACCCCGTGGGTGCTCACCCGTCCGTGACCGCGGAGCGACTACGGTGGTGGCATGAGTCTTGGCGATGAACGCGAACTCGTGCCGCTGGGAGCCGGCTTCGACGTAGCGAAGCGGGGGTACAGCCGGGCGCAGGTCGACGAGCACCTCGAACGGCTTGACGGCGACCTGAAGATGCTCACCGCCGACCGCGACGCCGCCATCGCCCAGTCCGGCGATCTGGCCCGGCAGCTGGAAGTCGCGCGCGGCGAGATCGCCGATCTCCGCGGTCAGGTAGACCGGCTCGCGCAGCCGCCGACGAGCGTCGAGGGCCTGTCCGAGCGCCTCCAGCGGATGCTGCGGCTGGCGCAGGACGAGGCCGCCGACACGCGGGCCCGCGCCGAGGCCGAGGCCGGCCACATCCGGGCCAAGGCGGAGACCGACGCCAGCGCCATGCGCGCCCGGTACGAGCAGCTGCTCACCGAGCTCGACCTGCGGCGCAAGGAGATGGAAGCCGAGCACCGCAAGGTGCTCGAGGACGCGCGCGCCGAGGGCAAGCGGATCACCGACGAGGCCGAGGCCGAGCGCAAGAAGCTCGACGCGGAGTCCGAGGCCCGCCGCACCCAGGTCGAGGAAGACTTCGAGATCGCCATGGCCACCCGCCGCGCCGAGGCGATGCGCGTGCTGGCCGAGCAGGAGGCGGCCAGCAAGGCCGAGGCAGAGCGCCGGGTCCGCGAGGCCGCCGAGGACGCGGCCGCGATCCGGGCGAAGGTGCTGGAAGAGGAGACGGCCGCGAAGGCCGACATCGACCGTCGCCAGCGCGAATCGGTCGCCGACGCGAACAAGCGCCGCCAGGACTCGATCACCGAGGCCAACGCCCGGCTCGCGGAAGCGGCCGACGAGGCCCGCCGCCGCGTCCGCACCGCCACCGACGAGTCCAACCGCCGGATCACCCAGGCCAACGAGCGGGTCGAGGCCCTGCGCACGGTCCGGGCGAGCCTGGCCGAGCAGGTCCGGTCGGCGCGCACCGTGCTGGCCGAGGCGCAACACGTGCTCGGCGAGACCGACGGGGCCGTTCCCGCGGACATCAAGGCAGCGGTCGACGAGGCCAACGGCTCCGGGCCGAAGTCCGGCCCGAACGGCTCGCCTGCCGGTGCCGCCGCATCGGGCGCCCCCGGCAACGCGGCAGGTGCGCAGGGCGGCAAGCCCAGCACTCCGGCCGCGCAGAACTCCGCTGGTCAGAGCGGCAAGAACGCCCCCGCGAACAGCGGAAAGCCCGCAGTGAACCGCGACGTCGAGCAGACCGTCCGGCTGCGCACGTCCGACGTGCCCAAGCCGCAGCCGCAACCGCGCCCGGCGGGAAAACCGACTGGCGAGTAACCTTCCCCCGCGAAGGGGCCGCGCCGCCCCGCTGACCGATCGCCGGGAGGTTGTGGATGGCTGTCTATCGGACTGTGGTGGTGGGCACGGACGGGTCCGACTCGTCCTTCGCCGCGGTGGACAAGGCCGCCGGGGTGGCTGCCGACGCGGGGGCGACGCTCGTCGTCGTCTGCGCGTACCACCCGGCCAGCCGCCAAGACGTGGAACGCGCGCAGGACGAGCTGGGCGACGAGGCCTACCAGGTGGTCGGGTCCGCGCCCGCGGAGGACACGCTGCAGTCCGCGCGGGACCGTGCGGCGAAGGCCGGTGCCGCGAACATCGAAACGGTCGCGCTGGAGGGCCAGCCGGTCGACATGCTGCGGAAGATCGTGAAGGACCGCAAGGCCGACCTGCTGGTCGTCGGCAACCGGGGCCTGAACACCCTCACCGGACGGATCCTGGGCTCGGTGCCGTCGGAGGTGGCCCGGAAGTCGGGCGTCGACGTGCTGATCGTGCACACCACCTGAGGCCGTGGTCGATTCTCCCCGGGACCTGCAGCAGCGGCTGGAACGCGCCCTGCTCGGCGGGCCCCGCCGCTACACCCGGCTCGAAGTCGCGAAACGGGCCGGCGTGCCCGAAGAACGCTCGCGCCGGCTGTGGCGGGCGCTGGGTTTCGCCACCGTCGAAGACGACGAGATGGTGTTCACCGACGCGGACGTCGAAGCCATGCGCATCGCCGACGGTTTGGTGAGTTCCGGACTAGTCGCGCCCGGCATGGAAGTCGCCGTGACCCGTGCCCTCGGCCAGCATCTTTCCCGGCTGGCCGAGTGGCAGGTCCACATGTTGTGGGAACTGATCACCGAGAATCCGGAACTGGCCCGCAGCGACCGCCAAGTGACCCGCCTGGTCGAACGCCTGCTCCCCGAACTGGAGCAAGTACAGAACTACGTCTGGCGCCGCCACCTGGCCGCGTTCGCTGGCCGCGCCTTCGCCAGCCCCGACGAGGACCTCGAGACGCGCGCCCTGGTCGTCGGCTTCGTGGACATGGTCGGCTACACCCGCTTCACGAGAGAAGCCGACGAGGAAGAACTAACCCAGGTCCTGGACGGCTTCGAATCCCTAGCCACCGAAGTCATCGCCGAACACCACGGCCGGGTAGTGAAAATGATCGGCGACGAGGTCCTCTTCGTCACCGATTCCCCCGCCGACGGCGCGGAAATCGCCCTGACGCTAGCCGAACGCACCGGCGAGGACGGCGGTCTGCCCGCAGTCCGAGCCGGTATGGCATCGGGCCGGGTGTTGTCCCGCTTCGGCGACGTCTACGGCTCCGTCGTGAACCTCGCCGCCCGACTCACCTCAGCCGCCCGCCCCGGGACGGTGCTGGTAGATCGGGAACTGGCCGGGGAACTGGAGTCGCTGCCGGAGTTCGACCTCCGCACCCGCCGCCCCATCGCAGTACGCGGCTACAACCGGCTCCGCCCGTCAGCGTTGCGCAGGGCGAAGGACAAACCCACCGGCCGCTTCGCGTCGTCACAGGAACTGGCCGCGGAGATGCTCGGCTTAGGTGACTCCACTCCGCCCGAAACCCCGGAACCAGACGACTTCCCCACTCCCCCCACGCCACGGAAACGCCGCCGACGCCGCTGAATGTCCGTGAGGGGAACCTTCACAGACGCTGATTCCCTCAGGGTTCCCCTCACGCCCCGCCGCCGTCCGTGCGGGGCCCCTTCACGGCCCGCTCGCCCACCACCCTGCCGCGATGCGCCCCAATGCCACATTGGGGCGCTAGCCCCACACCCACTCGCCAACCGCAGCCGACGCACCCAACCCACCAACGCACCCACACCACCCCCCGCACCCCGATACGAAGCCAAAAACACGGCGCGGAGGTGCTTGTCAAGGCATCTTTCCCCCCCTTCCCCAGAACCCCCCACCCTCATTCCACCCCCATTCTGGGTTTCCCC
>NZ_JBVKDQ010000004.1:0-40804 GCF_055633755.1 Amycolatopsis sp. NPDC114484 | reverse complement strand
CAAAAAACAGGGCGAGGGGGTGTTGGTAAGGGCCTTTTTCCCGCCTGAAAAACCACCTCCGCGCCGTAGTCACACTCAGCTTCGGGGTGCCCCCCACGCAACCCACCACCTACGACAAACAACCCTCAAGCATCGAAATCCACCGTAACCCGCTCAGAAACCGGACGCGACTGACAAGTCAGCACAAACCCAGCCTCCACCTCGGCCTTCTCCAACGCGAAATTCCGCCGCATATCCACCGCCCCCTCAGTCACCTTCGCCCGGCAAGTCCCGCAAACCCCGCCCTTGCAAGCGAACGGCAAATCCGGCCGAAACCGCTGCGCCCCATCCAGCACCGAGGATTCCCGGGGCAGATTCATCGTCGTGGACCGACCATCCAGCACCAGCGTCACCTCAGACGAAGCACCGGCGACAGCAGGATCAACATGCTTGACCGGCTCCGGCGGCACCTCGTCCACATAGAACAGTTCCTGATGAACCCGCTCCCCCGGAACCCCCAGCGCCCCAAGAAGATCCTGCGCGGAAGTCACCATCTCGAACGGCCCGCACAGCCAGAAATGGTCAACATCCTCGACCGGCACAATCGACCCGAACAACGCGCTCAACTTGTCCGCATCCAACCGCCCAGTGAACAACTCGGCCTCGCGAGGCTCCCGAGACAGCACATGCACCAGTTCCAGCCGAGCCGGATACCGATCCTTCAAATCCGCCAGATCATCGGCGAACATCACCGTGTCGGTGCGACGGTTTCCATAAAGGACAGTCACCGAAGCATCCGGAGTAGCCAGCAAAGAAGCCGCGATAGACAACACCGGCGTGATCCCAGAACCAGCAGCGATCAGCACGTGGTGGCCACCCGCGGCAAGATCAGGCGTGAACGACCCGGTCGGCGCAGACACCTCAACGGTGTCCCCCGGACGAACCTCGTTGACCAGCCACGACGAGAACACCCCGTCCGGCACCAACCGCACCCCGACCCGAGGCCGCTCCCCCGCCGGGGCACAAATGGAGTACGACCGCCGCTCATCCCGCCCGTCCACCATCCGCCGCAAAGTCAGCGACTGCCCAGGCGCAAAGGCATAGACCGACGCCAGCTCTTCGGGCACGTCAAAGGTAACGGCCACGGCGTCATCACAAAGCCGCTCAACCTCGGCCACCCGCAACGGATGGAACCCGGCACGGCGGGAAACGGTGGCAGTCACTCAAATCTCCTTGACGTGTTCGAACGGCTCCCAGCAAGACCGGCACCGCCGCAACGCCTTGCACGCAGTAGCACCGAACCGGGACTGTTCTTCAGTGTCGAGCGAGCCGCAGTGCGGGCACGCAACACGGTGCACCGGCGGCCCGAGAGTCAACGGAATCGGCCCCGCCGCCCGCCGAGGCGCCGACCCCGGCGGAGCGATCCCGGCCTCAGCCAGCTTCCGCCGTCCGTCCTCGCTGATCCAATCCGACGTCCAAGCCGGTTCCAGCACAGTGCGAATGTCGATCTCGACATACCCCGCACCACGCAACGCGTGCTCCAGGTCGTCCCGCATGGTGTCCATAGCCGGACAACCGGTATACGTCGGCGTGATCGACACCGTGACCCGGCCGTCCTCTTCGGACACTCCGCGCAGCACACCCAGATCCGCGAGCGTCAGCATCGGCAACTCCGGATCGGTGACCGTGGAAGCCACCGCGACCGCGGTGTTGGACGCCGCCTCCGCGGGAAAGAGCACGTCGGCGGTCACCACGACGCCCCAGGCATCGCCCGAGCCACACTCTGCAACTCGGCCAGCAGGAACCCCATCTGCTCGGTATGCACCCCGTCGCGCCCAGTGCGGCCGGAAACCCCGGCGACAGCCCCGATCTCCGGCCGTTCCAACGCAGCCGCCGCCAGCGCCTGCTCCAGCACAGCGTCGAACTCCGGCCGCAACGAAGCGGCATCCACCAGTTCGGCCGGATGCGTCGAGAACAACTCCTCGACATACGGCCACACCGCGGCCAGCCCCTCGGCCATCCGCTCGTGCGACAACGGCGTCCCGTCCCCCAACCGCACCAGCCACTGCGCGGCATAATCCCGGTGATAGGCCAGTTCCTTCACACCCTTGGCCGCGATCGCCGCCAGCACCGGGTCCACACTGGACTCCAGCTGCTGGAACAACGCGAGCCGCCAGGTCGAAAACACGAACAACTGCGCGATCAGGTGCCCGAAGTGCCCGCCGCCCAGCTCGGCCAGCCGCACGTTCCGGAACTCGTTCTCCGCGCGCAGGAACGCGAACGTGTCCTCGGACCGATCAGTACCGTCGGCCTTGCCGGACCGAGCCAGCAGCAACCGCGCCTGGCCGAGCAGATCGAGGCCGATGTTCGCGATCGCGACCTCGTCCTCCAGCTCCGGCGCGTTGCTGACCCACTCCTGCAGCCGGTGCGAGAGGATCAACGCGTCGTCGCCCAGCATCAGGCAGTACGCGGCCAGCCGCGCACCGTCCACTCCGGACGGCACCGAAGTGTCCACCCCGGACAGCGGGTCGGCGAACCCGGTGCCGAACGCCCAACGCGCGTCGTTGTCCTCGGTGATGGCTTCGTAGACGTTGTCGAAAGACATCCCAGACCTCACATATGGGGAACGTTGTCGGGAATGTCGTAGAACGTCGGGTGCCGGTACACCTTGTCCCCGCTTGGCGCGAAGAACGGGTCCTTCTCGTCCGGCGAAGACGCGGTGATGTCCGAGGCGCGAACGACCCAGATCGACACACCCTCGTTGCGGCGCGTGTAGAGATCGCGCGCGTGGTGCAGCGCCATCTCGTCGTCCGCCGCGTGCAGCGAGCCCACGTGCACGTGGTTCAGCCCCCGCTTCCCGCGGACGAACACCTCGTACAACGGCCAGTCGTGCTTCATGCCGAAACCTCTTTCTGTGCCTTCTGGGGCCGAGCCCCAGACCCCGGCCGGTGGGCAAGCCCCCCTGGACCCCCCAACTGCATCTTGGCCGCGTGCGCCGCCGCGGCTTCTCGAACCCAGGCACCGTCGTCGTGCGCGCGCCGGCGGTGCGCGATCCGGTCCGCGTTGCACGGGCCGTTGCCCTTGAGCACGTTCTTGAACTCGTCCCAGTCGACCGCGCCGAAGTCGTAGTGCTCCCGCTCGGCGTTCCACCGCAGTTCCGGGTCCGGGAAGGTCACGCCGAGCGCCTCGGCCTGCGGAACGGACATGTCGACGAAGCGCTGCCGCAGCTCGTCGTTGGTGTGCCGCTTGATCTTCCACGCCATCGACTGCGCGGTGTTCGGCGAATCCGCGTCCGGCGGGCCGAACATCATCAGCGACGGCCACCACCAGCGGTTCACCGCCTCCTGCACCATTTCCCGCTGCTGCCCGGTGCCGCGCATCATGGTCATCAGCAGCTCGTAGCCCTGCCGCTGGTGGAAGGACTCCTCCTTGCAGATCCGGATCATCGCCCGCGCGTACGGCCCGTACGACGACCGGCACAGCGGCACCTGGTTGCAGATCGCCGCGCCGTCCACCAGCCAGCCGATCACGCCGACGTCGGCGAAGGTCAGCGTCGGGTAGTTGAAGATCGACGAGTACTTCTGCCTGCCGGCGATGAGCTTGTCGGTGAGGTCCGCGCGGTCCGCGCCGAGCGTCGCCGCCGCGGAGTACAGGTACAGCCCGTGACCGGCCTCGTCCTGCACCTTCGCGAGCAGGATCGCCTTGCGCCGCAACGAAGGCGCGCGGGTGATCCAATTGCCCTCCGGCTGCATGCCGATGATCTCCGAATGCGCGTGCTGCGCGATCTGGCGGATCATCGTCTTGCGGTAGCCCTCGGGGATCCAGTCGCGCGGTTCGATGCGCTGGTCCCGTTCGATGGTGTGCTCGAAGAGGGCTTCCAGTTCGGGTTCTGCCACAGCGGTCACGGCTGCTCCTTCGAGACGAGGGTGAGCACGTCGTACTTCGCGACCGACTCGCCGTCGGAGTTGGTGACGTCCGCGTCCCAGCGGACTTCGCCGTACTCTTGGTCGATCCGCGGCGTGATCTGCTTGGCCGTCAGGGTGACCGTCAGCGCGTCGCCCTCCTTCACCGGCGTGAGGAACCGCAGGTTCTCCAGGCCGTAGTTGGCCAGCACCGGCCCCGGCTCGGGCGACACGAACAGGCCCGCGGCGAACGAGACGACCAGGTAGCCGTGCGCCACGATGCCGCCGAACAGCGGGTTCGCCGCGGCCGCCGCTTCGTCGGTGTGCGCGTAGAAGGTGTCGCCGGTGAACTCGGCGAAGTGGTCGATGTCGGCGCGGGTGACGGTGCGCGGACCGGCCACCACCGAATCGCCGACCTTCAGCTCGGCCAACGACTTCCGGAACGGGTGCACGTCGTCCTCGATCCGCGGACCGCCCTCGACCCATCGGCCGGTGACGGCGCCGAGCACCGTCGGGCTGCCCTGCACGGCCGTGCGCTGCATGTGGTGCAGCACGCCGCGGATACCGCCCATTTCCTCGCCACCGCCCGCGCGACCGGGTCCACCGTGGACCAGCTGCGGCATCGGCGAACCGTGCCCGGTGGATTCCTTCGCGTCGTCGCTGTCGAGCACCAGCAGCCGGCCGTGGTACGGCGCGACGCCCAGCACGATCTCGCGGGCGAACACCGGGTCGCCGGTCACGACCGATCCGGCCAGGCTGCCGCCGCCGCGCGCCGCGAACTCGATGACCTGCTTGACCGACGTGTACGGCATCAGCGTGGACACCGGGCCGAACGCCTCGACCTCGTGCGGTTCGGCGCGCTCCGGGTCGGCCTTGAGCAGGATCGGCGAGATGAACGCGCCGGTCGCCTCGTCGCCGTCCACGACGTCGACGTGCTCCGGGTCGCCGAAGACGATGCTGCCCGCGTCGAGCAGGGCCTTCAGCGAACGGCGGACCTCCTCACGCTGCTCCAGGCTGGCCAGCGCGCCCATCCGGACGCCTTCGGCGCCCGCCGACGTACTTTTTCCCGCGGAGGCGGCATCAAACACAGGATTGCCGACAATTACTTTCGCGAGCCGGGCACTGACCGCCTCGGCGACGTCGTCCAGCATCTCGGCCGGCACGAACGCGCGGCGGATCGCGGTGCACTTCTGGCCCGCCTTCACCGTCATCTCGGTGGTCAGCTGCTTGACGAAGAGGTCGAACTCCGGCGTGGACGGCCGGGCGTCCGGGGCGAGGATCGAGCAGTTCAGCGAGTCGGCCTCGGCGTTGAACCGCACCGAGTTCCGCACGATCGCCGGGTGCGCGCGCAGCTTCTGCGCGGTGGACGCGGAGCCGGTGAACGACACCAGGTCCTGCGCGGTGACGTGGTCGAGCAGGTCGCCGACGCTGCCCGCGACGAACTGCACCGTGCCCTCGGGCAGGATGCCGGACTCGATGATCAGCTCCACGAGCCGCGCGGTCAGGTACGCGGTCTGGCTGGCCGGTTTGATCAGGCTCGGCACCCCGGCGAGGAACGCGGGCGCGAACTTCTCCAGCGGACCCCAGACCGGGAAGTTGAAGGCGTTGATCTGGATCGCGACGCCCTGCAGCGGCGTGGCGATGTGCTGCGCGACGAACGTGCCGCCGCGGCTCAGCGGCTCGACCGCGCCGTCGACGTACACGGTGTCGTTCGGCAGCTCGCGCTTGCCCTTCGAGCCGTAGCTGAACAGGACGCCGATGCCGCCGTCGATGTCGAACTTCGAGTCGCCGAGCGTCGCGCCCGTGCGCGCCGACAGCGCGTACAGCTCTTCGCGGTGCTCGCGCAGGTGCGAGGCGAGCGCCTTCAGCAGCGCGGCCCGCTGATGGAACGTCAGCTTCCGCAGCGCCGGACCGCCGACGCTGCGGCCGTAGTCGAGCGCGGCGGCGAAGTCGATCCCCTCCGACGAAATCCGGGCCACTTCCTCCCCGGTCGCCGCGTCGTGCAGCGGGGCGCCCTCGCCCGGCGCCGTGTGCCATCCCCCGGAGACGTAGCTGCGGAGCAGAACCATGCCGACCCTCTCGCCGAATTACCAACCGGACGTTCAGTAATTCGCAGGATAGCCGTTCCCCGGGCTGATCGGAACCCCCGCGTTGCTTGACACCGCCCGGGTCGCGGCCTTTACTGGGCTCCAGCCAGGATTACCGGCCGTTCGGTCAGTAAGTCACCATTCCGGAGGGCGAATTCGTGACCCGCAACGCCGCGCACACCATGTTCGACACCGACGAAGCGTCCCGCTCGCTCGGCATCGAACTCGTCGAGGCGGCCGACGGCCGGGCGGTGGCCACGATGAAGGTCACCGAGACGATGGTCAACGGCCACGACATCGCCCACGGCGGTTACGTGTTCCTGCTCGCCGACACCACTTTCGCCCTCGCCTGCAACACGTACGGGCCGGTCACCGTCGCCGCGGGCGCGGAGATCTCGTTCGTCGCCGCCGGAAAACTGGGCGACCACCTCGTCGCGACGGCCGCCGAGCGCACCCGCTACGGCCGCAACGGCATCTACGACGTCACGGTGCACCGGGAAACCCCCGACGGGCCCGAGATCGTCGCCGAATTCCGCGGCCGCAGCCGCGTCATCGAGAAGACCCGGGAAGCACAGTGACCGCAGACCTCGCCGAAACCCTCAGCGCCGACGAACTGGCGTCGCTCCAGCTGGAACGGCTGCAGTGGACCCTGCGGCACGCCTACGAGAACGTTCCGCTGTACCGCAAGAAGTTCTCCGAGGCCGGCGTGCATCCCGACGACTGCCGCGAACTGGGAGACCTGGCGAAGTTCCCCTTCACCACCAAGGCCGACCTGCGCGAGAGCTACCCGTTCGGCATGTTCGCCGTGCCGCAGGACCAGATCCGCCGGCTGCACGCGTCCAGCGGCACCACCGGGAAGCCGACCGTCGTCGGCTACACCGAGGACGACCTGGACACCTGGGCCACGGTGATGGCGCGCTCGATCCACGCGGCGGGCGGACGGCCGGGGCACAAGGTGCACGTGGCCTACGGTTACGGCCTGTTCACCGGCGGGCTCGGCGCGCACTACGGCGCGGAAAAGCTCGGCTGCACAGTGATTCCGGCGTCCGGCGGGATGACCGCCCGGCAGGTCCAGCTGATCACCGACTTCAAGCCGGAGATCATCATGATCACGCCGTCCTACATGCTGACGCTGCTCGACGAATTCGAGCGCCAGGGCGTGGATCCGCGGGCCAGTTCGCTGAAGGTGGGCATTTTCGGTGCGGAGCCGTGGACCGAGCAGATGCGCAGCGAGATCGAAGAACGGTTCGCCCTCGACGCGGTCGACATCTACGGCCTCTCCGAGGTGATGGGCCCGGGTGTCGCGCAGGAATGCGCGGAAACCAAGGACGGCCTGCACATCTGGGAGGACCATTTCTTCCCCGAGGTGATCGACCCGTTCACCGAGCAGGTGCTGCCCGAGGGCGAACGCGGCGAACTGCTGTTCACGTCGCTGACCAAACAGGCGCTGCCGATCATCCGCTACCGCACCCGCGACCTGACCCGCCTGCTGCCCGGCACCGCGCGCCCGGTCTTCCGCCGGATGGAGAAGGTGACCGGCCGCAGCGACGATCTGATCATTTTGCGCGGGGTCAACGTCTTCCCCACGCAGATCGAGGAAATCGTCCTGCGCACCGAGGGGTTGAGCCCGCACTTCCAGCTGGTCCGCTCGACCCGCGGCCGCCTGGACCACCTCACCGTGCGCGTCGAGGCCCGTGCCGACACCACCGCCGACGCCCGGGATGCCGCCGCTGCCGTGGTGGCCGCCGGGGTGAAGGACGGCGTCGGCGTAAGCGTTTCGGTAGAGGTCGTGGATCCGGACACCCTTGAGCGTTCGCTCGGCAAAATGCGCCGCGTACTGGACGAACGCTCGTGACGACCCCCGCCCGTCGCGGCCGGCCCGGCTACGACCTGGAGTCGCTGCTCCAGGTCGCGGTCAAGCTGTTCAACGACCGCGGTTACGACGGGACCAGCATGGAGGACCTGTCGCGCAAGCTCGGCATCACGAAATCCGCGATCTACCACCACGTGCCGAGCAAAGAGGAACTGCTCCGGCTGGCGGTGGGCCGGGCGCTGGACGGGCTGTTCGAGGTCGCGGAGTCGACGGAAGCGCTCGACGGGCGGGCGATCGACCGCTTGGAGCATCTGGTGCGCGGGAGTGTGCTGGTGCTGGCGGATCGGCTCCCGTTCGTGACGTTGCTGCTTCGGGTACGGGGTAATACGAAGGCCGAACGGGCGGCGTTGGCACGGCGGCGCGAGTTCGATCATCTGGTGACGGATCTGGTGAAACAGGCCGAGGCTGAAGGAGATGTCCGGCCGGATATCGACCCGGCGATCGCCGCGCGGCTGCTGTTCGGCACGGTGAACTCGCTGATCGAGTGGTACCGGCCGCGACGGGGATCGTCTCCGGAGGAACTGGCGGACGCGGTGTGCAAGATGGCGTTCGACGGGTTGCGTGCCTAGCGGCTTATTGCCAGACAGCTTCGAAATCGGCGTCAGACTGCGGTATCGCGGCCAGAAAGTCAGCGGCGGCGAATGCCTCGCCCGGGGCGAGTGCGCCCGGGCCGCGGTACCGGCCGTCGAGAAGCCGGACAGTGGCTTCGGCCAGCATCGGCGCGGTCGTGGCGTAGATGTCGCGCCCGGTCGCGGTGCCGCGGCGAGTCTGTGTGCCGGAGCCGGCGGTGACTTCGACGGCGAAGCGCTGAGCCGAGCGTCCGTGCTCGTCGTGGGCTTGCGGGGCCGGGGTGTCCGGGTCGTGGAGGTCGTCGAGCGGGGCGGTGTTCAGCCAGGAGCGCAGTGTCCCCACCTTGAGATGCCGGTCGATCGTCACGACCTCGGAGAAGGGCAGCTCCACAGTGGACTGTGCGCCGATCGGCTCCGGGAAGTCCCACTTGCCGGTCACTGCGGGGGTGGTGACCGGGGCGAGGACGCCGTCGCGGATCACCAGCCGGGTCGCGGTGTTGCGGGCGCCGGTGACCCGGGTTCCCGCCGTGGGCCACCACCGGTCCAGCCCGATGGCGATTTCGACCTCGGCGGCGGACGTCTCGGGACCGAGCACGGCGGTGAGGAGCAGATCGGCCAGCCCGCCGTAGAACGCCATGGCGGGCACTACCGCTGTCCCAGCAGAGCGCGCGGGCGCGTCGAGTTCGCGGTAGAGCTGCTGCACGGCCGGTTGCTCAGCGGTGACGTCCAGGTAGTGAGTGCCGGTCTCGACCGCTGCCGTCGCGAGCGGGAGTGCGGTGTCGAGGAACGGGCCAGCGCAGTTGATCACTACCGCGACGTCGTTCAAGAGCGCCCGCAAACCGGGGCCGTCGTCGACGCTTGCCGCGCGGTGGTCCAGATCCGCGAACTGCGCGAGCCGCGAGAGGCTTCGGCCCGCGACGATCGGCTGAAGACCGCGTCGCAGCAACTCGTCGACCACGAACTTTCCGGTGTGGCCGCTGGCGCCGTAGACCAGGACACGCTGGGAATCTGTCATGGCACTGATTCTGGGCTCTCCCGCGCGCCACTGGTGAGTGTCTGAAAGGACGAGTCGCGTACAGTATCGGACATGCCCCGGCTGGTGCTCGTCCTGCATCAGCACGCGATGCTGTACGAGGTCGCGATCGCGGCCGAGGTCTTCGGCGTCGACCGTTCGGACCTCTCCCCCGACGGCGCCTGGTACGACGTCGTCGTGGCCTGCCCGGACCGGTCGCCGCGACACTGGCTTCCGCATCTGCCCGCGATCGGCGTCTCGGAGATCGGCGAAGCGGCCCCCGATCTGATCGTGGTCCCGTCCACGGATTCTCCCGGCGAGGAGATCGATCCGGCGCTCTCCGCCGCTCTTCGGGAGGCACACGCGAGCGGGGTCCGGATCGCGGCCCTGTGCACCGGCTCGTTCGTCCTGGCCGCGGCGGGACTGCTGGACGACCGGATCGCGACCACCCACTGGATGCACGCCGACGAGCTGGCCCGCCGCTATCCGCGCGTGAAGGTGCGCGCCGACGTGCTCTACGTCGACGAGGGCGACATCCTCACCTCGGCGGGCAAGACGGCCGCCCTGGACCTGTGCCTGCACCTGGTGCGCCGGGACCTGGGCGCGGCGGTCGCCAACGACCTCGGCCGCCGGCTGGTCGTCCCGCCGCATCGGCACGGCGGCCAGGCGCAATTCGTGTCCCCGCCGCCGTCCCCGGACGGTTTCGGCCTGGCGCGCACCGCGGAGTGGGCGCGGTCCCGGCTGGACCAGCCGCTCACGGTCGTCGACCTCGCGCGCCACGCCGGCCTCAGCTCCCGGCAGCTCGCCCGCCGGATGCGCGCCGAATTCGGTTCCGCGCCGCTGAACTGGCTGCACCGGCAACGCCTCGCCCGGGCACAGGAACTGCTCGAGCGCACCGATTCCTCGGTCGACCAGATCGCCGCGAGCTGCGGGATGGGCAGCGCTGCCACCCTGCGCCGCCACTTCCGCGACGCGCTCGGCGTCTCGCCGTCCGAATACCGCGCGACCTTCCGGCTGACCTGAGCTAGGGCGTTTCCTCCCGAGCAGGCGCAGGCATAGTCACCACAAACCCCGTACTGCGCCCCAAATCGTCCAACAGCCACCCCATCCGCTTGACCGTCCGCAGGATCAGCGCCGAATCCACCACCGACAACGGTGCCAGATCCTGCTCCAGGTGCTCCTGCATCCGCATCGACTCCTCGATCGAGCGCATCCACGTAGTCACCAAAAGATTCGCGGGGCCAGGCAAACTCGCCATCTGCCGCACAGTCGGGTTGGCACGCAACCGATCCACGCACGTCGACACGTGCGCCACCGGGACCTGGCACCACCAGTTGACCACGATCGGCGACGGCGTAAGCCCCTGTGCGATCTCGCAGCGGAACGTCAGCGCGTCGGCGCCCAGCAGGTGTCCGAGCTGACGGCGAACAGTCGACACAGGACGTCCGGTGATCCGGGCAAGGTCCGCGGCGCTGCGCCGACCGTCCTCGCCCAGGGCGATGGTCAGCGGGGCGTAGGGCTCTTCCCACGGCTGCAGCTTGGCCAGCCGCCCGCCGCCGATGGACGGTAGTTGCGACAGAGCCTGCACGCGTCGCCTATCCAAAGCGCCCACTCGCCACGAACTGCCCTCGACGTGCAGCCGCGACGCCAGATGCGAGCGCGTGTTGAGCACTCCGGGCAGGCTGGGGATCGCGTCCAGCAGCAGGGCGGACAGATCGCGCAGGCCGAGGCCGAACACCGTCAGCACCACGCTGTATTCGCGCGACGCCTCCTCGATGCTGGCCACCGAAGGCCACGTCGACAGCTCCCGGATCAGCTCTCGCACCTGGCCGCTCGCGCAGCGGATTTCCACGTACGCGGCCTGCACCTGATACAGCCCGGGCACGTGCGGATACGCCGTCACCCAGGCCGCTCCCCCGTCGCGCAGCCGTTCCCAGCGCCGCGCCAGCGTCACCGGGGAGGAGTCGAGTGCCGCGGCCAGTTGCGTCCAGGTGGCGCGGGGGCGCAGTTGCAGCGCGTGGATGAGCGAAAAGTCTTCCTCCTCCAGCGAGTCGATCACTGTTTCTTCTCCAGAGGGCCAGTCCGCGAGCGATTCCGACAACTCTAACCCGATATCGGGCGTCAGTTCGCACACTCGACCACCAAGACGCCGTTCCCCGACGAAGAGGAGCCGAGCCGGTGGACCTCCACGAAGACGCTCGCAGCCAGCAGGACGACCTGGCCCGGCTGCGCCGCGACCTGCACCGCGAGCCCGAGATCGGCCTCGACCTGCCCCGCACCCAGGAACGGGTCCTGCGCGAACTCGACGGACTCGGCCTTGAGGTCTCCACCGGAACCGGCACGACGTCGGTGACCGCGGTGCTTCGAGGCGAAGGCTCGGCCCGGGATTCGGCTCAGCCGCGCACGGTCCTGTTGCGCGCGGACATGGACGCGCTCCCGGTGCAGGAGGCGACGGGGCTCGACTTCGCCGCCACCAACGGCGCGATGCACGCGTGCGGCCACGATCTGCACACCACGTCGCTGGTCGGGGCGGCTCGATTGCTGCACACGCACCGCGACCGGCTCAACGGCGATGTCGTTCTGATGTTCCAGCCTGGCGAAGAAGGCTGGGACGGCGCGGGCGTAATGCTGAAGGAAGGCGTGCTCGACGCTGCTGGCCGACGCGTGGACGCCGCGTACGGGCTGCATGTCTTCTCATCGATGCTGCCGAGCGGCCAGTTCGCGAGCCGCCCCGGGACGCTGATGTCCGCTTCGCATAAGCTGCTCGTGACCGTGCACGGCGAAGGCGGCCACGGTTCGATGCCGCACCGCGCCAAGGACCCGATCTCGGCCACCGCAGCGATGATCACCGCGCTGCAGACGATGATCACGCGGCGGCTGGACATCTTCGACCCAGCAGTGCTCACCGTCGGCGTCATCCGCGGCGGCACCAAGCGCAACGTCATTCCCGCGACCGCTGAGTTCGAGGCGACCGTCCGCTGCTTCTCCGACGACACCGCCGCTCTCCTCGACACCGCCATCCGCGAGACGATCGACGGTGTCGCGCGGGCGAACGGCGTCACCGCGGACGTCGTCTTCGAGAACGAATATCCAGTGACCGTAACGGATGTCGACGAGACGGCGTTCGGTGCCGAGGTCGTCCGCGAGACGATCGGCGAGCAGTACTACACCGAATTGCCCAATCCGGTCGCCGGTTCCGAGGACTTCTCCCGCGTGCTCGCCGCGGTGCCGGGCACGTTCCTCGGCCTCGGCGCGCTGATGCCGGGCCTCGAACCGCACACCGCGCCCAACAACCACAGCCCGTACGCCGATTTCGACCCGTCCGTGCTGTCCCGCGCCGCCACCGTCTACGCCGAACTCGCCGTCCGCCGTCTCGACCGTTTCGCCGAAGGAGCACTGCGATGACTTCTGTGGTCCCAGACCGTCGCCGCACCCTGTTCGGGCTCGGTGCCGGCAACGCGATGGAATGGTTCGACTGGAACGTCTACGCCACCTTCGCGTCGTTCTTCGCCGCGCAGTTCTTCAACGCCCACAGCGCGGTTTCGGCCCTGCTGAGCACGCTGGCGGTGTTCGCGGTCGGGTTCGCCGCGCGACCGGTCGGCGGGTGGGTGTTCGGCTGGATCGCCGACCGCAAGGGCCGTCAGCTGGCGATGTCGCTGACCGTCGCGATCGCCGCCGCCGGCAGCCTGGTCATCGGCCTTTCCCCCACGTACGGCCAAATCGGCGTGTGGGCGTCGGTGATCCTCGTCGTCGCGCGGCTGGCACAGGGCCTCGCGCACGGCGGCGAGCTGCCGTCCGCGCAGACCTACATCGCCGAGGTCGCCCCGCCGGCCCGGCGCGGGTTGTGGTCGAGCCTGATCTACTTCTCCGGCACCTGCGGTGTCCTCGTCGGCACCCTGCTGGGCGCGGTCCTCTCCGGTGTCTTGACGCACGAGCAGATGCTGTCCTTCGGCTGGCGCATCCCGTTCATCCTCGGCGGCGTCTTCGGGATCTACTCGCTCTACGTGCGGCTTCGCATGCGAGAGACCGAGGTGTTCCAGGCTTCGAAGAAGGACGCGTCGAAGGAGAAGGGCCAGATCTGGCAGACGATCAAGCAGAACCCGAAGCTGCTCGCGCAGGTCGTCGGGCTGACGGTCGGCGCGACGGTCATCTATTACATGTGGGCCGTCGCCGCGCCGTCGTACGCGATCACCGTGCGCGGCGTCGCCCCGACCGGCGCGCTGTGGGCGGGCGTGTTCGCGAACGTCGTCTTCCTGATCGCCTTGCCGTTGTGGGGAATGCTGTCCGACCGCATCGGCCGCAAGCCGGTGTTGTTCATCGCGATCGCGGGCCTGCTCGTGCTGAGCTTCCCGCTGAACGCGATGGTCGGGCACGAGCCGTGGCAGCTGTTCGTGGCGATGTCGATCGCGTTGCTGTTCATGGCCGGGTTCTCCTCCATCGGCCCGGCGGTCTACGCGGAGATCTTCCCGACCCGCATCCGCGCGATCGGCGTCGGCGTGCCGTACTCGATCGCGGTCGCGGCGTTCGGCGGCACGGCACCGTACTTGCAGACGCTGTTCGCCGGGAACGGGCATCCGTCGCTGTTCATCATCTACGGAATCGTGCTGATGGTGATCAGTGCGCTGGTCGTGTTCACGCTCCCGGAAACCCGGGGGGTGGATCTGCGCGAGAAGACGGAGACGGTCGACCGGGCGGTCACCGGATCAGGAGCGTAAGGCGGGGCAGGGCTTCAGCGTGATGGCGTTCGCCGAGCGCTGAAGCCCGCCGAATGGATGTTCCCGGTTCGCGGATCATCCATAGTGGACAGTTCCTGGCGAGGAAGCGACTCCGAGCAGGTGCTGGCCGCCGCTGACTGGCACTCTCCCGGCAGTCGACAGCCTGGACGCACCAGACCAACGGCGGCTGAGAAGTCCGTGAGGGGAACCCTGAGGGAATCTGATTCCCTCAGGGTTCCCTTCACAGACCGCTGGTCAGCTGTCCGACTGGGTCTCGCCGAGCTGCCACCACAGCGCCGTCCGCAGCTGCTCGATCAGCGCCTCGTCGTCCTCCTCGCTCGGCTCGGCTCCCAGCGGGATCCACCGCTCCCCCACCAGTTCGCCGTCGTCGTAGCTGCTGATCAGTATCCCCGGATACGACACCGTCAGCTCGTCCTCCGGGCAGCCGGTCGCGCACGGCCGGTCGTCCATCCGGACGTGCCGGTAGTGCAACCGCACCCCGACCCACCGGCCGGACGGCCGCGGCTGCTGATCCGTGCCGTTCATCGCCCGCTCCCGCTCGCCCCACGTCCCCCGGCTGAAGGTCGCGGCCGGGGCGGCCGGAGTTACCGGCCGGTTGTTCCGGTTGGGTAACGGCATCCGGCGGCAGCGCCGCCACGCGGCCCGCTCCGTGTTGACAACGACCTCGCCCGGCGGCGAGGCTGGCCCGGTGAGCAGCGGACCCCGGCGGCGGCTGGACCCCGCGCAGCGCCGGGCCGAGATCCTCGCCGCGGCCAGGCGCTGCTTCGGCGCGGGCAGCTACTCCTCGGTGTCCACTTCGGACATCGCGGCGGCCGCGGGGGTCGCCCGGCCGCTGATCAACCACTATTTCGGCGGCAAACGCGAGCTGTATCTCGAAGTGGTGCGGCAGATGACGATCGTGCCCGCCCCGGTCGTCGACGCGCTGCCGGACGGCCCGCCCCGGCTGCGCCTGGAGATCGGCATCGACCGGTGGATCGACGTGGTGGAACGCAACCGCGACGCCTGGCTCACGGTGATCGACGCGGCGCACGACCCGGAGGTCGAGCGGATCATGCGGGAGGCCGACGAGATCGCCGCCGACCGCGTGCTCGCCGCCGCCCTGCTGCCCGCGAACGGACATCCGCAGCTGCGGGCGATGATCCGCGCGTACGGCGGGATGCTGCGCGCCGCGTCGCGGGAGTGGCTGGTCCGCGGCACGCTGGAGCGGGCCGAACTGCGCGCGTTCCTGGTGGAATCGCTGGTGCAGCTGCTGGAAGTCACCTATCCGGCGGTATTGGCGCAAAAGAACTAACGGTTGCGGCGCGCGTACGCGGCCGGAGTCGTCCCGGTCCAGCGTTTGAAGGCGTAGATGAAGCTCGACGCTTCGGCATAGCCAAGGCGCAGCGCGACATCATCGACGGACAGCACGCCGGTGTCGAGCATTTCCTCGGCGAGCGTCTGGCGGACTTCGTCCAGGAGCTGGCGGTAACCGGTGCCCGCCTCGGTCAACCTCCGGCGCAGGGTTCTCGTGCTGAGCGTGAGCTGGCGGGCGATCTCGTCCATCCCGGCGTCCGCGCCGCCGAGCCGCACCAGCCGTTCCCGCACCAGCTGCGGGACTCCCGAGCGCGTGCGGCGGCGGGCCACGAGCGCGTCGCACTGCGCGGCGCAGAGCGCGACGGTCTGTTCGTTGGCTTGCGGCAACGGAAGGTTCAGCAGCTCAGGATCAAGGGTGACCTGATGTTCGGCCGCCCCGAAAACCGGGTTGATCCCGAAGGCCGTCGAATACGCGTCCACAAAGGACGAGGACGGGAACCGGAACTCCAGCCGTTCCAAGGAGATCTCCGGCAGGAGATCCCGCATGACGGTGCAGATCGCGGACAGGTCGCGCAGCGCGAGGAACCGCGCGACGTCTTCCGGGACCCGCGAATCGTCCAGCACCAGGCGAAGTCCGGCGGCGTCGAGCTCGACGTGCGGAATGCAGAAGGTGAAGGACAAATCCAGGTACCGCAGGGCGAACACCATCGCGTCGCGCATCGTCGGGCTGCTGATGCAGGCGAAGCCGAAGATGCCGAACGTCGTCGCCCGGTACCGGCAGCCGAGGCCGAGCGCGACGTCGTCGTCCGGCCCGACCGTCGCCAGCAGCGCGCGCACGACGGCCAGTTCCTGCCGAGCGTCGAGCTGCCGGTCCGGCGCGCGCAATTCCTCGACTGGCACGCCGGGCAGCGTGACGCCGTGTTCCTCGGCGAAGCGGTGCATGAGCAGCACACTCGCCGTGCCGCGCGGGTAATCCCAGTCGCGGATGGCGGGTGCGGCTAGCTCGGCCATGACCGGAATTATGGATCAACCGGCCGTCCGCGTGCGATCGAGGGCCAAAACTGTCCGGGTTGCTCGTTAAGCTCCCGCCGTGCACCTTTCCCACCGCCTCCTCAACCGCGCGACCCTCGACCGGCAACTGCTCCTGAAACCCGGCAAGATGCCGGTTCTCGACGCCGTCACGCACCTCGCCGGGCTGCAAGCGCAAGCGCCGTTCCCGCCGTACTACGCGCTGTGGTGCCGGTTGGCGGGCTTCCAGCCGGACGATCTCGCCAGCCTGCTGCTCGACCGCAGCGTGGTGCGGATGGTGCTGATGCGCGGCACGGTGCACCTCGTCCCCGCCGCCGACGCGCTCGCTTGGCGTCCGCTGGTCCAGATCGTCATGGACCGCGCTCTGACGGCGGCCAACCAGCACCGGGAACCGCTGTCCAAGCTCGATCACGACGCGGTGGCGAAGACGACCGCCGAACTGCTGCGCGAGCGGCCGTATTCGAGCGATCAGCTCGGCAAAGCGCTGGCCGAGCACTATCCGGAGACTCCGGCCGCGTCGCTGATGTTCCTGGTCCGCGCCGTGCTGCCGCTCGTGCAGATCCCGCCGCGCGGCGTGTGGGGCAAGGCCGGGCAGCCGACCTACCAGGTCGCGGACCACTGGCTCGACGGCGTCGCCGCGCCGGAGCCGTCCGCCGCCGAACTGGTTCGCCGCTATCTCGCCGCGTTCGGCCCCGCGACGGTGGCCGACGTGCAGGCTTGGGCTGGCGTCACGAAGCTCGGCGAGGTGGTCGAAGAGATGGACCTGCGCACCTACCTCGATCCCGAAGGCCGCACGCTCTACGACCTGCCGGACGCCACGCTGCCCGACGAGGACACGCCCGTTCCGCCGCGGCTGCTGGGTCCGTTCGACCAGACTCTGCTGTCCTACGCCGACCGCACCCGGATGATCAGCGACGAGCATCGCAAACGCGTGATCACTATCAACGGCCTGGTCAAAGGCACCCTGCTGGTCGACGGCCGCGTCCGCGGGAGCTGGGAAACCACGACCACGCGCGAGTCGGCGACGATGGTCCTCACACCGTTCGAGCGCATCTCGAAACGCGACACGGCCGCGCTGGAGAGCGCCGGGCGGAAGCTGCTCGCGTGGGCCGAGCCCGGCAAGACGCACGAGGTCCAGCTCAGGAGCGAGTAACCGCGACCCGCTGGCCGGAATTCTCGATCGAGTGGCCGTTCGTGCCCTTCCGCACCGGCGGCCGCCTGCGTAGCTTCGGCCTATGGACGACACCCCGTCGGTGCTGGTAGTGGGCACCGGGTTCGGCGGAATCGGCGCCGCGATCGAGCTGAAGCGCGCCGGTTTCCCGAACGTCACGATCCTGGAGCGGGCGACCGAACCGGGCGGCGTGTGGCGCGAGAACACCTACCCCGGCGCGGCCTGCGACATCCCGTCGCCGCTGTACTCGTTCTCCTTCGAGCCCAACCCGGACTGGCCGAAGCGGTACGCGATGCAGCCGGACATCCACGCCTACCTCAAGCGCGTGATCGCGAAGTACGGCATCGAACCGCACATCCGCTACGGGCGCGAGGTCACGTCCGCGACCTACGACAACGGCCGCTGGCGCGTCGAGACCGCGCGAGGCGAGACGTTCGAGGCAGACGTCTTCGTGCCCGCCGTCGGCCAGCTCTCCCGGCCGGCGTGGCCGTCGATCCCCGGCCGGGAAGGTTTCGCCGGCGCGGCGTTCCACTCGGCTGAGTGGAATCACGAAATCCCGTTGGCGGGCAAGCGGATCGCGGTGATCGGCACCGGCGCGAGCGCGATCCAGTTCGTCCCGGAGATCCGCAAGGAAGCCGCGCACGTCACGGTCTTCCAGCGCACGCCGCCCTACATCATGGCCAAGAACGACGGCCGCTACGCAGCCTGGCAGAAGCGGCTTTTCCGCCGGCTGCCGAAGACTCAGCTGTTCGGCCGCGCCCGGATCTTCCTGCTCGCCGAGTACGCGACCTACGGCATGACGCGGTATCCGTTGCTGACCAAGATCTTCGAACTGCGCACCGCCCAGCTGCGCCGCCGTCATCTCAAAGACCGCGCACTGCGCCGCAGCGTGAAGCCGGACTACCCGTTGGGCTGCAAGCGGATCTTGTTCACCAACGACTACCTGCCCGCGCTCGCGCAGCCGAACGTGAGCGTCGAAACGTCCTCGATCAAGGAAATCACCCCGCGCGGCGTGCGCACCGCGGACGGTGTAGAGCACGAGGTCGACGTGCTGATCTACGGCACCGGGTTCAAAGCGACCGAATTCCTCGGCCCGATGAAGGTGCTCGGCCGCGACGGCCGGTCGCTGTCCGAGGCGTGGCGCGGCGGCGCGCGGGCCTACCTCGGCATGACGGTGCCGGGATTCCCGAACTTGTTCTGCGTCTACGGCCCCAACACCAACCTCGGGGCCGGTTCGATCATCTACATGATCGAGCGGCAGGCCCGCTACCTCCGCCAGGCCGTCGAACACCTCGCCCGGCCGGACGTGGCGTCGCTGGAGGTGCGCGCCGAAGTCGAGGACCGCTACGACCGCGAGGTGCAAGCACGGCTCTCGCACAGCGTCTGGAGCGGTTGCACAAGCTGGTACCGGCAGGAAAACGGCCGGGTGAGCACCAACTGGCCCGGGCTGGTCACCGAATACGACCGCCGGACCAGGGCACTCGACCCGGCCGACTACCTGGTGCGTTCGATCAGGGCAGGTTCTTCAAGCCCGCGCTGACCGTGTTGGAGAAGGAGTACCCGTTGGACGCGTCCCAGTTGATGGACCAGGTCATCGCGCCGCGGAACTCCGGATAGGTCGCCGACGGTTTGAAGGAAGCACAGCCGGTGCCCTTGGCCATGCAGTTCATCGCCGACACGACGTTCGACGGCGACTGGTACCCGCCGCCCGCCGCCGAGCCCGAGGACGGCAGCCCGAACGCGACCTGGTCGGCTCGCAGGCCGCCCTGCAGCTGGATGCACGAGAGCGCGGTGAGGAAGTCGACCGTGCCCTGGGAGTAGACGTTCCCGTTGCAGCCGTTCATCGCGCCCGAGTTGTAGTACTGCATGTTGACGACCGTGAGGATGTCCTTGATGTTGAGCGCCAGCTGGAAGTAGCCGCCCTGGGTGGACTGCATGTCGATCGTCTGCGGCGCCATGGTGATCACCGAGCCGCCGCCGTCGTGGATGCTGCGCAGCGCCTGGCCCATGTAGGTGGCGTTGATGCCGTTCTCCAGGTCGATGTCGACGCCGTCGAAGCCATACGTGGAGATCAGCTGCTTCACCGAGCTGGCGAAGTTGCTCGCCGAGGAGCTGTCGCCGACGCTGATCGTGCCCTTCTCGCCGCCGACCGAGATGATCACTTTCTGGCCGCGCGCCTGCACGGTCTTGATGTCGGCGCGGAACTGCGCGTCGGTGTAGCCGCCGAGCTTCGACGACAGGGCCGGGTCGAGCGTGAAGCTCACCGCGCCGGGCGTGGTGGTGGCGTCGGCGAAGGCGATCGCGATGACGTTGTACGTCGTGGGCACGTCAGCCAGCTTCAGCGTCTTCGCGCCGTTGTCGAAGTTCTGCCAGTAGCCGGTGAGGATGTGCTTCGGCAGGTCGCCGTTGTGCGGCGGGGTGCTGGTCGTGGTGGTCGTCGTCGGCGACGTCGGGGTCGTCGGCGTGGTGGACGTCGGCGAAGTCGGCGCCGTGGACGTCGTGGGCGGAGTGCCCGGGCCGTCGAGGTTCACGTCGTCGGCGAGGTAGGCCGGCTGGCCGTACCAGCCGTGCAGGTACACCGTGAGGCTCGTGGACGAGCCGGTGGTGAAGCTCAGGCTGAGCTGCTGCCAGCCGGTCGCGCCGGGCGTCCAGGTGTTCTGCGCCGCGGAGCCGGAGACGCCGAGATAGACGTAGCTGCCCTGGACCCACGCGGACAGCTTGTACGCGGTGTTGGGCTGCACAGTGACCTGCTGGGAGCACTGTGCGGTGTCGGAGCCCGACGGCGCCGCACTCAGCGAGTGGCTGCCGTCGTGCGCCTGGGTCGAGACGACCGACGCGGTTCCGGTGCAGGTCCAGCCGGAGAGCGCGCCGCTCTCGAAGCCGGGATTGGCGAGGATGTTCGCGGCCGACGCGCTGCCGGTGCCGAGCGCGAGCGTGACGCCGAGCGCGAGCGCGACCGAGGCCAGCAGGGACACCAGGGCAGGCAGCCGCCGGGGGGACGGGTGTGGGGACACGGGCAGACCTCCGCATGGGCAGTGAGCCAGATCACCTCAAAATGGACTAGACCAATACGGATGTCAAGGAACTTCCGGAGGTGCTTCGGCGGGCCATCCGCAGCGGGCCGGGCGGGCAGCGGCACAATGCAGGCTCGGAGCAACCCGAGACGAAGCAGGAGCCTGGTTTTGAGCGTGCAGTCGGTCGAGCAGCGGATCGCCGAAGAGCTGGGGGTGCGCGAAGGGCAGGTCAAGGCCGCCGTGACCCTCCTCGACGAGGGGTCCACGGTGCCGTTCATCGCCCGGTACCGCAAGGAAGTCACCGGAGAGCTGGACGACGCGCAGCTGCGCACGCTCGAGGAGCGGCTGCGCTACCTGCGCGAGCTCGACGAGCGCCGCGGCGCGGTCCTGGAGTCCATCCGGAGCCAGGGCAAGCTGGACGAGGCGCTCGAGGCGCAGATCCTCGCCGCGGACACGAAGTCGCGGCTGGAGGACATCTACCTGCCCTACAAGCCGAAGCGGCGGACCAAGGCGCAGATCGCCCGCGAGGCCGGTCTGGAGCCGCTGGCCGACGGCCTGCTGAGCGACCCGTCGACCGACCCGCAGGCGGCCGCCGCGGTGTTCATCGACGCCGACAAGGGCATCGCCGACGCGCAGGCCGCCCTCGACGGTGCGCGCGCCATCCTGGTCGAGCGCTTCGCCGAGGACGCCGACCTGATCGGCGAGCTGCGCGAGAAGATGTGGACCGAGGGTCACCTGACGTCGAAGGTCCGCGCCGGCAAGGAGACCGACGGGGCCAAGTTCTCCGACTACTTCGACT
This sequence comes from Amycolatopsis sp. NPDC114484, assembly GCF_055633755.1. Lineage (NCBI taxonomy): Bacteria > Bacillati > Actinomycetota > Actinomycetes > Pseudonocardiales > Pseudonocardiaceae > Amycolatopsis > Amycolatopsis sp. NPDC114484. Next base: position 19,340 of record NZ_JBVKDQ010000004.1, on the reverse strand, counting down.
TCTCCGAGCCCTACACCAAGCTCCCCTCGCACCGGATCCTCGCGATGCTCCGCGGCGAGAAGGAAGAGATCCTCGACCTCACGATGGAGCCTTCCGAACCGGTCGCCGAGGACGCCCCGGTCCGCGTCGGCCCGACCGAGTACGAGCAGCGCATCGCCGCCCGGTTCGGGATCAGCCAGCAGGACCGCCCGGCGGACAAGTGGCTCGGCGACACCGTGCGCTGGGCCTGGCGCACGAAGATCCTCCTGCACCTGGGCATCGACCTGCGGATGCGGCTGCGCCAGTCGGCCGAGGACGACGCCGTGCGCGTGTTCGCGGCGAACCTGCGCGATCTGCTGCTGGCCGCCCCGGCGGGCACCCGCGCGACGATGGGCCTCGACCCGGGCTTCCGCACCGGCGTGAAGGTGGCCGTGGTCGACGCGACCGGCAAGGTCGTCGACACCCACGTGATCTACCCGCACCAGCCGGCGAACAAATGGGACCAGTCGATCGCCGAACTGGCCGTGCTGGCCGGGAAGCACAACGTCGACCTGATCTCGATCGGCAACGGCACCGCCTCGCGCGAGACCGACAAGCTGGCCATCGAGCTGATCAAGAAGCACCCGGAGCTGAAGCTCACCAAGGCCGTCGTGTCCGAGGCGGGCGCTTCGGTGTACTCGGCGTCGGCGTTCGCTTCGCAGGAACTGCCCGGCATGGACGTCTCGCTGCGCGGCGCGGTCTCGATCGCGCGCCGGCTGCAGGACCCGCTGGCCGAACTGGTGAAGATCGACCCGAAGTCGATCGGCGTCGGCCAGTACCAGCACGACCTGTCCGAGGTGTCGCTTTCGCGTTCGCTGGACGCGGTGGTCGAGGACTGCGTGAACGCGGTCGGCGTGGACGTGAACACCGCTTCGACGCCGCTGCTGACCCGGGTTTCGGGTATTACGACGTCGCTCGCGGAGAACATCGTGGCGCACCGCGACTCCAACGGCCCGTTCCGCTCGCGGACCGCCCTCAAGGACGTCGCGCGGCTGGGCCCGAAGGCGTTCGAACAGTGCGCGGGCTTCCTCCGCATCCCGGACGGCGACGACCCGCTCGACGCGTCCTCGGTGCACCCGGAGGCGTACCCGGTGGTGCGGCGGATCCTCGACCGCACCGGCAGCGGCATCCGCGAGCTGATCGGCAACGCGCGGACCCTGCAGGCGCTCAAGCCCACCGAGTTCGTCGACGAAACCTTCGGTCTCCCGACGGTCACCGACATCCTGTCCGAGCTGGAGAAGCCGGGCCGCGACCCGCGTCCGGCGTTCAAGACCGCGACCTTCGCCGAGGGCGTCGAGAAGATCGGCGACCTCAAGCCGGGTATGCGGCTGGAGGGCGTGGTGACGAACGTGGCGGCGTTCGGCGCGTTCATCGACGTCGGCGTGCACCAGGACGGCCTCGCGCACGTTTCGGCGCTGTCGAAGAACTTCGTGAAGGACCCGCGCGACGTCGTGAAGCCGGGCGACATCGTCAAGGTGAAGGTGCTGGAGGTCGACGTGCCGCGCAAGCGGATCTCGCTGACCCTGCGCCTGGACGACGAGCCCGGCGCGGGCAACAACCGCGGCGGTGGCGGCGGCCGTGATCGTGGCCAAGGTGGTCAGGGCGGTCAGGGCGGCGGCGGTCAGCGCCGGAACCAGCCGCAGCAGCGCGGTGGCGGCGGCCGGGACCGTCGCGATTCCGGCGGCAACGGCTCGATGGCGGACGCGCTCCGGCGGGCCGGATTCGGCAAGTAGCCCAAACGGAAAACGGCCTCCCGGACTGTCCGGGAGGCCGTTTTCCGTTGTCCTGACTCAGGGATTCATCTCGTACGCGCCGGAAAGATCCCGCACGATCGCCCACACCCGCTCGAACCGTTCGGCGTCCACCACCGGCTTCCGCAGCCCGGCCAGTGCCAGCTCCTGCTGCTTCTCGGTGGAACTCGGCTTGCCGTGCAGATCGACCGCGGCGACGCTGAAGTCCTGCACCAGCACGGCGAACAGCTGGTCCAGCACATCGTCTGGCACGCCGGTCAGCTCGGCCTGCTCCAGGATCAGCTGCCCGTACACGACGAGGGTGAACAGTTCGGTCAGCGCCAGGCCGAAGTCCAGGTCCTTCTGCTGCGCCTCGTCGGGCGTCGCCTCGGAAAGCAACCGCACCAGCACGCCGGCCTGTTCGGTGAACCGGGCGACGTTCGGCAGGTGCTTCGCGTTCTCGTACGCCGGTTTCCAGTCGTGGAAACGGATCTTCGACAGTCCGCGCGCGGGGCCCTGGCGGAACAGGAAATCGTCGCCGGAGGCGTCGTCGCGGGTCGGCACCGCCGGGTATTCCTGCGGCGCGAACAGGTACGCGGGCATGAACTTCGCGATCAGCGCGAGGTTCACCGCGACCGTGCCCTCCAGCTTGGGCAGGCCGTCGATGTCGTTCTTGGCCATCGCGAGGTAGGTGTCGGCCTCGAAACCCTTGGCCGCCACGACATCCGCGACCAGTCCGATCACCTTCTGCGCCTCGGTGGTCACCTTCATCTTGGTGATCGGGTTGTACAGCAGGTAGCGGCGGTCCTGCTGGTTCGCCGAGCGGAAGTAGTCGATCGCACGGTCGGAGAACAGTTTCATCCCGGTCAGCCGCGCGTAGGCCTCGACGAATTCGCGGCGCACGTGCGGGAAATCCGTGACCGGGTTGCCGTACAGGATCCGGTTCTGCGCGTGCGTGATCGCCTCGTACAGCGAATGCGTCGCCATCCCGATGCCGCCGAAGCACAGGTTGAACTTGCCGATGTTGACCGTGTTCAGCGCGGCGCTGAAGGCTTCCGGTCCGGTGTGGAGGATGTCCTCGGCGCGCACCGGGTAGTCCTCGAGCCGGAACTCCGCGACGTACATCTGCGACGGCACGATGTTCTTCACGACGTGGTAGTTCGGGTGCTCGGAATCGGCGTAGAAGAACACGTACTGCTCGGGTCCTTCGACGCCCTCGATCCGGCCGAACACCGAAACCGTGCGCGCGCAGTTTCCGTTGCCGATGTAGTACTTCGACCCGTTGGCGCGGTAGCCGCCCTCGCCGTCCGGGGTGAGCACGAGGTCGGACGAGTAGATGTCCGCGCCGTGCTCCTTTTCGGACAGTCCGAACGCGCCTACCCCGCCCTCGGCCAGCGCTTCCGCGGCACGCTTGCGGGCGGCCGCGTTCCCGCTCTGCCACACCGGTCCGAGGCCGAGAACGGTGACCTGGAACGGGTACCAGTAGTTGAGGCCATAGAAGCCGAGGATCTCCGCCAGCGCGGCGATCCGGCTGGTGTCCCAGCGCTTCTCGGAGTCGCCGTCCGAATCCGCGGCCGGGGTGAGGAAGGTGGCGAACAGCCCTTCCTTGCCCGCGAACTCCAGGAAGTCGGAGTAGAACTCGCGGTCGTGATACGCCTGCGCGAGACGGCGCTTGCCGCGCGCTTCGAACCAGTCGATCGTCGCCCGCAGCAGCCGCTGGGTCTCCGGGTCGAACTTCCGGGCGTCGTAGTCGCGCGGGTTCAGCAGCGCTGTCGCCGTTTCGCTCATCGCATCTCCAGGTCAGCCGATATTACTGCCCGGTAACTTTAGCGCGGTGCGGCCGCCGAACTCCACCGCGTCCACCCGGCCGTGGTCGTCGCGCCGGAAACGCGCGCTCGGCCTGCGGGTGTCCGAGGCGCGGGCGAGCACGTCGTCGGCGACGAAGACGACCTCGAACGGCGGGGCCGAGAGGATGTCCGGATCGTCGGTGTCGAGGATCATCTGCGCCCAGAGCGAGCCGTCGCGTTCGGTGATCTCAAAGAGGAGCGAGCCCGTCCGGTACCGCCCAGGGCAGTCGCCCGGGTCGATCGCCCTGGGCGGGCGATCGTCCAGTTTTGGCAGGTCAGCCACGTTCTCCAGGCACCAGTCGACCACCCGCGGGCCGAGCGCGCCGCCGCCCGCGCTGTTGGTGAGCACGGTGACCGCGAGGTCCTCGCTCGGCGCCATGACGAACTCCGACAGCTGCAGGTTGCTGATGTTGCCGCCATGCCGCACCAGCTGCGTGTCGCCGTGGCTCAGCCGCAGCCAGGACAGCCCGATCTCCTCGAACGGCAGCGCGCCCTCGCGCTGCGCGGCGTGCATCAGGCGGCGGGTCTCGTCGCTCAGCACCTCCGCGCCGCTCAGCTGGAACCGGGCCCATTTCAGCTGGTCACGGGCGGTCGACCAGAGGCCGCCAGCCGGTGCTTCGGCTCGGGAGATGCCGACGGTGTGCGCGACCGCCGGGCCGTCCTCGCGCAGCGCGTGCCCGACCGCGTGCCGCCGGGTCAGCACCTCCCAGGGCTGGAAGTACGAGTCCGTCATGCCGAGCGGCTCCAGCAGCCGGGTGCGGACCAGGTCCTCGTAGGTGCCGCCGGAAACCGCCTCCGCGACCCGTCCGGCCAGCAGGAATCCGGCGTTGCAGTACGAGACCACCTCGCCGACGGGGAATATCTGCGGCAGCTCGTCGAACTGCCGCACCGCGCGGTCGAGCGCGTCGTCGCCCCAGCCGGTGTCGACCTCGATGTCGCCGAGGAAACCGGAGGAGTGCGTGAGGAGGTGGCGCAGCGTGACGGTCTTGGTCGCGAGCGGATCGGCGAGCCGCAGGTCCGGGAGGTACTCGACCACCGGCCGGTCCAGTTCGAGCAGCCCGTCCTCGACCAGCACGAGCACCGCGGCGGCGGCGAACGTCTTGCTGGTGGAGCCGATCATGAACAGCGTGCCGTCGTCCACCGGCGCGCCGGTGTCCACACTGGACACTCCGGCGGTCAGCAGGGTTTCCTTGCCCTCGTGGAGAATTCCGGCCGAGACGCCGGGGACTCCCGCCTCCCGCGCCCATTCGCCCAGCAGTCCCCGGAGTTCGTCTGCGCTCATGCGGCCAGCCTCGCACCCGCCGGCGCGGCGGCGATGGTGGAAACGAACGAACATCGCGCACCCGCTTCGTCGGTTCGCGCGTGGCGGCCTGCGGGCGATATCACGTAGCCCGCCGGATCTTGGGCCGGTATAGTGGACGACGCGGTCCGCTCAGTTCTGCCTCGGGCCGCGTCTCACTGTTGTCGACGACCACGCGCCGCAGCCACCCGAGGCCGCGCCGGGCAGGACAACCGCGCTACGTACGGAGATACGGGACGCTTTCGCGTCCGCACCAACCCATGACGACTTTCACTGAACTCGGCCTGCCCAAGCCCCTTGTCGACGCGCTCGCCGCGCAGGGCGTCACCGAGCCCTTCCCGATCCAGGCCGCCACGCTCCCGCACACGCTCGCGGGCCGGGACGTGCTCGGCCGCGGCCGCACCGGCTCCGGCAAGACCTACGGCTTCGTGCTGCCCGTGCTGGCCCGCCTCGCCGCGGGCCCGACGCGGCGGCGCCCCGGCAGGCCGCGGGCGCTGATCCTCGCGCCGACGCGCGAACTGGCCACCCAGATCGAGGCCGCGATCGTGCCGCTGGCGCGTCCGCTCGGCCTCAAAGCCACCACCATCTTCGGCGGCGTGAGCGCGAACCCGCAGATCACCCGCCTGCGCGACGGCGTCGACATCGTCGTCGCCTGCCCGGGCCGTCTCGCCGACCACATGCGCTCCGGCGAGGCGAAGCTGGACAAAATCGAGATCACCGTGCTCGACGAGGCCGACCACATGGCCGACCTGGGCTTCCTGCCCGAGGTCCGCCGCATCATGGCGGCGACCCCCGAGCGCGGCCAGCGCATGCTGTTCTCCGCGACGCTCGACAACGGCATCGACGTGCTGGCGAAGCGCTTCATGAACGACCCGATGCTGCACAGCGTCGACTCGGCGCAGTCCCCGGTCTCGACGATGACGCACCACGTGCTGCACCTCGAGGAAACCCACCGCCTGCCGGTGCTGGTCGACCTGACCGCGGCTCCGGGCCGCACCCTGGTCTTCACCCGCACGAAGCACCGCGCGAAGGCCCTCACCCGCAAACTCGTCGCGAGCGGCGTCCCGGCGGTCGAACTGCACGGCAACCTCGGCCAGAACGCGCGCACGCGCAACCTGGAAGCGTTCTCCTCGGGCACCGCGAAGACCCTGGTGGCCACGGACATCGCCGCCCGCGGCATCCACGTGGACGACGTGACGCTCGTGATCCACGCCGACCCGCCGGTCGAGCACAAGGCGTATCTGCACCGCTCCGGCCGCACCGCGCGCGCGGGCGCGTCGGGCACCGTGGTGACGCTGATGACCGACGAGCAGGTCTCGGACGTCCGCGCGCTGACCCGGAAGGCGGGCATCTCGCCGACCACCACGCGGATCTCGCCTTCGCACCCGCTGCTGGCCGAACTGGCTCCGGGCGACCGCTCGTTCACCGCGTCGCCGCGCCGTCCGGTGGTGGACAACCGTCCGAAGACGGTGACCGCTGCCGGTGCTGCGCCGGGCACCGGCCGACGTCGTGGCGCGCCTTCGGAAAACCGGGGCGGGCTCGGCGCCCGGACCGGTTCGCAGCCCCGCCGCTCCGGTGGCGGGCGTGGCGGGCCCCGGCAGGGCAGCGAGGCTCGTTCCACGGAGCGGCAGCCAGGTCAGGCTCGCCGGGAGGACCAGCGCCGCGGTACGGGCGCCGGTCGCCGAGGCGCGGAGGGTGCCGGCCGCCGCGCTGCCGGTGCCGACCGTCGCGGATCGGGCCAGCCGCCGCGGAACCGCCGCAACGGTTCGGCCGGACGGCGGCAGTCGGAGTCCTGAGTTTTGCTTTAGGCGGGTCGGGGACGAGCTTGTTCAGTCCCCGGCCCGCTTTGCTGTACGGAGGAAGACGTTCTCCGGATCGGCGTCGCACGCCCGCGATTTCGTCCGTCATGCTGTAATCCCGCGGGATGTCTCCTCCGGCAGCTTCTTTCTCCGGGCTCGCGCCGGTTTCCCCTCGCGCACGCACACCGCGGCGATCGCCAACGCCTTGCAGAACGTCATTCCCCGCCGGAACGTCCTCCTCGAAGGAGGAAGATCGGCGCGGAACCCCGAACGGCAACTCCCGCTCATCGGCGCCTCCCAGTAATGCCCCCGCCCCGCGCTCGATAACGTTGCCGTGACTACTCCCCCACGCCTCAGGATGGCCGTCGCGGCTTCGACCGCCATCGCGGCAGGTCTGCTGCTCGCGCCTTCCGCGAGCGCTATCAGCGGTGGAACCCCCGTCCCCGACAAGGTTTTCGACTTCGTCGTTCGCGTCGCCGCCGACGGGCACGGCTGCAGCGGCGTCCTCCTCGGACCGCAGTGGATCGTCACCGCCGGCGGTTGCGTTCCCGCCGGATCCGGGACGCCGACCAGCCCAGTCACCATCACGGCTGGCGGCACCACCGCGAAGGCCGCGACCCTGATTCCCCGGCCGGACCGGGATCTCGCGCTGGTCAAGCTCGCCACCCCGATCACCAACGTCACTCCGATCGCGCTAGGCCGCACCGCGCCCGCGGCGGGCGAAACGCTCACCGTCGCCGGATTTGGCCGTACGTCGGACACTTGGGTTCCGGACAAGGCCACGACCTCGCCCTTCACCACCGCGTCGGTCGCCGCCACCACTTTTAGCCTCACCAACGCCAACGGGCACGACACCTGCCTCGGCGACGCGGGCGGCCCGGCGATCCGCACCACGGCGGGCAATACTCCCGAACTCGCCGGGATCAGCTCGCGATCGTGGCAGCACGGCTGTCTCGCCGTCACTGAAACCCGCCAGGGCAGCGTCGAAACCCGCACTGACGACCTCGTCGACTGGATTCGCGCGCAGGCTCCCGAGCTGGCGATCCAGTGCCAGGCAACGGTTCCGCTCTTCGCCGTCACCAGCGACCTGCAGCTCTACACCCACCCGAACCCGGCCGACGGCGGGCCGATGGCTCCCCAGCAGTCCACGATCGGCACCGGCGGCTGGAACGGCTACGTCCGCCTCCTCGCCGGACCCGACGGCCTGGTCTACGGCATCCGCGCGAACGGCGACGTCTACCGCTACCAGTGGAACGGCACCGACTGGACGGCCGACTCGCGCACCGGCGTCGCCACCGGCTGGACCGGGTTCGACGATCCGGCCAACCACAACCGCGTCACCATCGACAGCCGCGGCGACATCTACGTCGTCAACCCGGACGGCTCGCTTTCCCGCCGCCGCTACGACAACGCGGCCAAGACCTGGGCGACCGAAACCCTCGGCACCGGCTGGAATTCCTACAACCTCATCACCGGCGGCGGCGACGGCGTGCTCTACGCCCGCAGCACCGACGGCTTCCTCTACCGCTACGCCTGGGACGAGGCCGGGCACAAGTGGGCGCAGGAGAGGAAACTCGTCGGCAACGGCGGCTGGAACGCGTTCACCCGCATCACCTCCGCGGGCGCGGACGTCCTCTACACCGTGACTGACCAGGGCGAACTGCGCTGGTACCGCTACCTGCCCCACAGCGACACCTGGGCCCCCGGCCCGACGGCGATCGGCGACGGCGGGTGGCAGCAGTTCTCCGACGTCGAGGCGCAGCGCAACTCCTGCGCGTTGGTTCGCTGACGACGAGATCGCCGTGCCGTGAGTTCCCGGCGCGGCACGGCGATCTGCTCTGCACGGTCGCTACGCGGACAAGAACAACAAAAACGGCCCCACTCCCAGAAGCAACAACGCAGCCGCGTTCGTCTTCCGATACTGCAGCAGCAACGCCACAAACTCGCGCAAGAACGCGCTAGGCACGAAATACGACGCCGTCTTCGCCCCGATCACGTTGAGCCGCAACCCCAATTGCCGTGCCAAGACCGCCGTGCGGAACACGTGGTAGTTGTTCGTCACGGCGAGGATCGGGCCGGAAAACCCGCGCTCCGCAAGCAAAGCCACACTGAACCGCAGGTTCTCGCTGGTAGTCGTCGCACGGTCCTCCAGCACCACCTGCTCCGGAGAAACCCCAGCCTCGATCAGGTACCGCGCCATCGCGTCCGCCTCGGATGTCAGTTCGTCCGCGCCCTGACCGCCGGACACCACCAGCAACGCTCCCGGCGACCGCTCCCGCACCTGCACCGCGCGGTCGAGCCGGCTGGCCAGCAGCGGCGGCACCCGGTCACCCTGCAGCCCCGCGCCGAGAACGACCACCGCGCCAGCGCGAGCGCGGCGGGTGGTCCGGCTGTAGAGGATCGAGTACAGCAGCAAAGCCGTGAACAGGAACGCCAAATATCCCGTCACGAACAGCACCGCCATCGCGGTCACCCGCAGCAATGGCTGATCGTCGAAGACGAGCGAACTCACCGCGAGGGCATACACCGCGAGCAAACCCAGCCCGGCCAGCAGCGAAAGCAGGTTCGCCAGCCGCCGTCCTTCGCGCCGCAGCATCACGACGCCGTTCGCGATCAAGGCCCACGGCAGCGCCAGCCCGGCGAGCCCGCCGATGATCATCACCGCCGCGATGATCGCGATCTGCGCCCATTCGACGTGGTTGAAAAACGTCAGCAGCCACAGGCCGGTGAACCCGAGCGCGACCAGGAACCACACCGCGTTGCCGACCCGCCGCGGCTCGCGCGCGAACCGTACGACGAACACGAGCACGGAGGCGATCGCGAAAAGCCCGGAGGTCATGGTCGGCATTCTGTCTGCCGCGTCCGGGCCGCGCGCGGGCAGGTACTCAGAGTGACGCCGTCAGGCCCCGCGCCCGCAGCACCGACCGCTCCAGCGGACGGAACACGATCAGCTCGATCGCCACCCCGACGAACAGAATCAGGAAAATCGCCGCGATCACCTTGGGCATCGAGTTGTACGAGGACCCGTCGTTCAAATACGTCCCCAGTCCGACGCCGAGGCTCGGCGAGCGCGCGATCAGTTCCGCGGCCATCAGCGAGCGCCAGGAAAACGCCCAGCCCTGCTTGAGCCCGGCCAGGAACCCGGGCAGCGCGGCGGGCAGCAGGATGTGCCGGGCCGCGGCGAACCGTCCGGCGCCCATCACCTTGCCGACGCGCGGCAGGATCGGCGGGATCTGGTCGATGCCCGACACGAGGCCGTTCGCGATCGACGGGACCGAGCCGAGCAGCACGACGAAGTAGATCGCCGCGTCGTTGATGCCGAACCAGATCACCGCGGCGGGCACCCAGGCCACCGACGGCAGGCTCTGCAACCCGCTCAGCAGCGGACCGATCGCCGCGCGCACCACGCGGACCTTCGCCACCAGGATGCCCAGCGGCGTCCCGATCACCACCCCGGCGGCGAAGCCGAGCGCGGCGCGGTGCACGGAAGTCCAGACGAAGCCGAACACCGAACCGTCGGTGACCGTGCTCCAGAACTCGGCCCAGACGTCCAGCGGCGCGGGCAGCGAGGTCTCCGGCCAGAACGCGGCGGCCCACAGGATCTGCCAGATGACCACCAGGAGCACGAGCGCGCCGAGCGGTGGCAGGAATCCGCGCACAAAGCGACGGCGCAGCGACGTGGGCCGCGCGCCGGTGGGGGTGTCGAGCCGGTCCAGGCCGGCGCCGACGGCTTCGTCGAGGTCGGGGGCCGCCTGGTCAGGCTGCGGCATGGGTGCTGATCACCTTTCGCAGATCGGCCGTGATCTCCTCGGCCAGCAGTTCAGCGTCCGCGGACGGGACGTCGTGCCACTCGCGGACCACGCGGCCCGGACGCGACGACAGCAGCACGACGCGCTGTCCAAGCCGGACAGCCTCGCGCACGTCGTGCGTCACGAACAGCACCGAAGTACCGGTGCTGCGCCACACCCGCAGCAGCTCGCCCTGCAGCACGTCGCGGGTGATCGCGTCGAGCGCCGCGAACGGTTCGTCCATGAGCAGCAACGCGTTGCCGTCGTCACCGCCGACGCGGTGGGTCGCGGCCAAAGCGCGGGCCAGCGCGACCCGCTGCCGCATCCCGCCGGACAGCTCGTGCGGACGCTTGCGTGCCGCATCGCTCAGCCGCACCAGATCCAGCAGCTCAGCGGCCTTTCCGCGACGCTCGGAACGGCCGAATCCGGCGAGCCGCAGCGGCAGTTCCACGTTCCGGGACGCGGTCAGCCACGGCATCAGCGCGGCCTCCTGGAACATCACCGCGGGCCGCGAAGTGGTGAGAGTGATCTCGCCGGCGGACGGCTGGTCGAGACCGGCGACGAGGTTCAGCAGCGTGCTCTTGCCGCAGCCGGACGCGCCGAGCAGGCAGACGAACTCGCCCGGCTCGACAGTCAGGTCGACCCCGTCGAGCGCGGTCACCGCGTTGCCCGCGGAGCCGAACACCTTGCCGACGCGGTCGAGGTGCACGGCGGCGGTCACTGGTCGGGCCAGGGTGGTGGTCATCGCGGATCGCCTTCCGGTCGGGACGTCACTTGGCCAGTTCGGGCGCGTTGACGGCGGGCAGCTGCTGTGCCTTGAGGACCTCGTTGAGCGGGCCGAAATCGGCGAACCCCTTCAGGTCCACCACCTTGTCGACCACGCCCGCGGTCACCGAGTCCTTGGCCAGCTGCGGGAACTGCGCGGGCACCGGGTCGGTGGTCAGCTCGATGTTCGAGAACGCGCGGTCGAGCACGGCCGGGCTGAGCGAGCTGCCGGACAGCTCCTTGAGCGCTCCGTTGACCACGGTCTTCGCCTCGGCCGGGTTCTTCTTCGCCCAGTCGATCGCCTGCAGCTCGCCCTTCAGCAGCGCGCGCACGGTGTCCGGGTGCTGTTTGAGGAACTCGCCGCGCACGATCGCGACGGTGGTCGGGAACCGGCCTTCCGGCCACAACGACTTCTCGTCGACCAGCACCTTCGCGCCCGCGTCGGTGACCAGCCGCGAGGACCACGGCTCGGGCAGCCAGCCGCCGTCGACCTCGCCCTTGCGGAACGCGTCGAGCGTCTTCGGGTTGTCCAGGTTGGTCACGTTGACCTGGCCGGTCAGCTTCTTCTCGGCGAGGAACTTCTTGAGCGCGACGTCCTGGGTGTTGGCCAGCTGCGGCGTCGCGATCGTCTTGCCCTTGAGCTGGTCGACCGACGTGATCCCCGGTTTCACCACCAGCTGCGCGCCGCCGGTGACCGCGCCGGACACGAGCTGGATCGCGCCCTTGGACTTGGTGAAGGCGTTGATCGCCGGCCCGGAGCCGATGAACGCTACGTCGAGCGAACCGCCGAGCAGCGCGTTCACTTCGGACGGACCGGCGTTGAACGTCTGTGTCGTGAGCTTCGTGCCGCCGAGGTTCTGCGCGAAGAAGTTCTTCTTGACCCCGATCAGCGCGGGCGTGTGCGTCACGTTCGGGAAGAAGCCGACGCGCACCTCCCCGGCGGCGCCCTGGTCGGTCGCGGCCTCGGTGCGGTCCGCGCGGGAACACCCGGCGAGCGCCCCGAGCACCGTCAGCGCGGCGAGTGCGGAAGCGAGCAATCGGGTTCGCGGAAATGTACGCACAAATGGCCCTTTCGCGGTCAGCGGAACGGGGCGAGAATGACACGTTCACCCGCGAGACTGCATATGCATCCGCATCCCGGGAAATTGTGTGGGATTACTTGACAGCCCTGGGCCTCACCTGCTTGTCAGGAGCGAGACGTCGCCGAACTCGTGCCACAGATACTCGCGTCGCACCGCCGCGTCGTAAGCCCGCTGCACCAGCTCCGGACCCACAACCGCTTCGAGAAGCAGCAGGTGAGACGCCTCGGGCGTGTGGAGTCCAGTGAGCAAACCGTCGACCGCGCGGGCCGGCCGATCCGGACCGAGCACGAGTTCGGTCCAGCCCGCCGCCGCGGTGACGAGTCCGCCGGGATTCGCGGCCGATTCGATCGCGCGCACCGCTGTCGTCCCTACTGCGATAACGCGTCCACCCTGGTCACGCACCCAATTGACCAACGCGGCAGTCGTCGCCGGAACGCGAAATCGCTCCCCGTACGGCGGCTCCCCGGCTTCCGGAGAAGAGACACCGGTGTGCAACAAGATCGGCGCGAACAGCACTCCCCGCGAGACCAGCTGAGTCACCAGCTCCGCGGTGAACGGCCGGGCCGCGCTCGGCATCTCCGCCGAACCGGGATCGAGCGCGAACACGGTCTGGTAATTCGGCAACGGCCACGCGCGCGGGACATAGCCGTAGCGGATCGGCCGACCGACCTTCGCGAGATACCGCGCGACCTCGCCTTCCACTTCGATCTTCGCGCGCCACAACCGTTGCGCGCCGGCGACGTGCGGCTCTTGCAGCGTGACGATCGCCCCAGCGGGCAAGCCGAGGCGCTCTCCCACACGGCCGTCGAGCAGCGGACCGCCGGGAGCGCGGAGTTCGACCACCCAGGTGCCGTCGTCCAGTTCGGTGGAGAAGTGGACGGTGATGACGCGGTCGCCCCGGACCGCGTCGACGGCGGCGGGCAGCGTGCCAGAAGTGTTGACTACCAACAGATCGCCGGGATTCAGGAAGGCTGCCAGATCACGGAAAGTGGCGTGCTGCACGCTCTCCGGGCCAGCCGCGAGCAGCCGCACCTCATCGCGAGCGAGGCCGCGCGCTTCGGGCGGTGAGGACGCACTGCGGTCCTCGGCCAGGTCGAATCGGGTGCGCGGCGCGGTCATGACTGCACCTGCCGGTCCGCTGCTTTAAACCGGCCGCTCGGCGGACGTTCCTCCAATAGCCGAAGGAAAGCCGGTACCGCGGTCTCCGGCAGCGGCCGGTCCGAAATGTCCTCGCCCGGGAAGGCGGCCTGGTGCATGGCCGTGCGCAGGTCCCCGGGATCGACCGCATACACCGCGATACCTGGATTTTCCACGCCCAGCACCGCGCTCACGTGGTCCAGCGCGGCCTTTGCCGAGCCGTAACCGCCCCAGCCCTCGTACGGCTCCACAGCGGCGTCGGAGCTGATGTTCACCAGCACTCCCGTTGCCGCGGCGAGGGCGGGCAACAGCAGCCGGGCGAGCGCGAGCGGGGCGAAAACGTTGGTGCGGAAGACAGTTTCCAGCTCGTCCGGCGGGTACTCGGCCAGCGGCGGCAGCGGGCTGGCGCCGAGCGTGCTGGCGTTGTTGACGAGCAGGTCGAGCCGGGGTCCGGCGGCTTCGGCGAGCCGGGCGCGGTGCGCGGGATCGGTGACGTCGCCGGGCACCGGGGTGAACCCGAGGTCCGCCGCGGCGGCGCGCAGCGTCCCCGGATCGCGTCCGGTGCCCAGCACTGTCCATTCGCGACGGACGAGAGCCGAGGCGAGCGCCCGGCCCAGCCCGGCGGAAGCTCCGGTGACAACAGCTACTGGCATGGGTTCCTCCAGAAGTAGGCACCTGCCAGCGTGCGACCTCTACCTTACTGGAGGTCAACCGGCCGTCGGCCGCGCAGCAGCGTGTACGCCACCAGCGAAACCACGAACCCGGCGTAGTAAGCCAGGTCCGCCCCGTGCAGCGCCGCGGCGACCGGTCCGGTGTAGACAGTCGTGTTCATGAACGGCACCGCCGCCGCGAAGCCCACCACGAACGCGACCAGCGCGGCCCAGCCGCGGACCGGACGCTGCAGCTCAGCGAGCACATCGACCTCGCGGCCACGACGCGTGCGCCGCAGCCAATCCGGCACGACGACCCCGAGGAACGGCGGGATCCAGTAACTCACCACCAGCAGCACATTCTGGAATTTCGCCGCCAGATCGCCGGTGTGCATCCAGAGGATCAGCGCGAACGCCAGCACCGTCACGACCACCGCCGACACCGGACGGCGCACCCGCACGCCGACGGTCTGCAGCGCGAGCGAGCCGCTGTAGTCGTTCATCGCGTTGGACGACACCGCCGCCAGCGCGATCACCAGCAACGCCACCGCGCCCAGCACGCCGCCGCCGAGCAGCGTCGACACCCCAGCCGCGGTCTGGTCGCCCAGCGCGGTACCGAGCGCGAGGCCGATGCCCTCGCCGAGCGCGTACGAGGCGGTCAGGCCGAGCAGCGTGAACCAGAAGACGCCGCTCGGTCGCGTCGAAGCAGGCAGGTAACGGCTGAAATCCGACGCATAGGGCGCCCACGAAATAGCGAGGCTGAGCGTAATGGTGGAAAACAGCACGACGGCCCCGGCGAAATCGCCGCCGGTCGCGGAATCGGCAAACGTGATCGGGTGATCAAGCACCACCTTTACGGCGAGCGCGACAAATGCGACAACCAGCACCACGCTCATCACCGCCTGGACCCGGTGGATCACCGCGTAACCGAACACGCCGAGCGTGCACTGCAGCACCAGCACCACGAGCACCGCGGCCCAGAACGGCAGCCCGGTGAGCTGGGCCAGCGCCTCGCCGCCGAACAGCCCGACCAGCGCGTCCCACGCGATCGAACCGAGCCATTGCACCAGGCCGGGCAGCACGACGCCGCGGCCGAACGGGAGCCGCGCGAGCGGCAGCTGACCGGTTCCGGTGCGCGGGCCCCAGGTGGACAGCCACGCGACCGGCAGCGAACCGACCACGGTTCCGATCAGCGCGATGACGAACCCGGTGGTGAAGCCGAGCCCGAGCGTCGCGCCGAGGGTGCCGGTGAACACGGCGGTCATGGTGAGGTTCGGCGCGAACCACACGCCCGCGAGCCGCCACGGCCTGCCGAACCGGTTCGCGTGCGGGATCGGGGTGATTCCGTGCGTTTCGATCGCGAAATCCCCTGCTCCGGACGGCATCCGCCCGCCGAAGACCTCAGCGTCGATCCCGCTCATTTCGTACCCTTTCTCCCGGCTGACCCGTGAGTCTGAACCGCAGTGCCCGGCCTCGCCAATACTCTGTGGCGTTCCCGACCCGTTCTCGGCAGGATCGCGGGGTGGGGGAAACACCGCTGCGCCATCGCGCGTTCGCCATTTTCTACACCGGACGACTGGTTTCGCTGCTGGGCAGCGCCATGACCCCGGTCGCCCTGTCGTTCGCGGTGCTGGGCAGCAGCCACAGCCCGACCGACCTCGGCATCGTGCTCGCCGCCGGGATCGTGCCGCTGCTCGGGTTCCTGCTCGTCGGCGGCGCGGTCGGCGACAAGTTCCCGCGCAACCGCGTGCTGCGGCTGTCGAACCTCGGCGCGGGCGCGGCGCAGCTGATCGCCGCGGCCATCCTGCTCACCGGCAACTACTCGCTGCCCGCCCTCGCCGTCACCGAGTTCCTCGGCGGGGTCTGCACCGCGTTCACCACGCCGGTGCTGCGCGGGATCGTGCCGCAGATCGTCCCGCCGGAGTCGCTGCGCCAGGCGAACTCGCTGCTGGCCACCGGGCGGAACATCACCAAGGTGGCCGGTCCCGCCGTCGCCGGGGTGCTGGTCGGCACGGTCGGCGGCGGCTGGGCGATCGCCGCCGACGGGGTGTCGTTCGTGCTCGCCGCCTTGCTGTACCAGACGATCACGCTGCCCGCGGTGGAGAACTCCGAGCAGACCAGCGTGCTGCGCAGCGTGCGGGCCGGCTGGCGGCAGTTCTGGCGGATCCCGTGGCTGTGGCGGGTGGTCACGGCGTTCACCGTCTACAACATCGTCTTCACCGGCGGCTGGCTGGTGCTCGGGCCGGGCATCGCGCAGGACACCATCGGCGCGGCCGGATGGGGCGCGGTGCTGAGCGTGCGCGCGGCGGGCGCGTTGCTGTCCGGGCTGGTGATGTACCGGCTCGCGCCGCGACGGCTGCTGCCGCTGGGACTGGCGGCCGCCGCGCTGACCGTGCTGCCGCTGATCGCGCTCGGCCTGCACGCGGGGTTCGTCCTGTTGGCGGGCTCGACGTTCGTCGCCGGGTTCTGCGCGGGCGTCATGGGCGTCGCCTGGGACACGACGTTGCAGGAGAACATCCCCGGGCACCTGCTGTCGCGGATGGCCGCGTTCGACGATTTCGGTTCCTACGCGGGCATTCCGATCGGCGAACTGCTGGCCGGACCGCTCGCCGCCGCGTTCGGCGCGCCGCAGGTGGTCCTCGTCGGCGGGATCCTCATCGCCGTCGCCGCGCTGTCGCCGCTTCGCTCCCCCGCCGTCCGCGCACTGCGACATCCGCCGGTCCACGTGCCGTGAGGGGAACCCTGAGGGAATCAGATTCCCTCAGGGTTCCCCTCACGGACTTTCCTTCACCCCTCGGTCACACCAGCAGCAGGAACGCCACTCCGTTCGGCGAGCCGAGGCCCGTCACGTCGTCGTAGCCCTTGGTCGTGTGGATCGTCAGGTTCGGGTAGTCGAGCACCCGGGCCGAGGTCTTCAGCCCGCCCGCGGCGTCGGTCCCGTTGGCGAAGTCCACGCGCTGCACCGCGCCGTCGACGTGCTGCACGTCGTGGATCGCCGACGTGCGCGACGTCAGCTGGTACAGCACCGGGTTGATGAACCCGTGGTGGAAGTGGTCGAGGCTGTCGGCCACCGCCATCACGCCCGCGAACACCGGCGACGCCAGGCTCGTGCCGCCGATCCGGTACTGGTCGTAGTAGACGCCGTCCGGGAAGGTCTGCGTCTGGCCCACCAGGAAACCGGTGTTCGGGTCGGCGACCGCGGAGATGTCCGGGACCACGCGTCCCTTCGCGCCGCCGGTCTGGTTCTTCGTGGACAGCGCGTCCGGCACGATTCCCTTCTGGTAGAAGGGCTGGCCGAACAGCCGGCTCGTGCCGCCGCCCGCGCCGCCGTTGAACGCGCCCGGGAACGCCGGGGCGTAGGCGCCGTCGGTCAGCGTCGACTTGCCGGTCTCCCAGCCGGTTTCGAAGATCCGCTTGCCGTCCTGGCCGACCGCCAGCGACGTGCCGCCGACCGCGGTCACCCACGGAGCCGAAGCGGAGAAGTCCGGCGAAGGCGTGCCCAGCCGCGCGACCTCGTCCCCGTTGTCGCCGGAGGAGAAGTACACGCCGATGCCCTCGAGCACCGCCTGCATCGAGATCTGGTTGAACACCTTGACCTCGGCGGCCGGGATGTCCTCGCCGGTGTCGCCGTAGGAGTTGGAGATGATGTCGGCCTTGTGCCCCGCGACGACGTAGTTAAGCGCGGTGTCCAGCGACAGGTCTTCACAGTCCTGCCCGCCGACGTAGAGGATGTTCGCGCCCGGCGCGAGCCCGTGCGCGGCCTCGACGTCCAGGGTTTCCTCGCCGTACCAGCCGGAAGCGTCGCACTGGTCCGGCGGCTCGAGCACCGGGTTCGGCGGGAAGATGTGCTGTTTGAACTGCTGCTTGGTCAGCGGGTGCGCCGGGTCGTTGCGCTTGGCGTACTCCGCCGCGTCGGCGTAGATCGTCGGCGAGGCGAACGCGTCCACAATGGCGATCGTGGTGCCGCGACCGTCCGCACCGAACTTCGCGACCTGGTCCAAGCCGTACGCCGAACGCAGCTGCGCGGGCGTGTAGCCGCACGGCGCGTACGGGAGCTGCTTGCCGTTGTAGGCCGGGTCAGTCGTGTCGGTCTTCTCGCCGTAGTAGGCGCTGCACGGTCCCGAGTTGCGGAATCCCTTGCTGGGCGGCGCGGTCGACGGGCTGCCCTGCACGCGGGACTGCTTCGTCGCGGGCGTGTCCGCACCGTCGGTGTGGTCCGGTTTGAACAGGTTCGTCGCCTGGTCGACGCCGACGACGCCGAGCACGTCCTTGGCCAGCGAGGCCGGAACGGACAGGTCCTTGTCCGCCGCCCGCAACGTCTGGCCCTTGACCTGGTACTTGCCCAGGGTCACGGCGAACGCGCGCTGCACCTGGTCAGCGGTACCGGTCGCCTCGACGTAGGCCCGGTTGGACGGCACCTCGCCGGTGGTGAATCCGCTTGCGGACAGCCAATTCTTTACCGCAGACACCGTCTGGTCGGAAGCCGCGAACTGGTCCCGCACCTGGTCCGGCGAAAGATAGTGCCGGTAGCCGCGACTGTTCGGATCGGACACCGACTGCGCGGCGGCCTCGGCCGCGCCCTGGTCCTTGATGTTCAAGTAAACCCGAAAGTCCATTGTGGACGACGCAGCCGTGTCGGCCACCTTGGACTGCGGATTGGCCCAAGCCGGATGCGATTGCGGAATGTCCGCCCGCCCCTGAGCCGACGCCACGGCAGGCGAAGCGGCCAAGCCGCCCACCACCGCCAGCGAAAGAAACATGGTGACGCTTCTACGCACAGCAACTCCCTCGTGTTGCGCGGCCTTCGCCCCCGCCTGCCGCCGGAACGAGACTAGGACTGCCCCCGCCCGCCGGGGAAGCGTCCGGCTTTCCCGTGCGGAACCGTTATCTGCCCCCCGCATCGCGACACAAGGGACAAGTGCGACCAAAGTCCGTTTCATCCACACTGTCCACAGCGGAATGTGCCGAAATCAGAAAAACGCCCGTTTCCCACCACCCCCCTCACAGCAG
Source organism: Amycolatopsis sp. NPDC114484 (assembly GCF_055633755.1). NCBI lineage: Bacteria > Bacillati > Actinomycetota > Actinomycetes > Pseudonocardiales > Pseudonocardiaceae > Amycolatopsis > Amycolatopsis sp. NPDC114484. The sequence goes on along the minus strand of NZ_JBVKDQ010000004.1, from coordinate 214 downwards.
TAGACGACCAGAGACACCACCTACGAAGGTCGCACAATCCAGATCACCCGCCCAAAAACTCACCCATCCGCAGAGACCCCCCACCCACCCCACCGCAACCAACACACCCCACAAGCGAGGCACCCAGCCCCTCCCCCGCACCCCGATACGAAGCCTCCCTGCGGTCTGGGGTTGCTTGTCAAGGCATCTTTCCCGCCTTGACAAGCAACCCCAG
>NZ_JBVKDQ010000003.1:513978-654153 GCF_055633755.1 Amycolatopsis sp. NPDC114484 | reverse complement strand
CCACCCGATGATCACCACACCCGGCCGCTACCACCACCGACACACCGAGCGAAACACCAGGTTCCACAACACCCTCTCAGGGAATCAGATTCCCTCAGGGTTCCCCTCACGGATCTCTCGTTCGTGCAGCAGCAGCAACGTGTACGCCGCCACCGTCTGCGCATCCGAGATTTCCCCGGTGGAGATCATCTTCTCCACCTCCGTCCGGCTGAACCACGCCGTCCGCATGTCCTGCTCCTCCAGTTCCCGCTCCGGCGGGCCCTCGGTAAGCCCGGTCGCGAGATACACGTGCCCGCGCTGGCTCGCCAACCCCGGCGCGACGTCGAGCATTCCCAGTTCCGTGAACGACGACGCCCGCAACCCGGTCTCCTCCCGCAGCTCCCGCCGCGCCAGTTCGGCGGGCGGGGTCTCGGCGAGGTCCGGCGCGGTTCCCTGCGGGAATTCCCACCGCCGCATCCCGAGCGGGTACCGGAACTGCTCGACCAGGTGCAGCCGGTCGCCGTCGAGGGGGATGACCAGTGCGTAGGTCGGTTTGTCGACCACGCCGTAGATGCCGTCGCTGCCGTCGGCGCGGCGGATGGCGTCCTCCCGCACCGTCATCCAGTTGTTCCGATACACCTCGCGGGTCGCGACACGCTGAATGGGGTCCACCTCGCCAGTATCACCGAGACTGTCCTACCCTCGGCGGGTGCGTCTCGTGCTCCCCATCCTCCAGGCCGGTTTCGCCAGCCCGCTCCGTGCGGGGCGGATCCGATGAGGCTCGTCGTCGCCCGGTGCCAGGTCGATTACGTCGGCAGGCTGACCGCGCATCTCCCGATGGCCAACCGCGTCCTGATGGTGAAGGCCGACGGTTCGGTGCTCGTGCACTCCGACGGCGGCTCGTACAAGCCGCTGAACTGGATGTCGCCGCCCTGCTGGCTGATCGAGGACCCGGACGTCTGGACGGTCCAGAACAAGGCGGGCGAGAAACTCGTCATCACGATCGACGAGGTCATGCACGACCTGAAGCACGACCTCGGCGTCGACCCGGGCCTGCAGAAGGACGGCGTGGAAGCGCACCTGCAGGAACTGCTCGCCGAGCACATCAAAACGCTCGGCGACGGCTACACCCTGGTCCGCCGCGAATACCCGACCGCGATCGGGCCGGTCGACATCATGGCGCGCGACGCCAACGGCGGTTCGGTCGCGGTGGAAATCAAGCGCCGCGGCGAAATCGACGGTGTCGAGCAGTTGACCCGGTACCTCGAACTCCTCAACCGCGACCCGCTGCTCGCCCCGGTGCAGGGCGTGTTCGCGGCGCAGGTGATCAAGCCGCAGGCGCGCGTCCTCGCCGAGGACCGCGGGATCCGCTGCGTGGTCTTGGACTACGACGCGTTGCGCGGCACGGATTCGGACGAGTTCCGGCTGTTCTGACGGCGGTTAGGACGCCAGCGGCTGCTGATACCGCAGAGCCTGGGTCGCGACCCGCGCTCCGAGGTGGCGCGCCGTGGTGAGGTCCGCGCCGTGGACGGCGTCCGGGCCCTGGTCGTTCCACGTTTGCGCGCCCGCGCCGAGGTAGAACCCGAGCCGGTTGTCGTCGTGTTCGCTGCTGGTGGTGGTGTTCCAGCCGGGCATCAGGCCGAGGCTGACCCAGTGCATGCCGTGCTGCGCGGCGAGCAGCGCGAGGTACTGCAGCGTGTGCAGTTTGTCGCCGCTCATCGAGCCGGAGTTGGTGAACCCGGACGCGAGTTTGTCCAGCCAGCGCTGGGTCATCCAGCGCTTCGAGGTGGCCTCGGCGAACGCGTGGAACGCCCCGGACGCCGAACCCATGTAGGTCGGGGTGCCGAAGACGATCGCATCGCTGACGTCGAGGGTTTCCCATTTCGCGTCGGACATCTCGGCGACGTCGACCAGGTCGGCGCGGGCCCCGGGCACGGACCCGACCCCCTCGCTGACGGCCTTCGCGAGCTCGAGGGTGTGGCCGTATCCGGAGTAGTAGGCGATAGCGACGTGCACAGAAGACATGAGCTGATCCTTTCGGTGTTGACGTTGATAACGCTATTACCGTGACAGCGTCAGTGTCAACGTCAACAGGATTCTGTTATCGTCGGCACATGGCATCGGACGACCAGCGCGAGCGCATCCTGAGCGAAGCGGTGAAATTGCTGGCCGCGGCGGGACCGTCGGGGCTGTCCACCCGGGCCGTCGCGACGGCGGCCGGAGTGCAGACACCCACGCTGTACCGGCTTTTCGCGGACAAGGACGGGCTGCTGGACGCCGTGGCCACCTTCGGTTTCGAGAGCTACCTCGCGGAGAAGCGCGCGTTCGAACCCGGCGACGATCCGGTCGAGGACCTGCGCCGCGGCTGGGACATGCACGTCGCGTTCGGGCTGGCCAACCCCGCGATCTACCAGCTCATGTACGGAAACGTCCGGCCGGGCCGGCAGCCCGCGGCGGCCGCGGAAAACCGGGCCATCCTGCGCGGCATGCTCGAACGCGCCAACGCGCAAGGCCTGCTCCGAGGATCGGTCGAGGCGGCCACAGTAGCCATCGAGGCGTCCACGACCGGCGCGGTTCTGCTTCTCCTGGCCCAGCCGGAACAAGCGCGAGACGTCCAGTTGATCCGGCCGCTGCGCGACATCGTCCTCGACGCGCTGACGGAACAAGCCGCACCCGGCGATCGCTCTCCCATCGCCGACCGTGCGCAGGCGCTGCTCGGGATCGTCACACCCACCAAGGAAACCGACCCGGTGACGGACGCGGGCTTCAGCGTCTTCGAGGCCGGTCTGCTGCGCGAATGGCTGGCACGGCTCGACAACGCCAGCCGATGAGATAGGAAAGGGCCCCCGAACCAGGTCGGGAGCCCTCCACTCAGCACGTTCGTCCTGGCGCGGTCGCCAGCGAATTCGTCAGATCGTCGAACCGGGTTGCGGAGCAGCCGGTCCCGCCGCGCCCCGGCGCTGCGCCGCCTTCGCCTCGAACCAGGCCTTCACCTGCTCCTGGAACAGCGTCGACACCACCAGTCCGGCCAGCACCAGTCCCACGAGCGCCTGGGGGCTGCCGGACACCAGGTTGATCAGGCCGCTGATCGCGGACAGCACCTCGCACACCAGCAGTGCCCACCGGCCCCAGTCGTAGCCGAGCAGGATCGCGATGCCGGACGCCAGCAGGCCGGCGGCGAAGATGTAGGACAGGAATTCGATCAGGTACAGGACCCCGGCCGGGTCTTGGCCGTGGTCCACCCATCTCGCGATCTCCAGCTGGGCGAGGATGCCGTATAGGCCGTTCAGGAGCGCCTGCAGGAACACGAACACGAGCGCACCGCGCAGTCGTCCGGGCATGCGGAGGGCGGGCGTGGGGTTGGTCATCTCGGGGGAGTCCTTTCCGAGGTGGTCGAAGGGTTCCGGGATCTTATGGGCGGCGGAGGGGAACCCTCCCGAATCGGGTGAATCTGTGACCATGGTGAGTCCTTGCTCGGCGAAGCGACAGGACTCAACACGAGTGCTTCCGGGCACGCGGAATGCACAGGTCAGCGGCAGGTTGGTGAAAAACCGCGGTGTCGGGGTGCCTGTTCGGAATCCATGCAGTACTGTGCCGGTCTGACAGGAACGATGGTGTTTTCTGTGTGAGAATGTTTGATTCGGAGGTGGCAGGGGTGCCGTTCCTCGCCGACGCGAACTTGCGGCTCGACGCGAGTCCGATCGACTACATCGAGTTGGCGTTCTATTTCGTCCTGGTGCTGGGCATCGGCTATCTCGCGCGAAGGCAGGTGTCGAGCAGTCTCGACTTCCTGCTCTCGGGCCGGTCGCTGCCCGCGTGGGTCACCGGTCTTGCGTTCATTTCCGCGAACCTCGGCGCGGTCGAGGTCATGGGCATGTCCGCCAACGGCGTCCTCTACGGCCTGCCGACCGTCCATTACTTCTGGATCGGCGCCATCCCGGCGATGCTGTTCCTCGGCCTGGTGATGATGCCGTTCTACTACGGCTCCAAGGTCCGCAGCGTGCCCGAGTTCATGCGCCGCCGGTTCGGGCCGACCGCGCATCTGGTCAACGGCATCAGCTTCGCCGCGGCGCAGATCCTCATCGCGGGCGCGAACCTGTTCCTGCTGGCCAGCGTCGTGAACCTGCTGCTGGGCTGGCCGCTGTGGGTGTCGATCGTCATCGCCGCCGCCATCGTGCTCGGGTACACGGCGCTGGGCGGGCTCTCCGCCGCGATCTACAACGAGGTGCTGCAGTTCTTCGTGATCGTCGTGGCGCTGCTGCCGCTCACCATCGTCGGCCTGGTCAAGGTCGGCGGCTGGCAGGGCCTGGTCGACAAGATCACGCACAGCCCCGGCGGCACCGCGCAGCTGCACTCCTGGCCGGGCGACAACCTGACCGGCTTCGGCAACAACTTCCTGTCCGTCCTCGGCATCGTGTTCGGTCTCGGCTTCGTGCTGTCGTTCGGGTACTGGACGACGAACTTCGTCGAGGTCCAGCGCGCGATGGCGTCGAAGAGCATGTCGGCCGCGCGGCGCACGCCGATCATCGGCGCGTTCCCGAAGATGCTGGTGCCGTTCATCGTGATCATCCCCGGCATGATCGCCGGCGTCGTGGTGCCGGAGTACTTGCAGGACAAGGGACTTCTGCTCGCGGACAAACCGGCCACGAGCGGGGTCACCGCGAACAACGCGCTCCTGCTGCTGATGCGCGACCTGCTGCCCAACGGCATCCTCGGCATCGCGATCGCCGGTCTGCTCGCGTCGTTCATGGCGGGCATGGCGGCGAACCTCAGCTCCTTCAACACCGTGTTCACGTACGACATCTGGCAGACGTACTTCAAGAAGGACAAGCCGGACGGCTACTACCTGAACTTCGGCCGCAAGACGACCGTCTGGGCGACCGTGCTGGCCATCGGCACCGCGTTCGTCGCGTCGCAGTCCTCGAACATCCTGACCTACCTGCAGGACCTGTTCTCGTTCTTCAACGCGCCGCTGTTCGCCACGTTCATCCTCGGCATGTTCTGGAAGCGGATGACCGCGGCCGCCGGGTGGATCGGCCTGGTGGCGGGCACCGCGTCGGCGATCACGATCTGGCTGCTGTCGCAGTTCGACGTGCTTTCGCTCGCCGGGCAGGGCACCAGCTTCGTGGCGGCGGGCACCGCGTTCGTCGTCGACATCGTGGTGAGCGTCGGGGTTTCGCTGGCCACCCAGCCGAAGCCGGACGCGCAGCTGGTCGGCCTGGTCTACTCGCTCACGCCGCGCGACGCGCTCAAGCACGACAACACCGGCGAGAACGCAGGCTGGTACCGCAAGCCGGGCCTGCTGGCCGGCATCGTCCTCGTGATCACCATCGCCCTCAACATCATCTTCTGAGGAGGCCCGCATGACCGAGAAAACCTCGCGGCCGCACAAGGCGGGCGCCTTCGACATCCGGCTGATCATCGCGCTGCTGCTCGGCGTCTACGGTGTGATCCTCACGATCATGGGCGCCGGGTTCACCAGCGACGCCGATCTGAAGAAGGCCGCCGACGTGAACATCAACCTCTGGTCGGGCATCGGCCTGCTGGTGGTGACCGCGATGTTCGTGCTGTGGGCGGTGCTGCGGCCGCTGGTCGTGCCGCCGTCGACCGATTCGACAGAAGAGTCACCCGCCGAATAACCCGGGCCCCGCCCCACCGCCACCCTCAACGGAGCGGCTGCGCCGCACCGAAACATTCAAAGTCCCCACGTCCGGCGACCTCGCCCGCTAGGTTGCCGGACGTGGTGCACGATCGCCGGTTCGGCCGGTTCCTGAAGTTGTCCGCCCTGGTCGCCGCGGGCGTGGTCGCGACGTCGGCGATGTCCGCGTGCGGCGGCCCGAATCTGGGCAAGGAGAACTTCGCGCGCACGACCGTCCCCGCCGCCGGGGACAGCGGCGCGACGTCCGGCCCCATCACCGATCCCGCGGTCGCCCCCGCCGTCCTGCGCGACCTGCTGCCGTGCCAGTTCGTGGACAAGACCGCGATGAGCCCGCTCGGCACGATGCAGGGCGAGGCGACCGCGTCGAGCACGCAGTTCGACTCCTGCGTCGCCAAGGCGAACGACCCGGGCGGCAAGGAAATCCGCGCGAGCGTCGAGGTCGGCGGCATCGTGACCTTCGCTTCGGACAAGACCACCGGCGCGGTCGGCGGACTGCCGCAGGTCGAGGTGCCCGACCTCGGCGGCGGGACGGGCTGCGTGGTCAGCGCGCTCACCGCGCGGAACCCCGCCTTCGGCGTGTCCTTCCGGATCGACTACGCCGGCGGCGACGCCTGCGCGGCCGGTCGCAAGCTCGTCGCGACGGCGGTCGAGAAACTGCACAACAACCCGCAGAAGTACACGCCGGGCCCTGGCACGTTGCTGGCTGTCGACCCGTGCACGGTGCTCGACGAGGCTGCCGTGGACGGCGTCGTGAAGGGCGGCAAGCCGCGGGCGTCCGGGCTGCACTCGTGCGACTGGGGCCTCATCCCGAGCGTCCGGGTGGCGATGTTCCCCGGCGTCGCGCCGACCGAGGGCGACGGCTGGCTGAAGGCCGACGTCGGCACGCCGAACCAGGCGTACGCGAAGCAGGGCACCTCCGGGTCGAGCTGCCAGGTCAAATGGCAGCACCGGCAGTGGAAGGAAGACCACGTCGAGGTGGTCCAGCTGGAGTACACGAACTCCGACGCGCAGGCGGACAAGGACGACCCGTGCGGCAAGACCGTCGGGCTGGCCAAGCAGCTGGCAGGGAAACTGCCCGCGGCGTGACCAGTGGGGCGCTTTGCGGCGCGCCCGGCGACCTCATAGGTTGGGGGCGTCCACGACGCCGAGGTGCCGGAGGTCCGCCATGAAGAAGATCATCAACGATCCGGCGGCCGTTGTCGCCGAATCGCTGAGAGGGCTCGCGGTCGCGCACGCGGACCTGCTGCGGGTGCGCGACGATCCGGCGCTGGTCGTGCGCGCGGACGCGCCGGTGGCGGGCAAGGTCGCGGTGGTCTCCGGCGGCGGGTCCGGGCACGAACCGCTGCACGGCGGGTTCGTCGGCCCCGGGATGCTCGACGCCGCGGTGCCCGGGCCGGTGTTCACCTCGCCGACCCCGGACGCGGTGCAGGGCGCGATCGCGGCCACCACCGGGCCGGCCGGGGCGCTGCTGATCGTGAAGAACTACACCGGCGACGTGCTGAACTTCGAGACCGCCGCCGAACTGGCCGCGGCTGAAGACCTGGACGTGCGCAGCGTGGTGATCGACGACGACGTGGCGGTCAAGGACTCCACGTTCACCGCCGGGCGGCGCGGCGTCGGCGGGACCGTGCTGCTGGAGAAGATCGCCGGCGCGGCGGCCGAGCGCGGCGATTCGCTGGACGCGGTGGAAGCGTTGGCGCGCAAGGTGATCGGGCAGGTGCGGTCGATCGGGGTGGCGCTGTCCGCGCCGACCGTGCCGCACGCGGGCGAGCCGAGTTTCGACCTCGGCCCGGACGAGATCGAGTTCGGCATCGGCATCCACGGCGAGCCCGGCCGCGAGCGGATCCCGGCCGAACCGGCCGACGCGCTGGTCGCCAGGATGGTCGAGGCGGTGGTGTCCGACCTGCCGTTCGAACCCGGGGACAAGGTGCTGCTGTTCACCAACTCGATGGGCGGCACGCCGCAGCTGGAGCTGTACCTCGCGCACGGCATCGCCGAGCGGCTGCTGGCCGAGCGCGGGATCCTGGTCGAGCGCAGGCTGGTCGGCCCGTACATCACGAGCCTGGAAATGCAGGGCATCAGCCTGACCCTGCTGAAACTGGACGACGAGCTTACGCAACTGTGGGACGCGCCGGTGCGCACGCCCGCGCTGCGGTGGGGGATCTGATGGCCTGCACTGCCGAAGGGGTCGCGGCCGCGTTGCGCGCCGCCGCCGAAGTGATCGCCGAACACCGCACCGAACTGGTGGACCTCGACCGCGCGATCGGCGACGCCGACCACGGCGAGAACCTGAGCCGGGGCTTCACCGCGATCGTCTCCGCGCTGGAGACCGCGGTGCCGGAAACGCCGGCCGGAGTCGTGAAACTCGCTGCCACCACACTGATTTCGAAGGTCGGCGGCGCGGCTGGTCCGCTTTACGGCACGGCTTTCCTGCGTGCGTCGGCGAAGCTCGGCGACGCGGCGGAGATCGATGTGCCGCTGCTGCTGGACGCGTTGCGCGCGGCCTTGGAGGGCGTGCAGGCGCGCGGCAAGGCGGTGGGCGGCGACGCGACGATGGTCGACGCGCTGATCCCGGCCATCTCCGCGGCCGAAGGCGCTGCCGACGGCACGATCGCCGAGGTGCTCACCGCGGCGGCCGACGGGGCCGATCGGGGCGCGGAGTCCACTGTGGACTTGGTGCCGCGCAAGGGCCGCGCTTCTTACCTCGGGGAACGCGCTGTGGGACACATGGATCCGGGTGCCCGTTCCACGGCGCTGCTGCTGCGCGCGTTCGCGGAGGCGGCCCGGTGACCGTCGGAATCGTTCTTGTGTCGCACAGCGCGAAACTGGCCGAAGGCCTGGCCGAACTGGCCGCCCAGATGGCCCCGGACGTCCGGATTGTCCCGGCGGGCGGGCTGCCCGACGGCGGCGGCATCGGCACCGACTACGACGAGGTCGTCGCGGCCACGCAGCGGGCCGATTCCGGCGACGGCGTGGTGCTGCTGTACGACCTCGGCAGCGCGCAGATGACCGCTGAGCTGGCGGTCGAGTCGCTGGCCGATCCGTCCGCCGCGGTGGTGGTCGACGCGCCGCTGGTGGAAGGCGCGGTGGCGGCGGCCGTCGCGGCGCAGGGCGGGGCGAACGCCAAGGCCGTGGGCGAGGCCGCGGCGAGTGCCGGTGTCGCGCCCGATCTGGCCGTCGCGGAGGCTTCGGCGGCCGGCGAGGCAGGCGTGGTGGAGAAGGAATTCACGCTGACCAACGACGTCGGGCTGCACGCGCGGCCGGCCGCGGTCGTGGTGCGCAGCTTGGCCGGATTCGAGGCCGAGGTGTCGATCCGGCTGGACGAACAGGAGGCGGACGCGCACAGCGTGCTGGCGCTGATGTCGCTCGGCGCGCGGCAAGGCGACCGGATCGTGGTGCGGGCCCGCGGACTGCAGGCGAACGAGGCGGTCGCGAAGGTGGCCGAGCTGGTGGAGGCGAACTTCGGGGAGTGACCTGCGGGGTTTCCGACCGGGTGACTTCGTCGGGACTGACTCGATTCCGATGTGCTTTCGGGGGTCTCGCGTGGCACAGTGAGCGGCAATTACCAGCGGGTAACCTCTGGAGGCCTGGTGGCACGGGAAATCTCGACGGTCGGTGTGGTCGGTCTTGGCACGATGGGCGCGGGCATCGCGGAGGTGCTGGCCCGCAGCGGGCTCGACGTGGTCGCGGTGGAACTGGACGAGGCGGGCGTCGAACGTGGTCTCGGCCACTTGCGGCATTCGACCGAACGGGCGCTCGCGGGCGGCAAGCTGGACGAGGCGGGCCGGGAGGCGCTGCTGGGCCGGATCCGCGCCACCACCTCGCTCGCCGATCTGTCCGAAGTGGACCTGGTGATCGAGGCGATCCCGGAGAACCTCGCGGCGAAGGCCGAGGTGTTCACCCAGCTGGACCAGGTGACGCGGCCGGACGTGGTGTTCGCGTCCAACACGTCCTCCCTGTCCATCACCGAGATCGGCGTGCACACCGCGCGGCCGGGCAAGGTCGTCGGGATGCACTTCTTCAACCCGGCGCCGGTGCTGAAACTGGTCGAGGTCGTGCGCACGGTGGTGACGGAGCCGGACGTGGTGTCCGACGTCGTGGAATTCGCGCAACGGCTGGGCAAATCGCCGGTGGTGATGGGCGACCGGGCCGGGTTCATCGCGAACGCGCTGCTGTTCGGCTATCTCAACCACGCGGTGCGGATGTACGAGCAGCGTTACGCCACCCGGGAAGATCTTGACGCGGCGATGCGATTCGGCTGCGGCTACCCGATGGGCCCGCTCGCGCTGCTCGATTTGATCGGGCTGGACACCGCGTACGAAATCCTCGACACGATGTACCACCAATCCCGCAACCGGCTGCACGCTCCCGCGCCGTTGCTGAAGCAGATGATCACCGCGGGTCAGCTCGGACGCAAGAGCGGGCATGGCTTTTACGCTTACGACGCGCCGGATTCGCCGGTGGTGGTGGATTCCGTCGCATCGTCCACTGTGGATTCTTCGCTCGCTCGTCCGGTCCGGTCCGTGGGAGTGATCGGGACTGGAACGATGGCCACCGGCATCGCGGAAGTGTTCGCCAAGCGCGGTTTCGACGTCCTGCTGCGGGCGCGGAGCATGGAGAAGGCGCAAGCGTCGGTGGCGAAGGTGAAGAAGTCGCTCGACAAGGCCGTGGTGAAGGGCAGACTGTCCGAAGAGGACGCCGCGGCCGCGCTGGGCCGGATCCGGCCGGTGACGGAATTCGAGGAACTGGCCGAGGTCGACCTGGTGGTCGAGGCAGTGGCCGAGGAGCTTTCCGTTAAGCAGGCGGTGTTTTCGGCGTTGGACGAGGTGGTCCGGCCGGGCGCGGTGCTCGCGACCACGACGTCCTCGCTGCCGGTTATCGAATGCGCGGCGGCGACTTCGCGTCCCGGCGAGGTGATCGGCCTGCACTTCTTCAACCCGGCACCGGTGATGAAACTGGTGGAAGTGGTGTCCACCATCGCGACCGCCCCGGACGTCACCGCGACCGCGACGGCCGTGTGCGCGGCGGTCGGGAAACACCCGGTGCATTGCGGTGACCGGGCCGGATTCATCGTGAACGCGTTGCTGTTCCCGTATCTCAACGACGCGGTGAAAATGCTGGAGGCGCATTACGCGTCGGCGGACGACATCGACACCGCGATGAAGGTCGGCTGCGGGTTGCCGATGGGGCCGTTCGAATTGCTGGACGTGGTCGGGCTGGACGTGTCGCTGGCGATCGAGCGGACGCTGTTCAACGAGTTCCGCGAAGAAGGGTTCGCTCCGGCGCCGTTGCTGGAACACCTGGTGACGGCCGGACGGTTGGGCCGCAAGACCGGGAAGGGCTTCAAGGACTACTGACGCTTGTACGTATAGAGAATGAAGCCGTCGTGGTACTTGCCGATACGGTCGTAAAGCGCTCGGGCAGGGGCGTCTTCGAGCGTGTTCCAGTAGAGCGACGGAAAGCCGTTTGCCTCGGCGTCGCGGGCGATCCACTCGATCAGCGCCGTCGCGACTCCCTTGCGCCGCACGTTCTCCGACACGAACAGGTCGGCGAGGTAGCACTTCCCGGAGTACCAGATGCTGGCGTGGAACAGGTAATGCGCGATGCCGACCATCGTGCCGTCCAGTTTGGCGGCGACGCCGCGGATCCGGTCGTCGTCGAGCAGGCGGCACCAGGTCCGGTCGTAGCTGTCGTCGGCGCGCTCGACGTCGAAGTAGGCGTCTTTGCCGCGAGCGAGGGTTTCCCAATCGGCGCGGTCGGCTTCGGTCAGATTGCTGATCTGCACCGGTCTATCTTGCGCTGATCACCGGTTGCGCCGTCGGATGCGCGCGCCTTGGGCGGGTTCGCCGTCCGGCGGTAGCAGCGGACCGCCTTGCCACTGCTGGAACACGAGATTCGTGTGCACGCGGGCGACCTCGTCGCGGGAGGTGAGTTCGTCCAGCACCAGCCGTTGCAGCTCGGCGGCCGAGGTGGTGGCGACGTGCGCGAGGAAGTCGTCCGGTCCGGTCAGGTGGTAGACCGCGCGGATTTCCGGCAGCGCCAGCAGATGTTCCACGAACTGCTCCACCAGCGGCCGGCGATGCGGCCGGACCTGCACGAACAGGAACGCCTCCAGCGGACGGCCCACCTTCGCCGCGTCGACCTTGGCGTGCTGGCCGGTGATCACGCCGGTCTCCCGGAGCCGGGCCACCCGGTCCAGGCAGGTGGACGGTGCGAGCCCGACCGCGGCCGCGAGCTCCTTGTTCGACGTCCGGGCATCGTTCTGCAGCACCCGCAGAATCTCAAGATCAACCGGACTGAGTTCTGGATTTTCGGACATTTCTGAATCTTATCCGAGCTTATTGCTTCGCGGCCGTTGCTTGTCCGAACGTGATTGCCATGACTTCCGCCCTGCGCACCCGAGCCGTCCACGCCGGTCGCGACGATCTCGCCGACCTCGGCCTGCACGCCGTCCCGCTCGACTTCTCCACGACCTACCCCGCGCGCGACAGCGCCGAGGAGGCCCGCCGGATCGACGAGTTCGCCGCGGGCGGGAACGTCACCGGCATCTACGGCCGGATCGGCAACCCGACCGTCGAACGGTTCGAGCAGGCGCTGGCGGAACTCGAAGGCTTCGACCACGCCGTGGCTTTCGCCAGCGGCATGGCGGCGGTATCGGCGTGCCTGCTTTCCGCGGTGTCGCAAGGAAAACGCCACATCGTCGGCGTCCGGCCGCTCTATGGCTGCACCGATCACCTGCTGACCACCGGCCTCCTGGGCACCGAGGTCACCTGGACCGCCCCGGAGGACGTCGCCGACGCCCTGCGCCCCGACACCGGCCTGGTCTTCGTGGAGACGCCCGCGAACCCGACCTTGAGCGAACTGGACATCGCCGCCCTGACCGCCGCGTGCGGTGACGTCCCGGTCCTGGTCGACAACACCTTCGCGACGCCCGTCCTGCAACGCCCCGGCCGCCTCGGCGCCCGAATGGTGCTGCACAGCGCGACAAAGTTCCTGGGCGGCCATGGTGACGTCATGGGCGGCATCGTGGCCTGCGATGCCGAGGAAGCCGCGCGCTTGCGCTCCCTGCGCTTCGCCACCGGTGGCGTGCTGCACCCGCTCGCCGGATACCTGTTGCTGCGCGGCCTGTCGACGCTCCCGCTGCGGGTCAAGGCCGCTTCGGAGACCGCCGCCGTGTTGGCTTCGCGGTTAGCTTCGCACCCGACAGTCAGCGCCGTGCACTACCCGAAACTGGGCGGCCCGCTGGTGGCCTTCGAAGTGACCGGCGACCCGCACGCGGTGGTCGGCGCTGTCCGGCTGATCACGCCCGCGGTGAGCCTGGGCAGCGTGGACACACTGATCCAGCACCCGGCTTCGCTGACGCACCGGATTGTCGCCGAGGACGACCGCACGGACTCCGGCATCACCCACGGGCTGTTGCGGCTTTCGGCTGGGCTGGAGGATGTCGAAGACTTGTGGCTTGATCTGGACCAGGCTTTGAAGGGTTGCTGAGCGGTTGGCGGCGCAGCATCCGTCGTCGTGGCGGTGGATGCTGCCGGGGCTCAGGTGCGCCTGAGCCCCGCGCCCGCTGAACCGGTGCACACGCGGGCGGCGGCCCGGGCCAGCTGCGGCAACCACCGGTCACCTGCAGCGACTGCCTCGGCGCGAAGTCCCGCCGATCAGCCGCAGCACCCGCCTCCGCAGCAACCTCCACCAGCCGGTGCCGGTGCGGACGCCGAGCCGGTGAGCGCGACGGTCGTGAGCAGCTTGACCGTGTCCGTATGCCCTTCCGGGCACGGGGCGGGCGCGCTCGACTCGGCCATCGGGCGCTGGAGTTCGAACGTCTCGGTGCAGTCGCGGCAGCGGTAGGCGTAGGTGGGCATGCGTTGATTATCGCTGGCGGGCCGCGTTGGTGGGAAGCTGTCCGGGTGGATGTGCCCCAGTACGCGGATGTTCCGCACCTAGGCCAGGTCGTTCCCGCCCTGCTCGGCGCACTGGGCGTGCCCGGCGAGGACGGCGGCCTGGCGCTGCCCGAAGCCCGCAGCGCCTGCGTGCTCCTCATCGACGGCCTCGGCTGGGAACTGCTCGCCCAGTACGCCGCGGACGCCCCCGTCCTCACCGAACTCGCCAGCAGCCCCCTGCGAGTCGGCTTCCCGTCGACCACCGCCGCCGGGGTCGCCGCGATCGGCACCGGTCTGGCGTCCGGCGAGCACGGCATGGTCGGCTACACCTTCGAGATGCCGGGAACCGGCGTCATGAACGCCCTGCGCTGGCGCTCCCACGACGACGGCAGCGACCTGCGAGGCGCCCTGCCCCCACGCGAAGTCCAACCCCTGCCGACGACCTTCGAACGCGCCGCCGCCGCGGGGATCGAGGCCGCGGTGGTGTCTTCGGCGCATTTCGCCAACACAGCTTTGACGCAAGCGACACAAAGCGGTGCCCGCTACGCTGGCGTGCACGCACTGGGCGACCTGGCCGCACGTACCTTGGACGTCCTGTCTTCGCGGTCGTTTTGCTATGCCTACCACAGCGAATTAGACCTGCTAGGCCACCTCTACGGCCCCGGCTCGACTGCGTGGCGCATGCAACTCCGCCAGGTCGACCGGCTGGTTGAGTCCATTGTGGATGGATTGCCCGCCGGTGCTGTCCTGGCGGTGGTGGCGGACCACGGAATGGTGACCGTCGAAGAGAAACTGAACCTAGAGGACACCCCGGAACTGCTGGCAGGCGTCCGAACTTTCGGCGGCGAAGTCCGCGCGCGGCACGTCTACACGGAACCCGGTGCCACGGCGGATGTCGTAGCCGCGTGGCGCGAGGTGCTGGGCTCGCGTGCCTGGGTCTTGCCGCGAGAGGAGGCAATCGCGGCAGGCTGGTTCGGCGCCGCGGTGAGCGACCGGGTACGCCCACGAATCGGCGACGTCGTCGCGGCGGCGACGGGAACGTTCGGCATGGTGCGCGAACTGGCCGAGGCAGTGGAGTCGAACCTGGTAGGCCAGCACGGCTCGCTGACGTCGGCGGAGCAGTTGGTGCCGTTGGCGATCGCGCGGGGTTGAACGGCGACCCGGACGTCATTCTGGGCGCTCCATAGATGCTCTGCCGCAGCCCTCCATTGAGATGCTCCGCGCCGCCAGTTCACCCGACCCCACCGAATGGCTTTGGTTGCTGCAGGCACGCCTCGCCGCCTTTATGGGAGCGGTGCGCACCGCTGGCTCACTCACCCCAAGCGAATGCCGCTTGGCTCCTCCGGCCAGGTCTCGCCGCCTCATGGCGGCGGTGTGCACTGCTGGCCAACTCGCCTCGCCGGATGTCGCTTGGCTGCTCCAACCAGGTCTCGTCGCCTTCATTGCCGTTGGCTCACTCCATGCACCGAGCACGAGTGGTTGCAGTCAGCCAATTCACTGAGCCCCCGCGAGACGCGGTTCCCGGCAACCAGGCTGAGCCGGTGGTTCGGGTGCGTGGCTGAGCTGTCCCGCAGACGCCCAGTTACCGTAATTGCGTGCCCAGACGCAATCGACCCGGCCGAGGCCGTCCCGTCTCTGTCGAGCGGCCAGACGCCGGCGCGGTCAGCGGCTGGGCCCGCAGCGAATCCGGCCCCGACGGGGACTGGCTGGTGCGCACCGTCCCCGGCGCGCAGGCCGCCAAGACCTATCGTTGCCCCGGCTGCGACCACGAGATCCAGTCTGGCGTTCCGCACCTGGTCGTCTGGCCCGCGGACGAGACCGGCGGCGTCGCGGATCGTCGGCATTGGCATCGGCCTTGCTGGGAGGCTCGGGCCCGGCGTCGGCCGAATCGCCGTTGGTGAAGCGGAAACCCGTTACTGCGAAAGGGCTCCCTTCCGCCGCGGCACGGTTCCGCCGGACTGCGTCGCGGTTGACGCAGGTGTGGGTGCGGTAACGCTGCGTCCCGTCGCGGGTGAAGTCGACGAAGGCGGCCGAGTGCGCATCGTCGCCGAACGCGCATCGCGGCCGAGCGCGCATCGCGGCCGAGCGCGCATCGCCGCCAAACGGCCATTGCGCGGAGCGCGCATCGTCGCCGAACGCCCGTCGCAGCGGAAATCCCGTCACGACCGAAACCCACCCCTCGGCACCGAAACCCGACCCCGGGCGCCGAAACCCCACGCCTCACCGCGCGAGCGTGCCGCCCTGAGCTGTCATCCGTCAGCCGTCACCCGTCGCCGCCCCCTCAAAAGCCCCGTCACCGCCGAAAATGCCGCGACACCGCCCCGTCGTACTCCTCCTCCACGTACTCGGTGAACCCCAGCTTCTCCACCACCCGCAACGACGGCGTGTTCGTCACCGCCACACTGATCAGCACCGGAATCGCCGGGATCTCCCGTTCCGCCCACTCCACCGACGCCCGCGCCGCCTCCTCCGCGTAGCCCTTCCCCCACGCCGACGGCCGGAAGCGGTACGCCAGGTTCAGCACCTTCTCGCCCCGGAACTCCCGGTTGCGCACTCCGGTCATGCCGATCACGTCCGACCCGTCGGCGGATTCCGGCCCGCCCCGCTCCCGGACCGCCAGGTACCCGTAGCCGAACTCCGCCCAGTGCTCGAGCCAGCTGTCGAACATCACCAGGGTGGTCGCGGTGTCCGGCGGGCGCGGGTTGTACCGGTTCGTCTCCGGGTCGCTCTGGATCTCCGTCACTGCCCGCCGATCGGTCTCCACGAAGTGCCGCAGCACCAGCCTTTCCGTCACGATCTCTGTCACGCCCCCGACCATAACGACGGGGTCCGACAAAAATCGCCGCGATAACAGCGACAATCTCCGCCATGACCGAACTGCCGTTGGTGCTCCTGCACGCCTTCCCGCTCGACGCCCGCATGTGGGACCCGGTCCGCGCGCCGCTCGCGGAACGCCTCCGGGTCATCACTCCCGACCAGCGCGGTCTCGGCCGGAGCCCGTTGCCGGAGACCGAAGCCGAGCCGGATCTCGCCGATGCCGCCCGGGATGTCGTCGCGCTCCTCGACAAGCTCGAACTCGATCAGGTGGTTCTCGGCGGCTGTTCGATGGGCGGCTACCTCGCGATGGCCGTCCTGCGGCACGCTCCCGAGCGCGTCGGGGGACTGGTCCTCATCGACACCAAAGCCACCGCGGACACCCCCGAAGCCGCGCAGACCCGGCTCGACGTCGCGAACCGCGCGGAGGCCGAAGGCGTCAAAAACTGGCTGGCCGACGCGAACCTGCCGAATCTTCTCGCCGACACCGCGTCCGCCGACGTCCTCGCGCGCGTGCGCGAATTGATCGACGAGCAGCCGCCGTCCGGAGTCGCCTGGGCCGCGCGGGCGATGCGCAACCGGCCCGATTCCGTTGACCTGCTGCGCGAAACCGACGTCCCCGCGCTCGTCATCGTGGGGGAGCGCGACGCGATCACGCCGCTCGACGCCGCCAACACCATGGTCGAAGCGCTGCCCGACGCGACTCTCGCGGTACTTCCCGACGTCGGGCACCTGACGCCGCTGGAGGACCCGGCTGGCGTGGTCGAAGCGATCCTCGGCTGGGTCAGCTGAAGTACTCGGCCGCCGCGGCGCGCGCTTCGCCCAGGCGGTGTGGGAAACGCTGTGCGATCAGGAACCGCCACGCCACCGCGAAGAGCGAGCGAAGCTGCGTACACGTCGCGAGAACGGCTTCGTCCGCTTCGCCCAGGTACGCGGCGAGGAACTCCGGCCCACCTTGTCTCGCGAGGATCGCCAGGTCCCATTCGAGCGGTCCGCGCCAGGCGTCCTCGAAGTCGAGCCAGCACGGGCCGTCGACGGTCTCGATGAGGTTGCCGGGGTGCGCGTCGCCGTGCAGGGCCTGGCCCGAGCCGGACGGCAGCAGCGCCGCGAGCCGTTCGGTTTCCGCGCGGATCCGGTCGGCGAAGCCGTCCAGCAGCGAACCGTCGCGGGTGACGGTGTCCAGCAGTTCGTCGACCGGGCCGCGGGAGGGCAGTTCCCCCGGGTAGTCGCGCAAAGCGGCGTGGAGCCGGGCGAGTGATCCGGCGGTCTCGTCCGGCCCGTGCCGATGGTCCGGATCGTGCGGGGTCCAGTGCCAGAGCGTGACCGGCAGGCCCTCGGCGAAATGCGGTCCGGCCGGGGGATCGACGGTCGGTGAGACGACGCGCACACCACGTTCGGTGAGGTAGGCCGAAAGGGCGACGTCCCGCTTGAGCCACGCGGTCGCGTCCGGCCGCAGCAGCCGGGTGGTGGCCGGGACCCTCGCCACGACCGGACCCATCCTCACCAGCACGTTCGAGCGCTCGTGCAGCACCTGTGCGGCACCGGTGGGGAGGCCGAACCGGCGGCCGACAGCGAGCGCGGAGGAGACCGCCGCGGCGCGGTACAGGTCGGTCACGCGGTGATCTAACCAGCCGGTGCGAGCGACTGTCGGTACCGAGGGCTACGATCCCCTTAACCGCCCGGATCAGGCTCGCCTGAGCCCGAGCGCCCCGAAGTTGACCACCACAAGGTTGCAGTGTTGGAGGCAGGAGTGACGGCCGTAGCCCCCAAGCCGATCGCGACGCGCCCGTATCCCGCGCGCGAGACGGCAAAGGGTTCGTACCTGCTGCGGTTGTTCCGCACGACGGACCACAAGCAGATCGGGATCATGTATCTGGTCTCGTCGTTCGCCTTCTTCATGATCGGCGGCGCGATGGCCATGCTCATCCGGACGGAGCTCGCCCAGCCGGGGCAGCAGTTCCTGTCGCAGGAGCAGTACAACCAGCTGTTCACCATGCACGGCACGGTGATGCTGCTGCTGTACGCGACGCCGAGCCTGTTCGGGTTCGCGAACTTCATCCTGCCGCTGCAGATCGGCTCGCCCGACGTGGCGTTCCCGCGGCTGAACGCGTTCTCCTACTGGCTGTTCCTGTTCGGCAGCCTGATCGTGCTGTCCGGCTTCCTGACGCCCGGTGGAGCCGCCGACTTCGGCTGGTTCGCCTACACGCCGCTGTCGGACGCGATCCACTCGCCCGGCGTCGGCGCCGACCTGTGGATCGCCGGCCTGGCAGTGTCCGGTCTGGGCACGATCCTCGGCGCGGTCAACATGATCACCACGGTGGTCTGCCTGCGCGCGCCCGGCATGACGATGTACCGGATGCCGATCTTCACCTGGAACATCCTGATCACGAGCATCCTGATCCTGCTCGCGTTCCCGATCCTCACCGCGGCCCTGTTCGGCCTGATGGCGGACCGGCATCTCGGCGCCCACGTGTTCGACCCGGCCAACGGCGGGGTGATCCTGTGGCAGCACCTGTTCTGGTTCTTCGGCCATCCAGAGGTCTATATCGTCGCGCTGCCGTTCTTCGGGATCGTGTCGGAGATCTTCCCGGTGTTCAGCCGCAAGCCAGTGTTCGGCTACAAGGGCCTGGTCTTCGCGACGCTGTCGATCGCGGCGCTGTCGGTGGCGGTGTGGGCGCACCACATGTACGCGACCGGCGCGGTCCTGCTGCCGTTCTTCTCCTTCATGACGTTCCTCATCGCGGTCCCGACCGGCGTGAAGTTCTTCAACTGGATCGGCACGATGTGGAAGGGCCAGCTGTCCTTCGAGACGCCGATGATCTTCTCGATGGGCTTCATCGTCACGTTCCTCTTCGGCGGTCTGACCGGCATCATGCTGGCCGCCCCGGCGATCGACTTCCACGTGTCGGACAGCTACTTCGTGGTGGCGCACTTCCACTACGTCCTCTACGGCACGATCGTGTTCGCGACCTTCGCCGGGATCTACTTCTGGTTCCCGAAGATCACCGGCCGGATGATGGACGAGAAGCTCGGGAAGTGGCACTTCTGGACCACGTTCATCGGCTTCCACACCACGTTCCTGGTGCAGCACTGGCTGGGCGCGGAAGGCATGCCGCGGCGTTACGCGGACTACCTGGCCAGTGACGGGTTCACCACCCTGAACACGATCTCCACGATCGGCGCGTACATCCTCGGGGCGTCCACGCTGCCGTTCATCTGGAACGTGTTCAAGAGCTACCGGTACGGCGAGATCGTCACGGTCGACGACCCGTGGGGCTACGGCAACTCGCTCGAGTGGGCCACGTCCTGCCCGCCGCCGCGGCACAACTTCACCGAACTGCCCCGGATCCGCTCCGAGCGCCCCGCGTTCGAGCTGCACTACCCGCACATGGTCGAACGCCTCCACGCGGAAGGCGAGATCGGCTTCTTCGGCAAGGCCAAGCACGTCGCGGCCCCGTCGCAGAAGCTCGTGGACGCCACCATGCCCGGCGACCACGGCAAGGACAACGCGAGCGAGCAGTAACGGCGCTCGCGCTCGGAACGACTGCACGGCGCGTGCCCGGTCGAGGTTCCTCTCGGCCGGGCACGCGCCGTTTTTCGTACCGGGGGACTGGTGCGCTGGGGACTGCCGCGCTGGGTTACCGAGGGCGTGCGGGTGGCGGCGATGGGGGCCGGTGAGTGGCCTGGCCGGTTCTAGCCGGGATTTCTCGCTGGGATGAACGCTCACGACTCGATCGGCCGCTCATACTTGCTTCGGTGCTTCGGTGCTTCGGTGCTTCGGTGCTTCGGTGCTTCGGTGCTTCGGTGCTTCGGTGCTTCGGTGCTTCGGTCGAGGCACCCTTCGCGTGCATAGCCACTCGTCCGCCATCCGTCACCGCGCCCAGCCGCGCTGGTTTGCCACCTTTCGCCCAATCCGCTCCGCCAGAACCTGCGCCCGCACCGTTCCGCCAGCCTCCGCCCCAGCTTGCCCAGACGCAGCCAGTTCCTTGGTCGCATGCCTGCGCTGCGGCCTGTGTCGCTCGGCGTGGCCTTGCCTGAGGCATCCGCCCACCCGCGGCCCTGCGCGCAGCTTCGCCAGCCTTCGTCCGAGCCCGCCCGGCGGCAGCCCGCTTGGCAGCAGCCTGCCTAGCCGCAGGCCGCCCAACTAGCCCGGCGGCAGCTCGCCCAGCCGCAACCTGCCCGCCCAGCTGCACCCCGCCCCGCCGTCGTTCCCGATCACGCTGCTCCCCCCTCCCACCCCTCCCACCCCGCCCATCACCGTGGCTGAACCAGGCCTTGCCCCGCTCTCCCCGCCCCACCCGTCGCCCGTTAGTGGCACCGGCGGTGTGAAGCACGGCACGGGGGCGTTCTGCCCGCCGCCGCTGGAGGCCAGACTGGGCGTGCCGACTCGCCGTGGCCTAAGCGTCGGTGCCGAGACGAACGAGGGATACCGAACCAGTGAGCCAGACTCCCGTCCTCATCACCACGACCGGTCCGGACAAGCCCGGGGTCTCGTCCGTGCTGTTCGCCGTGCTCACGCGGCACGACGTGGACGTGCTCGACATCGAGCAGGTGGTCATCCGCGGGCAGCTCGTGCTCGGCGTGCTCGCCGGCGTCTACCGCGACCCCGAGGGGCTCCAGGAATCTGTCGAGCAGGCGATGGCGACCGTCGGCATGGAGGTCGAGGTCCGGATCGGCGACGCGATCGGTGCGGATCCGTTCGCGCTCGGCCGACGCGATTCGTCGCACGTGCTCGTCTTGCTCGGGCGTCCGGTGACCGCGCGGGCGTTCTCCGAGATCGCGCGGCGGCTGGCGGGCGTCGGGGCGAACATCGACTCGATTCGCAGCGTCGCCGACTACCCGGTGACCGGGCTCGAACTGTACGTCTCGGTGCGCGAAGACAACGAAGAAGCCGACGCCGAACTCCGGTCCATGCTGGCCGACGCGGCGCCCGAGGCCAACATCGACATCGCCGTCGAGCGCGCGGGCATCACGCGCCGGGCGAAGCGGCTGGTGGTCTTCGACGTCGATTCCACGCTCGTGCAGGGCGAGGTCATCGAGATGCTCGGCGCGTACGCCGGGGTCGAGGAGCAGGTCCGCGAGATCACTGAGGCCGCGATGCGCGGCGAGCTGAACTTCGCGGAGTCGCTGGAAAGGCGCGTCTCGCTGCTGGCCGGGCTGCCCGCCAGCGTGATGGACGAGGTCGCGGCGAAGCTCGAGCTGACCCCGGGGGCCCGCACGACCGTCCGGACGCTGAAGCGCATGGGTTTCCGCTGCGGCGTCGTGTCCGGCGGGTTTACCCAGGTCATCGACCATCTCGTGGACGACCTCGGCCTCGACTTCGCGGCGGCCAACGAACTGGAGGTCGTCGACGGCAAGCTCACCGGCCGTGTGGTCGGCGACATCGTGGACCGCGCGGGCAAGGCGACCGCGCTGCGCCGGTTCGCCGGTGAGTACGGGATTCCGCTCGGCGCGTGTGTCGCGGTCGGCGATGGGGCCAACGACATCGACATGCTCGCCGCGGCGGGCATGGGCGTCGCGTTCAACGCCAAGCCCGCGCTGCGCGAGGTCGCCGACACCGCGCTCTCGCACCCGTACCTCGACGCGGTGCTGTTCGTCCTCGGCGTTACGCGCGCCGAGGTCGAGGCGGCGGACGCGGCCGACGGACTCGAATTGGCCCGCCCGTGAACCCTCTGCTCGAACCGCTGCGCAGCCGGTACGCCTCGTGGCTCGGCCTCCCCGCCGAAGACACCTCGGACACCTCGGACGAAAACCCGGACGAGGTCCGCGCGATGCCGATCATCCTGCGGATCGAACGCGCCGAACCGCCGGGCCGGACGGCGCTGCTCGAAGCGGCGGCCGCGGCGGCGCTGGCGGTGTGCCTGGACGAACGCGTCGAGCCCGGCGGCGAATGGGCCGAGCCGGTGCACGCGTGGCTCGACAACCGGATCCGGAAGGTCGCGCGGCGGGCCCGTGGCGCGCACTGGCAGGCGGTGCTCGACCAGCCGGGAATCACCATCGAGGTCGACGGCGCGCAGGCGCGGGCGCTCGTGCCCGGCCTGGTCAAGGAGACCCCGAAGGAGGTCTCGCGGCTGCAGATCTCCGGCAGCGAACTGCCCGCCGACACTCCTGGCCCGGCCCCGGCCGACGTCCCGTTGCTGATGCTGAATCCGGACGTTCCGATGACCGTCGGCAAGGCGTCCGCGCAGGTCGGGCACGCCACGATGATCCTCGCGTCGCTGCTGCCGGACGACGAACTGGCGGCGTGGGCGGCGAAGGACTATCGGGTCGCGGTGCGCACGCCCAGCCCGGGCAAGTGGAAGGAACTGTGCCCGGTCGACGACCCGGAGGCAGGCTGGCGCGACAACCGCGTGATCGCCGTCCGGGACGCGGGATTCACCGAGGTCGACCCCGGCACGATCACCGTGCTGGCGCAGCAGCCCGGAACATCGGCGTGACCCTCGCGGTTGGGCCAATGCAGTGATTCGACGGGTGGAAAGGCGTCTCCGATGACCTTGGAAGTACAGCGCGAAGGCACGCACAGCTTCGTCGGCCGCAATGAGCGCGGCGCGGAGGTGCGACTGGGCCGGGCCGGCGCGGAGGGCGCGTTCTCCCCGGCGGAACTGCTGCAGATCGCGGCTGCGGGCTGCTCCGCGGTGACGGCGGAACAGCTGATCACGCGACGGGTGGGCGAGGACTCGAAGTTCCGGGTCTCGGTGACGGCCGACCGGCGCGAGGGGGCGTCGGAACTGGACGCGGTGCAGGTGGCGTTCGACGTCGATGTGTCGGGCCTGGACGACGCTCAGCGAGAGGCGCTGGCGGGCGCGGTGGACCGGGCGATCGAGCGGCTGTGCACGGTGAGCCGGACGTTGAAGAAGGGCATTCCGGTGACGGAGACCTTCCCGACCGCCTGAGCTGCGGCGGGTGGTTGGTGAGGTGGGGCGGCCGCGCCGTGGTGGCGGGCGTGGGTTGCCGGGCTGGTGCGGTGGGCCGTTCTTGCGGCGGGGTTGCTGGGCTGGTGTGGCTGGCCGGTTCTTGCGGTGGGATTGCCGAGCTGGTGCGGTGGGCCGTTCTTGCGGCGGGGTAGCCGGGCTGGTGTGGCTGGCCGGTTCTTGCGGCGAGATTGCCGAGCTGGTGCGGTGGGCCGTTCCTGCGGTGGAGTAGCCGAGCTGGTGTGGCGGGCCCGTTCTCGTGGCGGGGTAGCTGAGCCGTGATGGCGGGCCGGTTCCGGGGTGGGGTTGCTGAGCCGTGGCGGCGGGCCGTTCCCGGGGCGGGGCGGCTGGCTGGCTCGCCGGTGCGATCGGTGAGCCACCGTGGCCGGTCTTGCAGTGGGAGTGCTCAGTTGCCGTAGCGAGCGGGTTTCGCGGTGCGGTCGCTGCCGTGGCGGGCGGTCATGGCAATTGCGAGTGCCGCCATGGCTGCGGCCGGTCTCGCGGTGGGATTGCAGACTGTCGTCGCGGGCTGTGCCTCGCAATGCGGTCGCTGAGGGCCGTGGCGGGCGGTGGTTGCAGTGAGGTCGCCGAGCTGCGGCACCGGGCGGTTCTTGCCGTGTGATCGCTGAGTTGCCGCGGCGCAGAGAGGCTCCCGCAGTGGGGTCGCTGAGCCGCGGTGATGGGCGAGGCAGCGCCGCCGCCGACCTGCCGTGGCCGCACGGTCGAAGCCGCAGCCCGGAAACCCTTGTCCAGCAAAGGTTTCCGGCCGGGACGAAGCAGCGAAACCCAGCACCGAAAGCCGCAACAAAACCAGCTCTGGAACCGTGCTTCAGCGAGCCCGGATCAGCTCTGCCACACCACGTACGCCTGGTCAGCGTCCGTGGTCATCGCCTCGATGAACTTCTCGTTGTCGAAGCCGGGCAAGGTCTGCAGGCGTTCGATGAGGGCGTCCGCGGCCGGGTCGCCGCTCGGGACCGCGGTGCCTTTGCCGTCGTTGCCGACCAGCATGAAGAAGACGTCTTCGTTCCAGGGGCCGTCCGGGATCACTCTCACCATGACGGATTGCAGTTCTGACCACGTCACAGCTTCTTCGCTGCCATCGGCGAGCCGGCGCCGCACCCCGGTGTCGTCAACACTGACGGTCCGGGATTGTGCGCTGGACGAATCCTGGGTCAACGGTGCTCCCTGTCGTGTTCGTTCCACTCACCGTACCCGCCTGTCCCGTGCGCTCGGTCAGGCGGGCGCGGCCGCGTCGAGTCGCTTCAGTGCGTCTCGTGCGACCTGCGGATCTGTCGTCGGCCAGAACGGCGGCAGCGACGCGCGCAGGAAACCGCCGTAGCGTGCGGTGGCCAGTCGGGAGTCCAGCACTGCCACCACGCCGCGGTCGGTGACTGAGCGGTGCAACCGTCCGGTGCCCTGCGCCAGCAGGAGTGCCGCGTGTGTCGCGGCGACGGTGAGGAATCCGTTGCCGCCCCGGGCTTCTACCGCGCGTTGGCGGGCAGACGACACCGGATCGTCTGGGCGGGGGAATGGGATCCGGTCCACTACCACCAGCTGCAGCGAAGGCCCCGGCACGTCCACGCCTTGCCAGAGCGTGAGCGTGCCGAACAGACACGTGCGCGCGTCTTCGGAGAACTGCCGCACCAGCAACGGCGTGGCGTCGTCGCCCTGGCAGAGGATCGGGTGGTCGAGCCGTTCCCGCATGGCCTCCGCGGCCTGTTTCGCCGCGCGCATCGAGGAGAACAGACCCAACGTGCGGCCGCCCGCGGCTTCGACCAGTGCGGCCAGTTCGTCCATTGTGGACTCGGCGAGTCCGTCGCGGCCCGGCGGCGGCAGGTGTTTGGCTAGGTAGAGAATGCCGTTGCGGCGGTGGTCGAACGGCGATCCGACGTCCAGCCCGGTCCACTTCGGGCCGCTGTCCTCGTCCGACGGGGCTTCCTTGTCGGTGGCCGTGCCCGGTGACTTCACCACGCGCGGACCGCTCGGCGGGAGACCCCATTGCCGTGCCATGGTGTCGAATTCGCCGCCGAGGGTGAGCGTCGCCGAGGTCAGCACGGTGGTGTGCTGGTTGAACACGCGCTCCCGCAACAGCCCTGCCACGCCCAGCGGCGCGACTTTCAACGCCGGTGGTCGCGGATTCGCCGAGTACCTGTCCCCGGTCAGCCAGACGACGTCGCGCTGGTGCGCCAGATCCTCGTCGTACGCGTCGAGCAGCCGCACCGCGGTGTCGTGCACTTCTTCCAGCAGCGACCGAGCCAGCTTGCGCGCGGTCGCCTCGCCGACGTCTTCCTTGCGATCCGAGCCCAGCGCGGTGAGGCACTCCTTCGCCGCGTCGCGCACCGCCGGGATCGCGCCCTGCAACGGCTTCGGCAGCGCGTCGAGCCTTCCGGCGGGGATGTCGTCGAGGATCAGCGCGAGCCCGTCCGACGACTCCAGCAGCCGGTCCGCGATCCCCGCGTCCATCAGTTTTCCGCAGCGGCGCGCGGCGGCCGAGACCATGGCGCTGGTGAGTTCGCCGGTCGCGACCGACGTGACCCGGTCGACCAGGTCGTGTGCCTCGTCGATGATCACGAGATCGTGGTCCGGCAGCACCTGGTAGCCCTGCAGCGCGTCGATGGCCAGCAGCGCGTGGTTGGTGACCACGACATCGGCGCGGCCCGCCTCTGCTCGCGCGCGTTCGGCGAAGCAATCGGTGCCGACCGGGCACTTCGCGGCGCCGAGACATTCCCGAGCGGTGACGGAAACCTGCCGCCACGCCTGGTCGGACACGCCGGGCACCAGCTCGTCGCGGTCGCCGGTCTCGGTGTCCGACGTCCACTCGTGCAGCCGCGTGACTTCCTTGCCCAGCCGGGACACCGCGAACGGGTCGAACAGCTGCGCGTCGTCTGGCTCGTCGGCCGGGCCGGTGTCGAGCCGGTGCAGGCACAGATAGTTGCGGCGGCCCTTGAGGATCGCGAAGGTCGGTTCGCGCCCGAGCGGCTTCTTGAGCGCCTTGGCAAGGCGCGGGAGATCACGGTCGACCAGCTGGCGCTGCAACGCGATGGTGGCCGTGGAGACGACGACGGTGGTGTCTTTCTCCACCGCGTGCCGGATCGCGGGCACCAGGTACGCCAGCGATTTGCCGGTACCCGTTCCCGCTTGCACGGCGAGGTGTTCGCCGGTGCGGATGGCGTGGCCGACGGCATCGGCCATCTTCACCTGGCCGGGGCGTTCAGAGCCGCCGACAGACTCCACCGCGTGGGTGAGGAGTTCGAGGACGCCGGGGAAATCGGTTCGGGCGGGCACAGCGAGACACGATAGCCGCCAGGTCCGACAGGATCTTCGATCCGGCGCGAACGGACCCCTCGCGCCGGATCGAAGCTCCCGGAATTACGGCTCAGTCTTCCTTGCGGAACCGCGAAACCGCGGCCCACGCGAGCGGCAGCACCCCGGCCGCGACCACGGTCTTCAGCACGTCACCCACGAGAAACGGCGTGACGCCCTTGTCGAAAGCGGTGGCGAGGTCGAACCCGGTGACGGCCATCAGCCACGGCACGCCGAAGGCGTAGATCGCGAGGTTGCCGAGCACCATGGTCCCCGCCGTGCGCAGCGGGGTGCGGTCGCCGCCGCGGCGGGCGAGCGCGCCCACGAGCGCACCGGCGAACACGAAGCCGACGATGTAGCCCGCCGAGGCTCCGGACAGCCCGGACGTCCCGCCCTGGAACCACGGCACGCCGGCCGCGCCGACGAGCAAGTACAGCAGCATCGAGGCGGCGCCGCGGCGCATGCCGAGCGTCGCGCCGACGAGCAGCGCGGCGAAGGTCTGGCCGGTCATCGGCACCGGCGTGCCCGGAAGCGGGATGACCAGCTGCGCGGCCGCGCCGGTGAGCACGGCTCCGCCGGCGACCAGCGTCAGGTCGCGCACCAGGGTGCCGGGCACGAGGTCGGCCAGCACCTGACGGCGGGCCGGGAGAGACAGTGACGACACGGGACCTCCAACCACGGAAAACGGACGTCCGGGCAGGTTATCGTCGAGCGAGGCGGCGGAACGAGACAAGTTGCGTTCCTCACCACCCCTGTCTTCCGCCACACGTCCGGGTGAGCTGTCCCAGTCGACGTTTGGGACCCCTGCCGCGCTGCCGATGTCGAAGCACGGGCGAAGGGAGACAGGGCGAATGCGCGGACGGATCCTGCTGGTCACCGGGGTTCTGCTGGCGGCGGCACCGGCGGTGGCGCACGCCGATCCGCCGACGTCCACCGGCTGGGGTTCCGCGGGCAGCCTCGACGTGCTGGTGGACCACGAGCACGTGGTCACCGGAGAATTGGCGCGCTGCGACGCCGACGGACCGGCGTCCGCGCGCACCCCCGGCGGCGCGGCGGGCGAGGTCGCGGTGTTCGGCTTCGGCGGCACCACCTGTGAGCGGAAGGGCTCGGTCGCGCAGGTGAAGACCGGCGGGCAGCGGTTCGAATCCGACCTGCTCACCCGGTACGGCGGGCCCGAGCTGAAGGTCCGCACGTACTCGGTCGGCTGTGCCACCACGGAGGATTCGGGCAGCACCGGCACGATGTCGATCGGCGAGGTCTCCGGCTTCGCCATGCCGTCGTCGATCCCGGCTAACTACCGCGTCACGATCCCCGGCGGCGCGGCGGGCACGGCGCTGGCCACGATCACGTTGAACGAGACCGTGACGCCGCAGCCCGCCGACGGCAGCCTGGTCACGCACGCGGTGCACGTGAAGCTGTTCCCGCAAGGCGGTCCGGCGAGCGGGGACATCTACCTCGGCACCGCGGCGTGCGATCCGTACGGCAAGGGCGGCGCGCCCAAGCCGTGACCGGTCAGGCGGGCGGCAGCGCGGGCGTGCCGGTGTAGCGCACGCCCGCCTCGTCGAAGTCCTTCAGCGTCGCGTCCACTGTCGGCTGCGAACCGCCGACGGTCAGGTCCAGCAGCACCTGCACCTTGAACCCGGCACCCGCGGCGTCGAGAGCGGTGGCGCGCACGCAGAAGTCAGTGGCGATGCCGACGACGTCGACGTCGGTCACGTCATGCGCGCGAAGCCATTCCTCGAGTGTCTTGCCGTCGCCGGACTTGCCCTCGAAACCGGAGTACGCGGCGGTGTACTCGCCCTTCGAGAACACCGCCTCGACCGGCACCACGTCCAGCGCCGAGTGGAACGACGCGCCCGCCGTGCCCGCGACGCAGTGCCGCGGCCAGCTGGTGTTGAAGTCGGGCGTATCGCTGAAGTGGTCGCCCGGGTCGATGTGGTGGTCGCGAGTGGCGACGATGTGGGTGTAGCCGCCGTCGGCCATCCGCTGCGAGATGGCCGCCGCGGCGGCCGCCCCGCCCGGCAGGCCGAGCGAGCCTCCCTCGCAGAAGTCGTTCTGCACATCCACCACGATCAGCGCGGTTCCCATGGTCGGCTCCCTACAGAAAAGTCGTCGGTATCGCGGGCTCGCCGTGCGAGAGCTTGAGGCCCTCCCACGGCAGGCTCACCTGCGCGCGCCGCAGGCGGGCACGCGCGTCGTCCAGCGTGGGCAGATCATCCACCGGCGCGCCCTCGCGCACCAGGGGGATCTGCAGGTCGAGATCGTTCTCGCCGGCTTCCGGGCGGTCGCTGGCGGCGGTCCAGACCACTTCCTCGACCGCGGTCCCGGTGCTGCGGTGCCGCCGCAGCGCGTGCTTGCGCCCGCCCCGGGATTCCTTGTGCGCACTGCGTTTCGCGACCGGCCTGCCGTCGACCTCGACCAGCTTGTACACCATCCCGGCGGTCGGCGCGCCGGATCCGGTGACCACCGAGGTGCCCACTCCGTAGGCGTCCACCGGTTCCGCGCGCAGCGCGGCGATCGCGTGCTCGTCGAGGTCGCCGGACACCACGATCCGGGTGTCTTTCGCGCCGAGCGAGTCGAGCTGGTCGCGGGCCTTGCGGGCGAGCGGGCCGACGTCTCCGGAATCGATCCGGATCGCGCCCAGCTCCGGACCGGCGACGCGCACGGCCGCCTCGATGCCCGCGGTGATGTCGTAGGTGTCCACCAGAAGCGTGGTGTCCGCGCCCATTTTGCTGACCTGTGCGCGGAACGCCGCTTCCTCGCTGTCGTGCAGCAGCATGAACGCGTGCGCGACGGTGCCGCGGGTCGGGATCCCGTAGCGGCGGCCCGCTTCGAGGTTCGACGTCGTGGCGAATCCGGCCAGGTACGAGGCGCGCGCGGCGGCGACCGCGGCGTACTCGTGCGTGCGCCGTCCGCCCATCTCGATGATCGGCCTGCCGTGCGCCGCGCCGGACATCCGCGCCGCCGCGGACGCGATCGCGCTGTCGTGGTTGAGGATCGACAGCACCACCGTCTCCAGCACCACCGCTTCGGCGAAACTGCCGGTCACGGTGAGGATCGGCGAACCGGGGAAGTACAGCTCGCCTTCGCGGTAGCCGTCGATGTCGCCGCGGAACTCGTAGTCGGCCAGCCACGCCAGCGTTTCCGGGTCGACGACCGCGGTCTGCTCCAGCATGGTCAGCTCGGCGTCGGTGAACCGGAAGTCGGCGATCGCGTCGAGCACGCGCGCGGTGCCCGCGACGACGCCGTAGCGGCGGCCGTCGGGAAGCCGCCGCGCGAAGACTTCGAACACGCACGGACGGGCGGCCGTCCCGTCCGCGAGCGCGCTCGCCAGCATGGTCAGCTCGTAATGGTCGGTGAGCAGCGCCGTGCTGGCGCTGGTGACCGGCTCGGGGGAACCCATGGGAGCAGCCTATTCACTCACATGGACGGACCTGGCGCGGCGTACCGGGATGCCCCCGTGACACCATGGTGTGCATGTCCACGCCTGTCGCATCCGAACAGACGCAGGTCGATCCACTCGGGGCCGAGCTGGCCGAATCCGACCAGCCCTGGCGGACGATCGTCTGGAACGACCCGGTCAACCTGATGTCGTACGTGACGTACGTCCTCCAGAAGCTGTTCGGCTACAGCCGGGACCACGCCACGAAGCTGATGCTCGACGTGCACAACAAGGGCAGGGCGATCGTGTCGTCCGGGTCGAAGGAGAAGGTGGAGACCGACGTGGCGAAGCTGCACGCGGCGGGCCTGTGGGCGACCATGGAACAGCCCTCGTGAAGGCCTGGCGGCGCAAGGGGGACGCCATTCTCGCCGGGTTCGAACAGCAGGAAGCCGCGGTGCTGCGCGGGCTGGTCGGACAGCTCGAGGACATGCTCACCGCGCGGGCCGAGGAGGCCCCGCAGGACGAGCTCGCCGAGCTGACCGGGATCCGCACCGGCCCCGCCGAATCGCCGGACGACCCGGTGCTGTCGCGGCTGCTGCCGGACTTCCACCGGCTCGACCCGGACAACCCGAGCCGCGAGGATCTCGATTCGGCGGCGGCGATGCGGTCGCTGCACGAGCCGGAGCTGCTGGAGAAGAAGGTCGGCGTCGCGAAGATCGTGCTCGACACGCTCCCGCGCGACGGCGGTTCGGTGAAGCTGACCTTCGAGCAGGCCGACGCGTGGCTCGGCGCGCTGAACGATGTCCGGCTGGCGCTGGGCACGGCGCTCGACGTCACCGAGGACATGCCCGACGAACTGCCGGACGACGACCCCCGCGCACCCCATCTGGGCGTCTACCATTGGCTGACATGGGTGCAGGAGACGCTGATCCAAGCGCTGACCGGCTGACTGGCGGGAAAATCACCGACGTTCCCGGCGTGCTCGTAGGCCATCACCAGAGGCTTGACGACGGCTGGGCTTCCGGAACCACTGTCGTTCTCGTGCCGGACGGCGCGACCGGCACGGTCGATCAGCGCGGCGGCGCGCCCGGCACACGCGAAACCAATCTGCTGGAGCCGGAAAACCTGGTGCAGCAAGTCAACGCGGTCTGCCTTTCCGGCGGCAGCGCGTACGGACTCGCGGCGGCGGACGGCGTGATGCGGTGGCTGTCGGAGCGGAACTACGGGTTTCCCGTTGGGGCGCAACCGTATGAGGTGGTGCCGATCGTGCCCGCGGCGGTGCTGTTCGACCTGCCGCGCAGCGCGTGGGGCAATCGGCCGGATGCCGATTTCGGTTACGCCGCTTGCGAAGCAGCCGGGGAAGCCGTCGAGATGGGCACCGTCGGCGCGGGCTCGGGCGCGGTGGTCGGCTCTCTCAAGGGTGGCATCGGAACGGCGAGCGAGGTTGTCGGAGAGGTGACCGTCGGCGCGATCGTCGCGGTGAACGCGGCGGGCCAGGCGGTGGATTTCGCGACCGGGCGGGCCTTCGCCGGAGACCACGAGGTGAACGGAGAGTTCGGCGTCCGCTGGCCGGATCGGCCGGGCGAGGTCCCGGGGCAGCGGACCGATCTGAACACCACGATCGGTGTGGTGGCTTGCGACGCGGCGCTGACGAAGGCCGAGGCACGCCGGTTGACGGTGGCCGCGCAGGACGGGTTGGCGCGCGCGGTGCGTCCGGCGCATTCGATGTTCGACGGAGACACCGTGTTCGCACTGGCGACGGGCGCGCGCGAACTGCCCGGCGAGCCCGGGTCATTCGCGGTGGCAGCGCGCGCGGGCGCGTTGGACGCGCTGTGTGCCGCGGCGGCGCGGGTGTTCTCGCGGGCGATGGTGCACGGGCTGCTGTCGGCGACCTCCGCGGCTGGCGTCCCGGCGTATCGGGATGTGTGGCCGGAGGCGCTGGGCTGAGGTCAGAACGGGTCCTGCGGGAGGGCGTCCTCGCTTCGCTCGAGGTCGGCGGCGCGCACGGCGGCCACGTACTCCTCGTCGATCTCCAGCACCAGATCGCCGAACGACACGGTCGGCCCGAGCGACGGATGCACGTCCACCGGGCCCAGCTCGGTCGAGCGCGGCAGCTGCTCCCACACCGAAACCGGCTTCCACCGGCGGAAAGAGCTGCAGACGAGCACCGTCACGTGCCGATCGGTGACCACGACCAGGAAGTTCCGGTGCGCGGCCATCATCGACACCATCAGCGACGTGGCGGGAAACACGTACTGGACGACGTCCCCCTCGGCCAGCAGCGCACGGCAGCGTTCGCGGATCTTCGAGGACACCGGCATCCCGCTATTGTGCCCTGACCTGCGGATGAGCGGTAGCTCTCACAGTGTGGACTCGTTCGGTCCACGAACTAAGATGTCCGTGTGCTCCGGATCCGCCGTGAACTCGTCGACGAGATCGTCGCCCACGCCCGCCGTGACCACCCCGACGAAGCGTGCGGGGTGGTGGCCGGTCCTGCCGGCTCGGACCGCCCCGAGCGGTTCGTCCCGATGCTGAACGCGGCCCGTTCGCCGACGTTCTACGAGTTCGACTCGGGCGACCTGCTCAAGCTCTACCGCGAGATGGACGCGAACGACGAGGTCCCGGTGGTCATCTACCACTCGCACACCGCGACCGAGGCCTACCCCTCGCGCACCGACGCGAACATCGCCGCCGAACCCGACGCGCACTACGTGCTCGTCTCGACAAGAGAGCCCGATTCGGACGAGTTCCGCTCGTACCGGATCGTGGACGCCGAGATCACCGAGGAGCCGGTCGAGATCCTCGACTGACCGCGGAATAAAGCGCGGCGTCCGATACGTCAGCGTGTTAGGAACCCACCCGGAGGTAAGAACCATGGCCGTCACCGTGTCCATCCCGACCATCCTGCGCACCCACACCGGCGGCGAGAAGTCCGTCGAGGCGGCGGGCAAGACCGTCCTCGAGATCATCGACGACGTCGAGTCGCGGCACGCCGGGCTGAAGGCGCGCCTGGTCAAGGAGGAGAAGCTGCACCGCTTCATCAACGTCTACGTCAACGACGAGGACGTGCGCTTCTCCGGCGGGCTCGACGCCGAGGTCAAGGACGGCGACACCCTCACCATCCTGCCCGCCGTCGCGGGCGGCGCGCGCTGAGCCGATGGCCCGCTACGAGTCCCTCCTCGACACCCTCGGCGGCACCCCGCTGGTCGGCCTGCCGCGGCTTTCGCCGACCGACGAGGTGCGGCTGTGGGCGAAGCTCGAGGACCGCAACCCGACCGGCTCGATCAAGGACCGGCCCGCGCTGGCCATGATCGAGGCGGCGGAGCGGGACGGCATCCTGCGGCGGGGGTCCACGATCCTCGAACCGACCTCGGGCAACACCGGGATTTCGCTGGCCATGGCCGCGAAGCTCAAGGGCTACGGCCTGGTGTGCGTGATGCCGGAGAACACCTCCACCGAACGCAAGCAGCTGCTGCAGGCGTACGGCGCGCGGATCGTGTTCTCGCCCGCCGCGGGCGGCTCGAACGAGGCGGTGCGGCGGGCCAAGGAGCTGGCGAAGCAGAACCCGGATTGGGTGATGCTCTACCAGTACGGCAACCCGGCCAACGCGGACGCGCACTATCGCGGGACCGGGCCGGAGCTGCTGAAGGACCTGCCGACGCTGACGCATTTCGTCGGCGGGCTCGGGACGACCGGAACGCTGGTGGGAGTGGGCCGGTACCTGCACGAGCACAAGCCGGACGTCCAGGTCATCGCGGCCGAGCCGCGGTACGGCGAGCTGGTGTACGGCCTGCGCAACCTCGACGAGGGGTTCGTGCCGGAGCTCTACGACGAGAGTGTGCTCAACGGACGCTATTCGGTGGGGGCGTACGACGCTCTCCGGCGGACGCGGGAATTGCTGGAGCACGAGGGCATTTTCGCCGGGATCTCCACTGGCGCGGTGTTGCACGCGGCTCTCGGGGTCGCGGAGAAGGCCGCTGCTCGCGGCGAGAAGGCGGACGTGGCTTTCGTGGTCGCGGACGCAGGCTGGAAGTACCTGTCGACCGGCGCGTATTCCGGGTCGCTGGACGAAGCGGCAGAACGGCTTGACGGTCAGCTCTGGGCCTGACCGTCCGTGAGGGGAACCCTGAGGGACTCTGATTCCCTCAGGGTTCCCCTCACGGCAGTAGTCCCACGACGAGCGCGCGTACGCCTCGTTCGTAACTTTCTTGTGCGGTAAGGGTTTCCCAGTGCGGCCCGATCTCGGCGAGCGTCGGGAATTCCGTCGCGTCCAATTCCGCGAAGACTCGCTCGCGGTAGGTGTCGCCGCCTTGGTCCCGCCGTCGCGCGGCGGCCGCGCGGGAGCTGATCTCGCCCAGCGTGTAGTGCCACACCGCTCGGTAGACCTCCACCGCCGCTTCGGTCGGCAGTCCGGCTTTTACCGCCGCCGCAACGATTTTCTCCGGATACCAGAGCCCTCCGACTGACAGCAGATCGTCGGAGCGCAGTACGTCCACGATCCACGGGCAACTCGCCAGCCCGTCCCGCATCGCCTTCGCGACAGTCACGATCCGCTCTGCCGGTTCCTCCGGGAGGTTCTCCGGCCGAGGCATCTCGCGGTGCGCGTAGTCGTCCAGCAGCAGGAGAAGCATGCCCTCTTTGTCGCGCACGTGGTGGTACAGCGCCATCGCCGTGCTGCCGACTTCGCGGGCCAGTCGCCGCATGGTCAACGCGTCGATGCCGTCTTCCTCGATGACCCGGTGAGCGGCGGCCACGATGTCGGCCTTGGAGATCTTCGGCGGTCGGCCGGTGCGCGCTGGCATGTCGCCATGCTACTTTTTATACATGTATAAAAACTACTGGGGGACGGTCGCCGCGCTGGCGTTCGCAGTGGCGGTCGGGACTTTGCAGATGACCGTGGTGGTGCCGTTGCTGCCGCGGCTGCAGCTCAAGCTGGGGGTGCCGCTGAGTTCGGTGTCGTGGGCGCTGACCGCCGGGCTGCTGGCGGGCGCGGTCGCGATTCCGCTGGTCGCGCAGCTCGGCGACCTCTACGGCAGGCGCACGATGTCGCTGGTCGTGCTCGCGTTGCTGGCCGGGGGATCGGTGCTGGGGGCGGTGGCGGACTCGCTGCCGCTGCTGGTCGTCGGCCGGATCCTGCAGGGCGCGGCCGCTCCGTTGCTGCCGCTGGCTATCGGGCAGGTCCGGACCGTTTTGCCCGCCCGATCGCTGCCGACCGCGATCGGTGTTCTGAGCGCGACGATCGGCGCGGGCAGCGGCGGCGGGATGATCCTCGCGGGGCTCGCCGGCGGCGATCACCCGACGGTGTTCTGGGTGCTGGCGGCGCTCGGCGTGGTGGCGTTCGCGCTGGTCGCCGCTGTCAAGGACGACCGGACGGCCGCGGTCCGGAGCGGTTCGCCGGATCTGCTGGGCGCGGTGCTGGTGTCGGGGTGGCTGATCTGCCTGCTGCTGGCGATCAGCAAGGGATCCGAATGGGGCTGGGCGACTGTCGGGCTTCTGGTCGCGGCTGTGGTGCTGGCGTCGGTGTGGGTGGTGACAGCGCGCCGCACGAAGACACCGTTGATTGAGATTCCCATGCTGCTGCACCGAAAAACGGTCGGCGCGACGGTGGCGTCGTTCCTGCTCGGCTTCGCGTTGTTCGCCACGATCATGACGCTCTCGGCGTACGCGCAAGGCGTGCTCGGGGCGTCGGTGTTGCAGGTGGGGCTTTATCTTTTGCCGACGACCATCGTGATGCTGGTGGTTTCCGTGCTGGCCGGTGCGTTGATGCGTCGGTTCAGCGCGCCCGCGCTGGTCGCTGGAGGCTCGGCGGTGGTGCTGGTGGCCGCGTTGTGGCTGACGACGTTGCCGGGGGACGGGCTTGGGCTGTATGCCGTCGCGGCGGTGCTGGGGCTGGGCATCGGGCTCGGTTACGCCGCGCTGGGGACCATGGCGGTCGAGCACGTCGAGCCCGCGAAGACGGCCGCCGCGGGCGGGATCAACGCGCTGGTCCGGGTAGTGGGCAGCAGTCTCGCCGGAGCGGTCGGCGCGGTGGTGCTGTCGGCAGGCGGTCCGGGGTGGAGCTTCGCGGTGGCGGCGGTGGCCGCGCTGCTTTCGGCCTTGTTCGCCGCCGCCTATGGAAACTTGCTCCGGAAGCCCGCAATGGCGTGACTGCCGGTCCGTGAGGGGCCCCTTGAGGGACCTCAAGGAGTCCTTCACGGACCGCAGGCGGGGGAGCGGCACCCGGAGCCCAAGTTCAGGGATTTCTCCCGAGGCCGTCCGCTCGTCCCCGACGTAGCCTGAGGTCGTGAGCACACTGCCTCCCCTCCCGCCGACGTCGCCGTCGCCCGCCGCTGGCGGCGGCAAGCCGGTCGACGTCGCGAAGCGCATCCTGCCGCCCAATCCCAAGGCCGCGGCGTTCGTCGCGCTGGGGTTCGTGGCGGTGCTCTACCTCGTGGAGCTGCTCGACGTGATCCTGCCGGGCAGGTTCACCGACGGCGGGATCCTGGCGCGGCACGCGTCCAGTCTCGACGGCATTCTCTGGGCGCCGCTGCTGCACGCCAACTGGTCGCACCTGTTCTCCAACACGGTGCCGGTGCTGGTGTTCTCCTTCCTCGCGATGGCGGGGGGCATCGGCCGGTTCGCCGTGGTCACGGCGATCATCTGGGCGGTCTCCGGGATCGGGGTGTGGCTCGTCGGGCCGTCGGACGCCTACACCGTCGGCGCGTCCGGGCTCGCCTTCGGCTGGCTCGCGTACCTGCTGGTGCGCGGCCTGTTCCACCGGTCGCTCGCGCAGATCGCGGTCGCGGTCGTGCTGCTCGGCATCTGGAGCGGGATGCTCTGGGGCCTGCTGCCCGGCAACCCCGGCATCTCCTGGCAGGGCCACCTCTTCGGCGCGCTGGCCGGCATCCTCGCCGCGTGGCTGACCTCACGCGGCGAGCGCGTCAAAGCCCCGAAGAGCGAGCCGACGACCCCGGGTAACCTCGGGGTGTGAGTTCTCCCGGCGCGCCCATCGGTGTTTTCGATTCCGGCGTCGGCGGGCTCACCGTCGCACGCTCGATTCTCGAACTGCTGCCTGCGGAACAGCTGCGCTACGTCGGCGACACCGCGCGCAACCCGTACGGCCCGCTGCCCATCGCCACCGCACGCGAGTACGCGTTGGCCGCTCTGGACGACATGGTCGAGAGCGGGGTGAAGGCGTTGGTGATCGCGTGCAACACAGCGTCTGCGGCCTGCCTTCGCGACGCGCGCGAACGCTACGACGTACCAGTGATCGAAGTGGTCCTTCCCGCCGCGCGCCGGGCCGCAGTCGCGACGCACAGCGGACGCGTTGGCCTGATCGGCACCGAGGGCACTGTGCGTTCGAGGGCGTACGACGACGCCTTCGCCGCCGCGCCGGACGTACGTCTCACCAGTGTCGCCTGTCCGCGCTTCGTGGACTTCGTGGAGCGCGGCATCACTACCGGCCGACAGATTCTCGGTCTGGCACAGGGATATCTGCAGCCGTTGCTCGAAGCCGAGGTCGACACGCTCATCCTCGGCTGCACGCACTATCCGCTGCTGTCCGGCGTGCTGCAGATCGTGATGGGGCAGGACGTCACGCTCGTCTCCAGCGCCGACGAAACCGCCAAAGACCTCTACCGCGTGCTGACCGAACTCGACCTGCTCGCCGAACGCGACGAGCCGCCGCGGCACGAGTTCCTCGCCACCGGTTCGCCGGAGCCGTTCGCCCGCTTGGCGCAGCGGTTCATGGGCTTCGCGCCGGGTGCGCTGGACCCGGTCAGCGCGTGACGCTGCGGCACCGCTGAGCGGAGTTAGGGTGACGGGGTGCGACTGACGATCCTCGGGTGCTCGGGCAGCATCCCCGGGCCGGGCGCGGCCGCGTCCGGGTACCTCCTGGAAGCGGAGGGCTACCGGCTCGGTCTCGAGCTGGGAACCGGCGCGTTCGCCCAATTGCAGACCGTGCTGGACCCGTTCGACCTCGACGCGCTCGTCCTCTCGCACCTGCACGCCGACCACTGCGCCGACGTCAACTCCCTGACAGTGCTTCGCCGCTACCACCCCGCGCCGCCGTACCCGGCCCGGCCGCGGCGGTTGCCGCTGTACGCGCCAACAGAAGCGCCTTCGCGCCTCGCGCACGCGTACGCAGCCGACGCAGCTGAGCGCGCTGCCGCGGATCTGTCGGATGTGTACGAGTTCCACGAGCTGCGCGAAGAGCGGATCGAGATCGGTCCCTTCGACGTGACCGCCGTCGCTGTGTACCACCCGACGCCAGCTTTCGGCCTGCGCATCGCGTACGGCGGCACCATCCTCGCGTACACCGGCGACACTGGGCTGTGCCGCGGCCTCGGCGAACTAGCTGACGGTGTCGATGTCCTGCTCTCCGAAGCGTCCTGGACCGATGCCGCGGACCGTCCGCAAGGCGTGCATCTCTCGGGGAAAGAAGCCGGTGAACTGGCCAAGGAAGCCGGTGTCGGCCGTCTGCTGCTGACCCACGTCGCCCCGTGGACCGACCGGAATGCCGTTCTGGCCGAGGCCAAGGCCGTGTTCCCGGACGCCGAGCTAGTGACGCAGGGCGCGGTCTACGACCTCTGATCGCGAAACTGTCGGGGGCACGTCCTAGAGTGCTCCCCGTGGTGAGAAAAGATGGCAGGAACGACGACCAGCTCCGCGAAGTGAAGCTCACCCGCGGGTTCCAGAAGTGGCCTGCCGGGTCGGTGCTCGTCGAGTTCGGCAACACCAGGGTGCTGTGCGCGGCGAGCGTGACCGAGGGCGTGCCGCGCTGGCGCGCCGGGTCCGGTCTCGGCTGGGTCACCGCCGAGTACGCGATGCTCCCGTCCGCGACCAACACCCGCAGCGACCGCGAAGCGGTCAAGGGCCGCATCGGCGGCCGGACGCACGAGATCTCCCGGTTGATCGGCCGCTCCCTGCGCGCCTGCATCGACCTGGCCGCGCTCGGCGAGAACACCATCGTCATCGACTGCGACGTGATCCAGGCGGACGGCGGCACCCGCACCGCCGCGGTCACCGGCGGCTACGTGGCCTTGGCGGACGCGATCACCTGGCTGGGCGCGGCGAACCGGCTCAACGACCCGCAGCCGCTGTCGTCCTCGGTGGCCGCGGTGAGCGTCGGCGTCGTGGACGGCCGGGTGCGGCTTGACCTGCCCTACGAGGAGGATTCGCGCGCCGAGGTCGACATGAACGTGGTCGCCACCGACGCCGGAACCCTCATCGAGGTGCAGGGAACCGGTGAAGGAGCCACCTTCGCGAGGTCCACTTTGGACACCATGCTGGACCTGGCGCTGGCCGGCTGCGAGGAACTGACGCGGCTGCAGAACGAGGCGCTGGCGCTGCCGTACCCGGGCGAGCTGCCGGAACCGCGTCCGGACAAGAAGAAGGGTCAGAAGTGACCAAGCTGCTCCTGGCCACCCGGAACGCGAAGAAACTGGGCGAACTGCGCCGGATCCTGGAAGCGGAAGGCATCCAGGGCGTCGAGGTGCTCGGCCTGAACGACGTCGAGGAGTTCCCGGAAGCCCCGGAAACCGCCCCCGACTTCGAAGGCAACGCGGAAGCCAAAGCACGGGACGCGGTCGCCGCCACCGGGTTGCCCGCCATCGCGGACGACTCGGGCCTGACCGTCGACGCGCTGAACGGCATGCCCGGCGTCCTCTCGGCTCGCTGGTCCGGCAAACACGGCGATGACGAGGCGAACCTGAACCTGGTTCTGGCGCAACTGACGGACACCCCGGACGAGCGCCGGGGCGCGGCCTTCGTCTGCGCGGCCGTACTGGCGCTTCCTTCCGGCGAGACCACGACGGTCCGTGCCGAATGGCGGGGCACGCTGACGAGGGAAAAGCACGGAACCAATGGTTTCGGTTACGACCCTATCTTCGTGCCGGAAAACGAAACGAAAACCAGCGCGGAACTGGCCCCGGCGGAAAAAGACGCCGCTTCCCACCGAGGCAAAGCCCTGCGCGCACTTCTGCCGGCCTTGCGGAAACTGGCCGGCGCATAACTGTCCCGGTCCGCCTCGGAGCCGTGCTGGTGGCTCCGGGGTGGGACTCGGGCTAGTCTCGGCAAGCATGTGCGCCAATATCGTCCTTGCCGAAGACGATCCCAAACAAGCGGAGCTGGTCCGCCGCTACCTGGAACACGAGCAGCACACCGTCGTCGTCGCGCCCACCGGCGAGGCCGCGCTGGCGGAAATTCGCACGGCGGAACCGGATCTCCTCATCCTGGACGTCATGCTCCCGGGCATGAACGGCCTGACCGTCTGCCGGACCATCCGGGCGTCCTCCGACCTGCCCATTCTCATGCTCACGGCGCGCTCGACCGAGGACGACCTGCTCCAGGGCCTTGACCTGGGCGCGGACGACTACGTCACGAAGCCCTACAGCCCGCGCGAACTCATGGCGAGGGTCCGGACGCTGCTCCGGAGAACGAACGCGGCGAAAGACGGCCCCATCAAAGTGGGCACGCTGACCGTCGACAAAGACAAACACGAGGTCGCGGTAAGCGGAAATCCGATCGAAACCACTCCGGGGGAATTCCGGATCCTGGAGGTCATGGCCGCCCGCCCGGACCAGGTTTTCACCAGAGCGCAACTCCTGGAACACCTGCACGGTTTCGACCGCTATATCACCCAGCGCGCGATTGACGTGCACATCATGAATCTCAGAAAGAAAATCGAGCCCAACCCGAGAAAGCCGGCGAAACTCCTGACGGTTTACGGCGTGGGCTACAAACTGACCGCGAAGTCCGATGCCCCGTAGCCTCCTCTTCCGCCTCTTCGCGGTAACCGCGGCCATCGCGGTGTGCGCGATCGCGGCTACCGCGTGGCTGGCTTCCCGGACCACTTCCGGTGCCATCGAACGAGAACAAGGCCAGCTCTTCGCCGACGACGGCACGATCTACCAGGCTCTGCTCTCGTACGCGGCGACTCATCCCACGTGGTCCGGCGCGAGCAAAACCATCAACGACTACGCGGAGAAAACCGGCCGCAAAATCGTCCTGACCACTCCGCAGGGCAAGCTGATCGCCAGCTCGGAACAGAACCCGGGCAAACTCCCGCCGCAACCGTCCGCGGTCATCGACCCGCTGGCCGTCGACACCCGCCTAGGCGTCAAATCCACGCCGGACCGGATCGACCCCGACGCGGTCGGCCCCTACAAGCTTCCCGTCGAGGAACGCGACGACCTCCAGGAAGTGGCCGAAAAAGTCCTGTCCTGCACCCAGCGCAGGACCGGGCTGGGCAGCCTGGAGATCTCCCCGAGCGGCCACCCGAGGGTCATCGCCCCGGCCGGAACCGCCCAATGCGGCACCGGTCTGCTGGAACGCCCCACCGAGACCGAACAAGCCGCCCTGGCCAAGCTGTCCGGCCTGATCGACGCCTGCCTCGGCCGCAACGACCGCGCCATCCCGGTAGCGAAACTGGCCCTGTCCTGGACCTTCGACGGCCCGGTCGTCCAAGCCACCGACCAGACCGTCACCAACTGCGTAACCTCGGCCCGCAAAGAGCAGCTGACCCCCTACGTCGCCCCCGCGGCCTGGCTCTACATCACCGAAAAGGGCACCGACCAGCCCCCGACCGGCTTCACCCTGTCCGCGGAAAACCGCACGAAGCTCATCGCCGTCACCGCCGCGATCCTCCTGCTGACGGTCATCGTCACCGCGCTGGCGTCGATCCGCCTGATCCGCCCCCTCCGCGCGTTGACCGGTGCGGCCCAACGCCTGAAAGCAGGCGAGACGGGCGCCCGGGTCCGGGTCAAAGGCAAGGACGAAATCGCCCGGCTGGCCACGGCGTTCAACGACATGGCACGCGCGAGGGAAGAGCTGGAGAACGCCCGCAAGGCGATGGTCAGCGACGTAGCGCACGAACTCCGCACCCCGCTGGCCACCATCCGCGGCTGGCTGGAAGCCACCCAAGACGGCATCAGCCAGCTGGACGACGACCTGGTCGCTTCCCTGCTGGAGGAAGCAGTCCACCTGCAGCACATCGTGGACGACCTGCAGGACCTGGCCCTGGCCGACGCCGGCGCGCTGCGCGTCCACCCGGAACCCATCGACGCGAACACCGTGCTGACCCACCTCGCCGCCGCCCACGCCCCGCGTGCCGAAACCGCAGGCGTCCACCTGTCCGTACCGCCCATGGAAAACCCGGCCATTACCGCGGACCCGGTACGCCTGCGCCAAGCCCTCGACAACCTGGTCTCCAACGCAATTCGCCACACTCCACCTGGTGGCTCAGTAACCGTCACCGCGACCCAGCGCGAAAACGATGTGATTTTCGAAGTAGCCGACACTGGAACCGGCATCGCTCCAGAAGATCTGCCCCGGGTTTTCGACCGTTTCTGGCGCGCAGACCCTTCCCGAAGCCGAATCTCCGGCGGCAGCGGTCTAGGCCTGGCAATCGTCCGCAAATTGACCGAAGCCCACGGCGGGGAGGTAACCGCCGCCAGCACCCCCGGCGAAGGCACGACTTTCACGTTGCGCTTCCCGGCGATTTTCCGTGAGTAGCGCTCGCTGGCAGGTGTCGGCGATGCTGTGGGCGTGGAGTACGTGTCCAGAGCGCCGCGACCGCCCCTGGACGGGCTGATCGACGACCTCTACTACCTGGCGGGCGCGCCGCCGTACGCCCGGCTGACGCTGCCACCGGCGCCGGCGGCGCTGCTCATCGTCAACCTCGGAGCACCGTTCCGCATCCGCTCCGGCACCGACCTGGAGACGGCCGAGTACCCCGACGGCTGCGTAATCACCATGCCGACCCGCGCGTACGAGTTCGGCTACCCGCCCCAGACCCGATCCGTCGGCGTGCACTTCAAACCGTGGGGCCTGGCCCCGTTCCTGCCGATGCCCGCGGCCGAACTGTGCGACCGGCCAGTGACGATAGAGCAGGTCTGGGGCCGCTCCGCCGTCTCAGAACTACGAGACCGCCTGGCCACGGCAAACAAACCGCAACAGATGCTGACACTGCTCGAAGATGAGCTGATGCGTCGGCTAAGCGAGACCGCAGGCTTGGGGCTGGTCCGCCACACGAGCAGCGTCATCGCGGCGACCACTGGGGCGGTGCCGATCGGCGACCTGAGCGAGTCAGCCGGGGTCAGCAGCACCCATCTGGCAAAGCGGTTCAAGGCACTAGTCGGCGTCACCCCGAAGCGCCTGGCCCGCACCCACCGCTTCACCGCCACCGTGTTCGCGCTAGACCCCACCGGCCCGATCGACTGGGGCGACCTCGCCGGTCGCGCGGGCTACTTCGACCAGGCCCATTTCGGCCACGAGTTCCGCGCCTTCACCGGCC
This sequence comes from Amycolatopsis sp. NPDC114484, assembly GCF_055633755.1. Taxonomy (NCBI): domain Bacteria; kingdom Bacillati; phylum Actinomycetota; class Actinomycetes; order Pseudonocardiales; family Pseudonocardiaceae; genus Amycolatopsis; species Amycolatopsis sp. NPDC114484. Next base: position 610,952 of record NZ_JBVKDQ010000003.1, on the reverse strand, counting down.
TCACGCCAACCCAGTACGTCGGAGTCCGGCGGCGCTTCCTCCGCGACCACCCCGGCCACACGCTGAACAACTGGCCGCTGCCGACCGATTGATTTCTTACAAGAGCGACCGCTCGCCACCCGCTAATTTGGGGCCACCCCCCAAAGCAGAGGAGACCCCGTGGGCAAGGTCGTCATGTACAGCTCGGTGTCGGCAGACGGCTTCATCGCCGACGAAAACGACCAGCCCGGCCCGCTGTTCGACTGGTTGACCAGCGGCGACGTCCCGCTGGACGAAAGCGGCGCGCTCAAGGTCTCGCCGCCGTCCTACGACTACACCCGCCCGTACTGGGACCAGATCGGGGTAACGATCGCCGGCCGCCACGTCTTCGACCTGACAGACGGCTGGGACGGCAAGCCGCCAAGCGGAATCGACCACGTAGTCGTCGTAACGCACCGCCCAGCACCCGAAGGCTGGAACCCCGAGGCCCCGTTCCACTTCGTCGACGGCGTCAAGACAGCCGTAGCCACCGCACAAGAGCTGGCAGGCGACCGCGTAGTCGAAGTCGCCGCCGGAGACGTAGGCGGCCAGGCACTAGCCGCAGGTCTGGTCGACGAGGTGCGCATGGACGTCGTCCCGGTCGTCTTCGGATCCGGCAAACGCTACTTCGGCGCAGTCAACGCACAGCACCTGCTGGAGGATCCTGACGTGGTTCAGGGCGACCGGGTGCTTCACCTGCGCTATCAGGTGCGTCGCTGACCGAGCGCGCGGAGAGGCTTGTCCGGCCTCTCCGCGCGCCGGGAAACAATTCAGGAAGCGATCCCCAAATCCCGGATCAGCTTGGCCACATGCCCGGTAGCCCGCACGTTATAGGCGGCCTTGGCGATCTTTCCCTCCGCGTCCACGATGAACGTCGAGCGGATCACCCCCTGGACGATCCTCCCGTAATTCTTCTTCTCCCCGAACGCGCCCCACTCGGTGAGCACCGTCTTGTCCACATCGGACAACAACGGGAACGTCAACTTCTCCGCGGCCACGAACTTGGCCAGCTTCTCCGGCTTGTCCGGCGAAATCCCCAGCACCTGATATCCCGCGTCGTTCAACTCCGCGAGATTGTCCCGGAAATCGCAGGCCTGTTTAGTGCACCCCGGCGTGCTCGCCGCCGGGTAGAAGTACACCACCACGGCCTGGCCACGGAAGTCGCTGAGCGAGACGTTCTCGCCGGTGCTGTCCGGCAGGGTGAATCCGGGCGCTTCGTCGCCCACGGCAAGTCGCTGGTCGGTCATGGGGACGAGGGTAATTCAGGCGTCTCCGCAATATGTGACGACGGCGGGCTCGCCAGTGCTGGGCCGCACCTGCACCGCCATCCGGGCACTCTCGGCAGGCACCGCGAAAGCGAGCGTGACCTGCGTAGACCGGCCCGGCATCAGGTCCTTGCCCGCGTCGGAGACGCCGCCGAGCCCCTGCGTGGCGTCCACCACCTGCTTCGCCGGCTTCCCGGCGACCGTCGCGGTGACGGAAAGCCCGGACACCCGATACGGGTCCGTGCCGTTGTTCGTGACCTGGATGTAGAACGCCGCCGCACGCGGACTGCGCGGATACGCCGCCGGGCTCGGCTGGAACGACTGCGGGGCGGACAGCGAGACCGTGATCCCGCTGGCGAACCGGTGGTTGGCGCCGAACTGCAGGTCGCCGGACGCCTGCGCGGCCGCGGGCTGCGCCGCCGGGCTCCCGACGCCCATCGCGGCGGAGCCTTCCCGAGCGTTGACGCCGCCGCAGGCTGCCACGGAAAACAGCAGGCAGGCGGTCAACAACAGCTTCGGGGTGCGCGCGGGCGCCATCGCGGGGGTACTCCAGTCGGGGTGGGGCGGTGTGCCGTTCGGCGTAGCTGCCGAGCGGACCCGCTCCACTCTGGCGGCACTAATGCCGTCACGGTGCGGAAGACGCGGACCTGGTGTACAGCCGTGGCCGATCCGTGATCGAAGGAGCACTCCGGGTGACAGTCGTCACCACGATGTCAACAGGCTTAGGGCGGGATTCAGACCGCGAACGCGAACAACAGGATGAACACCGCGACGCCGCCGCCCCAGGCGACCATGAGCCAGCCGAAGTCGCGCACCGGATCGACCGCGCGGCTTTCCTCGCCGGGGATGTAGACGCCGCGGTTCTCGAACCAGTCCGCGCATTTGCGCAGGACCCGCAGCGGATTGCGTTCCGGCACGGCCCACACCTCCCCGATGTCCGGGCCCAGCCTACGGGTTCGCGGGGGTTTCGCGGCGGTCGAGCCCGGCGATGCGCACCGCGAGTTCGACGAACGAGCGGACCAGCGGCGGCGTCGAATCCTCGCGCCAGGCGACCACGAGCCGGCTCGGCGGATAGTCCGCCAGCGGGACCGTCGCGACGCCCTCGGGAAACGAATGCGCGAGCGGGGCGAGCCCGACGGTTCCGTTCCACAGCACGGCTTGCAGGCATTCGTGCACCGTCCGCACGACCGGCCCGCCTGCGACGCCGCCGCTCCAGAACGCCTGCCACCGCGGGTCGGTGCCGTCCGGGAACCGGAACCACGCCCGGTCGGCGAGTTCCTCCCGGCGCACCTGGTCGCGCCCGGCCAGCGGATCGTCCGCGCGCAGGACGACGCCCATCGGATCGGAGCGCAGCACGTGCGTGCGGATTCCGTTGGTGTCGAAGGGAATTCGGGTGAGTGCGACGTCCACGAGCCCGGCGCGCAGCCCGGTGGTCGGATCGGTGAGATCGGCCTCGCGGACGCTGATCCGCACGTCTGGATGCCGCTTGCGGAACTCGCCGGCGAGCCGGATCCCGACCGGTTCCGAACTGTCGGCGAGAGTGCCGAGCGTGAGCGTCCCAGACCCAGCCGCCGCGGCGACCCTCGCGCGGGCTTGGTCCGCACCCGCGAGCAGAGTGCGTGCCTCGTCGTAGAGCGCGGTTCCAGCGGCGGTGAGCACGACCCCGGACGGCGAACGGTCCAGCAAGGCCGCGCCGAGATCGGTTTCGAGCTGCTTGATCGCACGACTCAGCGGCGGCTGGGTCATATGCAGCCGCGCCGCCGCCCGGCCGAAGTGGCGCTCCTCGGCGACCGCGACGAAGTACCGGAGCGAACGGAGATCCACAACCAGCGACAATACCCGTGCGGCGCTGTCGGAAGGCGCGTCGACGAGTTGGCTGGATGTTCGGCTGTGTCGAACGAGATGCCGTCGCTCCGTGTGGCGCGGGGGCGGCAGTCTGAAATGGGAAGGGGGATGGTCTAGCGTCCGCTGTGATTGGGGTTGCAGAACAAACTTCCGGCTCACGGCGCGGAGATCGGTATTCACCTGCCATCGCACGGATCCTCGCTGGACACGTGCACCGGTTCGATCATGCCTTCCCGGGCGGCGGCGATCATCCAGTTCAGCGCGGCCTTCGTCGCCAGCTCGGCGAGGCGATCCAACGAACCCGCCGCCATCACATCATCTGGGCAAACGGGCCAGAACCATGCCCTACCTCAGGCAATACCCATGCGGTATCGGAAAAAGCGGATCGGTCTTGGACACCGCACAAGCTGGCCGCTGGACTGGAACAGTCACTGATCCCGCGTCCCCGAGGAGCACCCGCCCATGCCCGACTACCCGCACCCCGATCCCGTCGTGCAGACCTCGCACGTGCGCGAACTCGCCCGCGACCTCGTCGTGGTCCCGAACCAAGGCGTGCAGCTGGTGCCGAACGTCGGGATCATCGGCGGGACCCATTCCGTGCTCGTCGTCGAGACCGGCATGGGCTCGCGCAATGCGGAAACCGTGCTGAAATTCGCGACCGAGTACGCGCGCGGCCGCCGGATTTTCCTTACCACCACGCATTTCCACCCCGAGCACGCGTTCGGCGCGCAGACCTTCGCCGGGGCCGCGACCTACCTGGTCAACCGCGCGCAGGCGACCGACCTCGTCGCGAAAGGGCCCGGTTACCTGCAGATGTTCACCGGGCTGGGGGAGCCGGTCGCGCGGCAGCTGGAGGGCGTCGAACTGCCGACCCCGGACGTCGTCTACGACTCGTCGCACGACCTCGACCTCGGCGGGCGCGTCGTGCAGTTGCGCGCGACCGGCCGGGCGCACAGCAAGGGCGACCAGGTCGTGACGGTTCCGGACGCGGGCGTCCTGTTCACCGGCGACCTCGCCGAGACCGGTCAGTTCGCGATCTTCCCGTGGTTCCCGCCGCACGACACCGACGTGTCCGGGATCCGCTGGATCGAGGTCATGCGGAAGCTTTCGCGGCAGCGACCGGAAATCGTCGTCCCCGGCCACGGCGACATCAGCGGTCCGGAACTGCTCGACGACCTGCGTGCCTACCTCGAACTGCTGCGCGACGAGACCTGGCGGCGCCGCGATTCGGAGATGGACGAGGCGACTGTGATCGCGGAGGTGCGGGGCGAGCTGATCCAGCGGCACCCGGAATGGGAAGGCCGCGAGTGGATCGACACCGCGGTGGCGTGCCTGTGCGCGGAGCACGTCAGTCGCGTTTGAGCAACGGCCCCAGCGTCTTCACGATGGCCTGCCGCGTCGCTTCGGTGCGCTGATCGGCGGTGAGCTCGTCGGCGCGGTCGAGCATGGCCTGCGACGCGCCGCGCACCGCACCGGCGAACGCGCCGGTCAACGTGCGGGCGGTGAGGTCGTCGAGTTCGTCGGGGAAGGCTTCGGCGAGGATTTCGGCGATCCGGCGTTCGGCGTTGAACTGGATTTGCAGCGCTCGGCCCTGCAAGGCGGGCACGGTCTGGAGCAGCCGCATCCGCAACGGGGTCAGCTTGCCGACGATGTCGTCGCTGACCTCGCCGCCGTCGGAAAGGACGCGGACCAGCAGGTCGATCGGCCGGTCGTCCGGGGCGCGGTTCGCGAGGGCGTCGAGCAAGGCCTGAACCCGGCTCTCGGCGTCCGGGAACACCAGTTCTTCCTTGCTGGCGAAGTAGCTGAAGAACGTGCGCGTGCCGATCTCGGCGGCCGCGGCGATGTCGGCGATGGTCGTCTCGTCGTAGCCGTTGCGCTCGAAGAGGTCCGTCGCCGCGTCGATCAGGGCTTGGCGGGTGCGGGCGCGTTTGCGATCACGGAGAGACACTCCGGGAGCGTACGACATCGGGTGCAAACCCGCACTCATTGCAAATCTGCACTGAGTGCGGTTATCGTCGGGTGCATGACTCGTGACGTCCTCGTGTGCGGTGCCGGGATCGCTGGCTCGACCCTCGCGTTCTGGTTGGCGCGCAACGGTTTCCGGTCGACCGTCATAGAACGGTCGGCTGGCCAGCGCAGCAGCGGCAACCCGGTGGACGTCCGCGGCGACGCGATGGAGGTGGCCGACGCGATGGGCGTCGTGCCGCGATTGCGCGAGGTCGCGACGCACGCGCAGCGGCTGCGGGTGCTCAACGCGCGTGGGCGTTCGGTCACCACCGTGCGGATGGCGGTGCGCAAGGAGATCGAGGTCCCGCGCGCCGATCTGGCCTCCGCGTTATTCGAATCGGCACGCGACGACGCGGAGATTCTCTTCGGCGACAGCATTACCGCGTTGCAGCAGGACGACGGCGGGGTCGACGTCACCTTCGAGCACGCTGCGCCGCGCCGGTTCGACCTGGTGATCGGCGCGGACGGGGTGCACTCGACGGTGCGACGGCTCGTGTTCGGCGCCGAGGAGAAGTTCGTCCGGCACGCCGGGCTGTACGTCGGGACGGTGTCTCTCGGCGAGCCGTCCGACTATCCGGAGGACGTGGTCCTGCTGAACACCCCGGGCAGGCTCGCGGCGATCCATCCGGTGCGGGGAAACTCCGGTGTCGCGTTCATTTTCCGCGCGCCGAATCCCGGGCAGGGCAAGGAAATCGTGTCCGCTGCCTACCAGGGCCTCGGCTGGCGAGTCCCGGAGTTGCTGGCCCGCTTCGAAGCCGCGGACGACGTGTTCTTCGACGCCGTCGCCGTGGTTGATCCGCCGAAGTGGTCCCGCGGCCGGGTCGCGCTGGTCGGCGATGCGGCGTCGTGCGTCTCGCTGCTCGGCGACGGTTCGAGCCTCGCGATCGTCGGGGCGCGCACCCTGGCCACGGCGCTCGTTGAAGGCACCCCCGCCGAGGCGTTCGCGCACTACGAGGCGACTCATCGAGCGCGCGTGACGCCCAAGCAGCGCGGGGTCCGGACTGCGGCTTCGATGCTGGTCCCGCGGACGAAGCCGGGACTGGCAGTCCGCAACCTCGCCGCTCGGCTGCTGCCCAGCTGACACCCGAGGCAAAAAGAATTCCTTGACACGAATATTCGATAAGGTGAATACTTCAGTGCATGGACGGGATCGCCTCAGCACTCGCAGACACCACCCGGTGGCAGCTGGTCGGGCTGCTCGCTGAACGGCCGCGGTCGGTCGGCGAGCTGGCCGAGCTGACCGGGCTGCGGCAGCCGCAGACGACCAAGCACCTGCAGACCCTCGCCCGCGCCGGCCTGGTCACCATGGCCCCGCTCGGCCAGCGCCGGGTCTACGCGGCCGAAGCGGCTCCGCTGCGAGAATTCGCCGACCAGCTCCAGAAGCTGGCCGCGACGATCGAGGCGCACTCGGGGGAGCGCGACGTGCTCGACCGCTACCGCGCGGCGATCGAAGCCGATACCGCTGCGGCGGACCGGGATCGCTGGGCCGATGGTCGCGCGTTCTCCTTCGAGCGCGTGCTGCCGGTGCCGCCGGAAACGGTCTGGCGGTACTGGACGGACGCCGGGCTGCTGGCGTCGTGGTGGGTCCCGCCGTCCCTGACTGTCACCGAGTGTGTCCTCGAACCGAAACCGGGCGGGCGCGTCGTTCTCGCCTACCGCGACGCTGAGGGCACTTACCGCTCGGAAGGACAGGTCCGGACCGTTCGCGAAACCGAGCGGCTCGTGTTCGACCTGTCGGTGCTGGACGCGGCCGGAGCCATCGCGTTCAGCGGCCACTACGACCTCGCCCTCGCCGTAGCGGCGAACGGCGGCGCCCAGCTGCGGCTGGGCCTGGAGATCAGCGCGACGACCGTCGAGGCCGTGTCCGCCATCGCCGGAATCGAAACCGGCTGGGGACAGGTCCTCGACCACCTCACCGAAGTCATCACCCGAAAGGAAGCCCAGTCATGACCGAGCGTCGTGTCACCGCCAACCTCGCCCTGACCCTCGACGGCCGCTACCACGGCCCGGAAGGCCCCGGCGACATGAGCGCGATCATCCCGTACGTCACCACCGAGACCGCCCGCAACCAGATGACCCGCATCTGGGAGAACGCGACGACCGCACTGCTCGGCCGCCGCAACGCGGAAGGATTCCTCGGCTTCTGGCCGACCGTCGCCGCCGACGAGAACGCCGACCCGCGCGACCGCGGCTACGCGAAGTGGTTGGTGGAAACGGAAAAGGTGGTCCTGTCGAGCACTCTGAACGAGTCGCCGTGGGAGCGCACGCGCATCGTGAACGCGCCCGCCGCCGAGGTCGTCGCCTCGCTCAAGGCCGACGGCGAGGGCGACATCCTGGTCAACAGCAGCGTCAGCGTGATCAAGGCGCTGCTGGCCGAGGACCTGATCGACCGGCTGTACCTGATCATCTGCCCGCAAATCGCCGGCGGCGGCCCGCGCCTGTTCGACGACGGCCTGCCGGGTACTAAGTGGACAGTCGCGCACCAGGAGACCGGCGATCTCGGCGAAGTGGCCCTGGTTTACGACCGCGTGCGCTGAGCGGCTTGACCTTCACGCATACGGCAATGTTTAGCGTCGATCGCATGAGTGAAGGACAGTTTCAAGACAAGGCCGTGATCGTCACCGGCGGCGGGACGGGCATCGGACAGGTCACCGCACGCGAGTTCGCCCGGCAGGGCGCGAACGTCCTGGTCGTCGGCCGGACGGAGCTCCGGCTCGCCGAGACCGCGGAGGGCTTCCCGTCGATCCGCCCGTTCGCCGCCGACATCACCGAGGCGGGTGCCGCGGAGGCGATTATCGCTGCGGCGCTTGCCGAATTCGGCCGGATCGACGTGCTGGTGAACAACGCGGGCATCGTCGAACCGGCCGCGCTGGGAGAGATCAAGCCGGGTGCTTTCGACGGGGTGGTCGCGACGAACCTGCTCGCGCCGGTCTACCTCGTGCAGGCCGCGATGCCGCACCTGAGCGAGAGCAAGGGCGCGGTGGTCAACGTGACGACCGCGATCGGGCAACGCGGATGGCCGATGGCGGGCCGGGAGTTCTACGCGGCGACGAAAGCCGCCCTTGAGTCGCTGACCCGCAGCTGGGCAGTGCAACTCGCCCCGAGCGGCATCCGCGTCACCGCGGTCGCACCCGGCCCGGTCGCCACCGAGATCTACGCCCGCGAGGGCCTGACCGCCGAGCAGGCCCAAGCGCAGCACGCCTCCCTGCAGGCGATGGTGCCCTTGCGGCGCCTTGCCCAGCCCGAAGAAGTCGCGCACTGGATCGTCCAGCTCGCCAGCCCCAGCGCGGAATACCTCACTGGCGTGGTGCTGCCCGTCGACGGCGGCGCAGTGATCGCTTAGCGGCGTACGCTCGGGTCGGTGCGGATCGGAGAGCTGGCGAAGGCCACCGGAGTCACCACCAGGGCGCTGCGGTTCTACGAGGAGCAGGGGCTGTTGACCGCCGCCCGCTCCCACAACGGGTACCGGCATTACGACGAGGCCGCGATCGAGCGGGTGGCGAACATCCGCTACCTGCTCGATTCGGGGCTCACCGTGGAGGACATCCGCCCGCTGGGCTCGTGCCTCCAAGGCGACCTGCCCTCGCGGCGGTTGTCCTCGAGCGCGGTGGCGCTGGTCAACCGGCGGTTGGCTGTACTGGACGAACGCATCGCGGCCTTGACCCAGGCCCGGGAGCAGCTGTCCTCACGAGCGAGCGCGGCTCGTGGCGACGTTGCTTGCGGCTGACGCGGTTTTAGCCGGTGCTTAATTGCTTGTCCGGCACTGCGCGGCGTTCCTAGCCTGAAAGGTGCTTGACCGGTTTTCGCATTCCCGCGAAGCCCGGTTCTCACCACCGCAAAGGGGAGCGCGATGAGAATGTTGCGAGGTGTCGGGGTAATTGTCGCCTGCGGGTTGCTGGTCGGCCCGATGGCGGTGTCGGCCAGCGCGCAGCCGCAGCGTGCGGCTGGTCAGGACGCCAAGGCCCGCTTGCAGGATTGCAGCTGGTGCGGGTTCCAGCCGAGGATCAACATGAGCGTGCGGAAGTGGCCGAGGCTGGAGAATTCGCCGTGGGTCGACGACGTGGAAGAATGGACGGTATACCCGGATTACTGCTGGACCGACTGGGGTGAGGGAAAGTGGGACAAGGTCTCCGGGAAATACCAGAACGTGGGTTTCGTGCCGGAGAGCAACATCGCGTTCTGGGTCGGATCGCCGCCGCACTGCTGACGGTGCGGGTTTCCGCTCTGGGATGAACTGAACTCAACTGACGGTTCGGGCTGTTCTGACGAGCGGACGGTCACGCGAAGACGACGCGGCCCCGGTCGGCACTCGCCGACCGGGGCTTCGCCGATGTCCTGCTGAGCAGAGCGTGCGGGTGGGGCCGGAGAGACTCGAACTCTCACTGGCACGGACCTAAACCGTGTGCCTCTGCCAATTGGGCTACGGCCCCCAAGAACCAGGTGTGATCGTAGCGCGCGCCACGTTCGGGTCGGCTCGGCGTGGCCAGTCGCCGTCGCGCGGGGGTTGTCCTCTACCGTGGACCGCCTACAGTCCGACTGCGGCGAGGAGGGCACGTGGCTCGCGACCCCGAGACCATCGAGCGTGAGATCGAGCAGGCGAGGACCGCTTTGGCGGCGACCCTCGACCAGCTGGGCACGAAGGCCAATCCGCAGAAACTCGCCGAACAGGCGAAGGACGGCGTGCGCGCGAAGCTCGACAACCCGAAGGTCAAGTACCCGCTGATCGGGGCTGGCGTGCTGGTGGCCGTGCTGCTGGTGCGAAAGCTGTTCCGCTGACGGTTCGCCTCCCGCGCCGAGGCTCCGGGCCTTCGCTGGTTCCGGGGCGGGCTGCCGGGTCTTCGTGGGGGCCTCCGGTTCGATCTGGCTTGCGCGGCATGGGCGATTTGCCTGCAGTGGTTTGGGCGATCTTCCCGCGCGGCGGGAGTGACCTGCTCGCGCGATTTGGGTGATCTGCCCTCGCGGCACGAGTGACCTGCCTGCGCGACTTGGGCGATCCGCTCTCGCGGCGTGAATGACCTGCCCCGCGCAGCCTGAATGATTCGCCTGCTGAGGCTTGAGCGAGTTGCCTGTGTGGCCCGGGTGACCTGCCTGTACGGCTGAGCGATTTACCTGCCACGCGGGCTGGGCGACGTGCCTACGCGGCTTGAGCGACCTGCCTGCGTGGTTTTAGCGGCCTTCCTGCGCGGGCTGAGCGACCTGCTTACGTGGCTTGGGGCGATTTGCCTGCCGCGGGCTGAGTGACCCGCGTGTGCGGGCCGAGTGATTTGCCTGCCGCAGCTTGAGTGACCTGCCTGCGCGGCTTGGGCGATTTGCCTGTCGCGGGCTGAGCGACCCGCCTGCGTGGTCCGAGTGATCTGCTTGCCCGCAGCCTGCGCGACCTGCTTGCGCGGCGTGAGCGACTTGCCTAGGCCTTCCGGGAGATCGGCTGGGAGCGGCACCGGTGCCCCGCGCTGGCGCGTTCGCACGTTGCGCGGCTCGTGTCAGCTCACCCGGTTACCCCGCGTCGCCTCTCCGGCGGGGGCTGCTCGGCGGGGCGTGAGCTGCCGAATACGGGCTGTTTCCTCCCCGGATGGCGGATCGACAGCCTTGATCGTCACGGCGGGTTAACTCCGTGAGAAGTGCCACTGAACCAGGGGTCACTCATTCGGCGGTCGCCCGCCTGGGTCGGTTTGGGGGAGCACGTTCGCCGCATTGGGCTACCCCGCCTGGGTGACGCATCGGTTTTCATCCCGCTGTACGGGGCATAGCCGACTGTTTGCGGGCTAGATCAGGAGAGGGGTGCCGGGACCGTCTCCGGACGTCGTGCGGGCGGATCTGCGGTGCGGAAGCGCGCGGAGCTGCCTTCTGTCGAGATCGTCCTAGTCGGCCGGTGGCTGGCCTGCCGGTGGGCGGGAGTCAGCGGGGTCAGGCAAGCGGCTCAGTGCGAGGTCAGTCGTCGGCGACCTGGCGCAAGAGCCTGAAGCCGCGGCCCGCGGGCGTCCGAGTGCGAGGCGGGCATCGGCGAGTTGGCCCCAAACGCCCGGCTGCGCAAGGGGGCGCGAATCAGCGCACAGCAAAAAGCCCGCGAAAGACGAGCTGCGGAAAAGCCCAAAAACGCGAGCCGCGCGGAGAAACAGTGCAGGTCAGGCGCGTGCGACCGGCGGCGTGGCCGACGCGCCGGCGGTCACACCGGGGCGGCTCGCTTCGTCGGGCTTGCGGTCTTCGACCTCTTTCGGGAGCTGCTTGCTCGGCGGCAGCGCCGGTTTGGCGGGCTGCTCGGGAGCCTTCTCCGCGGCGGGCTTCTCCGAGGAGGCCTTCGCGGCAGCAGTACCACCAGCAGTGGCCGAAGCAGCAGTACCACCAGCAGCACCGGCACCAGCGGCCGGAGCAGTGGCCGGGGCTTCCGTCTTGCCGGAGTCCGAAGCGGCCGCACTCGCCTTGGCTCCGCCAGAAGGCGGGATTTCCAGCGGTGCGATCTCCGGCAGCGTCAGGCGGGCGGCCATGTACGCGCTGGTGAACTCCAGTGCGTTGCCGTTCAGCAGGTGCACGACCGTGGGACGCTCGTTCGGGGCGAGCTTCTCCACGAGCTGGTCGGCCCGGTCGCGGGCGGCGATGATGCCGGGCGCCTTGCCGGTCAGCTCCTTGCCACGGCCGCTGACGGTGATCGTCCAGTCGTCGTTGTCGTGCTCGTATGTCGCCGTGATCGTTTCCACCACTGCCTCACCCCTCTCGTCATCAGCATGCGTCACAGGTCGAGACCCGGCCACCGCAAACTCATGACGCGATTCCTGCTTGCCGGCCGCTGGCGCGACACTCAGTGTGTCTTTCTACCGTGTCATCGATACCGCATGAAAACTCTGTGTCACAAGTAACGGGACGAGATGTGCGCTGAGTGACGACCGAATGGCCTAATGCACGGTCATCTTCACGTGCAAGTCAGATCGCACGCTGTGACAACCCGGCCCACAGCAGATCCATGGCGTACTCGGTCGCCTTCTCCGGGGTCACCTCCGGGAAGCGCTCGCACCAGATCGCCAGCCGCTCGCAGGCCCCGACGACGAACTCGGCCGACGCCTCGGCTCGCAGGGTGTCCTCGCTGTCGAAGTAACCGCTCATCAACGCCGTGATCAGGTCGGTCTGCTGGCGGCGGGTTTCTTCGATCTCGTCCGCGGCTGGGGTCCCGATCAGCGCCATCTCGTGCCGCAGCAGCGACCAGGCCTGGCGGCGCTCGCGGATGAAGACGAAGAACGCCAGCAGCCCGCGCCGCAGCGCGTCCTGGGCGGACTCCGCGCCGACGATCGAATGCTCGGTGGCCTCTTGCAGCGCCGCCCGCGACTGCCGGATGCACGCCAGCAGCAGGCCCTCTTTCGAGTTGAAGTACTCGTACAGCATCGGCTTGGACACGCCGACCAGTTCCGCGATTTCGTCCATCGACGCCATCGCGTAGCCGCGCTCGCCGAAAACCTGCTCGGCGACCTCGATCATCTGCCGTTCCCGCTCGGCTCGGGGCATGCGCTTGCGCTTGGCGGTGGTCATGGCGCACACTCTACCGCCAGTAACCTACTCCGAGTAAGCTGGACTTCGGGTAACAGTTAACGGGAGGACGCATGGGCAATCGCACCGAGACCGGCGTGATCGTGGTCGGCACCGGGTTCTCCGGGCTCGGCATGGCGATTCAGCTGCGCAAGGACGGCCGCGACGACTTCGTGGTTCTCGAGAAGGCGCGGGACGTCGGCGGGACCTGGCGCGACAACAGCTACCCCGGTTGCGCCTGCGACATCCCGTCGCACATGTACTCCTTCTCCTTCGAGCAGAACCCCGGCTGGTCGCGCGCGTACTCGCCGCAGCCGGAGATCTACGAGTACATGCGCGGCGTCGCGGACAAGTACGACCTGCGCCGCTTCATCCGCTTCGGCCAGGAGATGACCGGCGCGCGCTGGGACGCCGAGGAGAACCGCTGGCGCGTCAGCACCCGGGGCGGCGACGAGTTCGTGGCCCCGGCGCTGGTCGCGGGCGTCGGCGCGCTGCACCGGCCGATGATCCCCGACCTGCCGGGCATCGAACGGTTCAAGGGACGCGCGTTCCACTCCGCCGAGTGGGAGCACGACTTCGACTTCGCCGGCAAACGCGTCGCGGTGGTCGGCACCGGGGCCAGCGCGGTCCAGTTCGTGCCGAAGATCGCGCCGGAGACGGCCGAGCTGACGCTGTTCCAGCGCACGCCTCCGTGGGTGATGCCGAAGGCCGACCGCGACATGCCGGGCTGGCTGCGCGGGCTGTTCCGCGCGGTGCCGCCGGTGCAGCGGCTGTACCGGAATTTCCTTTACTGGGCACTGGAAGCGCGCGCGATCGGCTTCAACGGCCAGCCGTGGATCATGAAGATCGGGCAGCGGCTGGCGAAGAGCAACATCGACCGCGCGGTGTCGGATCCGGAGCTGCGCGCCAAGCTGACCCCGGACTACACCATGGGCTGCAAACGCGTGCTCATCTCGAACGACTACTACCCGGCGCTGGCCCGCGACAACGTCGACGTGGTCACCGACGGCGTCGCCGAGGTGCGTGAGCACAGCATCGTCGACAACGCCGGCGTCGAGCACGAGGTGGACGCGATCGTCTACGGCACCGGGTTCCACGTGACCGACGCGTTCGACAGCCTGGAAATCGTCGGCCGCGACGGGCGGAACCTCGCGAAGGAGTGGGCGAGCGAGGGAATGCGGACGCACCTCGGGATCACCGTGAACGGCTTCCCGAACCTGTTCTTCCTGCTCGGGCCGAACACCGGGCTGGGGCACAACTCGGTGGTCTTCATGATCGAGGCGCAGATTTCCTATATCGCGCAGGCGTTGCGGCTGGCGGGCGACCGGGCGCTGGACCCGCGCGAGGACGTGCAGGAGCGGTTCAACGCCGAGGTGCAGCGGAAACTCGACCGGGGCATCTGGACCCAGGGCGGCTGCAAGAGCTGGTACCTGGACGCGAAGGGCGTGAACCGGACGCTGTGGCCGGGCTTCACCTGGCGGTACTGGCTGGACACCCGGACGGTGCGGCGGGAGGACTACGAACTGCTCGGGTGATGCGGCACGAGGGGGACTTTCGCGACGGGGGATGGAGTCGCGAACGTCCCCCTCGTGGTCTCTGTGGCAGTCCACAGTGGACCACCAGGTACGAGGGGAACCTTCGCGGCAGGGGAGGAGTCGCGAAAGTTCCCCTCGTAGTACTTGGGATGGCGGACAGCAGCATCGAACCGGGAGTGGTCGCTCCACAGTGGACGCGGGCAAGGCAGCGTTGTCGCTGAGCGGAAATGAACCTGCGCGGACGGACTCGCGCGGAGGCTGAGCAGAACGAGGGGAACTTTCGCGGCAGGGGAGGAGTCACGAAGGTCCCCCTCGTGGTCTGTGGTCAGGCAGGAGCGAGCTTGCGCAGGTGCGAAACCAGCTCGGCCGTCGGAAGGCCGCACAGTTCGGCCATGCGCTCCAGTGCGGCGAAGTCGAACGACACCTCGTCGGTCGAGGCGCTCGCCGAAGCGGGCTGGCCGGAAGCCGCGGGGGCCGAAGGGCTTGGGGTGCTTGAGGATCCAGGTACGGGAACGGAAGGCCGGGAGGCGGCACTCGCCCGGGCGGGCGACGCGGGCAGCACGACTCCGTTCTGCCGCAACCTTCCTTCGGCCCAGCGCCGCAACGGAGTCAGCTCCGGACCGGCTTCCTCGACGACCCGGCGCAGGTCGACGCGGACCCGGCCGGGTTCCTCGGTGAAGACCCGGCTGTGCACCTTCGCCAGCAAATCCTGCGGAAGTTCGTCCATCGCCACGCACAGTTCGACCAGGCGTACCACGGAACACTGCCGGGTGCCCAGTTCGTACGTCGCCAGTGTCTGCAGCGAGATTTCGCTCTGCAGATGCGCGTTCAGCTCTTTGCGCGTCCATCCCCGGCCACGCCTGAGCTTGCGCAGCTCGTCTCCCAGCACTCGCTGGTAGTGCTCAGCGTCGATCACGGCCCCTGCCCCTCAACCAACTTCGCGGACGCGGGCTTGCGTCCCGGTGGTGAAAGTGCCGAAGCGGCCGCTCATTACGCGGGTTTCGGGAAGATTTTCTACTTGCCCCGAATGGAGCAACGCGTCAGTTGACGCAGGGCACCCCGTCAGCGGTGATCGGCTGGTCGTCGCTTCCCGGACCGGACGGCTCGGCCGGGGGTGCGGCCTGCTGGGCCGGAGGCGCTTGCGCCGCACCGGTTCCGCTCGACGCACCGGCGGACGGCTGGTAGTCCGAACCCAGGAACACCTTCACGTGGCCCTTGGGCACGCTCTTGTCCTCCTGCACCGTCGCCTTGGTGCCGAGCGCGTCGGCGACCGCCTGTCCGGCCGCTTCACCGCCGCTTGGGACCCAGATCACAGTCGTCTTCCGCGAGGACGCGTTGTCCGTGTTGCCCGCGGTGAAGCCCTTGTCCACCAACTGCTTGGACACCGTCGCCGCGAGGCCGGTGCGATCCGACGCGTTGCGCACGTCGACCGTTGTGTCCTTATGCGACTCGTCCGGCTTCTGCTGCTGTTGTTGTGCCGGGGCGCCGTCGGCTCCGGCCTGCGGGCCGGCGAGGCCCTGCACGAACGCCTTCACCTTCGCCGGGTCGACCTTGACCGCGACGCCGTCGTTCGGCGTGCGGTACTCGACGTTGTCGACCGGGATCGTCCGGAACTCGAGCTGTCCGCCGGTGAGGCCCTTCATCTGCTGGGCGAAGCTGAAGATGTCCCAGTTCTGGTTCAGCACCACGGACTTCTTGATCGCGTCGACCAGCGCGTTGAGCTTGCCCGGGTCGGTCAGCGTTCCCGCGGACAGGATCTTGCGCGCCATGCCCGCCATGAACACCTGCTGGCGCACCACCCGGTCGAGGTCGCCGCGCGGCAGCCCGTGCCGCTGCCGGACGAATTCCAGCGCCTCCACCCCGGAGATGGTGTGCTGGCCCTTGGTGAAGTTCGCGCCGGAGTAGTCGTCGTCGACGTTGTCCTTCAGGCAGACGTCCACGCCGCCGATGGCCTTCGTGATGTCGCTGAAGCCGAGCAGGTTGATCGCCGCGTAGTTGTCGATCGTGGACCCGGTCAGCTCCTGGATCGTCGAGATCAGCAGCCGCGCCCCGGCCTGGTTGGCCTTGACGTCGAGTTCCTTCGGATCGGTCACGCCTTGCGCCTGCAGGTCCTTGCGCGCCTGCAGCATCGCCCTGGCGTACGCCGAGTTGATCTTGTGCTTGCCGTAGCCGGGGATGTCCACGTACGAGTCGCGCGGCAGCGACATCGCGACGGCCTTGCTGCCGTCGTTCGGGATGTGCACGAGGATCAGCGTGTCGGTGTTCAGCTCGCCGTCCGATTCGCCCGCGCGCAGCTGGGCGAGCAGTTCCGGCGACAGCGGGTTGCCCTGGGCGTCGGTGCGGCTGTCGAGGCCGACCAAGAGGATGTCGCGGGCGCCGTCGGCGGGCTTGTCGCCGCCCGCGCCCTCGCCGATCACGTCGGAGTAGCTCAGCCCGTTGACCAGCCCCTGCAGCGACGCCCACGCGTACCCGGTGAGCCCCATGACCAGCAGCGAAACGACTGCGAGAGCGATTTTCGCGCCGCGCATCCCGCCGCGGCGGGACTGTCGGCGCGAAGGTGGCCCTTGCCGACGAGGCGGACCCGACGCCTGCGGTTCGCGTCGCGAGCGGGGCGGTGGCCCGGGCCGCCGCGCCGGTCCCCGGCCGGGCTGGTCCTGCCACGAGCGGGCGGGGCGGCGATCGCCTTGCCCGTTCCGAGGCGGGTAGTCCACGCGGTCGGCTCCTTCTCGTCGTTCTGGTCGTCCGCTTCTGGAGACGCATGGTGCCGGGCGGGGGTTGCGACGGATTCGCACCTCCCCCGGACGGTGTGGCGTCCACCACCCATCGTCCGGTATCCGAAGCATTTTCGCCCGGTCGGCGGTACGCGTGTCGCGGTCAGGGCGCGGCGGCGGCCGCCCTCCTCGCGGGGACCAGGCACGAACCCGCTCCGACCAGGGCGAATACTGCGGTGAGGAGGTGCAGGACGACGACCGCCGAGCCGTGCGTCTCACCGCCCGCGGCGGCCACGAGCGACGGCACGCAGGTCAGTGCGGCGGCGAACCACGTCGCGGCCGAGGTCGCCGCTCCGCCGGTCCGGACCGCGTGCAGCAGCAGGACGCCGAGGAGCAGGTGCACGAGGCTCTGGACCGGGTCCAGCCGCAAGCCGAGCACGTCGGCGTCCGCGGCTTCGGCGCCGAACCGGGCCAGCGCGAGACCGAACACGCCGAGCGTCGCGTACCCGATGCCCAGCGTGGCGGCCGCGCGAGTGAGCAGCACCGGACGGCGGCCGGTCGGGGTGTACGGAAGCGGCGCGACTGACGTCTCGGCACCGGGTTTGCCGGGCTTGCCCGGGTGCCGCTCGAACCACCAGAAGACCAGCGCCGCGGGCACGAGCAGCAGCGCCACGGCGGCGAGCGTGCGCGGACGCAGCAGCCAGCTCAGGCCGTTCGCGATCGGTCCGGGCAGGTAGACCACGGCGACAAGCAGCAGCATCGCGGCGAGGAACGCGAGGTACAGGCTCATCGGGGCGCGCAGCATGAGCGCGGCGGTGCGGGTGACGCGGTCGCGCCCGGCCCAGCGACGCAGTGGAGTCGCGAGGAGCCCAATGAGGCCGAGCTGCGAGACGCCCAGCAGCAACACGGTCCACGGCCTCGCGGACAACGCGGCAGGCGCGCCCGGGTTGCCGAGCAGTACCGGCGAAGCGTCGAAGGCGAACACTGCCACCGCGAGGGCCGCGACACCGCTTACGGCGGCCAAGCCGAGCACTGCACGGCGAAGCCGGACGCCCTCCGCGTACGCGAACGCCACCTGTTGCGCGAGGAGCGCTAGGGCGAGCGTGGCGGCGTAGCGCGGCCAGGAGACGTCCGTCCAACTCGCGACGAGCTCTCCGGCTACGACGACGGCGGTTAGCGCCGCGACCGACCACAACCGCGTCCGGCGGTAGAGCGCGAGCAGCATCGGCGCGCCGACGACGGTCAGCAGGTAGACACCTAGCAACCACAGCGGGTGCAGAGCGATCCGCATGACGGTGGCGTTGGTCCCGGCCGGGATGCCCAGCAGCTCCAGCGCCAGCGGCACGATCAGGGCGACCACGGCGAAGATCAACGCCGGGCGCAGCAGAGGACTGGACCGTTCGGCCAGGTAATGCCGGTAGCCGCGGTCGCGTTCGGCCCGCCAGCCCGCCGCGTTGGCGAGCCCGCCCGCGAAGAAGAGCAGTGGCGTGAGCTGCGCGAGCCAGGTCAGCGGCCACCAGGTGGTCTCCGGCGCACCCGCCCAGTCGGCCAGCGCGGTCGCCGATTCGCCGATCAGCAGCGCCGCGGCCCCGGCGATGCCGAGCACCGCCCACGGCCGGGGGACGCCGCGGGGCAGCCGCGGCCGCGGGGTCGTCCGGCGGGCGGTGTGCCAGCCGCGCAGGCGCATCACGAGCAGGCAGCCGATCACCAGCACGCCGGCCACCATCGGGCCGATCGGGTCGCCGACCGGCGGGCCCCAGCGCTGGTGCCACGAGTTGACCACCAGCCCGCCGGTGAACACCGACGCGACGAGCTGGCAGGTGCGCTCGGAGTTCATCGGGTTCAGCTCGCAGGTGCGGTGCATGTCCTGCTCCAGCCGGTCGTCGAGCGACGCCCGGGCGGACTGGTCGAGCGGGTGGCCCTTGTCGTTGGCGTAGCGGAGCAGGTCGTAGCCGAGGTCGTGCGCCTTGCACGGGACCGAGAAGTCCCACTTCGTGTTGTCGTCGCCCCACGGGGCCGAGCAGCCGCCGTCCAGGTGCGCCGCGCGGACGGTGCCGTCGCGAGCGGGCAGCGCGCCCGGCTTCACGCCGGTGACCGCGGTGAAGTCCTTGGGCAGGAGCGCCAGCGCGGTGGCCTCGCCGCCGGGGTGGGCGAGCGCGTCGACCGCGTTCCGCGCCGCGAGCACGCCGCCGGTCGGCGGGCCCTGGTCAGGCGGGGACGCGGGCCGCGAGGCGATCAGGCCGAACCCGAACACCACGAGCAGGACGAGCAGCAGCCAGCCGGACGTCGACCAGGGTCGTCGAACGCGAACGGCGGCCGGGGCACGGTCGTCGGTGGCTGGCATGCGCTCCAGGGTGCCAGCCCGGTGCGCGCCGCGGGAGGCGGCTGTCCCCCTCACCCGTGCGGGGGGTAACCCCCGGGTGATCCGGACGTCCGTGAAGGGGCCCTTGGGGGAATCAGATTCCCTCAAGGGCCCCTTCACGGACTTTCGCCGGTACGGAAGCCGCGGAGCCTGTCTTGTCCCAGCGGGCCGGGGCGCTGCGCCTAGCGGCATCGCGATACCGAACCCGCCGAACGCCGTGCTGGACGCACTCAATGCCGCCGGGGTGGCGCTCCCGGCCGGGAGCGCGGCGGGGCGGGCTCGATGCGGAGTGCGGGAGCGTGCGGCTCGGGAGGGTCGGTCCGAGGTGGGCCCAGTCGCGGTCGAGCACGGGGAGCCGCGCGGGCCGGGTGCGGGCCGAGGTGGGCCCAGCCGCGGTTGAGTCCGACGTGAGCGCGACGGATTTTCGTTCCTCGGCCAACCGGGTTCGGCAATCCCGGCGCCCGCCGTTCCGGTCCGAAAACCGGCTGCCGAGGTTTGCCGATGCGCCGACAATTAACCCGGCGGCCCAATCCGGCGGCGGAACGGGGTGCGGGCCGTTGCGCACAGTTGCTGAATCGGTTTCGCGATTAATCTCGAACAGTGCCGGTGATCGGAATTGTGGATCACTCGGAAGGCAGATTCGCATCCGCGAAGCGCACCTGGTTCCGGCCGCCTTCCTTCGCGGTGTAGACGGCCGCGTCGGCGGCTTGCAGCAACTGTTCCAGTGTCGTTCCGTTAGCCCCGAGCAATGCGACGCCGATCGAAGCGGTGCGGCCGGTGATCAATGCCGAACCGCCGCGTTTGTCGGTCGTCACGATGCGCTGATCGGCGATTGCGGTACGGATCCGTTCCGCGGTCACCTTCGCCGCCGTGGTGTCCGCGTCGGGCAGCAGGATCAGGAACTCCTCGCCGCCGAAGCGGCCGATGATGTCCTTGGGACGCGTTATCTCGTCGAGAGTTTGCGCCACCGTGCGGAGCACGTCGTCGCCCGCCGGATGGCCGTACGTGTCGTTGATCCACTTGAAGTGATCGAGGTCGATCATCAGCAGTGCCAGGGTTTCCCCGCCGCGCGCGGCCCGCGCGAGCGCGCGCTCCGCGGACTCCGACCACCCGCGCACATTGAAGATCCCGGTCTTCGGATCGGTGCGCGCTTCCGACTGCAGTTGGTTGATTTCCGCCAGCCGGTTGCCCAGCACCGTGATGAGCACGAGGATCACGATCGCCGGAGGGATGTTCACCAGCAGGATCGTCGCGATGGTCCCGAGGCTGATCGTCGACAGCTCCAGCAGGTTGTCGTCCTTGGTGCCCAATACGTTGCGCAGCGTGGGCGCGGACGTGCCGCCGAGCGCGAGCAGGCCGCCGATCACGAGCGCCTGCAGCGCCGCGTAGCTGAAGCCGACGAGCATCAGGATTCCGAAGACCTGCAACGAGTTCGCGGGCGAGAGCCGGGCCAGTTCGGCGGACGCGAAAGTCTGGTACAGGTGGTGCGCCAGAAGTGCCGACACCGCATGCGTGAACGAGGTGAACACGAACTTGTGCGGGGGCCGCCGGGAGTTGAACCACCGCTGGACGCGCAGCAGCGCGATCAGCAGCAAAGTCAGCGGGATCGGCAGCAGCAGCGCGGCCGGGAACACCCAGATGCCGGTCAGGTCGATGTGGACGGCGGTGACCCGGTTGCGCCGCCGTTCCTCTTGCCGACGGGTGAGCTGGATGTGCACCGTCGCGCAGCCGGCGAGGATCGCGAACCGGCCCCAGTCCACGAGATCCGGGCTCGGCGACGTGACGACGCCGAAGGTCAGCAGCGCCACCGCGATCGCGTCCCAGGCGAGCAGGAAAGCGATCATCCGGCGCGGTTTCGTCCAGAGATCCCAGGAGGAAACGGGGTTCCCGGCGATCAGTGCGCGCAGCCTTCCCGCGCCGCCCTTCGCGGCGGGCGGTTCCTCCCCGGGGCCGCGGCGTTCACCGCGCGCCGGTTCGGTTCCGGGCATCGGGCCGTGCCTCCTCCGGTGTCGGATGCGGTTCCCGGACGGTTCCCGGTTCTGCGCCGTTATCAGTTGCCGGTATCATCTCACTCACCGACTTCGAACGCTGTATTCGGTCGTAGTCTCCGAACCCGGAGACGCCTTCCGCGACAACTGCTGCATCCATGAAGTAAATTGCGGAGGAGCGTCCCCGCCGTCCCCCCGAGTGAGGTGTTTTCCCATGCGCGACCGCGAAGCGTGAATCGACCTGTTGTCATTTTCCGATGAATTGTCAGCGAGCGGAGGTGAGCAGCTGTGCGTGACCGTGAAGCGTGAGTTCTGTGACCGATCCACGACGGATTCGTGACAATGCGAACGGAGGTGTGTTCCGTGCGTGACCGTGAAGCGTGAAACGAGTTCCCGTCCGGCGTACCCGGACCCATTCGGCCGGTGCCTCGACCCCGGCCACCGATTCATCCCGCAACCCACGATCAGGCCCCGGCCGCGACCGCGTGCCGCACCCGGGTCCACGAGAACGCGGTGGGGATCGCCAGAGCCACGCCGGCCAGCCCGGCCAGCGCGATGGCGGTGACGGCAGACCCGGTCGCCTGTGCGACCACCCCGCCGAGAGCCACCCCGATGCCCTGCGCCACGCGCAGCCCCGTGCGGTAGAGCCCGCCGGCCCCGCCGCGCAGTTCGTTCGGCACCCAGGTGGAGAACGTCGCGGTCACGGTGATGATGTAGGCGCCCATCGCACCGGCGAGCGCGAGCAGCACCAGCGCGACCACCAGATTCGGCTGCAGCAGGAACAGCGCGAGCAAGGCCAGCGACGTCGTCGCCAGCACTCCGAGCAGCCGCTGCCGGACCTCGGCGGACGCGAATTTCGACAGCAGATAGGCCCCGGCGACGAAGCCGAGCGGGTCGGCGGCGAGCAGCCAGCCGACCGCCGCGGACGGCGCGTTCAGCTGCTGGGCCAGCGGCGCGGCCAGCCCCTCGGGCACCACGGCCAGCCCCACGAGCCACGACAACGCGATCAGCACGCGCAGTTTCCGCTGCCCGAACACCCAGCGCGTCGCGGAGAACCAGGTGTTGTGGTCGCCTCCGGCAGCGGGCCGGTTGTGCACCCACACCCGCACGATCACCGCGGCCACCGCGAAACTCACCGCGTCGATCGCCAGCGCCCACGACGTGCCCACGGCCGTCACCAGCACGCCGCCGCCGGCCAGGCCGAGCAGCTGCACGGTGTTGGTGGTGATCCCGCGCAGATCTTGGCTGCGCAGGTACAGATGGTCGTCGGCGAACACCTCGCGGGTGATCGCGTTCTGCGCCGCGTTCGCGGGAGACGCGGCCAGCTGAACCGCGATGAGCAGCAGGCACAAAGCGGCCAGCGGCATTCCGGGCAGGCTCATCAGCCCCACGAGCACCGCTTGCGCCGCGGCACTCATGCTCAGCACGGCCCGCCGCGGATAGCGGTCGGCGAGGAACGACAGACCGAGCCCGCCGGCGAGCGCGGGCAGGAAAGTCAGCGCGTACACGACCGCAGCCCATAGCGCGGAACCGGTGCGGTGGTAGACGAGGATGGACAACGCCACCTTCGCCAGCTGGTCGCCCGCGCTCGAGATGGCCTCCGCCGCCCAGAGCACGCGATATTCGACATTCCGCAGCGGTGCCGTCAGCCGAGAGGTCGCTTCGGTCGTCACGAGATGACCACTGCCCCTCCCCGATCGAGTGAATGCCGGTGCCCGCATTGTGCCTTCGCCAGTAGCGCTCCTGGCCAGGAGTGTCACTACTCCGGCCAGGGCGTGCACCCTCAGTATGCCGCTGATCACACCAGGGTGAACAGTCGGGAAGAATCCGGTGGCCGGAACGCGGAGCCGTTCGGACTGACCTGCCGCGGGGTACCCGTGCCACTGATCAGCTTTCCTCGTTCGGCGCAGCCCGACCACCGTTCGTCGCCATCGACCGGTGCGACTGGGCCGAACGGTCCAACACTGGGAGAGACCCGGCGGAGCGTTCGTCCTCGCGCCGGGCGCACCAGCGGGGAGTGAGCGTGGACAGACTGTTGCAGGACAAGGCCGTGGTCGTGACCGGGGCCGGACGCGGGCTCGGGGAGGCGTTCGCCGTGCACGTCGCCCGGGCGGGCGGCGCGGTCGTCGTCAACGACGTGGACGCCGAGCTGGCCGAGCGCACCGCGGAGACGATCTGCGGCCACGGCGGGCGCGCGGTCGCGAACGGGCACAGCGTGGCCGACCCGGCGCAGGCGCAGGCGATCGTCGACCAGTGCGTCGCCGAGTTCGGCCGGATCGACGGACTGGTCAACAACGCCGGGCTCAACTACGAGGCGCTGCCCTGGGAGGACGACGCGGAACAGGCCCGCCAGCTGGTCGAAGTCAACGTGCTCGGCGTGATGTACACCGGGCTCGCCGCGATCCGCGCGATGGTGGCCGCGGGCGGCGGCGGGTCGATCGTGAACATCTCCTCCGGCGCGTCGCTCGGGCAGCGCAAGCTCGGCGTGTACTCGGCGAGCAAGGGCGCGGTCGCGTCGCTGACCTATTCCTGGGCGCTGGACCTCGACGACTCCGGGATCCGGGTGAACGCGGTGTGCCCGGTGGCGCACACCCGGATGGTCTGGAAATCCGAGCGGGCGCTGCGCGCGTGCCCGCCGGAGCGCACGCCGGCGAAGATCGCGCCGCTCGTGCTGTTCCTGCTCGGCGAGGGATCGCACGGCATCACCGGGCAGATGATCCGGTGCAACGGCCCGCAGCTGCACGTGATGGGGCAGCCGTACCTGAAGCAGCCGATCCTGGAACGCCCGGACTGGGACACCGAGACTGTGCAGCAGGCGTTCGACGAGGTGTTCTCCGCCCACCTGGAGAACTACGGACTGGAAAAGCGCGTGCCGCCTCGGCTGCGCAAGTGGACGGAGAACTCCCGGCAGGCCTCGTGAGCGCTTACGAGGAATAGAGCGAGGCGATGTCGGAGCCGTAGCGGTCGTTGATCACCCGGCGCTTGAGCTTGAGCGTCGGGGTCAGCTCGCCGGTTTCCGGCGTCCACGCCGTCGTGATGACGTGGTACTTCTTGATCTGCTCGGCCCGCGCGAGCCTGCTGTTGGCCGATTCGACGGCCCGGGCGATCTCCGCCTGGACCGCCTCGTGCGCGGCGAGCGCGTCGATCCCGGCCGCTTCGACGCCGTTGGCCGCTGCCCAGCCGGGCGCGATCTCGTCGTCGAGCACGATCAGCGCGGTCACGTACGGCCGCGCGTCGCCGATCGCGACCGCCTGGCCGATCAGCGGGTGTTCCTTCAGCAAGCCCTCGATCCGGGTCGGCGCGATGTTCTTGCCGCTCGAGGTGATGATCAGTTCCTTCTTGCGGTCGGTGATCGTGACGTACCCGTCGTCGTCGATCGTGCCGATGTCGCCGGTGGCGAACCAGCCGTCGGCGTCGGTGGCCGGTTCGATCGTGCCGTCCGGCTGCAGGTAGCCGAGGAACACGATGGGGCCGCGGACGAGCAGTTCGCCGTCCTCGCCGATCTTCACCTCGACGCCGTCGATCGGACGGCCGACGGTGCCCGCGCGGAAGGCGTCGGCGCTGTTCGCGGTCGCCGCGCCGGTGGTCTCGGACAGGCCCCAGACCTCGCGGATCTCGACGCCCAGCCCGGCGAGGAAGTACAGCACCTCCAGCGGCAGCGCGGCCGCGCCGCTGGACGCGATGTGGAGCTGGTCGAGCCCGAGCAGCCCACGCACCGGAGCGAGGACGGTCTCGTCGGTCTTCGCGATGCGCTCGGCGAGATCGGCCGGGACCTCCTCGCCCGCGCTGCGGAGTTTGTAGCCCTCTTGCAGGAGTTCGTTCGCCGAGATGAGCGCCTCGCGCCGGTCTTCGGGGATGCCGGCGAGCATGTTCTTCAGGCCCGCCACCATCTTTTCCCATACCCGTGGCACGCCGAAGAAGCTCTGCGGATGCACCTGGCCGAGCGCCGCGACCACGCCGGACGGATCGCCGACGGTGTGCACGTGGCCCGCGGCGACGATCGGCAGATAGATAGACAGCTCGCGTTCGGCGATGTGCGCGAGCGGCAGGTACGCGATGTTCGTGGGGTGCATCGGCGCCTTGTGCAGTGTGTGCACGGCGATGCCCTCGTGGATCGCGTTGCGGTGAGACAGCACGACGCCCTTGGGGTCGCCGGTGGTGCCGGAGGTGTAGATCATCGCGAGCGGGTCGTCCGGGCGGATCGCCTGCCAGGCTTGGTCGAACGCCTCGGGGTCGGCGGCGAGCGCGGCGCGGCCGGCTTCGCGCACCGCCGAGTACGCGACGAACCGGTCGTCGCCGTCGGGGATCGCGGATTCGTCGATGACCACCACGCGGCGCAGCGCGGGCAGATCGTCGAGGACCGGCAGCCAGCGGGACAGCTCGTCGGCACCGGCGAGGACGACGACCGGGGCGGCACTGTGCCGGGCGACGTAGCGGATCTGCTCCGGGCTGAGCGTCGCGTACGCCGTGCACGGGAGGGCCGCCAGGTGCACCGCGGCGAGGTCGGCGATCAGGTGGTCCGGCGAACTCGGGGCCATGATCAGCATCCGGTCGCCCGCGGCGAGGCCGAGCCCGGCGAGCCCGCGGGACACCTCGGCGATCGCGGTCCGGAACTCGCTCCAGGTGAGCGTCGGACGGCCTTCGAGATCGAGCGAGGTGAGCGCGGGCCGGTCCCCGTACTCGACGGCATTGCGCCGCAGCAGCGACGGGATGGTGCGGCCCTCGGCTTGTTCGGCGATCGACTGGGTCAACGCTGACCTCCTCCGGTGGTGCCTGGTCAGGTCACTGTAGGTCGTCGGCGCGGCGGCCGATAGAGAATCCCGGCCAGCCTCGGCGCTCGATAGACCGGCCCGGCTCCTGTTAGAAAGGGGGCGAACCGGGACCCGAGGAGCGTCGATGACCGAATCCGCCGTGCGCAGCGAGAGTCTTGCCGACGAGGCGGCCGCGCTCGATGCCGCCGACCCGCTCGCCGCGAAGCGCGCGGAGTTCGACCTTGACCCGGAAGTCGCGTACTTCGACGGGAATTCTCTTGGCGCGCCGCCGAAACACGTCGCGGAGCGGTTGAGCCGGGTCGTTCGCGAGCAGTGGGGTCGGCGGCTGATCCGGTCGTGGACCGAGGGCTGGTGGGAAGCCCCGCAGCGGGTCGGCGAGCGGATCGCGCCGCTGGTCGGGGCTGCGGCCGGACAGGTCGTGGTGGCGGATTCGACGAGTGTGGACCTGTTCAAGGCGCTCGTGGCGGCGGTGCGGGCGAACCCCGGCCGCGACGAGGTGCTGGTCGACGCGGCGACCTTCCCGACCGACGGCTACGTGGCCGACCAGGCGGCCCGGCTCACCAGGCACACCGTGCGGCGCGTGCCGGTGGCGGAACTGCCCGGCGCGGTGAGCGAGCGGACGGCGGCGGTGCTCGTGAATCACGTCGATTACGTCAGCGGACGGCTGCACGACATGCCGTCGGTCACCGAGGCCGTGCACGCGGCCGGCGCGCTCGCGGTGTGGGATCTCTGCCACAGCGTCGGCGCGATTCCGGTTCAGCTCGACGCGTGCGACGTCGATTTCGCGGTGGGCTGTACGTACAAATTCCTCAACGGCGGACCGGGTTCGCCCGCGTTCATCTATGTGGCACAGCGGCATCAGGCGGAATTCGATCAGCCGCTCGCCGGATGGGCCGGGCATGCGGATCCGTTCGGAATGGAACCGGGTTACCGCGGCAGCGCGGGGATCGCGCGCGCCCGCGCCGGCACTCCGGACATCCTCTCGATGCTGGCGCTCGACGCCGCGCTGGACGTCTGGGACGGCGTCGACCTTTCCGTGCTGCGCGCGAAAGGCTTGGCGCTGGGCGATTTCTTTTTCCGGTGTGCGGACGAACTGCTGCCGGGAGCCGACATCCCGACGCCGCGCGAGCACTCGCGGGGACACCAGGTCTCGGTGCGCGACCCTGGCGGGCAGCAGACGATGGACGCGCTGCACGAACGCGGCGTGCTCGGCGATTTCCGGCCGCCGGACGTGCTGCGGTTCGGGCTGGCCCCGCTGTACACGACTTACGCCGAGGTGCTGCGAGCGGTGACCGTGCTGCGCGAGGTGCGCTGAAAAGAATTCGCGCAATATCCGCGCGGATTCGCCGGGATCCGGCCGGATTCGCGGGTCCTGGGTGAACAATCGGTGTCGTGCTCGCCCCTTCGGGTGATCGACGGGCGCGCTGCCCGCTGCCTGGCGGGTATGCTCGGTCCCTGTTTTTTCGCGGGCGGAAGCTGATCGGGGAGCGACGCCGCCGCGCGAATCCGGGGCGAAAGGGGCCGAAATGATCGAGACCCGCGGTCGGGAAGTGCCGCTCTCGTATGTCGTGACCCTGCTCGTCGGCGTGGCCCTCGGCTTCGTGCTCGCGCGTTTCGGCGACTTCATCGGACGCTATCCGGTCGAATCGGCGCTGGTGGCGGTGCTGGTCGCGTCCGTGGCGGTGCTGGCGTGGGCGTGCCGGGAGATGCTGCACGATCTGCTCCGCCGCGACCGTCCGGCGGTCGCCCCGGAAACGGATCCCGCGCCCGGGCCCCGGTTTTCCGCACACCGGCCGCCGAATGGCGTCCGGCGCTGAATTCCGGAAATTGATCTCGGTTCTCCGTTCGATTCCGCGGCCGATGCGGAAATGCGCATAAGTTTCCGGTTGGTTTTCGCGCGCCCGGGGTCGTGACCGACCTCACCCGCGGGGGCCCGGCGCGCGCCGGCGCGGCCGGTGCGACCAAGGTCACGTCCGGTGGTGATCAGTTTTCCAAGCACCGCAGCGGGTTACTAGCAGGTAACAAGAGGATGACGGCAACGCGGGTCCGGACTTGACTCGCCCGTCCGGGTTGCTTACCGTCGTCGCGGGAAACGCAGACCGCGGTGAACTGTGATCCGGCTGGTCGGACCGGTGCAACGAAAACACCGAGGACCCGAATACCACAGCAGTGCCGGAAGGAAAACGGATCACGGTGAAGCAGAATTCCGGGCGAAAGGGCCGCGGCTCGTCGATTCGCTCTCGCGTGCTCGCGATCGCGTTGATTCCGAGCGTGGCGTTGCTGGTGGTCGGTATCGCGCTCGCCGGATACCTGATTTTCGACGCGACCCAGGCGCGCGGTTACGCGCAGAAGATTCGCGGTTCGGAAGGCCCCGGCATTCCGTTCCTGCTCGCCGCGGAACAGGAACGGCAGCTGTCGATGAGCGTGCTGGCCGGACAGGACGCCGCGCGCGCCGCGCTGCTGGCCACCCGGCCGAAGACGGACGCGTCCGCCGCGCAGATCACCTCGGTGCTGCAGGGCAACTTCGCGAGCGACTCGAACGTGCCCGCGAGCGTCAAGCAGAACATCGCCACGTTCGCCGCGCTGGAAGCGAAACTGCCGCAGCTGCGCCAGCGGGTCGACTCCGGCCAGGTGCCGCGGCTCGAGGTTTTCTCCTTCTACAACCAGATCATCGACCAGTTCACCCAGGGCGTCGCCGGGCTCGCGCAGGCCGCGCGCGGCGCGGACAACGCCTACGCCCGGCTGTCCGCGATCCCGATTTTCAACGCCGCGGAGGAAATGCAGCGCAGCGACGCGCTGGCCTCGGCCGGGCTCGCCGCGGGCGGGCTGTCCGGCGACGAGCAGCGCGCGTACCTCGGCCAGATCGGCGCGTACCACGCGCAGCTCGAACAGTCGGTGCCGCAGATGGTGCCCGAGGTGCGGGCGAACTACGACAAGCTCGTCTCGAGTCCCGAGTGGACGACCGTGACGCAGGTCGAGAACGCCTTGCTGTCCGGCGCGAAACAGCTGCCGGTGCCGCTGGAGCAGTGGCGGACCGACGCCAAGCAGGTCGCCACCACGCTGATGACGATGTTCGCCGCGCAGAGCGCGCACGCGACCAACGCGGCGATCACCGACGCGGACGACACGCTGCGGAACTCGATCATCGCGGGCGCGGCGGCGGTGCTCTTCGCGCTCGTCGTGGTGCTGATCGCGCTGCGGCTGTCGAACCGCTTCATCTCCCGGCTCGCCCGGCTGCGCGAGGACACCCTCGACGCTGCCGAGGTGCGGCTGCCGGAGCTCGTCGGCCGGGTGCGGGCGGGCGAACCGGTCGACCTCGACGAGGGCGGGCACCTGCTCGACCACGGCACGGACGAGATCGGCGAGGTGGCCGAGGCGTTCAACCTGGCGCAGCAGTCAGCGCTCGCCGCCGCGGTCGAGGAGGCCAAGACCCGGGAGGGCACCAAGGCGGTGTTCCTGAACATCGCGCACCGCAGCCAGGTGATCGTGCACCGGCAGCTGAAGGTGCTGGACGCCGCCGAGCGCAAGCAGGAGGACCCGGACCAGCTGGACACGCTGTTCCGGCTCGACCACCTCTCCACCCGCGCGCGGCGCAACGCGGAGAACCTGATCATCCTCGGCGGCGGCCAGCCGGGACGGCAGTGGCGCAATCCGGTGTCGCTGGTGGAACTCGTCCGCGGCGCGGCGGCGGAAACCGAGCACTTCGCGCGGGTGAAGACGGCGAAGCTGCCCGAGGTCGCGGTGCGCGGGCCGGTCGTCGGCGACCTCGTGCACCTGCTCGCCGAGCTGATCGACAACGCGACGTCGTTCTCGCCGCCGGAATCGCGCGTCGAACTGCGCGGCAACGTCGTCGGCAAGGGCGTCGTGATCGAGGTCGAGGACCAGGGGCTGGGCATCGAGCAGGAGCAGGCCGACGAGTTCAACGCGATGCTCGCCGACCCGCCGGACTTCGGGATCATGGCGCTGTCCGACGAACCGCGGCTGGGCCTGTTCGTGGTCGCGCGGCTGGCGTCGCGGCACGGGATCTCGGTGCACCTGCGCGAATCCGCGTACGGCGGGACCCGGGCGATCGTGTTGGTGCGCAAGGATTTGCTCGCGCCGATCAGCGAGACGGAACCCGTCGACGCCGACGCGGAGCCGGAATCGGACGGGACGCCGGAGATGTCCCGGCTCGCGGTGGAGCCGTCGCGGCCCGCGCCGGAACCGCAGCGGGCTGAGCCTCGGCGACCGGAACTGCCGCAACGGAAAGCGTCGCGTCCGGAACCCGCGCAAGCGGAAGCGTCGCGTCCCGCGCCGGAGCCTCGGGTCGCGCCGGAGCCCCGAGCGGCACCGGAGCAGCAGCGGCCGGAGTTGCCGACCCGCCGCGCCATGCGCCCGGTCGCCGAGGCGCCGCCGGTCCGTCCGCCGCAGACCCGTCCGCAGCACGAGCAGCGTCCGCCCGCGGACAACGGCCGCGCACCGCGTCCGGCTGTCGAGAACGGCCGGTCCGCGCCGCCGCGTCCGCCCGGTCGTCCGCCGCTTCCGCAGCGGCGGCGGCAGCAGAACCTGGTTCCGCAGTTGCGCGGCGACCGGACGGAGCCGGAACCCGACGACGTCCGCGAGGATTCGCCGGAGCAGGCCCGCTCCCGGCTCAGCGCCTTCCAGCAGGGCACCCGGCGGGCCCGCGAGGCCGATCCCGGGCACGACAACAGGTACGGAGATCGCGACTGATGGCGAACAACGGCGTCAACGAGCTCGACTGGCTGCTCGACGACCTCGTGCAGCGGGTCGCCGGCGCGGACCGCGCGGTGGTGCTGTCCGCGGACGGGTTGCTGATCGGCCGGTCGGGCAACCTGTCCGAGGCGGACGCGGAGCACCTGTCCGCGGTCGCGTCGGCGTTCCAGAGCCTCGCCCGCGGCACCGGGCGGCACTTCGGCGGCGGCAACGTGCGGCAGACGATGGTCGAGATGGACCACGCGTTCCTGTTCGTCACCGCGGCCGGCCGGGGCGCCTGCCTCGCGCTGCTGGCCGGGGTCGACGCGGACATGGGGCTCGTCGCCTACGAGATGAACCTGATGGTCAAGCGGGTCGGCGCGGTGCTCACCGCGGCGCCGCGGGCCGGAGCGGTCCAGCGGACCTCGCCATGATGGCCCAGGGCCGCGAGTCCTGGTACGAGGACGAGGCCGGTCCGCTGGTGCGGTCCTACGCTGTCACCGGCGGGCGGACCCGGTCCGACACCCGCGGGCTCGACCTGATCACGCTCGTCGTCGCGCTGCGCGCCGCGAGCGAGACGCCCGGCCTCGAACCGGAGTACGCGCGCATTCTTTCCCTGTGCCAGCGCCCGGTTTCGGTGGCCGAGGTGGCGGCTCGCGTCGACCTGCCGCTGCCGGTGGTGAAGGTCCTGCTGAGCGATTTGATAGAACGCAACCTCGTGCTCTTCCGCACCGCGACGCCGGTGACCGACGCCCCCAGCCCCCACATTCTCCAGGCGGTTCTCGATGGCATCCGGAAACTCTGAGCCCCGCCGGTCGCTCACCGCGCAGGCGGTGAAGGTGCTCGTCGCGGGCGGCTTCGGAGTCGGCAAGACGACCCTGGTCGGCTCGGTCAGCGAGGTGCCGCCGCTGCGCACCGAAGAGGTGATCACCGCCGCGTCCGAGGGCGTGGACGACCTGTCCGGCGTCGAGGGCAAAACGACCACGACGGTCGCGCTCGACTTCGGCCGGATCACCATCAACCCCGAGCTGATCCTGTACCTGTTCGGCACACCGGGGCAGGACCGGTTCTGGTTCATGTGGGACGAACTGGCCGACGGCGCGCTCGGCGCGGTGGTGCTGGCGGACACGCGGCGGCTCGAATCCTGTTTCCCCGCAGTGGATTTCTTCGAGCAGCGCGGGCTGCCGTTCGTCGTCGGGGTGAACTGCTTCGACGACGCTTACCGGTACGGGACCGAGGAAGTCCGCGGGGCACTGGATCTTGACCCTCAGGTGCCGTTGCTGCTGTGCGACGCGCGGGAGCGGGACTCGACCAAGCAGGTGCTGACGGTGTTGATGGAGCACGTGCTCGGGCGGGCGATGCTGGTGAGCGGCAACCCCGGTTAGGTTTCCGGGATTGCCGCTCTGGCACGGTGTTTTCAGCGGCGGCGCAGTCGGTCCAGGGAGGCCGCGCCCGGGCCGACGACCGCGATGGTGAGGAAGATCCAGGCGTACAGGGCGGCGGGTTCGCCCATGTTGTGCAGGGGGAGAAGGCCTTCCGGGGCGTGCACGGTGAAGTAGGCGTAGGCCATCACGCCGGAGAGCACGAGCGCGGAGACGCGGGTGAAGAGCCCGGCGAAGACGAGGATCGCGCCGACCACCTCGATCACGCTGGCCCACCAGCCCGGCCACTGGCCCAGCGGGAGCGCGCCGCCCGCGTTGTCGATGCCGCCGAAGAGGCCGAAGCCCATCAGGCCGTGGCAGAGGAAGAGGAACGACACCACTGCGCGGAAGAGGGCCAGTACGGTGGGGCGGGCTTGGTCCGCCAGGGACTTCGTGGTTTCGGTGGCGGTGTTCGCGGTGTTCGCGGTCTTGGCGGTCTTCGAGGTCTTCTGGGCGGTGGTGGTGGTCATCGTGGGGTCCTTCCCGGGGTGGCTGGTGGCTGTTGGGTGCCTTCTGCCTATGCGTCGAACGCGGTGGACGTGGATCGACACATCGCCGGGAAGTTTTTTCTGTGGTGGTGTTCGGGCTGGTCAGCGGGGCGGGCAGACTGGGGGGATGGTTGTCAGGCGTAGTGCCGGGGTGTTGGTTTTCCGTCGTTCCGCGGGCGGGGTCGAGGTGTTGCTCGCGCATATGGGCGGGCCGTTTTGGGCGAAGAAGGACCTGGCTGCTTGGTCGTTGCCCAAGGGGGAGATCGAGGAGGGGGAGGTTCCGGAGGCGGCTGCTCGGCGGGAGTTCGCGGAGGAGCTGGGGGTGCCGGTTCCGGAGGGGGAATGGGTGGAGCTGGGGGAGGTTCGGCAGTCCGGGAAGGTGGTGACCGCTTGGGCGGTGGAGGGGGATCTTGATCCGGGGAGTGTGGTTCCGGGGGTGTTTGAGATGGAGTGGCCGCCTCGGTCTGGGGTGATGCGGGAGTTTCCTGAGGTGGATCGGGTGGAGTGGTTCTCGGTGGAGGTGGCTCGGGAGAAGTTGGTTAAGGGGCAGCGGGGGTTCTTGGACCGGCTGGGTGAGTCCGTGGGGTAGCTCGTCGCCTGGCGGCGACATTGCGCCTCGTTGTTGCGCGGGGCACCCCGAAGCTGATTGTGATGACGGTCTTGGGGTGCTTGTCAAGGCGGGAAAGATGCCTTGACAAGCACCCCAAGACCGCATTTTTGGCTTCGTATCGGGGTGCGGGGGTGGTGTGGGTGCTTGGTTGGGTGGGTGGGTGTGGCGGCTGCGGCTGGGTGGGGCGCGGCTGGGCGAGCGGTGGGCGAGCGGTGGGCGGGGGGTCTGTGAAGGGCTCTTGAGGGAATCTAATTCCGTGAAGGGGTCCCTCACGGACCGTCGCTGGTCGTGAGGGGAACCCTGGGGGAATCAGGGGCTCTGAGGGGAACCCTCAGGGCCTTATTGCTGCAGCAGGGTGCTTAGCGGGGTGGTGGTGAAGTTGGGGAGGACTTGGTCTGCGTGTCCGAAGTCCAGGGGTGCGGTGATGGGGTTGGGGATGGCGATGGTGGTGATTCCGGCTGCTTTCGCTGCGGTGACGCCGTGGGGTGAGTCTTCGAAGGCCAGGGCTTCGTCCGCGGTGACGCCTAGGGTGCGCAGGGCTGCCAGGTAGGTGTCTGGGTCGGGTTTGGGGTTGTGGCGGTCGCCGGTTTCCACGGCGGTGAAGCGGGTGGCCAGGCCCAGGCGTTCTAGTTGGCCGTGTACCCAGGTGCCGGATGAGCTTGAGGCGACGCCCAGTGCCAGGCCGCGAGCGGCGGCCTCGTTCAGGTAGTCCAGGACGCCTTCTCGGGGGCCGTCTTCGGCTAGGAGTTCGTGTACTCGCGCGCGCATCTTGGGGCGCAGCGTTTCCGGGTCCAGGTCTTCGACTTGTTCGGCCAGCAGTTTGAACATCGTCGCTGCGGTGTTCTGGGTGCCGATGACTGTGTGCCAGACATCCAGCGGCAGTTCTACGCCGTGTCCGGCGAACATTTCTTGCCAGGACCGCAGTACCGCGGCTTCGGTGTCGGCGAGGGTGCCGTCGAAATCGAAGATCAATGCTCGCGTGGCCACGTTTCGCAGCTTGCCTCAACCGCTCCAGCGGCGGGGTCAGTTCGTGGCGAAGAACTCCGCGAGGACCGGTGCCAGTGCGGCGGTTTTCACCAGGTGCGTCTGGCCGGGCAGGGTGCGGTAGTCGGCGTTCGGCAGCTGGCTTGCTGCCGCCGCGACGCCGTTGCGCAGCCAGGCGGGGCTCTTGCCGCCGTCGAGGATGAGGGTGGGGGCGGTGATTTCCGGACCAGCGGCCTTCGGGCAGGGGGCGGCCGGCCTGGTTGTCGTCCATGACCTGGGCGTCGTAGGCGAGGGTGTGGGCGACGCGTTTCATGCGCGGCCACGCTGGCATCAGGCGCATCATGGTGACCATCAGGGCGGGCAGTCCCACGCCTTCGACCATGAAGGTCTTGATCGCGGCGCCTGGTTTTCCGGCGGCGACGGCCGCTTCGAGTTTCGCCTGGTAGTCGGCGGGGACTCGGGCGCGGGTGCTGTCGACCACGAACGGCGGTTCGTACACCGCGACCTTCTTGACCGGCACGCCGCGGTGGGCGGCTTCCAGGACCAGGGCGGCGCCGGAGGAGATGCCGTAGAGGGAGATCTCGCCGCCGGCTTCCTTGGCCAGTGCGGTGATGTCTTCGATTTCGCGCTCGACGTCGTACGGGCCGGTGTCGCCGCTTTCTCCTCTGCCTCGGCGGTCGAAGGTGTAGACGGTGAAGCGGTCGGAGAGGGCTTTGGCGAGGTCGTCGTTGGGGGTCGAGGTGCGGTAGCAGAGCGCGCCGTCGACGAGGACCAGCGCGGGGCCGGAGCCGATGCGGGAGTAGGCGATCTGGGTGCCGTCGGCGGACGTGACGGTGGGCATGGGGTTCCTCCTCGGGTGGTGCCGTTGGGGAGAACTCTCGCATCCGACGAGTTGAGTTGTCAAGACAAAAAAATTAGTCGGTGGGATGTGGTGGATCAGAGGGGGCGGCAGTGGCTGCGGTTAGGCGCTGCGCAGGGTGAGCAGGGCGATCTCGTTGGGCGCGAAGACCCGGAACGGCGGGCCCCAGAAGCCGGAGCCGCGGCTGTTGTACAGCTGGGTCGGGCCGTGCCGGGTGAGGCCGGAGAGGGTGGGCTGGTCCAAGCGGACCAGGAGGTGGAACGGCCAGATCTGGCCGCCGTGGGTGTGGCCGGAGATCTGCAGGTCGACGTTTTCCTCGCGGGCCTGGGCGACCTGTTTTGGCTGGTGGGCCAAGAGGACGACGGGGACCTCGGGATCGGAGCCGTCCAGCGCGGCGGCCAGGTCGGGGCCGTGGCCGGGCAGTCCGGAGGCGGCTCCGGTGGGGTCGTCGATGCCGGCGAAGAGCAGGCGGGCGCCGTCGCGTTCGATCAGGGTCGAGCGGTTGTGCAGGGTGTCCCAGCCGAGGCTCGCCATGTGGTCCAGCCAGGCCTGGGCCTCGCCGAAGTACTCGTGGTTGCCGGTGATGTAGAACCGGCCGAGCGGAGCCTGGACGCCGCCTAGCGGGTCGACCTGTTTGCGCCGCTTGGCGACCGACCCGTCGGCGAGGTCCCCGGCGTGGCAGACGACGTCGGGCCGCAGCCGGTTCAGTTCGGCGACCAGGCGTTCGGACCAGCGGGTGCGGTCGAGCGGGCCGTAATGGGTGTCGGTGATGACCGCGACGCGCAGCCCGTCGAGCCCGGCGCCGAGCTTCGGCAGCACGACGTCGACCGCCTTCACCGGCGGCACCCGCGTGGCGATCCGGTTCCCGCTGACGAGCAGCACCGCCGCGACGGCGAGCGTGACCCCGGCTACGATCCGTGGCCGCGCGGGATCGTCCACTCCGGACACCAGCAGGACCAGCCGCAGCAGGTGCGTGAGGACGCTCCAGGTGAACAGCACCCAGACCGTGCCGAGAGTGACGTCCCCGGCCCGCGCGGCGGCGTCGTTCTGCTTCGGACCGTGCCCGAGCACCATGAGCACCGGAAAACCCAGTGCGGCCACACCGAAAACGACCGTGCCGACCACGGTGCCCGCGACCGGCCAATCCGGCAGCAGCACGAGCGCCGACCACGGCTCGCCGAACAGCAAGAGCACCGCGGCGACCACGAAGGCAACCCGACGAACTCCGACCACGGTTCTCTTCCCTTCGCCCAGGTGCTACCCAGCGTAGCCGCAGTCGGGGAGTGGGTGGCGGGGTGTGAAGGGAGAGGGTGGGCGGGGATTCCGGCGGCGGCCGGTTGAGGCGGAGCAGGGTTGTGGAGGCCGTTGGGGAAGCGGCTGGTCCGGCGGTGCCCGCGGCCGTCTGCGGCACCACGGCTCGGATCCGCCTCGTGCCGCACAGGACGCTTCGAGCGGGGGCGCGAGTTGGCCGCCTTGAGGAAAGGGGGCGGCAGCGGCTAGGCAGGACGGGTTCGGCTCAGGACTCTCCGCGACACGCCCGCCAGTTCGCCACCGTTTCCTCCACGTCCAGCGGCCGCGCTCGCAGCACCGGGCCGTCCTGGGGCATCGCGTGTGCCTTGCGGATGCGGTCGTTCAGGTCCTCGACGGTCTCCCGCACCTTGCGTTCGGAGCGGATTTTCGCCAGTTTCCCCGGCAGGTCCTGGATTTCCCTCGGCAGGGCGAGCGACGGCGGCAGGAACGCGGACCGGTCGATGTCTCCTTCGCGGGCGTTTCGGAGCATCCAGTCGGTCGCCGCGTCGCGGCCGGTCGGGGGCGGTAGCGGTTTTCCCGCTCCGGGCAGGTCTTCGAAGTCTCCGCGGGCTTCGGCGGCGGCGATTTGCCGGTCGACCCAGGTGCCGTACGACACGCCCGGTGGTTTGCGTTCCGTCACCGGAACCACCTCCCTCGCTGCCCAGCGTAGCGGCCAGCAGGCGGGCGCGGAGGGGACGAAGGTCCTGAAACGGCAGGTAAGATCCCACGCTGACGTACGAAGGCCGGGAGGGGACGCGATGACCGTCGAGCACGAGGGCGACGGTCCCGAGGCTGCGCGCGAGGAGGTCGCGCGCACGCTCGCTCTGTTGTGGCGCGACTGTGCGGGCGCCCCGGAACCCTCGGCTCGCGGCAGGCGGCCGACGCTCACTGTCGAAAAGATCATCGCGGCTGCCATCACGGTCGCGGACGCCGAGGGGCTCGTCGCGACGTCCATGCACCGCGTGGCCAAGGAACTCGGGGCGGGCACCATGACGCTCTACACCTACGTTCCCGGCAAAACCGAGCTGATCGACCTCATGGTCGACACCGTTCTTCTCGAACGGAATCTCCCCGGGCCCGGCGAGCCGCGGCCGGAGGACTGGCGTGCGCGGGTCCGCGTCTACGCCGACCGGACGCGCGACATCTACCGCCGGCATCCCTGGCTGCGGGAGAGGTCCCGGGTGCGGCCCGCGCTCGGTCCGGGGCAGCTGGCCGGTCAGGAGTATCTTCTGTCCATTATGGACGGTCTGGGCCTGCCCGCGTGCGAGGTCGTCGCGGCGGCCAATTCGGTCGCGGGATATGTGGACGCGAACGCGGCGGCCGAGGCGGAGAGTGTTCACTTGGAACAGACCACGGGGCAGTCCAACGACGCCTGGTGGGGGCAGCGTTCTTCGTTCTGGTACACGTATTTCGACGTCGAATCCCATCCGGCGATGAACCGGACCTGGCTTGCGGGCGGGTTCGACAAGCCTTCGGCGGAACAGGCGTCGGACGCGTCGGAGTTCGGATTGGACCGGCTTCTCGACGGGATCGCCGCCCGGATCGACCAGGTCGGAAAGCAGGCTTAAACACTGGCGATAGCGTCGATTTCGCCGATCAGGTCCGGCCACAGTGGACGCGGCAAGTCGTGCCCCATGCCCGCGTAGGTGACGAATTTCGCGCCGGGAATGGCTTCGGCGGTCGCGCGCCCGGCACTGACCGGCTGCACGGGGTCGGCTTCTCCGGTGATGACCAGGGTCGGCGCGCGTACTCCCGCCAGTTCCGCGCGCCGGTCTCCCAAGGCGTACATCGCCTTGCCTTGCCGGCGGAGCGCGGCGAAATCGGTGCGGGTGCGGAAAGTCCGGCGGCCGACGTCGCGGATCCAGTCCTCGTCGTGCGGATGGCCGGGCGAGCCGACGATCCGGTAGATCCGGACGAGCTGCTCACCGGCGGATTCCGGGTCTTTGGGCTGTTTCCGGTGTAATACAGCGAATTTGACGAGCGTGGCGACTTTGCGCAGGTTCCATCGCTGGAGGTGGTCCGGCGCGGAGGACAGCGACGTCAGGCTCAGCACTCGCTCCGCCTGCCGGGTCGCCATTACCTGGGCGATCATGCCGCCGAGGGAGACGCCGACGACGTGTGCGCTGGGCCAGCCGAGTGCGTCCAGCACGGCGGTTCCGTCGGCGGCGGAGTCGGCGAGGGTGTAGTCAGCGGTGGCGCGCGAGGACTGGCCCGCGTCGCGGTTGTCGTAGCGGGCGACGTGGAAACCTTTGTGTACCAAGGCTTCACAGAACTCGTCCGGCCAGCCTTGCCTCGGGGCCAGTCCGCCTTGGATCAGCAGCACCGGACGTCCTTCGGTGCCAAAGGTTTCGTACGCGAGGTCGATGTCGCCGTTGTGGGCGAATGAAACGGTCATGGAGTCCTCCGTGGGGCGGGGAACACCGCGGCGAGGGTGCCGGCGAGCACGCCCGCTACGTCGGTGTCGGGATCGGCGCCCCGGCGGAGGGCGAGTCCGCCGCTCAGCGCGCCGAGCAGCACAACCACTTGCGGCAACGGAACAACGGGCGTGATTCCCAGTCGTCGGCAGTGTTCGTCAAGTACGGCAACGATTTCCACTTCGTGCCGCCGTTGCGCGGAGACGGCGGCAGCGGCGGTTTCAGGAAGTCTCGTTACGGCGGCGGCGAATTCGGCGGTCGTCCGGCTCCACCGGGCGGCCTCGTCGTCGTCGGCGATGGCGCTCGGAGTGAGCGCGGCGATCAGGTCGTCCCGGGTGGACGCCTTGCCGAGAGCGGCTTTGAGCAGGTCGAGGTGCGCTTCGGCGCGGGCGTCGATGATCGCCAGCCACACGCCTTCCTTGCCGCCGAAGTGCTTGTAGACCGCGCCGCGCGTGTACCCGGCTTCGGCGGCGATCTCCTCCACGGTCGCGGCGAGAAACCCGCGCCGGACGAGCACCGCCCGTCCCGCTTCGATCAGCTTTTCGTGCGTGAGCTGCTGTTGTTCGGCTCGCGTCAGCCTGGTCAAGGCACACCCATTCGGTAACACGACGTTTCTAGAAACACGACGTTACCAAGATGCCGGCGAGTCAGGAACCCCCGAGTGCGAACCGGATCGCGGTCGCCTCCTCGGAAAGCGTCCACAACCGACGGCCCCGCGCAAGATCCCGAGAAGCGCCCATCGCCGTCCCCAAGCGGGGTCGGCCCACTCCGCCGAACGCCGGACCGTAGTAGGAACCGCCGGTCGCGGCCGGATCGACGGCGGCCCGGACCGCGGGCCACGCGCCGTGATCCTTGCCGTGCGTGTAAGGCGCGAGCAGCCGCATCACCGGCACCGGTTTGGTGATCCCCGGTCGAGCGGGGCTGGTCCGCTCAAGACTGAACCCCGGGTGCGCGAGGATCGCCTGCACCGGCGAACCCGCCGCACGCAGGCGTCGGTCGAGTTCCATGGCGAACGACTGCACGGCGTGCTTCGACAGCGCGTACGCACGGAAGTCCGAATACTTGTGCGAGCTCTGCAGATCGTCGATGTCGTACGGATACATCCGGGTGATCAGGCTGCCCGCCAGCACCACCCGCGCGGCCGACGCGGTCAGCACCGGCATGGCCAGCGCGGTGAGGGCGAAGTGGCCGAAATGATTGGTGCCGATCGCCAGCTCCAGGCCCTGTTTCGTGGTCCGGCGCACCGGCCCGGGCGCGGTGATGCCGGCGTTCTCGATCAACGCGTCCACGCGGTCGAGCCGTCCGAGAGCCTCGACCGCGGCCGGGATCGAGTCCAGATCAGCGAGGTCGAGCGGGATCGTGCTCAACGAAGCCGAACCGACGCGCGTGCGCACCATCTCGACCGCCGCGTTCAGCCGCGACGGGTCACGGCCCAGCAGCGCGACATGTGCTCCGGCGGCGGCCAGTTGCTCGGTGATGAAGTAGCCGATGCCGGCGTTGCCCCCGGTCACCGCGTAGCTCCGGCCCGCCAGGTCAGGCAGGTTCCGGGGATTCCACGCCACGATCGCCCCCAACAGTCCGGTTTCCGGTCGGTCCGGACTATACGAACGCCGCGGTCAGTGCGTCGGCGCGGCCTCCGTCGTGGTGCTGGAAGTCGTCGTGGTCGACGTGGCCGGGTTCGCCGGGGCGGAGCTGGACGGCGGCGTCGTGCTCGTCGAGGTGGTCGGCGTCGTCGGCGGGGCGCTGGTGGGCGTGGTGCTCGACGGCGTGGTCGGCGGGGTGCTGGTCGGCTTCGCCGGGGTGCTGCTGCTCGGCGCGGTGCTGCTGCCCGGAAGCTGCGTCGGCGTGCCGGGCTGGTTCGGCTGGGCCGGGGTGACCGGCGGCGGGACGGGCGGTGCGACGTCGCCCGCCGGGCTGCCCGCCGCGGCTTCGACCGCGCCGGGTCCGGGCGGGGCTCCGATCGGGACCTGGCTGTCCGGCAGCTTCGAGACGCCGTTGCGGTAGCCGTACGCGTACGCCATCACGGTGTCCACATAGGACTGCGAGTTGTTGTACCGGCGCACCGCGAGACGCTGGTTGTCGTCGCTGGAGAGGTCCAGATTTCCCGAGCACAGGTAGCGCGCGGTGGCGAGCGTCTCGTCGTAGATGTTGTTCGGGTCGGAGACGCCGTCGCCGTTGCCGTCGGAGGCGTAGGACGCCCAGGTCGACGGGATGAACTGGGTCGCGCCGACCGCGCGGTCCCACACCGGGTCGCCGTCGTAGCGGCCGTGGTCGGTGTCGCGGATCGCGGCGAACCCGCCGGAACCGTCGAGGACCGGGCCGAGAATGCGTTCGAGGGTGTTGCCTCGGGCGTCGACGTAGCCGCCGCGGGCGTGGTTCGACTCGACCCGTCCGATGGCCGCGATCAGCGCCCAGTCGACGTGGCAGCCGGGCTGTTCGCGGGCCATGATGTCGGCCGCGTTGCGGTAGGCCCGCAGCATGCTGTCCGGGATGCCGAGCGGTCCGGCGGTGGTGGCCGAGCCGGGGCCGTTCGGGTAGCCCGGCACGCCGAGCGCTTGCGGGACCGGCGGCTGCGGCAGGCTGCCGTCCACGCCGATCGGCGGGAGCGTGATGCCGGGCGCCAGGCTAGGGGAGTTCGGCGCGGATTGAGCGGCCGACGGCGGGTCCGCGGCGCGCAACGCCACCGGGATGCCGGACGACGTCACCGTCGGCAGCACCACGAGCGCGCCTCCGGCGAGGGCGGCGAAAGCCCGGCTCCGGGCGTTCCTTCCCTCCAGGCGGCGTCTGGCCATGCGTGTCTCCCCGTTCGTTCGGCCGGTCTGCGGCCAAGCTAGCGGATCTGTGCGCGATCCGGTGAGGGGCTGCCGGAATTCTGTCCGTTCCGGCCAACTTTCGTTCGTCTGGCATAAAACCTTCGGTGGGTTCTGGTCATCGGGGCTTAACGGGGATTTTGCTGAATAGGCCGAATGGAGCAATCCGTTCGTCGGGTCCACTGTGGACCCGCGGGTGGGTCACGCCGCCGGGCCGAATCGTTTCCGGTATTCCGACGGCGACAGCCCGGTGTGCCTGCGCAGCCGCAGCCGGAGGTTCGCGCCGGTGCCCAGCCCGGTGCGGGCGGCGATGCGGTCCAGACCATGTTCGCCGCGTTCGATGAGGCGGCGAGCCAGCGTGACGCGTTCGGCGGTGAGCCAGGCGAGCGGCGTCGTGCCCAGTTCGGCGCGGAACCGGCGGTGCAGGGTCGCGGCGCTGGTCGACGCGCGCGGCGAGATCGGTGACCGTGAGCGGCTGGTCGAGGTGCTGACGCGCCCATTCCAGCACCGGTGCGAGCGAAGCGTCGGGAATCTCGGGCATCGGGCGTTCCACGAACTGTTGCTGGCCGCCCTCGCGATGTCCGGTGAAAACGAGGCGACGGCTAACCGCGTTGGCGATTTCCGCGCCGTGATCACGCTGGATCACATGCAGCGACAGGTCGAGTGCGGCGGCACTTCCGGCGGCGGTGAAAACTGTGCCGTCCTCGACGAAGAGGACGTCCGGTTCCAGCTGGACCCGCGGATAGCGCGCGGTGAACGCCTCGGCCCATTGCCAGTGCGTGGTGGCGCGGCGCTCGTTGAGCACCCCGGCCTCGGCCAGGGTGAACGCGCCGGTGCAGAAGCTCATCAACCGCGCGCCGCGGGCGTCCGCGCGCTGGATCGCGGCGATGATCTCCGGGTCGGCGGGGGTGTGCGGATCCGGCCGGTTCGGGACGATCACGGTGTCCGCGGCGTCGGCGGCTTCGAGCCCGGCGACGTCGGCGAGGGTGAAGAAGCCGAGGTGCATCCGGGCCTGCCCGCCGGGTGCCGCGAGCACGAAGTCGTACCACGGGCGCCGCAGTTCCGGCCGGCGCAAGCCGAACAGTTCTGTCGCGACGCCCATCTCGAACGGGTTCGAGCCGTCGCCGACGATCATCACGACGCGGTGCGAGGATCCTTTCGACATGTGCGATTCCTAGCACTCCCGGCCGCCGGAAACCAGGCCCAAGATCGAACTATGACAACTCAGCCCCTAGACCTGCGGGCGGTGCTCGCCGGGTTCGACGCTCCGTGGAGCCCCCGGATCGTCGCCAACGTCAACGACTACGACATCCGTCTCGCCCGGTTCCTCGGCGAGCACGTGTGGCACAAGCACGACAACACCGACGAGTTCTTCCTCGTCCTCGACGGCAGCATCGAACTCGGCCTGCGCGAAGCGGACGGCGAACGGACCGTGACGCTGACGCGCGAGCAGGCGTTCGTGGTCCCGCGCGCCACGTTCCACAAACCGTCGTCGAAGGAGGGCGCGGTGGTGCTTCTCGTGGAGCCGTCCGGGACGCTTTCGGTCGGCGACGAGCACGAAGAGGTGCCCGACACTGTCGACGTGACCGTTGGGCATCGCGTCTGACCTGCTGGGTTGCACTGTGGGACGGCGTATCCTCGCCGTCATGAAACGCACTTCCTTCGCGCAGTGGCCGTGCTCGATCGCCCGGACCATGGACCTGCTCGGGGACTGGTGGACGCCGCTGGTGCTGCGCGACGCCTTCTACGGCGTCCGCCGCTTCGACGAGTTCCAGCAGGCGCTCGGCATCGCGCGCAACACCCTCGCCGACCGGCTGCGCAGGCTGGTCGACGAGGGGTTGCTGGAGAAGCGCGCCTACCAGGCCGAACCGGTGCGCTACGACTACGTGCTCACCGAGAAGGGCCGCGATTTCTGGAGTGTGCTGGCCGCGATGACGGCCTGGGGCGACCGGTGGCTGGCCACCGACGCGGGCCCGCCGATCGTGCTGCACCACGACGCCTGCGGGCACGACACGACCGCGACCGTGGTGTGCGCGGATTGCGGCGAACCGTTGTCGGCGGACGACACCCGGATGCGGCGCGGCCCAGGCT
Source organism: Amycolatopsis sp. NPDC114484 (assembly GCF_055633755.1). Lineage (NCBI taxonomy): Bacteria > Bacillati > Actinomycetota > Actinomycetes > Pseudonocardiales > Pseudonocardiaceae > Amycolatopsis > Amycolatopsis sp. NPDC114484. Next base: position 567,278 of record NZ_JBVKDQ010000003.1, on the reverse strand, counting down.
TCCCCGAGCGCCTGGCACAACGCCCCGACGTCCACGCAAGATTCGCGCCCTTGGAGTAGCCGTCCGTGAGGGGAACCCTGAGGGAATCAGAGTCCCTCAGGGTTCCCCTCACGGCTTGGGGCCGGAGCCGATTGACAGGGTGAGTCTCGTTACGCAACTATGCTGGTCGAGACGGTCAACGGAGGAGGACTCGCCATGGAGTGGACCGGCGCGCGGTACGCGGACGCCCCGACCGTGCAGGTGGACGCGTGGATCGACGGCTCGCCCGAGCAGGTCTGGCGGTTCGCCTCGGACGTCGTGCTCATGCCGGAGCTGAGCGGCGAACTGCAGTCGGTCCGGTGGTGCGACGAGGGCTCGGCGCCCGCGCTCGGCCGGTCCTTCGTCGGGCACAACCACCACGAGATGCGCGGTGAATGGGACACCACGTCCTACATCGTCGAATGCGAGGAGCCGCGCGTCTTCGCCTGGGCGGTCACCGATCCGGCCAATCCGACCGCGGTCTGGCGGTTCACCCTCGCCCCGGAGAACGGCGGCACGCGGCTCACGCAGTGGGCGCAGATGGGGCCGGGGCCGTCCGGGGTGACGGAGGTGATCGCGCGGATGCCGGAGAAGGAACAGAAGATCGTGCACGTCCGGCTGAGCGAGTTCGAGGCCTCGATGACCGCCACGCTCGGCGCGATCAAGGACCGCGTGGAGTCCGCCGGATGATGCGCACGGCCACCACTGTCGAGGCGTCGTCCGGCTGGCCGGAGACCCGGGATTTCGTTCTGGAGGCGGAAAAACTGGGTCTCGGCGAATGCTGGGTGGCCGAGGCGTGGGGTTCGGACGCGCCGTCGGTGCTCGGCTACCTCGCCGCGCGCACGGACAAGATCCGGCTCGGCTCCGGCATCATGCAGCTCGGGGTTCGGACGCCGGTCGCGCTCGCGCAGGCCGCGCTCACGCTCGCCGAGATGTCGGACGGGCGGTTCGCGCTGGGGCTCGGGCCCTCCGGTCCGCAGGTGATCGAGGGGTTGCACGGGGTGCCGTTCGCGCGGCCGCTGACCCGGATGCGCGAGACAGTGCAGATCATCCGCAGCGCGTTCGCCGGGGAGAAGATCTCCTTCGCGGGCAAGGCTTTCCAGATTCCGTTGCCCGGCGAATCCCGCCCGATGCGGCTGTCGGCGAAACCGAACGAGAACATTCCGATCTACCTGGCCACACTGTCGCCGCGGATGCTGGAGCTCACCGGCGAACTCGCCGACGGCTGGCTGGGCACGAGCTTCGTCCCCGAAGGCGCCGACGCTTACTTCCGCCACCTCGACGCCGGGCTCGCGAAAGCGGGCCGGAGCCGCCGCGATCTCGTGGTGTGCCAAGGCGCGGAGGTCGCGTTCGCGTCCGATGAGGACGAACTGCGCCCGATGGTCGCCGGGCGCAAGAAGGAACTGGCCTTTTCACTGGGCGGCATGGGTTCGGCGAGCACGAACTTCTACCACGACGCCTACAGCAGGCAGGGCTGGGCCGAGGTCGCCGCCGAGGTGCGGGAACGCTGGCAGTCCGGCGATCGCGACGGCGCGGCCGGGCTGGTGACCGACGAGATGGTGCTCGCGACGACGCTGATCGGCACCGAGGACATGGTCCGCGCGCGCCTGAAGGTGTGGCGCGCCGCCGGGGTCGACACGGTCCGGCTGTACCCGGCGGGCGACACCCTGGAAAAGCGGCTGGCGACGCTCGGCCGGGCACTCGAGTTGGTAACGGAAGTGCCCTGACAGACCAAGCATTGGGCCAACTGGCTGCGTCGGCGGGTCCGGTTGCGCCATAGTGTCGGCGATCCCGAACCCCAAGGAGTCGCTCGATGCGCAAGATCGTGTCCACCTTGTTCGTCTCGCTCGACGGCGTGGTCGAGGCGCCGGACCAGTGGTCGCTCTCGTACTGGAACGACGAGCTCGAACACGCGGTGGGCGACGGCATGGCGGACGCCGACGCGATGTTGCTTGGCCGCGTGACTTACGAGGGCTTCGCGGAGGCGTGGCCCGGCCGCACGGACGACCCGGGTGCGGAGTTCATGAACAGCGTGCCGAAGTACGTCGCGTCCACCACCCTGACCACAGCGGACTGGCACAACACGACCCTCCTGCGCGGCGACCTCGGCGAGGCGATCGCGGAGCTGAAGTCCAGCGAGGGCGGCGACATCATGACCAGCGGGAGCACGACGCTGGTCCGGTGGCTCCTTTCGCACGGGCTGGTGGATGAACTGACCCTGCTGCAGTACCCGGTGGTGGTCGGCAAGGGACGGCGGTTGCTTCCGGCGGAGGGGCCGCAGCTGGACTTTCAGCTGGCGGACACGACGGCGTTCCGCAACGGGGTGCTGCGGTTGGTTTACCAGCCGTCTGACGACTGACTGGCAAACTGTCCAAAGAGGACGGTAGTCGTCCCCGAATCCCGCGCACTGGGCAGGATTCGGGGCACTGACGTCCGGGTCATTCCGCCAGGCGGGCACCGCGGCGCCAAATGGCACGGGTGTTGAGAGTGTCGCTGATGTCGCGGGTCGGGTCGCCGTCGACCAGCAGAAGGTCGGCGCGGAGTCCCTCGGCGACGCGGCCTCGGTCGCTGAGGCGGAAGCGGCGGGCGGTGGTCGCGGTGGCTGCCCGCAGGGCGCGTTCGGGCGTGAGACCGGCTTCCACGAGGTACTGCAGTTCGTGGTGCAGGCTCGCTCCGTGCGCGAGACCTCCGAAGAACGTCTCGGGCATGGAGACGTCGGTGCCGGCCAGCACATCTACCCCGGCGGCGTCCAGTGCGCGCACGGTGTCGTACACGTCTTCGAGCTTGCCCTGCGGGTAGCGGTTGTAGCTGGAGCGCAGGGTTTCGTCCCACGCGCGGTCGAGCCGGGCGGCGACCCGGGGGTCGTCGGCGAGCACGCTGCCGGTGATGCCCATCAGCGAGGCGTTGAGGCTGATGCAGGGAACGACGAACATGCCCGCGTCCTTGACGAGACTGATGATCTCGGCGGTGTGCGGCTGGTCCATGAACACGTGGGCGAGGCCGTCGATGCCGGCTTCGGCGGCCATTCTGGTCGCCTCCACGGTCAGGGCGTGGGCCACGGTGAGAGCGCCGTACTTCTTGGCTTCCGCCACTCCGGCGTTCACGGTGGCCTGGTCGAGGCACGGCAGCCCGGGGTGCCCTTCGACGCTGCCGTCGTCGATCATGAACTTGATGAAGTCGGAGCCCCTGGCGAGGAGCTGGGGGACGAAGGCGGCCGCTTCCTCGGGCGTGGTGGAAAACGGCATCAGCGGCATCACCGGCGGGAGGTCCCACTTCGGCCGGAAACCTTCCGGCATCAGCTCGCTGGGGTGCCCGCCGGGCGGGGTGATGCCGAAGCCCGCGGACCGCACGTCGGCGACCGTGTCGTCCTCGGCGAGGTGTCCCCGGTTCTCCCGGGTGTTCATCCCCTGCATCTCCAGTTCGGTGGTCACCCCGAACCGCAGGGCCAGCGCCAGCGAGCCCGGGGCGGAGTGCACGTGGGCGTCGATGAGCCCCGGCAGCAGGGTCGCGCCGGTGCCGTCGACGGTTTCGCTGCCCTCGGGGATCTCGCCGCCGACCTGGACGATCCTCGTGCCGTCGAGGACCACGGTCCGCACGCCGAGGGACTTCTCCCCGTCGAAGACCCGGGCGTTGGCGATGGCGGTGAGTGTCATGGCGGTTCGTCTCGTTTCCTTGCTCAAGGTATTTACATACCTAATGCTATGTACTTGTCCCGAGGTATGCAACTGGGCTGGTGCGGCCTAGGATCAAGCGCATGAACAGCTCCCCTGGGCGGACTCCCGGCGACCCGGTGCTGGACCAGATCGGCCCGGCGCTGTCCCGGCTGCGGCGGCGCACCCCGGCGTCGAACAAGGACCTGTCCCGCAATCTCGTGCTCAACGTGATCGCCGACGCGCCGGACGAGACGACAGTCGGCGGCCTGGCCGTCGAGATGGGTGTCGCGCAGCCGGTGGCCAGCCGGACTGTCGCCGCGTGCATCGCCGACGGGTTGCTGCGCCGGGCGGCGTCCCAGGCCGACGGACGCCGCACCGTCCTCGAACTCACCGAACAGGGCGAGGCCGAACGCGCTCGGTTCGCCGCTGAGCAGCGGAAATCGTTCGAGGAGATCACGGCTGCGTGGTCGGCGGAGGAGCGGATCCAGTTCGCGCGGCTGCTGGCCCGGTATGGCGCGGACGCTGCGGAGTGGTCCAGGAAACGGGCGGCGAGCCGGGACTGACCGGGTCAGTTCACCTGCCGGTCCTGCCCCTCCCAAAACGGCTGCCGCAGCTTGAACTTCTGGATCTTCCCCGTCGCCGTCCGCGGCAGTTCGGCGAGAAACTCCACCCGCTTCGGGCATTTGTACCCGGCCAGGTGCTGGCGGCAGTGCGTGATCAGCTCGTCCGCCGTCACCTCGCTGCCGTCGGTCACCACGAGGGCGGTGACCAGCTCGCCCCATTTCTCGTCCGGGATGCCGATCACCGCGGCCTCCCGGACGGCCGGGTGCGAGCTCAGCGCGTCCTCCACCTCGATCGACGACACGTTCTCGCCGCCGGTGATGATGACGTCCTTCTTGCGGTCGGCGATGGTCAGGTAGCCGTCGGTGAAGGTGCCGCCGTCGCCGGTGTGGAACCAGTTGCCTTCCTGCACCCGCGCGGTCTCGTCCGGGTTTTCCCAGTAGCCGTCCAGGTTGTGGTTGCTTTGGGTGAGGACTTCGCCGTCGGTGTCGATCGTGACGCGGACGCCGAGGGCCGGGGCGCCGGCGCGGCCCAAGAGCTTCGCTTGCTCGTGCGGGTCCAGTCCGGCCCATTCGCTGCGGAAGCGGTTCACCGTGACCAGCGGCGAAGTCTCGGTCAGGCCGTAGATCTGGATGAACTCCCAGCCGAGTTCCGCGCGCACGCGTTCGATGGTCCGGGTCGGCGGCGGCGCGCCGGCCACCACGATCCGGACGCGGTCGCGGCCGGGGATCTCGCCGTCCCAGGAAGCGGCGCCGTCCAGTGCGGCGGTGACGACGGCGGGGGCGGCGCACATGATCGTCACGCCGTGCTCCCGCACGCGGCGCAGGATTTCGGTGCCGTCCACTTTGCGCAGCACGATGTGCCGTCCGCCGAGGCCGGTGACCGCGTACGGCATTCCCCAGCCGTTCGCGTGGAACATCGGCAGGGTGTGCAGCAGGACGTCGTTGTCGCTGAGTGTGGTGTGCAGGCCGAAAGTGGTTGCGTTGAGCCACAGATTGCGATGCGTGAGCTGGACGCCCTTCGGCCGCGCGGTGGTGCCGGAGGTGTAGTTGATCGTGGCGGTGGCGGATTCGTCGGCGTCCCACGGCCGCGGTCCGCCGTCGCCGCCCCAGATTTTGTCGTCGTCCTCGCCGAGGACGAACACGTGTTTCGCGGTTACGCTGTCCAGCAACGGTTTCAGCTCGGGGTCGATCATCAGGACCTCGGCGCCGGAATGCTCGACGATGTACCGAACTTCGGCCGGGGCGAGGCGGAAATTCACCGGCACCAGGACGCGGCCCCAGCCGGAGATGCCGAAGAAGGACGTCAACAACCGCGCGGAGTTGTGCGAGACGATGGCGACCCTGCCGCCGACGGGAACGCCGAGCGCGTCGAGATTCGCCGCCTGCGCGCGGGCGCGGCGGGCGAGTTCGCGGTAGGGCACCGAGCCCCAGGACTCCGCGGGCTGGGCGGGTTCGTCCACCACCGTGATCCGGTCCGGGTACACCGTTTCGGCGCGGTCGAGGAAATCGCGGACACTCAGGTCATAGAACACGTGCCGATCCCTTCGCGTCTGCGGGCCGCACTGCCCGCGCGGGTGATTTTCGCTCACCGCCTCGGATCCAGCCACCCCACATGGAGGGTATGTCCGCACTGGACTGGCAGCGGAACCTCAGAGGTATCGGACGATGCAGAACTCGTGTCCTTCGGGATCGGTCATCACCAGCACGACACCCTCGCCGGGGTAGTCGTGGCGTTCCCCGGTCCACTGCCCGCCCAGCTGTTCGATCTGCGCCAGGGCCTCGTCGACGTCGTCCACCTCGACGTCCAGATGCAGTCTCACCTTGCCGCGCTTCGGCTCGGAGACGCGCTGGAACGTCAGCCGGGGAGCGGCATCGAGCCGAGAGCCGACCGTGGCCCAGTCCGGTCCGTCATGCTCTCCGGAGACCGGACGGTCGAGAAGCGCGCTCCAGAAGCCAGCCAGAACCTGCGGTTCGGCGCAATCGATCGTGACGCCGCTCAGCCGTCTCATCCGGCCCGCAGCAGTCCGGCGGCGCGTGCCCGGTTCACCGCCTGCACCCGGTTGGACACCGCCAGCTTCCGCATCGCGTGCTTGAGATACGACTTGACCGTGTTGGGCAGCAGGCCGAGCCGGTCTGAGATCTCGTCGTTCGTGCAGCCCTCGCTGACCAGCCGCAGGACGTCGACCTCGCGCGGGGTCAGCGCGACGCCGGGCAGGTCCAGTTCCGGGCGCAGCCGGTCGCACACCGCCAGCAGCCGTTGCCGAGCGCTTTCGTCGTGGATCGACCCGGCGATCGCGGTGAGCTCGGCGTGCAGGTCGCCGCGTTCGGCCGCGGGGACGGCCGTCGGCGCGGCCAGCCGTCGCTGCACCTCTTCTTCCACCTCGATGTCGCGCCCCAGCCGAGTCGCCACCGCGGTCGCCGCGTGCAACAGCCGGTCGCCGAACGTGATCGAATCCCGGGACGCCGCATACAGCACCGCGCGCGTGGTCTCGCCGACGCGCACCGGCAGCGCCACCATCGCGCGCAGCCGTTCGGGGGCCACCGCGTGGTCGTATTTGTGCGTGATGCCCTGTGCGTTGAGATAGTCGACGACCGTGGACGGCCGGGCCAGTGCCACCGCTTTGCCGCCGAGCCCGGCCCCGGTGTCCACCTGCACGTGCTGCATCGACCGGGTGGCGGTGCCGCGGAGCTGGTCGATCACGTGCGAGCGGGAGGCCGCCGACACCGGTCCGCCCATCGCGACCGGCAGCTCGGTCGCGATTTGCAGTGCTTTGAGCGCGCCGGCGACCAGGGGGCTGGCCGTCAGCGCGAGCCGGCCCGGAGGCGTCATGGGCACCGTCCCGCTTCACTCGACCTTGTTGGGTGGACGTCCACGTTACGCGTTGCGTCGCGTTCGGACTACTCGTGTGGTTCGGTGGCACACGTGGCAACCCCGGATTTCGATACCGTCGCCGACCGGCTCTACGCGGGTGAGCCGGCCGACTTCGTCGCGGAGCGCACCGCGGCCGCCCGCGCGGCGAAGGAGGCGGGCGACGTCGAGCTGGCGCGCCGGATTCGCGCGCTGCGCAAGCCGACCGCGGCCGCGGCGTACGTCAACCGCCTGGCGCGCGACGGTTCCGCTCCGCTGTCCGAGCTGGCCTCGCTCGGCGAGAAGCTGCGCGACGCGCACGAACAGCTCGACGGCTCCCGGTTGCGGGAACTGGCACATCGGCGGGCGGAGCTGGTGCAGCGGATCGTGCGGGACGCGTCCGAGTTGAGCGATTCCGTCGAGCGCGAGGTGGAGGAAACGCTGGAGGCGATCGTCGCGGACGCCGAGGTCGCCCGGCTGGCGCTGGCCGGACGGCTGACGTCGAAGGCCCGTCAGGACGCCGACCGCTGGCTGTCGCTGCCGACGAATCCCGCGCCGGCCAAGAAGACCCGACAGTCCGAAAAGGACCGGAAGGCGGAGGAGGAATCCCGGGTCCGCGCGCTGGAACGGCGGCAGGCGGTGCGGGCGCGGGCGGAGGCCGAGCGGAATCTGCAGCGCGCGGAACGGACCGCCGAACAGGCCGACGACCGGGTGACCGAACTGCGCGAACGGCTCGCCGAGGCGGAACACCGCGCTGCCCGGGCGGCCGACGAACTGGCCAAGGCGCAGAAGACCTTCGAGGAAGCCGACGATGCCGTTCAGCGGTCTTGAGGAGCTGTCCGACGGAGAGCTCGCCTTGTCCCCGCTGCGGCCGGACGACGCGGAGGCGCACTTCGCGGGCGAGGACCCGGAGCTGATCCGCTGGCTCAACGGCGGACCGGGGACGCTTGCCGGGACCCGGGAGTATCTTCAGCACTGCCAGCAGGAATGGGCTTCCGGCGGGTCCTTGCGGGCGTTCGGCATCCGGGTGCACGGCGTGCTGGCGGGGACGGTCGACCTGCGGTTCTCCGGCGAGCATCTCGCGCCGGGGGAGGCGAACGTGGCGTATGGGCTGTATCCGCGGTGGCGCGGGCAGGGGTTCGCGACGCGGGCGGTGTTGCTGGCCGTCCGGTACGCGGCCAGTGCGGGAGCGAAGCGGGCGGTGATCAAGGTGGAGCCGGAAAACGTGAGTTCGGGCGCGGTGGCGCGGCGGGCGGGATTCGAGCTGAGCGGCCGGATGGTCGAGGACGGTACTGCGCTGGACCGGTACTTCCGCGACCTCGGCTAGCGGGTGATTTCCGTTCCAGCGCACCACACCGTGCGGATGGCCCGGGTCGCCGACAGGTCCGCCACCGGATCGCCTTCCACGAGAACGAGATCGGCTCGCAGCCCAGGCCGGATCTCGCCCCGATCCGACAGCCCGAACGCCCGCGCCGGGGCGGACGTCGCGGCACGCAGGATCTCCACCGAGCTCAACCCCGCTTCGGCCAGCAGTTCGAATTCGTGGTGCAGGCTCGACCCGTGCGCGACCGCGAGCGGGGCTCCGGAACCTCCGTTGGCGTCGGTTCCGGCGAGGATTTCAACCCCTGCGGCGTGCAGAGCAGCCGTATTGGCCACGAAATCGCCAGCGGCGCCGTCGAAGAAGGCGAGCGCTCCTTCCATCATGGTGAGCGTCGGAATCGCCGTCTGTCCGGCGGCCTTCATCGCGGCGACGTCCTCGGCGGCGATCCGGCCGATCACCGGCACATGCGTCACGAATCGCGCACCGGTCGCCACGGCCAGGTGGTACGCGCCGGGGGTCGCCGCGTGCACGACAGCGTCCAGACCTCGCTCCCGCGCCGTGTCGACCAACGCCTGCAACGCTTCCGCGGGCGGCCCGCCGTCACCGGGGGCCTCGGCGACGCCTTTGACGTAGTCGACACCCTCCGCGACCCGCGCTTCGACGAACTGGACGGCGGCTTCCGCGGTCGTGACGATGGCGGAAGCGGGCATTTCCGGGATCGTGGAATGAAGCCCGTGCGGGCCGATCAAGGGAAGCCCCGCAGAGCGGAAATCGGCCGGGCCCGCGGTGCGCAGCGCGGCTACGCGCTCAGCTGGCCAGCACGCCATGTCGAGCCCGGTCGTGACGCCCCATTCGGCTAGGTCGGCCAGTTGCTCCGGCCGGTCCAGGTGGAGGTGCGCGTCGATGAAGCCGGGCAGCAGCGTCGCCCCGGCGGCGTCGATTTCCCTTGCCCCGGCGGGATCTGTGCCGAGAACCGGCCCGTCGATCACGACGGTGCGCGGTTCGGTGAGCCCTTGTCCGTCGAAGACGCGCACATCGCGCAGAGCGGTCTTGGCCACGATCCCTCCCCGGGTCAGTGGACGCGATACCGCAAGAGTACTGAGTTGTCGTCCACCAGCGCGGAAATTAATTCGAGCCGCTGCGGCTCGATCGCCGCGCCCATCGCGACCCGCGGCGCGTCCCCGGCGATCAGCATCGGCGCGACCGTCAGCCGCAGTTCGTCGACCACACCGGCGGCCAGCAGCGACGCGAACAGGTGCGGTCCGCCCTCGCAGTCGATGCGGCGGAGGCCTCGGCGAGCCAGCTCGTCCACCGCGGCCCGCAGGTCGACGTCGCCGTGCCGAGGGCGCGGGCGCTGGTCGTCCGGGTCGGCGTGCAAGGCCGGGTCGCCGGTGGCCTCGTGCAGCGTTGGGTCGCCTGTCCCAGCGACCAGGACATCCGCCCCGGCCGTGGCCCACGCCTCGCGCAGCTCGGGATCCGTCGCCGCGCTCGTGATGACGATCGTCGGCACCAGGGCCTTGGTGATCACCGGGGCGTCCGGCGGCAGCGAACGGCCGGTGCTGACCACGGCGATCGGCGCGATCGGGGCCAGCCCGTGCCTGCGCCGCCGCTCGGCGGTCTTCTCGTCCGGCCGGAGGCCCTCGAACCCCTCGGCCAGCGCGGTGCCCGCGCCGACCAGCACGACGTCGGCGAGGTCGTTGCCCAGCCGGTAGACGATCCGGTCCGCGGGCGTCGACAGCCCGCCCGAGCGGCCGTCGATGGTGATCCCGCCGTCGGCGCTCGACACGAAATTCACCGCGAGCCACTTCGGCGCGTCCGGATAGACGTAGAGCTGCTCGACGTCGGCCTCGGTGCGGTCCTGGTTTCCGGGAAAGATTTCGCGCATCAGACCGACCGTACAACGTTCGCCGGCGGCCGGGTGCCGATGATGCTCGCCACCATCTCCGCGACCTGCCGTGTCTCGCGGACCTGGTGCGCGCGGAACATCGCCGCGCCGTGCATCGCGGAGATCGCGGTGGCGGCGAGGGTGCCGACGACCCGCTCGCCGACCGGGAGGTCCAGCGTCTCGCCGATCACGTCCTTGTTCGACAGCGCCATCAGGACCGGCCAGCCGGTCGCGACCAGTGCGTCGACGTGCCGCAGCAGTTCGAGCGACTGGTAGGAGTTCTTCCCGAAGTCGATGCAGGGGTCGATCATGATGCCCTCGCGCGGCACGCCCGCGGCGAGCGCGCGCTCGGCCAGCGCGGTCGTGCCGTCGACCACCGCGGCCACCACGTCGTCGTACACCGGCCGGACGGCTTCGGTGCGCGGCACGAGACCGTTGGTGTGCGAGCAGATGTAGCCCGCGCCGTGTTCGGCGGCGACGTCGAGGATCTCCGGCTCGATCGCGGCCCAGTTGTCGTTGACCAGGTCCGCGCCCGCGCGGCAGACGGCGTCGGCGACCTCGGCGCGGTAGGTGTCCACGCTGATGACCAGCTCGGGGAAGTTCTCGCGGGCCCATTCGACGGTCGGCACGACCCGGCGGATCTCCTCCGCCGCGGTGACCTCGGGGCCCTTGCCCGCGGGCACGCCGCCGATGTCGATCAGGTCGGCGCCCTCGGCGTGCGCGCGGCGGATGGCCGCCTGCGCGGGGGCTTCTTCGAAGGTCGCGCCGTTGTCGTAGAACGAATCGGGAGTGCGGTTGATGATGGCCATCACCAGGGCGCGGTCACTGGTGAGGCGACGGCCTCGGAACACGAGGTCGGGCGTGTGCATGCGGTCTCCCGGGCCGGAACGAAAGATCTCGCGTGATCATAGGCGAGTTCGCGGCGGGAGCACGTCCGGCAGGTGGCGGGCGGAGCGGTCCGGAGGCCACCTGCGTCCGGGCGTTCGGTCGATCTGCGTGGAGCGGTGCGATCAGGAGGCGAGCGCCTCGTTGACGGTCAGGAACTCATCAGCGGTGCGGGTGGCGGAGAATTCGATCACGCGGTAATGCGCGAGACGTTGCAGCACGAGCGGGTCGGTGGCGAGCACGGCGTCGAGCTTGCCGCGCAGGCACGGGCGGGAGATGATGACCTGGTCCGCGTCCTCGTTTCCTTTTCCGGAAACGAGGAACAATCCGTGCGCGAAGTGGCTGCGCAGCCAGTCCGCGTGTTCGGCCAGTGCGTAGTCGACTTCGTTTCGAGGTGCTGTGTAGGACAGCAATGCGATGTACATGACCTCAGAGTAGGACGCTTCCTCCGATGGTGCATCCTCCTCCCGAGTGCCGTCGTGCTTCATCGAATGGTCAAGTATTCCCAATAATTCTTTACGGATAAGCGTACTGGTTGGATTTCCGTTACGGGGTGCGGGAAAGCATCGGGCCCGGCGTTTCCGCAGGACATTTCGGACGGATGGTCAAGACCACCCCCAGTTCTGCGTGAAGCAGCCGGCCAGATAAAGATCCACGCGGTCGGCGAACCGGCTCGGATCACGCCCGGTGAGTTCGCCGATCCGGGTGATCCGGTATCGCAGGGTGTTCACGTGCAAGTGGAGCGTGGCCGAAGTCTGTGTCCAAGATCCCGAATGTTCCAGGAACGCCTTGAGCGTCGTTATCAGTTCGGAACCGTGTGCGGCGTCGTACGCGAGTACCGGCCCCAGTACTTTTTCGCCGAACGTCCGGCGCAAGTCTTCCGGAACGGCCGCGAGCAGCAGCAAATGGGACGCCACTTCATCGCCGGACAGCACCGTCGCGCGGCCCGGCGTCAACGCGGCCAGTGTGCGCGCGTGCCGGGCTTCCTGCACGCCGGAGCGCAGCCCGGAGGCGTCCGCGGCCCGGCTGAGGCCGAGGGTCAACCGCGCGGACCCGAGCGCGGGTTCGATGGTGTGGACCGCTTCCCGCAACGTCCCGGTGTCGCGCGAGGAGAAGAGGCCGAACGTCTCCCCGTCGACGGTCGCCACCAGCACCGGCTGTCCGGTGGCCGAAAGCAGCTCCTCCACCAGCACCTGCGCGAGCCCCGGCCCGCCGCCGCGGACCTCGGCCGACAGCGTCGCCACCGGTTCCTGCGGCGCGAACCCGGCGGCGGACAGCCGGGAGGTCAGCTCGCCCGGCGCGGCGTCGTCGGAGAGCACCAGCCGCAACAGCGGTTCGGCCGCCCGGTTCTCGATCCGCCGGGCCTCGTCCACCCGGGACCGTTCGAGCCCGATCAGCGCGGCGAGTTCCTGCGCCAGCTCCCGGCGCGCGGACGGCCACTGCGCCGGATCGCCGTCCACCACGAGAAACCAGCTCGCGATCCGATGCCCGGAGCGCCCGGCCGCGCCGAGCAGCGTGACCGGACCGTCCTGGCACGGCAGCCGCTCAGCGCGCAGGAACCGCCGCGCCAGCGCGGTGCGACGCGCGGCGGGCAGTTCGGGGCCGCCGGCCAGCTGCTGTCCGGTCGCGCTCAGCACGAGGCAGCCGGTGCCCAGTTCCTCGGCACCGGCTTTGACCAGCGCGGACAGTCCGCGCCCGGAGGTCACCGCGGCCACCAGCCGCCGGTGCGAATCGCGGGCGGGCGCTGCGCGTTCCGCCGCCAGGCCCAGGATCACCCGCTCGGCCACGGTCGCGAATGAAACCGACACCGGCACCTCGAACAACGGCAGGCCGACGCGCTCGCAGGCGGTCACGAGGTAGTCCGGCACCGGTCCGCCGACCTCGGCGGTGCCCGCCCCGAGCGCGGTCACGCCCGCGGCGGCGAGCTTGCCGACGAACGCGTCCGCGTCCGACGGCCCCGGCAGCCAGCGCATTCCGCACAGCACGATCTCGCCGCCGTCGAGGTACCGCGTCGGATCCTGCAGGGTCGCCTGGAAGACGCGGCCGAACTCGCGGTCGCGCGCCTTCTCGCCCGCCAGCAGCCGCAACCCCAGCTCCGGGGTGTCGAGCAGTGCACCCAGCCGCATGCGTGCCTCCTTCCGCCCATCAGTACCGCACACCAGAGGGGTTTGGCGGAAACTACGAAAAACCGGCCCTTCCCGCTCGCCGCTTTCGGTGGATCTGCCGTGGCCCGTGCCACGCCGCGGCAGGTGTACTCACTCGGCGAGCGAACGAGAAGGGATGGCCAATGGCGATCGTGCTAGGCGACAACCGCTACGGGAAGGCCGAAAACCGGCTGGTCCGCGTCGACCGTGACGGTGACGAGCACCGGATCACCGACCTCACCGTGAGCGTGTCGCTGTCGGGCGACATGAGCGACACCCACCTGACCGGGGCCAACGACAAGGTGCTGGCCACCGACACGCAGAAGAACACCGTCTTCGCCTTCGCCCGCGACGGCATCGGCGAGATCGAGGACTTCGCGCTACGGCTGGCCCGGCACTTCGTGTCCACGCAGGAGAGCATCCACGCCGCGCGCGTCGGGATCGTGGCCCATCCGTGGGAGCGGCTGCAGGTCGGCGGTCGCCCGGCGCATCACTCGTTCGCGCGGTCCGGGGCGGGGACCCGCACCACGCGCGTCACCTACGACGGCGAGCGGGCCTGGGTGCTCGGCGGGGTGGAAGACCTGACCGTGCTCAACTCCACCGGCTCCGAGTTCTGGGGTTTCCCGCGCGACGAATACACCACGCTCGTCGAGGTGAAGGACCGGATCCTCGCCACCGCGGTGTCCGCGACCTGGCGGTACTCCGTCGAGGAGGCTAACTGGACGCACGCGCACGAGACCGCGCTCGCCACGCTGCTCGACGCGTTCGGCGGCACGCACAGCCAGTCCCTGCAGCAGACGCTGTACGCGATGGGGCAGGCGGTGCTGGAAGCCGTCCCGGAGATCGCGGAGATCCGGTTCGCGCTGCCGAACAAGCACCACTTCCTCGTCGACCTCGAGCCGTTCGGCCTCGACAACCCCGGCGAGGTGTTCTACGCCGCCGACCGGCCCTACGGCCTGATCGAGGGCACCGTCCTGCGCGACGACGCCCCGCCGGCCGGTCCGGCCTGGTCCTGAGCAAACCGAAACCCGAGCTGTTGGGAGCAGTACTGTCATGACCGTGTCCATCGATGCCGACGTCGAACGCACCTGGCTCGCCGAATGCGTGCGGATCGCCGAGAAGAACGTCGCCGACGGCGGCGGACCGTTCGGCGCGCTGGTGGTGAAGGACGGCGAGATCGTCGCGACCGGCGTCAACCGCGTCACCCCGTCGCTCGACCCGACCGCGCACGCCGAGGTGGTCGCGATCCGCGCGGCTTGCCAGGAGCTCGGCACGTTCAGCCTGGCCGGCTGCGTGCTCGTCTCCTCGTGCGAGCCGTGCCCGATGTGCCTCGCGTCGTCGCTGTGGGCGCGCGTGGACCGCGTGCTGTACGCGGCCGACCGGCACGACGCCGCCCGCGCCGGATTCGACGACCGGGCGTTCTACGAGCTGTTCGAGCACCCGCGCGAAACGTGGCAGACCCCGGTTTCGCGAGTGTCCACCCCGGAGGCTTTCGCCCCGTTTTCCGCCTGGCTCGGCCGATCCGACCGGATCGAGTACTGAGCCTCGGCGAGTGCTGAATGCCGGTCAGAATCGGCTTCAGCGTCCACCGCCCCACCCCACCGGGCCACCATCCCGGTGCTGACCGGAGCACCAGAAAAACGCGAACGTCCCGCCGTGCCGCCCCTTGCGTATGCCAGGGGTGCGGTGCGGCACACCCACCGGCAAGGGGAGGACGCATGACCCAGGTACGCCTCGACGAAGCGGTGACCTCGGCTCCCGGACCGCAGCGCAAGTCCATTGTGGAGCGACTCTTCGAAATACGCGCGCGCGACACCACCGTAGGCCGAGAAGTACGCGGCGGCGTGACCACGTTCGTCGCGATGGCCTACATCGTTTTGCTCAACCCGCTCATCCTCGGCGCTTCCGCCGACATCACCGGCGCGAAACTCAGTGCCGCGCAAGTGACCACGGCGACCGCGCTCGCCGCCGCCGTGATGACTGTCCTCATGGGACTGATCGGCAACGCGCCGCTCGCGCTCGCCGCCGGTCTCGGCATCAACGGCATCGTCGCGTTCCAGATGGCCCCGTCGATGACGTGGGCACAAGCCTTCGGGCTCGTGGTGCTGGAGGGCGTTTGCATTGTGCTGATGGCGGTCAGCGGCGTCCGGGAACGCATCATGAACGCGATTCCCGGACCGCTGAAAACCGCGATCACCGTCGGCATCGGGCTGTACATCGCGCTCGTCGGACTGGTGAGCGCCGGGTTCGTGACTCGTATTCCGGACGCGGCGCACACGACCGTCCCGGTGCGGCTCGGGACCGACGGGCATCTGTCCGGCCTGCCGATCGCGGTGTTCTGCTTCGGCCTGCTGCTGATGACCGTGCTGATGGCGCGGAAGGTGCCCGGCGCGGTGCTGCTCAGCATCGCCGCCGCCACCGTGCTCGCGGTGGTGCTGCACGACGGATTCGGCGTCGGCGACTGGGGGTTGACGACGCCGACGCTGCCGCATTCCGTGGTGGCGGCCCCTGATTTCGGTCTGCTCGGACACGTCGACCTGTTCGGCGGATTCGCCAAGGCGGGCGCGCTCACCGCGACGATCTTCCTGTTCACCCTGGTGCTGTCCGGCTTCTTCGACGCGATGGGCACCATCACCAGCGTGTCGGCCGAGGCCGGGCTGTCGAAGAACGGCCGGGTGCCGAGGATGGGCCGGATCCTGTTCGTGGACGGGGCCGGGGCGATCGCCGGCGGGATGTCCGGCTCGTCGCCGAACACCGTGTTCCTGGAGTCCGCGGCCGGCGTCGGGGAGGGCGCGCGGACCGGGCTGGCGAGTGTCGTGACCGGACTTCTGTTCGGGGCGACGCTGCTGTTCACGCCGATCGCGGGCATCGTCCCGGCGCAGGCCGCCGCGCCCGCGCTCGTGGTGATCGGCGGGATGATGGTGGCGCAGTGCCGCAACATCCCTTGGCACGACCCGGATTACACGATCCCGGTGTTCCTGACGGTCGCGCTCATTCCGTTCACCTACTCCATCACCAACGGCGTCGGCGCGGGCCTCATCGCGTTCGTGCTGATCAAGACCTTCCGCGGGAAGTGGCGTGAAGCAGGGTGGATCCTCACTGTGCTCGCGCTCGTGTTCACCGTCTATTTCGGAATCGACGTGGTGAAGGCGATCCTCTAAGAGAAAGGGACCACCATGCCTCTGATGTTCCTCAACGGCGGCGCGATGCGCGGCGAACCCCTGCACCACCTGCTCGACGGCGCTCCACTGGTGGCCGAAACGACCACGGCCGCGAAGTACCGGTTCTATTCGGTGGGCGGGCAATGCCCGGCGCTGGTCCCGGTAGCGCACGGCGGCGCGGCGATCTCCGGCGAGGTCTACGACCTCACCCTGGACCAGCTGCGCGACCGCGTGCTCCCGTCCGAACCGCCGGAGCTGGAGCTGGGCGTGATCGAACTGGCCGACGGCAGTTCGGCGTTCGCGATGCTGCTGCGGCGGCCGCAGACCTCGCACGTGCAGCTGCGGGACATCACGGAAATCGGCGACTGGCGAGCGTTCAAGGCCGCGGCGTGACGGTTCTGGTGGCCCCGGACAAGTTCAAGGGCTCGCTCACCGCGGCGGAGGTCGCGGAGGTGGTGGCCGCGGCGTTCGCCGAGGTCGCGCCCGGTGAACCGGTGCGGCAGCTGCCGGTGGCGGACGGCGGCGACGGAACTGTCGCCGCCGCTGTCGCCGCCGGGTTCCGGCGAGTGCCGGTGCGGGTTTCCGGGCCGACCGGCCGCCGGATCACCGCGTACTACGCGCAGCGCGGGACGGTCGCCGTGGTCGAGCTGGCGGAGGCGTCCGGCCTCCACCGGCTGCCCGGCGGCAGGCTGGAACCGCTGACGGCATCGAGCTATGGCACGGGCGAGCTGATCGCGGCCGCCCGCGCCGCCGGTGCGACGCAGATCGTGCTGGGTGTCGGCGGCAGCGCCTGCACGGATGGCGGGGCCGGATTGCTGACGGCGTTGGGCGCGCGATTGCTCGACGCTTCCGGTGCGCCGCTTCCTCCGGGCGGCGCGGCCTTGACCGAGTTGTCCACAGTGGATCTTTCCGGACTGGCCGAAGTGGACGTTGTCCTGGCGTCCGATGTGGACAACCCGTTGCTGGGTGTGGACGGCGCTGCCGCGGTGTACGGGCCGCAGAAGGGCGCTGGACCCGCCGAGATCGCGTCGTTGGAACGCGGGCTGACTCGGTGGGCCGAAGTTTTGGGCTCCGCGCACGCCACCACCCCGGGCGCTGGCGCGGCAGGCGGCGTCGGGTTCGGTGTGCTCACCGGACTCGGCGCCCGTATTCGGCCGGGTATCGAGTTGCTGTTGGAGCTGCTGGGTTTCCCGGCCGCTGCCCGGGACGCCCGGCTCGTCGTCACCGGCGAGGGATCGTTGGATACCCAGTCGCTGCACGGAAAAGCGCCGGTGGGTGTTCTTCGGGCAGCGGGCGGTACTCCGGTGGTCGCCTTGGCCGGCCGGTGTCTGCTGTCGGCGCCCGAGTGGCAGGCGGCGGGCTTCGCCGGGGTGTACGCGCTGACCGATGTGGAGCCGGACGAACATCGGTGCGTGGCCGAGGCCCGTGCGTTGCTGCGGGACCGGGCCGCGCAGCTGGCTCGGGATTTCAGCCGAGCAGTACCTGCCTGACGTGGTCGGACAGGGGGAGTCCGGCCGCGTCGGCAGGGGTCAGCCAGCGGTGGTCGTCGTGTTCGGCCGGGTTGAGCTGAAGGTCGCCGAGGAATTCCGGGTGCGCGTCGTAGTAGGCGGCGTGCACGGTGAACGGTTTGCCGGTGCGGTCCGGCCAGGATCGGCGGGCGCGTTCCCTGGCGAGCCGTACCCGCAGCCCGGTTTCCTCGGCGACTTCCCGTACCGCGGTGGTCTCCGGTGCTTCGCCGGGTTCGACGGTGCCGCCGGGGAATTCCCAATGCCCGCCGAGGAAAGTTCCGGGGGCGCGGCGGATCAGCAGGACGGTTTCGTCTCGGGGGAGCAGGACGTAGGCGAGGTGTTTGTCGTTCATGCTGCGCCTCCGTTGGCGACGAGGAGTTGACCGTTGACCCAGCCGGTGTCGGTTGGGCCGGGGTTCACCGCGTTCGCTGTGATGCCTAGGTGCCCGAGTTCGCCGGCTGCGGCGAGGGTGATCCGGTTGAACAGTCTTGCCGGGTTTTCCGGGTCGGCTAGGTCGGCTTCGATGCCCTGGACGCTTTTATCGACGCCCCAGGGCATTCGACGGTCGTAGTCGGACCAGTACGTCGTGCCGACGGTCCAGCTGTCTTCCTGCAGCCGGGCGGCGATTCCGGCTTGCCTGCCGACGCCGGCGACCAGGGCGGCTTTCTTATTCTTCAATGGCGCTGTCTTTCGCGCGGAGGTGCTGGCGGAAGGTATAGGACGGGTCGGTTTCGCGGTGAGTCAGGAATTCGGTGAATCGGACTTGTTCGCGGAGGGTGACGCCGTCGCTGATCTTCGCTGCTTGGCGGTGTTCGGTGTCGCGGATGGATTCGGCTAGCCGGAGTACCTCTTCGGCCTGGGCGGCTGGGATGAAGAGGACGCCGTCGTCGTCGCCGAAGACCAGGTCGTCGGTGGTTACGGTCCATTCGCCGACGGTGGCGGATTCGAGTGCGTTGGCGGCGCGGTCGGTGAGGTGCAGGGGGCCGGTGGGGAGGGAGCCCAGGCTGTAGACCGGGAGGCCGATTTCGCGTAGTTCCGCGGTGTCTCGGTGCAGGCCCCAGATGACTATGCCGGTGAGACCGGCTGTGGCTGCTTCGGCGGTGATGAGGTCGCCGACGCAGGCCTCGTCTTGGCGGCCTTGGTTGTCTGCTACCAGGACGTCGCCTGGGGTCGCGGAGGTGATGGCTTCCAGGAAGACGTCGACGCTGCCGGAGTGTCTGGCGGGGAGGACTCTTCCGGCGAGCTTCCGGCCGGGGAGGACGGCGGTGGTTCCGGTTGGGGCGCAGCGGACGGTTAGGCGGGTGCGGAGGCAGGCGTCTGCCAGGTGGGCGGTGGTGAGGCTTGTGAAGCGTTCGGTTAGTTCGGGGTGGTTCATGGGGCCGTCCTTCGGTGGTCGGTCCTTCGGAGTGGTTGGTTCACGTTAGCGGGGGTGGTGGGGTGGGGTGTTTGGTTTTTGGTGGGGGACGAGGCGGCTGCGCCGCTGGGAGAGGGGTGGCGTGGGGCACCCCGAAGCTTGATGTGCTGACGGTCGGTGGGTGCTTGTCAAGGCGGGAAAGATGCCTTGACAAGCAACCCCAGACCGCAGGGAGGCTTCGTATCGGGGTGCGGGGGAGGGGCTGGGTGCCTCGATTGTTGGGTGGGGTGGGTGCCTTGGTTGCGGGGAGGGCTGGGTGCATTGCTGGTTGGGTGGGTTGGTTGTGGGGAGGGGGGCTGGGTGCGTCGCTGGTTGGGTGGGTTTGTGCGGTTCGCGTGGGGTGGCGCGTGGGCGTGAGGGGAACCTTGAGGGGACTCTGATTCCCTCGGGGTTCCCCTCGCGGACGCCGGGGCATACGAGGCGAATCGGGCGGGGTATTACCACGCGCTTTGGTGGCTATATCCGATTTCTTCCGGTTTCTGGTTGAAGTCCTGGTGAATTCCCGGGTGGGCGACGTTCTCGACCAGCGTTTCTTCACTTTCCGCACGCATAATTCCGTCCCGGTAGTCCGAACGTGTGGCAGGAGGAAAGAGTGCCGGGGTCTGTGCGCGCCCGCTGGATCGGCGGTGGGGTCGCGGTTGCGGTCGTGGCGGCGGGGATCGTCTTCGCGGTCTGGCCCGACGGGGCTTCGGCGCAGGATCCGGAGATTCAGATCTCGCGGTCGTCCTGCGGGCAGGGCTGGGCGGATCCTCGAGCTGGGGTCCAGACCTTTCATCTGCACAACACCGGATCCGTGACCTCCGAGGTGGATTTGATCGACCCGGCGACGGGAGTGGTCTACGGCGAGGTCGAGGGGCTTGGCAGCGGAACGACCCGGCCGATGCAGGTTACGCTCGGCAACGGGAGTTACGCATTCCGTTGTCTCCCTGAGGATTCGGCGGCGATTGTCGGGCCGACGGTCACGGTGAGCGGTGGTTCTGAACGTGGTCCGGGCGTCGCGCCGGTGACGCAGAATGATCTGCTCGGGCCGTTGAAGTCCTATCAAAGCCATGTGACGCAGAGGCTCGGCCAGTTGGCCGCCGACGTCGGCAAATTGAAAGACGCTATCCGGAGCAACGATCGCGGTGCGAGTCAGGCCGCTTGGCTTGTCGCGCATCTCGATTACGAGCGGCTTGGCGCGGCTTACAACGCCTTTGGCGACTCCGACAAAGCTATCAACGGCACTGCCGACGGGCTGCCTGACGGTGTCAAGAGTCCGGGCTTCACCGGGTTCCATCGGATCGAATCCGGCTTGTGGCACAACGAAGATCTCGCCGCTCTCGGGTCGGTGGCCGATCAGTTGGACAGCGACGTGCAGAAGCTCCGCAAGTCCTTTGCGGACAGTCAGGTCAATCCGAACGACCTCGGCTTGCGCGCGCACGAGATTGTGGAGAACACCCTGCAATTCGAATTGACCGCCCGCACCGATTACGGCAGCGGCACTAACCTCGCCACCGCGCGGGCGAATCTCGATGGGACTCAAGCGGTCCTCGACGTCCTGCGTCCGGTGCTCGCTCCGCGCTACCCAGCACTGTCCAAGGTGGACAGCTGGATGAAGCGCACCCAAGCCACGCTCGACAGTGCCAAGAAGCCGGACAACTCGTGGACGCCGGTGAGCCAGTTGTCCGCGTCGCAGCGGCAGAAGCTCAACGCGGACGTCAGTGAGTTGACCGAGCTGCTCGCTCCGATCGCTGCCATCGCGGAGTCGAGGAGGATCTCGTGACGACGGAATCCTCTCGTCGGTCCTTCCTGCGTCGCACCGTCGTGGGAGCGGGGATTACTGCGGCTGCTGGCATCGGCGTGACAGCCAGCGCGAGCGAAGAAACAAACACTGTTCCGTTCCACGGTCCCAAACAGGCCGCGATTCTCCGGCAGCCTCCGGCGCAAAGCATCATCGCGTCCTTTGACGTGGTGGCCGAGAACCGCGCTGAGTTGACCGAGTTGTTCCGGGAAATCACCGACCGCGCACGGTTTCTGACGAACGGCGGTGCACCGGCGGCGTTGGGGATTACCGCCCCGCCCGCTGACTCCGGGGTGCTTGGTCCGGTGGTGCCGCACAGCGACCTCGGCGTGATCGTCGGCGTGGGATCGTCCCTTTTCGACGGTCGTTACGGGCTGGCTGACCGCAAGCCGAAGAAGCTCAAGCCGATGACCATGTTCCCCAACGACGCGCTCGACGCCCCGCAGTGCCACGGCGACCTGTCGCTCACGCTGTCCGCGGGGGACACCGACACCGTGCTGCACGCGTTGCGCGACCTGGCTCGCGCGACCCGCGGCGGAATGCAGTTGCGCTGGAGGATCAACGGCTTCAGTTCGCCGTCCCGGCCGTCGGGCACCCCGCGCAATCTGATGGGGTTCAAGGACGGCACGGCGAATCCGGGCGAGTCCGAAATGGACCGGCTGGTGTGGGTGTCGGGGGCGGGCGAGCCCGCGTGGACGGCGGGCGGCAGCTATCAGGTGATCCGGCTGATCCGGATGCTGGTCGAGTTCTGGGACCGGGTCTCGATCACCGAGCAGGAGAACATGTTCGGCCGCCGCCGCGACACCGGCGCTCCGCTGGACGGTGCGTCCGAACAGGACGAACCGCGCTACGCCGACGACCCGATCGGCACCGTCATCCCGCTCACCAGCCACATCCGCAAGGCCAATCCGCGCACCCCGCAGACCGACGACAGCCGGATCCTGCGCCGCGCGGTCAACTACGACCGCGGCGCGGACTCCAACGGCAACCTCGACATGGGCCTCGTCTTCACCTGCTACCAGCAGGATCTCGAGCGCCAGTTCGAGGCGGTGCAGAAGCGGCTCATCGGCGAGCCGCTCGTCGACTACATCTCCCCGTTCGGCGGCGGCTATTTCTTCGCGCTGCCCGGCGTCACCGGTCCCGGCGACCACTTCGGCCGGGCGCTCCTCGCGTGAGGCGCGCTCCGATCCCCACCCGCGAAACCAGGAGGAATCCTCAGTGGACACAGCATTCGGCAGACGGCGCCGTCGCCTGCTCGGTGCGGGCGCGCTCGTCTCGGCGGCCGTGCTCGCGATCGTCACCGGCTCCGCGGCCTCGTCCGCGCAGGCCCAGCCGCTGCACCAGTTGCCGGCGTCGTGGCTGCCCACGCTCACCCCGATCAAGCACGTCGTGGTGATCTTCGGCGAGAACATCTCGTTCGACCACTACTTCGGCACCTATCCGAACGCCACCAACGAGAACGGCACCCCGTTCCAGGCCGCGAAGCACACGCCGAAGGTCAACGGCCTCGACGACAAGCTGCTCACGCACAACCCGAACGCCTACAACCCGAAGCGGCTCGGGCCGGACCAGGCGCTCACCTGCGACCAGAACCACAGCTACGGCGCCGAGCAGGCCGCGTTCAACGGCGGCAAGATGGACAAGTTCGTCGAGAAGACCGAGACCGACAAGTGCACCGGGCAGCCGGTGCTGTTCGGCGAACCGGGTCTGGTCATGGACTACTACGACGGCAACACCGTCACCGGCATGTGGAACTACGCGCAGCACTACTCGCTGAGCGACAACTCGTTCAACACCGTCTTCGGCCCGTCCACCCCGGGCGCGATCAACCTGATCTCCGGGCAGACGCACGGGATCCAGGCGGTCGACCCGGTCACGCACGAGCCGAAGAACGACCCGTACGTCGTCGCGTCGCCCGACGAGGACGGCGTCGGCACCGTGATCAACGACCCGGACCCGGCGTGGGACGACTGCTCGGGCAAGAACCACACCTCCAAGGACAACCTCGGCGCGATGCAGGGCCGCAACGTCGGCGACCTGCTGAACGACCGGCACGTCACGTGGGGCTGGTTCCAGGGCGGCTTCAAGCCGACCGGCACGCAGAACGGCTACGCGGTCTGCGGGCAGAAGCACGCGAACATCGGCAATCAGTCCTCCGTGGACTACAGTCCGCACCACCAGCCCTTCCAGTACTACAAGTCCACGTCGAACCCGCACCACCTGCCGCCGTCCTCGGTGCAGGCGATCGGGCAGACCGACCGGGCGAACCACCAGTACGACACGAGCGACTTCGACGATTCGCTCAAGGCCGGTTCGATGCCCGCGGTGAGCTTCCTCAAGGCGCCGGAGTACCAGGACGGGCACGCGGGCTATTCCGACCCGCTCGACGAACAGCATTTCGTCGTGGACGAGATCAACAAGATCCAGCAGTCGCCGGAGTGGCGTTCGACCGCGATCGTGCTCGCCTACGACGACTCCGACGGCTGGTACGACCACGAGAACTCGAAGATCGTCAACGGTTCGCAGGACGCCTCGCAGGACCAGGCCGTCTGCACCGGCAAACCGGCTGGGCTCGGCGGGCACGCCGACCGCTGCGGCTACGGCCCGCGGCTGCCGCTGCTGGTCATCTCGCCCTACAGCAAGGTGAACTACGTCGACCACACCCGGACCGACCAGACCTCGGTGCTGAAGTTCATCGAGGACAACTGGTTCTCCGGCCGGGTCGGCGACGGTTCGTTCGACACTCGCGCGGGCGGACTCTGGAACATGTTCAACTTCTGGTGGCCGCAGGCGGGCAAGCTCCCGCTCGACCCGAAGACAGGGGCGGCCGCCGGGCGCGGCTAGCTCGCGTTTCTCCCGCGACACCGAAGGCCATCGGGTTTCGACCCGGTGGCCTTCGGCCGTTTCCGGGGGCGGGTTCCGGTCCGCTCAGCGGGAAACCGGGTGCGATTACCGCAACCGCGCTGGAAACTTTCCAATGCGGGCAGTCGCGGATTGAGTACCGAAGGTGTTCGGGAACCGGCCGGGAAAGCAGCGGCCGCCGAACCGGAATGGAGTCGCGCTGCGCGGACCGTCACTCGACACGATAGGCTAATCGAAGGCACATCCTGTAGAAGGTGAAGGAACGCGAATCATGGCGCAAAAAGTCCTTGTCGAGATGGTGGACGACATCGACGGCAGCATCGCCGAACAGACCGTCCCGTTCAGTCTCGACGGCGTGAGCTACGAGATCGATCTGTCGGAAGACAACGCTGCCGCATTGCGGGAAGAGCTGGCCCGTTACATCGCCGCTTCGCGCCGGGTCGGCGGCCGCAAGGTCCGCATGGCCGCCGGGCAGGCCCCGCGGCCGGCTTCGACCGCCGCGGACCGCGAGCGCAACAAGGCGATGCGCGAGTGGGCCGAGAACAACGGTTTCACCGTGTCCGACCGCGGCCGGCTCCCGGCGGAGATCGTGAAGGCTTACGAAGAGCGTGACACCGAGGCCCCGGCCAAGCCGGTGCGCAAGCGTGCGACGCGCAAGAAGGCCAGCGCCTGAGCGTTCTTTTCGGCAGCTGTGCCGCGGGGGCCGCGGCTAGTGATCAGCGGTAAGGGCGTCGCCGGGATTCCCGGCGGCGCCCTTCTGGCTGTCTGGGGGAATAGCGATTTCCCGGTCCCGCGACCGCGAATGAAGCGGGTGCGGGACCGGGGAATCGATTTCCCGGGTTAAGACTTGCCGAGTCCGAGCAGCGCGTCCAGGTCGATCTTGCCGCCGGCGGCGTCGCGGATCGCGCGCATCGCCTCGGCGGACGCGAGCCGTTCCCCGTGCTGGTCGGCGTGCGCGCGCAGCAGATTCCCGATGTGCCGTTCCGGGACCGTCCACGTGGGCCAGCGGCGGCGGGCGATCGTGGCGAGTCCGGAAAAGTCCGGCGTGCCCGGGCCCGCGGTCGCGTCGAGCAGCCAGTGCAGGTAAGTGCGCAGCACCGCGACCGGGAAACTGCCCGGATGACTCAGCCCGCCGTGCCCGGGCACGAAGGTGCGGACGTCCGGGAACATTTTGTCGAGCCAGTCCAGCGCGGTCAGCCAGCCCGGGATCGAACCGTGCACCGCGAACGGCGTCGACCCGACCGACAGCAGGTCGCCGGTGAAGAGCGTGCCGGTGCGCGGTTCGAACAGCACGAGGTCGCCGTCGGTGTGCGCGGTCCCGGGAAATGGGACGACCTCGACGACCACGCCGCCCAGGTCCACTTCGACCGGTTCGATCACCGCGTGCACCGCCTCGGGCCGCGGCGCCTCGAGCTTGCCCCAGTTCGAGCAGGCGAAGATCTCCTCGTTGCACTGCGGTCCGGCCCGGATGATCGGTACCGCGGTGGGCGCGGCGAGGATCCGGCCGCCGTTGCGCAGCGCGACGCCCGCCCCGTTGTGGTGGGTGCCGTGCGCGTGGGTCAGCACGAGTGTGAGCGGCATTTCGACGGTCGAGTACTTGCGGACGTCGCTGACCAGGTCGAGCGTGTCGCGTTCGGTGCCGCAGGTGTCGACGAGCAGGACCCCTTCGCGGCCCCGGATCCAGCCGCAATTGGACACCATCCAGTCGCTCGGGCTGCGCACGTAAGCGACGACGCTCGGGTCGGAATACCGGAGCGGGACGATATTGCGCCTGATGACGGGCATGGGATCCCCTCGTGGGCCACCGGACGGGAATTGATCACCGAAATGGTATAGACCAAGTCACCTGCTGTCAGCGGGGTGGAGACCACGCTCACGCACGTGGTCCGCCGCAGTTCTCGCCTGTCCCGTTCCGCCCAGCTTCGCGCGCATCGTTGCCCCCGGCTCCGTCGGTGCCCGACAGCGTATACCCCCAGGCCAGGGTTTTCTCGATGGTCCACAGAGGACTGGTTTTAGGGGTTGCTCACGTCCGGTAGCCAGTGCGTACCGGCAGTGAGGCCGGCCGCGCCCAGTGCCACGGATTTCGCCCCGTGCCGGGAGAGCCGGATCGACACCGGGTTTCCGGACAGCAGCGGCCGTTCCTCCAGCGCTCCCCGCACCGGCTTCTCCAGCAGCGCCCAGGACTTGACCACCGAACCGCCCAGCACGCAGGTCGCGACGCCGAGCAGCCCGGCGGCGTGCGCGATCGCCTGGCCGAGGAACCGGCCCGCGTCCGCGAACACCGTCTGGGCGGCTTGGTCCCCGTCGAGCGCTTCCGCGGCGACCTCCTCCGCGGCGAGGGTCCGGCCGGTCGCTTCGGCGTAGCGCCGGGTCAAGGACCTGCCTGCCGCATAGGCCTCAAGGTGTCCGATCTGCCCGCAAGTGCAGCGTTCCTCCCCGTAACGGCCGACATGCCCGATCTCTCCGGCACCGGTCGCGCCGCCGTACAGCAGCCTGCCGTCGACGAACAGCGCGCCGCCGACGCCGGTGCCGACCGCGACGCCGAGCACGTTCCGCTCGCCCGGCAGCAGCTCGCCGAGCAGGAATCCGTCGACGTCGTTCACCGTGCGCACCGGCACCCCGCCGAGCCGCGCGGACAGCGCGGCGTTGACCGGCGTGCCCGCCCAGCCGGTGAACGAATCGCCGGTGACCAGCACTGTTCCGGTCACCGGGTCAACGACTCCCGCCGCTCCGACGCCGACACCGGCGAGCGCCGCGTGGTCCGGCACCAGCGAGCTGACCAGCTCCGCCGCGCGGTCGAGGATCGCCGCGCCGCCCCGGTGCGCTTCGGACGGCGCGGACGTCGACCCCAGTTCCTCGCCGTCCTCGTCGCACACCACCACCAGGGTCTTCGTCCCGCCGATGTCGACTCCGGCCCGCAACCCCGTCACGCCGCGGGGTCCGCGCCGGCCAGCGCCTCGCGCCGGGTCCGCTGCAACTGCGGATCCGGCACCGGCGAGGACAGCAGCAACGCTTGCGTATACGGGTGTTCCGGAGTGCGCAACACCGTTTCCGCCGGGCCCTCCTCCACCAGTTCGCCCGCGCGCAGCACCGCCACCCGGTCGCACAGGCTGTCCACCACCGCGAGGTCGTGGCTCACGAACAGGCAGCCGAAACCGAACTCGCGATGCAGCCGCCGGAACACCTCCAGCACCGCTGCCTGCACGGATACGTCCAGCGCGCTCGTCGGCTCGTCCGCGATCAGCAGCTTCGGGCCCAGCACCAGGGCGCGGGCGAGGCTCACGCGCTGCCGTTGCCCGCCGGACAGCTCGTGCCCGTACCGGCCCAGCAGGCTTTCCGGCAGCTCCACCGCGTCGAGGAGTTCCCGCACCCGCCGCTGGCGCTCGCCGCGCCCGGCCGAGGTGTGGACCACCAGCGGTTCGGCGACGGTCTGCGCGACCGTCATCCGCGGGTCGAGCGAGGACGCCGGGTCCTGGAACACCGCGCCGATCTGCCGCCGGACCGCCCGCGCACTGCGGCCGGTGCCTTTCGGCAGCGGTCCGCCGAGCACTTCGACGGTGCCGGATTTCGGCGTGACCAGGCCCAGCGCACAGTTCCCGAGCGTGGTTTTCCCCGAACCGGATTCGCCGACCAGTCCGACGATCTCACCCGGTGAGACGGACAGGGAAACGTCGTTTACCACCTGCCGTCCGCCGTACTCGACCACCACATTCGACAGCGCCAGAACTGGTTTCCGGGTCTCTTCGGTCGTCGCTTCGTGCGAGAACGAACCCAGTTGCGGAACCGCGGCCAGCAGTTCCCGGGTGTAATCCGCCTTCGGCGAGGCGAACAGTTCCGCCGCCGGAGCTTCTTCCACGAGCTTGCCGTGGCGCAGCACCGCGACGCGATCCGCGACATCGGCGACGACGCCCATGTTGTGCGTGATCAGCAGTGTCGCGGTGCCCTCGTGTTCGCGGATATCGCGAAGCAGGTCGAGAATCTGCTGCTGCACCGTGACATCGAGCGCGGTGGTCGGCTCGTCCGCGATGATCAACCGAGGCCCGGCCGCGAGGGCGATCGCGATCATCACGCGCTGCCGCAAACCACCGGACAGCTCGTGCGGGTACTGCTTCAGCCGCGCGGCCGGTTCCGGAACGCCGACGCGGTCGAGCAGCTCGGCACACCGGTCGTGATAGCGGCGGTGGCGCAGCTTCTCCGGGTCGTGGTTGCGGATGGCCTCGGCGAGCTGGAAACCGATGGTCCGCAACGGGTTCAGCGCGGTCATCGGTTCCTGGAACACCATCCCGGCCGCCGGGCCGCGCAGTTTCCGCAGGTCTTCGCCGCGCAGGTCGAGCACGTTCTGCCCGGCCAGCTCGATCGACCCGGTGACCCGCGCGGAGTCCGGCAGCAGCCCGAGCACCGCGAGCGCCGCCGTGCTCTTGCCGGAACCGGACTCGCCGACCACCGCCACGATCTCGCCGGGCGCGACCGACAGGCTCAGCCCGTCGACCGCCGCCGAACCGTCCGCATAGGACACCCGCAGGTCACGGATGTCCAGCACTGCTTCGCTCATCGTCGCCCCTTCACCGCGAACGCGTCGCGCAGCCCGTCGCCGAGGAAGTTGATCGCGCACACCACCAGCACGATCGCGAAGCCCGGCGGCAGGATCAGCCACCACGCGCCGTCGAAGGTGTAGGTAATTCCTTTAGACAGCATCGCTCCCCAGTCGGTGTCGGGCGCGGGCACGCCGAGACCGAGGAAGCTGACGTACGCCACGAGCAGGATCGCGTCGGCGATCTGGAACGTCGCGTTCACCACCACGGTGCCGATCGCGTTGGGAATGATGTGCCGGAACACCACGCGGGTGCGGCTCGCGCCGAGCACGGTGATCGCCCGGATGTAATCGCGTTCGCGCAGGCTCACCGTTTCCGCGCGCATCAGCCGCGCGGGCACCAGCCACGACACCGCGCCGATCAGCAGCGCCAGCACGCCGACGCTCGGCGTCACCAGCGTCGCGGCCACCAGCAGCAGGAACAGCGCGGGGATCGCGACGCCGGTGTCGACGATCCGCATCAGCACGGTGTCCAGCCAGCCGCCGGTGTACCCGGCGACCGCGCCCCACACCGCGCCGATCGCGGTCGCGATCAGCCCGGCGAGCACGCCGATGACCAGCGACGTCCGGCCGGCGACCATGAGCCTGCCGACCACGTCGTAGCCGAGGTCGTCGGTGCCCAGCGGATGCGCTCCGCTCGGGCCGAGCCGTGCCGACGCGAGGTCGGTGTGGGATTGGTCGGTGCCGTACACCAGCGGCCCGAGGAAGCAGAACGCCACCACGAGCAGCAGCAGGACCGCGCCCGCGACGGCGGACTTGCGGGCAAACAGCCGCGAAAGGACAGTCACGACCGCGCTCCCTTCACCCGCACCCGCGGGTCGATCGCCAGCTGGATCAGGTCCGCGAGCAGGGAACCGAGCACGGTCGCGACGGCGATCACGAGCACGACGCCCAGCAGCACCGGGAAATCGGCGGTGCGGGTCGCGGTCCAGAACAGCAGGCCGATGCCGGGGTAGTTGAACATCGATTCGACGACCAGCGATCCGCCGAACACCACCGGGACGTAGTAGCCGAGCATCGAGACGACCGAGGTCAGCGAGTTCGGCCAGACGTGCCGCCAGATGATCGTGCGCTCCGGCGTGCCCTTGGCGCGCGCGGTGCGCACGAAGTCCTCGGACAGGCTGTCCAGAGTGGACGCTCGCATGTACCGGCTGAACGCGGCGAGCGCGGCGCCGGTGCCGGCGAGCACAGGAAGTACCAGCGCACCCGGTTGGGACAGCAGTTCGCCGATCGTTTCGCCCTGCGCGGCCTGCGCCGGGAACCACGGCAACACCTGCGCGAACAGGATGATCAGCACCAGCGACAGGAAGAACACCGGCGTCGCGTAGAGCACGAACGTGATGGCCGTGGTGAGCAGATCCGCGGTGCGGCCGCGACGGACCGCCTGCCAGACACCGAGCGGCAGCGCGACGAGAATCGCGAGCGCGGTGGAAAGCACGGTGAGCAGCAGGGTTTTCGGCATGCGCTCGGTCAGCAGCGTGCTCACCGGCGAGTTCTGCGTGTACGACTCGCCGAGGTCGCCTCGCAGCAGCCGCAGCAGATAATCCCAGTACTGCACTGGAAGCGGCTGGTCGAAGCCTTGCGCGTGGTTGAACGCGGCGATCTGCGCCTCGGTGGCCTTCACCCCGAGCACGCCGCGGGCCGGGCCGCCGGGAAGCAAATGCAGCAGCACGAACGTCACCACGGTGACCAGCAGCACGACCACCACGGCCAGCACGAGCCGGCGGAGGATGTAGCGCGTCATGTCCTCACCTCGTCCAGAACCAGCGTTGCGGAAGCAGCCCGGCCATCGGGTCCTGGGTCACGCCGTGCAGCGCGGTGTCGATCGCCGACACCTGATACGGCGGATTCGGCAGCCACAGCACGGGAAGTTGTTCGGCCAGGTAGGCGCTGTAGTCGAGCATCGCCCGGTCGTCCCTCGCCAGGTTGGTGGCCGCGATCAGCTTGTCCGCCTTCGGATCGGTGTAGCCGCCGAAGTTCGTGCCCGCGCCGGTCGCGAACAGCTCCTCGCCGCTCGGGTTCGCCGAGAAGTACCAGCTGCCCTGCGTGCCGAAGTAGGACAGCTGCCAGCTGCACGAAGGGTCCTCCGGTTTGCACGTGGTTCCGTTGGCCAGCACGGTGTTCAGCGGCTGCGCGTTGATCTTCATCTCGATGCCGACCTTCGACAGCTCCGAGCGCAGCTCCTGCATGGTGCCGTCGGTTTCGTCGGAACCGGATTCGGTCAGCATGGTCAGCGACAGCCGGGTGCCCTCGGCGATGCCTTCGCCGCACAGTTTGGTGTCCGTGCAGAGGAGGACGCCGTCGGAGCCGGGTTTCCAGCCGTGGTCGGCGAGCAGCTGCTTCGACTTGTTCAAGTCGAACGGATACGGATTGGTCTTTTGCTTGGGGGACAAGTACTTCGTGTCGTTGTCCTGCGGGACCGGGCCGTAGCCGACGCGGGCCGCGCCGCGCCAGATCACCGACGTGATGGCGTCCTGGTCGACCGCGTGCTGGATCGCCTGCCGCACATACAGCTGGGAGAACACCTTGCCCAGCTTGGGATTGTTGAAGTTGTACGGCGAGTACGTGATGGACCAGCCGTTCCACGGTTCGACCCGGTAGCCCTGCTCCTCCAGCTTCGAGCGCTGGCCGAGGTTCGACGTCGGCAGGTAGCCGTAGTCGATGCCGCCGGCGCGGAGCACGTTGTACTCCGCCGACGGACTGGTGAAGGTCAGGAACCGGACGGTGTCGAGCTTCGCCGGGTCCGGTCCGGTGTACTTCGGGTTCTTCCGCAGCGTCACCTCGCCGGACGTGGTGAACCCGGCCAGCGTGAACTGTCCGTTCACGACCTTCCACAGTGGATTCGTCGCGTACGTGCCGAGCTGTTTCGCTTGGCTGACCAGGAAATCGAAGACCTGTTTCGCGCCGTCCGGGGTGCGGTCGTGGTCGCCGACCGGCCCTGCGGCGCTCGTGCGGTCCCACGCGCGGGGCATCGGGACGATCAGGCTGAGCTGGTTGGCGGTGAACCAGTCGGGGTTGTACGCCTTGTCCAGGGTGAACGTGAAGGTGCGGTCGTCCACGGCGTGGAATCCGGTGATGCTGTCCGGGATCGAGCCCTTCGAGTACTTGCCCCAGTTGTCCTTGCCCGCCCGGGCGAGGTTGAGCCAGAACTCGACGTCCCGGCTGGTCAGCGGCTCGCCGGTGGACCACGTCAGCGGCTTGAGCGTGATGGTCACGGTCTTGCCGTCGGGGGAGTAGCTCGGCACGTTCGCGGCGCTCGCGGCGTCGTCGAGGTTGACCGAGCCGGAACCGCCGTCGTAGCTGTACAGCGGCACGTACATGGTCGACCGGATCATGCCGTTGTACGACCCGCCGTAGCCGGGGATCGAGAGCGGCATGATCCAGTTCGGCGTCGCCGACGGGGGCAGCGCGAACCGCACGGTGCCGCCGGTTTTCGGGGTGCCGGAACCGCCGCCGTGGGGTTCCCGGCTCGCCGCGCAGCCGGACAACGCCAGCGCGGCGGCGAGCGTGACCCCGAGCGCGGCGCGCCACGGGCGTCGAGCCATTCGCATCACTTCCAACAACTCTGATTAAAGACCGTTGCCAGGTGGTATGCCGCGTCCTGGCTGTCGGGTAATCTTGCACGAGAGACGGGAAATGCCAAGAGTCCTGTCGAACGGTTTAGTTACATCAATCTTGATGAAAGAGGTGACGCGGTGGATCCGGCCGGACCGCTGCGGCTGTTGTGGCTGGTCGCGCACGGCCACGCGACGTCGCGCATGGACCTGGCGCGAGCGCTCGGGCTGCCGCAATCGACGGTGTCGGTGCGCACGCAGGCGCTGATGTCCGCCGGGGTGCTGAGCGAGTCCGGCGAGGGCCGGTCCGCGGGCGGACGGCGGCCGAAGCTGCTGTCGGTCAACGCGGAGTTCGGCCACGTCTGGGCCGCCGACGTCGGCTCCCGGCACGTGCGGATCGGCGCGCTCGACATCGCGGGCAATCTGCTGGAGGTGCACGAACGGCCGCTGGACATCAGCCAGGAGCCGCGCGAACTGGTCGCCGGGCTCGCGGCCGCGGTGCGCGATGTGATGGCGGGCGCGGATTGTCCGGGCCGCGCGCTCGGTGTCGGCGTCGCGTTCCCTGGTCCGGTCGATGTCAACGCGGGCACCATCACGCTGCCCTCGCGGATGCCCGGCTGGCGCGGTTTCGCGGTGCGGGAAGCGCTGGCGGAACACTTCGAACTGCCGGTGGTCGTGGACAACGACGCGAACATGCTGGCGCTGGGCGAATCCGTGTCCGGCGCGCCCGGCCGCACGTTGCTGGTCGTGAAAGCCGGTACCGGCATCGGGTCCGGAATCGTGCTGGGCGGCGAGCTTTATCGCGGCCGGGCCGGGGTCGCGGGCGACATCAGCCACGTGCGCGTGCCCGCGGCTGAGGATCAGCCGTGCACCTGCGGGAATCGCGGCTGTCTGGAAGTGGTGGCCAGCGGTGCCGCACTCGTTGGACAGTTGCAGGCGCAGGGATTGAAGCTGGAGACCACTGCGCAGGTGATGGCCACCGCCGAGGACGGGCATCCCGAAGCGACCACGGCCGTGCGGCGCGCCGGGCTGCGGCTCGGGGAAGTGTTGGCCACGGTGGTCAACTTCAGCAACCCGGACGAAGTGCTGCTCGGCGGCGCGCTGTCCGGTTCGGAAGCGTTCGTCGCGGCCGTGCGCGGTGCGCTGTACGAACGGTGTCTTCCCTTGGCTACCAGGGAACTGCGGATCGACCGGGTGCGTTTCGGTGCGGACGCGGGGCTTTACGGCGCGGGCGCGCTCGCGCTGGACGCGGTGTTCGAGCAAGCGATCAAACGGAGTGGACGATGAAGAAGCTGCGGGTCGGGATCACCGGAATCGCCATCGAATCGAGTACGTTTTCGCCGCATCGATCCACTGTGGACGACTTCCGCGTCTCGCGCGGCGACGATTTGCTGGCCCGCTACGACTTTCTCGACGCGGACTGGGCTTCCGAGGTGGAATGGGTACCGCTGGTCGACGCCAGGTCGCTTCCGGGCGGTGCGGTCACCGAGGAGGCTTATGCCGAGCTGTCCGGGGAAATCCTGGACCGGCTGCGTTCGGCGGGTGAGCTGGACGGGCTGTTCTTCGACATCCACGGCGCGATGAGCGTGGCCGGCCGGTCCGATGTGGAGGCTTCGCTCGCGCAGGAGATCCGTTCCATCGTGGGCCCGGACGTCCTGGTGTCGGCGTCGATGGACCTGCACGGCAACGTTTCCCGCGAACTGGTCGCCGCGCTGGACCTGATCACCTGCTACCGGATGGCCCCGCACGAGGACGCGTGGGAGACCCGCGAGCGGGCCGCGCGGAACCTGGTGTCGCGGCTGCGGTCCGGCGGCCGGCCGAAGAAGGCTTGGGTCCAGGTCCCGGTTTTGCTGCCGGGGGAGAAGACGAGCACCCGGCTCGAACCGGCGAAGAGCATTTACGCGGCGGTGGACGACGTCGAGGCGCTCGACGGAGTCCTGGACGCAGCGATCTGGGTTGGCTACGCGTGGGCCGACGAGCCACGTTGCCAGGCCGCGGTGGTGGTGATGGGCGACGACGTTTCGGTGATCACCAAGGAAGCGGAGTACCTGGCGCGGTCCTATTGGGACGCACGGCACGACTTCGCTTTCGTCGCCCCGACCGGCACCCTGCCGGAATGCCTCACGCAGGCGGTCGCCTCGACCTCGAGGCCGTTCTTCATCAGCGATTCCGGCGACAACCCGACCGCTGGCGGCGCCGGGGACACGTCGTGGAGCCTCGACGTCCTGCTGAACACTTCGGCCATTGTGGACTCTCCGCTGACCACTTTGTACGCGGCCATTGTGGACCCGGAAGCCGTCGAGACGGCAGTAGCGGCTGGCGTTGGCGCGACGATTTCGGTGGAACTGGGCGGAAAAGTCGACTCCGGCCCGCACGGTCCGGTCGCGCTCACCGCGCAGGTGGCCGCGATCGACGCCGACGACCCGGTCGCCGGAACCGCGGTCGCGCTGGCCGTCGGCGGTCTGCGGGTGATCGTGACCGCGCGCCGCAAGCCGTATCACCTCGAATCCGACTTCCACGCGCTCGGCCTGCGCCCGCGCGAGGCGGACGTCGTGATCGTGAAGATCGGCTACCTCGAACCGGAGTTGTACGACATGGCCGCGGACTGGCTGCTGGCCCTCACCCCCGGCGGCGTCGACCAGGACCTGCTCCGGCTGGGCCACTCCGGCATCGTCCGGCCGATGTTCCCGTTCGACGCCGACATGGCGGCCCCTTCCCTCGCTCCTGAGGTCTTCTGAACACTTTGAGTAGTCAGCGCCGAGGCGATCAGTAACTCGCCTCGGCGCTGACCTGTATTTACTCCCGCTGACTTGACAGGCAGGCATTTGCCTGCCTTACTGTAAGTGTGCAACCCGACCTGGACAAAGTGTTCAAGGCGCTGGCGGATCCGACCCGCCGGTACCTGCTCGACCAGCTGCGCGAGGACAACGGGCAGACGCTGGGCGAGCTGTGCCGCCGGCTGGAGATGACGCGGCAGTCCGCGACCCAGCACCTCGCCGTGCTGGAGGCGGCGAATCTGGTGAGCAGCGT
Source organism: Amycolatopsis sp. NPDC114484 (assembly GCF_055633755.1). NCBI lineage: Bacteria > Bacillati > Actinomycetota > Actinomycetes > Pseudonocardiales > Pseudonocardiaceae > Amycolatopsis > Amycolatopsis sp. NPDC114484. The sequence goes on along the minus strand of NZ_JBVKDQ010000003.1, from coordinate 532,061 downwards.
GCGCCGCGGCCGGGAAAAGCTGCACTACCTGAATCCGGTGCCGCTGCACGAGATGCAGGAGCGGTGGGTGGACCGGTTCGAGCAGCCGCGGCTGCGGATGCTCAGTGCCGTCAAACGTCGAGCAGAGGAAGCCATGAAGCCGAGTTTTGTGTACGTGACCTACATTCAGAGCACGCCGGAGAAGGTGTGGCACGCGCTCACCGATCCCGAGCTGACCGGGCAGTACTGGGGCCACCGCAACGAATCCGACTGGAACAAGGGTTCGCGGTGGGCGCACGTGCGGGCCGACGGGTCCGGGATCGCCGACGTCGAGGGCGAGGTCGTCGAGGCCGTCCCGCCGAAGCGCCTGGTCACCACCTGGTTCGACCCGAACGGTCCGAAGGACCAGGAGCCGTCCCGCGCGACGTTCGACATCGAACAGCACGAGGGCATCGTCCGGCTGACGGTGACCCACGAGGACCTGCCGGACGAAAAGGCGCACCAGGACGTGTCCGGCGGCTGGGCGGCGGTGCTGTCGAACCTGAAGTCGCTGCTGGAGACCGGGCACGTGCTGCCGCGGGCTCCGTGGGAGATGCCGTGACCGCCGCGGGCCGCCGGGAATAGACCCGCGGCCAGCGTTGTTGGGGCCTTGTGAGCGCCGGTTTTCCCGGGTAGCCGCTCACGAGGCCCTTTTTTGGGCGCGCAGTCCGTGCGGTGCGCAGTTGTGCGGCCGGACCCGATGCGCTACTCTCACCGCATACCCCAGGAAGTCGGCCCCGCCGCCCAGGGGTTCCGCCCGTTCCGTCAGTGTGAGTCCACGCGACGAGGATCGGCGTCTTTCCCGAAGCCCGTCGCCTGACCTGCTTCGTCTCACTCGGCGGTCCGCGTCTCGCGTCGACTGTCACTGCTCAAGGAGCCACAAACCATGACACAGCAAGGAATTCTCGACATCCACGGCAAGACCGCCGCGCTGGGCTACGCCCCCGGCGGCCCGTCCGTGCCGCTCTCGCTCATCCGCACCCACGGCCTGCGCCGCGGCGACGAACTCGTCCTCGACGACGGCGAACTCGTCTCGGTCAACGGCCGTCCGCCCGGAGAAAAGCGTCCCGATTTCGACAAGCTCACCCCCATCCACCCGAACCAGCGACTGGTCCTCGAAACCAGCCGGCACCAGCTCACCACGCGCGTCCTCGATCTGGTCGCACCGCTGGGCAAAGGCCAGCGCGCGCTGATCGTCGCCCCGCCGCGCACCGGCAAAACCACTGTGCTGCAAGCGATCGCGCAAGCCGTAGCGGTCAACCACCCGGAGGCGCACCTGATGGTGCTGCTCGCCGACGAACGCCCCGAAGAAGTGACGGACATGAGCCGCTCGGTGCACGGCGAGGTAGTCGCGTCCACTTTCGACCGCAAACCCGCCGAACACACCGCCGTCGCCGAACTGGCTCTGGAACGCGCGAAACGCCTGGTCGAAACCGGCCGGGATGTCGTGCTGCTGCTAGATTCGCTGACTCGCCTGGGCCGCGCGTACAACCTGGCAGCCCGCACCTCCGGCCGAATCCTGTCCGGAGGCGTTGACGCCAGCGCGCTGCACCCGATGAAGAAAATCCTAGGCGCGGCACGGAACATCGAGGACGGCGGCTCGCTGACCATCATCGCGACCGCGCTGGTGGGCACGGGTTCGTTGGCGGACACAGTGTTCTTCGAGGAACTGAAAAGCACCGGCAACTCGGAACTCCGCCTGGACCGCATGCTCGCCGATCACCGGGTCTTCCCCGCGGTGGACTTCTTCGGCTCCGGCACCCGCCGTGACGAACTGATCGTCCCGCCGCGAGAACTCGCCGTGATGAACGAGGTCCGCCGCGCACTGGCCGCCCAGGACCCGAAGCGAGCCGCGGAACAGTTCCTGGAACAGGTCCGCACGACGAAGTCCAACGCGGAATTCATCGCGCGGGTCAATGCCTCGCTGACCGTTCCGTCCACAATGGCCGCCTGAGTTGGCGATGGAACGGCTTGGATTCACCTACCGCGGCGATGTCCCGCATCGACGCGAACCGTTCGCCCGCTACGGAATCTCCCTCGACGGCTGAGCGGAATTCGCCGCCGTTGCCGGAACGGAACCGCTCCGCCGCCTCCGCGACAAGACAGGCCAGGCCTACCCGGAGCTGGTCATGGCCGCGGCAGCCGAGCAGATGACCGCGCTCCTGCGAGACCACCTGCTCGAACCGCTTGACCACGTCCGGCAAAGCGAGACAGGCACCCCGGCCGAATGAAAACGCGGCGACGCACCCGGCCGAGCTGCCCATTCTCACCAGCGCCCGCGTCAAGGAATCGTCACCAGCCACCGATCCGCCCGCCGCCGCAGATACCCCCACCAGTACCCGGCCGAAACCACCAGCACGCCAGCGGTAATCGCCAGGTCCAGCAAGCTCTGCGACACCAGCACATATCCCAGCGCCAGCACCGCCACGGCAGGCACCACCGGCCACCCCGGCATCCGCCACACCTGCGGCCGCCGATGCGCCGGCCGCCGCGCCCACAGCACGCTCACCGAAATCGCCAGGTACAGCGCGACCACGGCCACCCCGGTCACGCCGCTCAGCGTTTCCACCGGCACGAAACACAGCACCGCTTCCGAAACGCCCACCACGAGCGTCGCCACCCACGGTGCACCAAAGCGCGGACTCACCACGCTCAACGCGCGATTCACCGGCTCCGGCCAAGCGCGATCCCGTCCCGAGGCGTACAGCACGCGCGAATTCTGGATCACCATCACGATCACCGCGTTCACGATCGCCGCCGCGATGCACAGGCTCACGATCGTGCCGAAGGTCGAACTGCTCCAGCTCACCACGAGCGCGGTCAGGTCGAGATTCCCGAGCGTCGCGAGATCCGGCACGCCCAGCGTGATCGCCACGACCGGCACCAGGATCACCACCGCGCTGATGCCGAGGGTCCAGAACACCGTCCGCGAGACCGTTTTGTGCGGCTCCCGCATCTCCTCCGCCAGATACACCGCGGTCGAGAACCCCTGCACCACGAACAACGCCACCGCCAGCCCGGCGATCACCGACACCAGCGCGATCGGGTGCACGCCGTCCAGGCTGGGCCGCACGAGCACCGCGGCCGGGCGGCCGGCGTGCGCGAACCCGAGCACGGACACCACGATGATCGCCACCACCTCGATCACCAGGAAGATCCCGGTCAGCCACGCGTTCGAGCGCAGGTTCACCAGGCCCATCCCGGTCGACGCCAGCATCACCAGCGCGCCCGCCACCGACGGATCGACGTGCACGATGACCGCGAGGTAGTCGGCCACTCCGATCGCGATGATCGGCGGCACCACGAGGATCACGATGAACGACAGCATGAAGGTGATCCATCCGGCGAACCGGCTGACCACCGTCGACACCATGGCGTACTCGCCACCCGAACTCGGCACCAGCGTGCCGAGTTCGGAGTAGCAGAACGCGATCCCGACGCACAGCAGCACGGCGAGACCGATGGCCAGCGCGGTGCCGGTGCCGAGCGAGCCGAACAGCGGCGGGACGAGAACGAACAACGACGACGCCGGGGTCACGCAGCTCAGCGTCAGCAGGGTTCCGCCGCCGACCCCGATCGATCTGGTCAGCGAGCGGGGCGCGGGCGAACCGGCGGCAGTGTCGGTCTGGACGGGGACCGGATGAGGCGGCATGGGGATCCCTCCGTCGGCGGCGCTGGAATTCGACGGATGGAACAGGACGGGTTTGCCGTTGTCAACGCCGGAAAGACGACGAAATCCGTTGTCGACCACCGGGGGCGGCGGGCCATCCGGACACTCTGGGCGCCCATTCGCCACGTCCCAGGTTGCCCGCGCGGGGTCCGACCCGAGATGATCCCCGGATGCAGAGCCAGGACCCGAACCGGCCCGCGCCGCCGGTGGTCGACGACATCTCGAAGCAGATCATCGCCCAGTTGCAAGAGGACGGACGACGGCCGTACGCGACGATCGGCAAGGCCGTCGGGCTGTCCGAGGCGGCGGTCCGCCAGCGGGTGCAGCGGCTGTCCGATTCGGGCGTCATCCAGATCGTCGCGGTGTCGGATCCCTTGCAGATCGGGCTTTTCCGTCAGGCGATGGTCGCGATCACGGTCGACGGCCCGCTCGATCCGGTCGCCGACGCACTGGCCGAAATGGACGAGATCGAGTACGTCGTGCTCTGCGCCGGCCGCTTCGACGTGCTGTGCGAGGTGCTCTGCGCCGACGACGAGGCGCTGCTCGACGTGATCTCCAACCGCATCCGCACGCTGCCCGGAGTGCGCACGGCGGAGACGCTCGTGTACCTCAAGCTGCGGAAACAGTCGTACCAGTGGGGCACGCACCGCGGGTGACGACGAAATCCGAAGGTCTGTCTCGATGAGACTAATGAAATTAGTCGTTGTGGGTGGCATCGACGACGGATCCGCTTGCCAACTGACGTCGGCTCGTGCGATAACCGAGAAGTCCGGCCGGTACGCCACGGTGCGTGCCGGCAGCTTCGAGGCCCGTTTCGAGGAGCCATGACCACGACCGCCGAACCCGCCGGGATCACCACCGGCTCGGGCACCGCCGCACGCGACAACCTCTGGCTGCACTTCACGCGCCACAGCCGCGCCGACACCGCCGACATCCCGGTGATCGTGCGCGGCGAGGGCGCCTACATCTGGGACGAAACCGGCAAGCGCTACCTCGACGGCCTCGCCGGGCTGTTCGCGGTGCAGGTCGGCCACGGCCGCGAGGAACTGGCCGAAGCCGCTGCGCGGCAAACGAAACAGCTCGCGTACTTCCCCCTCTGGGGCCATGCGCACCCGCCCGCGCTCGAACTGGCCGAGCGTCTCGCCGCCGCCTCGCCGGGCGACCTCAACCGCGTGTTCTTCACTGTCAGCGGCGGCGAATCCGTGGAAACGGCGTGGAAGCTCGCCAAGCAGTACTTCAAGCTGACCGGAAAACCCACTAAGCACAAGGTGATCAGCCGCGCGCTGGCGTATCACGGCACGTCGCAGGGCGCGTTGTCCATCACCGGAATCCCCGGTGCGAAGGCCGATTTCGAGCCGCTCGTGCCGAGTACTCTGCGCGTGCCGAACACGAACTTCTACCGCGCTCCCGAACACGCCGACGACTATGAGGCGTACGGGCGATGGGCCGCCGACCAAATCGAGCAGGCAATCGAATTCGAGGGCGCGGATACGGTCGCCGCGGTATTCCTCGAACCCGTGCAGAACACCGGTGGCTGCTTTGTTCCGCCGCCGGGCTATTTCGAGCGGGTCCGCGAGATTTGCGACAAGCACGACGTGCTGCTGGTGTCCGACGAGGTGATCTGCGCGTTCGGCCGGGTCGGCTACGACTTCGCGGCCAAGCGCTACGGCTACCAGCCCGACATCATCACCACCGCCAAGGGGCTGACCTCGGGTTACGCGCCGCTCGGCGCGGTGCTGGCGAGCGACCGCCTGATGGAGCCGTTCGCCGGCGGCGAGGCGACCTTCATGCACGGCTCGACCTACGGCGGGCACCCGGTTTCGTGCGCGGTCGCGCTGGCCAACCTCGACCTCATCGAGCGCGAGAACCTTTACGGCCATGTGCTGGAAAAGGAAACCGCCTTCCGGGCGACCCTCGACCGGTTGACCGATCTGCCGATCGTCGGCGACGTGCGCGGTACCGGTTTCTTCTACGGCATCGAACTCGTCAAGGACAAAGCGACCAAGGAGACCTTCACCGCCGACGAATCGGAACGGATTTTGCGCGGTTATCTCTCGAACGCACTGTTCGAGGGCGGTCTCTACTGCCGCGCCGACGACCGCGCCGAGCCGGTCGTCCAGCTGTCGCCGCCGTTGATCTGCGACCAGCCGCAGTTCGACGAGATGGAGCAGATCCTCCGCGACGCACTGACCGGGGCCTGGAAACTGCTCTGACCGAAGTCCGTGAGGGGAACCCTGAGGGAATCAGAGTCCGTGAAGGTTCCCTTCACGGACGGCCGGGTCCCGCTACGCTGATCTTCGTTGCCTACCAACGGGAGGAAAGCGCGTGGCGCAGTGGAATGACCTGGTCGCCTTCATCAGGCAGACCTACCGGGTGATCCGGGACGACCCGGGCGAAATCCGGATCCGGGTCCTGTTCGGCGACGACGCGGAGACGACGGGGCGGGCGCAGGTCGTGGTGATCGCCCGGGAGATTTTCGACCAGCGCGAGGACTGGGTGCAGATCGCGACCCCGTTCGCCCGGGTGGACGAGGTCGATCTGCTCACCGTGCTGAGCGAGGTAGGCCAGACACTGGTGGTCGGCGGGCTCGTGGTGATGGGCGAGCACCTCGTGCTGCGGCATTCGCTGCCGCTGCTGAACCTCGACCTCAACGAGTTCACCGATCCGCTCGAACTCGTCGCCGGTTCGGCCGAACTGCTGGAGCAGCAGTTCACCGGGCGTGACGACTACTGAGCCGCCGCAGCCACGAAAAAGCGGGGCCCTGATCCGATCAGGGCCCCGCTTTCCGTTAGGTCAGTACGGCTGCGTAGCCGGCGGCCGCAGACCGTCCATCCTGGACTGAACACTCGGCTCGACCGCCGGGCAATGCTTGCCCCGGCCTGGATTCGTGCCGTCGATCAGGAACGAGTCCGCGGCGTCGATGACGCACTGGCTCTTCTTGAAGTACGCGCCGTGGCCCCAACCCTCGTAGGTGAGCAGCGGCGCACCGGACTGCTGCGACGCGCGCACCGCCCAGCTGTACGGCGTGGCCGGGTCGTAACGGCTGTTCAGCATCAACATCGGCACGCCCCGCTGGACCGACAGCGGGTGCTGCGGATTGCGCACCGGGGCGGGCCAGCCCGCGCAGCCGGCCGCGGCGCTCCAGCCCAGCGGCGAGAAGTGCAGGTCGGGCGACACGTCGGTGAGCGCGCGGCGGTAGCTGTCGAGCTGCGGGTACGACGTGATCGGCAGCCGCCAGTCCGAGCAGAAGATGCTGTTGAACGGGTTCGGGATGGGGAGGTCGTCCTTGGCGAAGGCCGAGCCGATCGGCTTCCCGTCGCGCAGGCTGACCAGGTTCTGCGCGAGCTTGCCCCAGGTGGGGCCGTAGAAGTTCTGCGCGAAGATGCCGACCAGCGCCATCGGGTCGAGTTTGTCGTCCGGAGTGCCGAGTTCGCCGCGTTCGGCGCGGGCGTACAGGTCCGCGGTCACCGCGCTGACGTCCTGGCCGTGCAGCGCGCACGACGTCGTCCGAGCGCACCAGTCGCTGAACTGCTCGAACAACTCTTGCGTGGCCTGGGTTTCCGTCTTGAGGAACTCCCAGGTGCTGCGGATGGAGTGGTCCATGTTGCTGTCGAGCACGAGCGCGCGCACCCGGTCCGGGTACGCCTCGGCGTACTGCTGGCCCATCAGCGTGCCGTAGGAAACGCCGTAGTAGGTGAGTTTTTTGTCGCCGAGCGCGGCGCGGATGGCGTCCATGTCGCGCACGACGCCGCGCGTGTCTGAGTGGGTGGCGAGCGGTCCGGTGATGCGCTCGCAGCTGCGGCCGAGCCCGCGGTTGTACGCGAGCAGCTGCTGGAACTCGGCGGAATCCTTCGGCTGCACCGGGTTTTTCGCGGTGATCTCGTCGAGGCCGCACTTGATCGCGGTGCTTTCCCCGACCCCGCGCGGATCGAACCCGACCGTGTCGAATCGCGCGGCGACCTTCGGCGACAGAGTCCAGCCGCTCTGCACCTCGCCCGCCCCCGCGCCGCCCGGCCCGCCGGGATCCATCAGCACCGAACCGATCCGGTGCGCGGGATCGGTGGCCTTGCGCCGCGCGAGCGCGAGCTGAATCGTGCCGTCGCCGGGATGGTCCCAGTCGAGCGGCACGGTGAGTTTGCCGCATTCGGCTCCCTGCCCGGTAGGACAGGGTTTCCAGTCGATCGCCGCGGGCGCGGCGCTTGCCGGTGCCGCCGTGAACAACGCCGTCGCCGCGCTGACCGCGGTGGTGGCGACGGCCAGTTTCCTGCCCAGACCCAATGCCCTGCCCCTTCGGCGTGAACTGGAGACGTCAGAGCCCTCGATCTTGCCAGAAGGTGACGGGTGCCACTAGGGCGGGTTTAGTGTCCTATGTGGACGGTCCGGGTGGTGGCCAGATGCACTGAGAAGGCAAGCGGAATCAGCCCATCGGGTCTGGTCAGAGCGGGAGCTTCGGCGTAGAAGGCGGTTTTCAGCGCGTGGCAAGCCGATTCGCTCAGCGGAAAGAGGTTGTAGACGGCCGAGACGAAATCCCATACCTGATCGAGCGAACCGCTGAAATCGATCTCCTCGGTGCGCCACCGAACGGGAGCGAACCCGGCGGGGACGAGGATTTCGTCCAGTCCGGCTTGATTCCGGGTGCGCTTGTCGCCGAGCGGGGGCAAGCGCTGCTCAGGCGGTACGCCGGCGAGGATTTCCCGCAACAGCTTGCCGAAAAGTGCGCGCGCCTCGCCTCCGTCCGCCCCGCCGCTGAGGACGAGCGAGAGTTGCCCGCCCGGCCGGAGCACCTGCGCCAGCTCCGCTGCTGCCTGATCGATGTCAGTCATCAGCATGAACGCCATGTGCGACACGCAGGAATCGAACGCGTGGTCCGCGAACGGCAGTTGCTGCGCCCGTCCCTCCGCCACTGTCGCCGAACGCTGCCGGGCAAGAGCCAGATCCGGGCTCGACACGTCGACCCCGATCGCCTGGTGTCCGGCCGCGGCAAGCAGGTCGAGCAGGAATCCGTCGCCGCAAGCCACATCGAGCACGCGCCCGGGACCGGCGATCTCGTCGCGAAGAAGCTCGTAACTCGACCGTCCGTCGGCGCTCCGCCCGTCGCCGAACGCGCGCGAGGTAACCGCCGGATGGCTTGCGTGGAAGGCTCGAAAGAAGGTTTCTCGCGCGGACCCGGTCACTCTCCCAACTTACGCACCGACGCGGAATCCCGCCCTCTCTTTGTAGAATCGCCGGATGGCGGACGTGGTGCCCGATCGGCGCGAGGCCGAGGTCTGGTGTTCCTACCAGCGCGTGCAGCGGGCGCTCGGCAGTGCGCTCGACCGGCAGCTGGAGCGCGACGCCGGGATCTCCGGAGCCGACTACGCCCTCCTCGTCCCGCTCGCGAACGAACCGGACGGCGTGCTGCGGATGCGGGAACTCGGCGCGACCGTCGAATGGGATCGCAGCCGGCTGTCGCATCACGTGAGCCGGATGTGCAAACGCGGGCTGGTCGTGCGGGAGAACTGCACCGAGGACGCGCGCGGGGCGAACGTCCGGCTCACCGACGCCGGGCGGGCGGCCGTCGCGGCGGCGCAGCGCCAGCACGGCGAACTCGTGCGCCGGTATTTCTTCGACCAGGTCAGCGGCCCCGAGCTGGAGCTGCTCGGCCGCGTCTTCTCCCGGATGCTCACCCGGCTCGCACAGGACTGACCGAGATCGTCAGCGCTCCGTGCGGGCGCGGTAAGCGGTGCGCCGCAGTCTTGCCGCATCGCCTACCGACCCAGGGGAGCAGAGATGACCAGCAAGACCGTTCTCGTGTCCGGCGCCAGCGTCGCGGGCCCGTCCGCCGCCTACTGGCTGCACCGTTACGGCTATTCGGTGACCGTCGTGGAGGCCGCGCCGCAGCTGCGGCCGGGCGGGCAGGCCGTCGACTTCCGCGGCGAGCAGATGAAGCTCGTCGAAGCGATGGGCCTGCTCGACGACCTGCGGGAGCACGAGACCGCGGTGCGCGAGCAGGTGCAGCTCGACCCGTCCGGACAGCCCGCCTTCACCCTGCCGAGCGGGTTCACCAACGGCGAGCTGGAAGTCCTCCGCGGCGACCTCGCCCGCATCCTCTACGACCACACCAAGGGCTACACCGAGTACGTCTTCGGCGACCGGGTCACCTCGCTCACCGAGACCGCCTACGGCGTCGACGTCACCTTCCGCCACGGTGCCCCGCGCCGGTTCGACCTGGTCGTCGGCGCGGACGGCATCCACTCCGGCGTGCGGACGGCCGCGTTCGGTCCGGAGGCGAAGTTCCGCACGGACCTCGGCTACCACGTCGCCGGCTTCACCGCGCCCAACCACCTCCGCCTCGACCACGAGGGCCTGCTCTACAACGAACCCGGCCTCGGCGCGATCGTCACCAGCCACCGCGACCCGGCGGTCGTCACCGTCGGCCTCGCCTTCCGCGGCGACCCGGACGGTTACGGCCGCCCCGACCTGGCCCGGCAGAAGGACATCGTCACCGAGGTCTTCGCCGGAGCCGGATGGGAACTCCCGCAGCTGCTGACCGCCGTCGCCGACGCGCCTGACCTGTACTTCGACACCGTCGGCCAGATCAAGCTCGACAGCTGGTCCCGCGGCCGGGTCGTGCTGCTCGGCGACGCCGCCTGGTGCGCCGGTCCGGGCGGGTCCGGCACCGGACTCGCGATGATGGGCGCGCAGATCCTGGCCGGGGAACTCGCCGCGGCCGGCGGCGACCACGTGACCGCGTTCGCCCGCTACGAGCAGCGGCTGCGCAAGCCCGCCCGCATCGGGCAGCGCAACGGAGCCGGTTCGGCGGACTTCCTGGTCCCGGCGACCGAGGAGAAGCTGCACAAGCGCAACAAGATGTACCGCAAGCTGACCGGTCCGATCGGCCGCCGCGTCTTCGAGTACATGGGCAGCCGCGCGGCGAACGCGGTCAAATTCCGCGAATATCCGCAGCCTCGCGCGCACGCCTTGCCTTGACGCTGACGGCAAGGTTTAGCGTCGAAGACATGCGGATCGGCGAACTGGCCCAGCGGACCGGGACCACCACGCGGGCTCTGCGCTTCTACGAGGCGCAGGGCCTGCTCCCGGCGGCGCGCGCGGCGAACGGCTATCGCGAGTACGACGAGGACCACCTGCGGCTGGTCACCGAAATCCAGACCCTGCGCACGGTCGGGTTCAGCCTCGACGACACCCGTCCGTTCGTCGACTGTCTCCGCACCGGCCACGACGCGGGCGACGCGTGCCCCGCGTCGGTCGACGTGTACCGGCGAAAGCTGGAAGAGGTCGAGGCCTGCATGCGCGACCTCGCCGCAGTTCGCTCCGCCTTGCTCGACAAGCTCGCCGCCGCCACCGTGCGCCCGGCCGACCCGTGCAGTGCCGACCCCGAGGAGTCCTGATGACGACCGACGCCACCTTCACCGCCGACGTCCTGGAGCACAGCCAGCCCGTCCTGGTCGACTTCACCGCGGACTGGTGCCCGCCGTGCCGGATGATCGCGCCGGTGCTCGCCGAGATCTCCGCGGAACGGCCGGGCCTCACCGTGCGCGAGATCAATACCGACGAAAACCCCGAAACCATGCGCGCCTACCAGGTGATGGCCCTGCCCACGCTGATGCTGTTCCGCGACGGGGCTCCGGTGGCGTCGTTCGTCGGCGCCCGGCCGAAGGCGAAATTGCTCGCCGAGCTGGACAATCTGCTGGGCTGAACCGGTGGCCTTTCCCGTTTGCCCGGTGGGCGAGTGACGGAGCAGGTACAAAGAGTGCACGACTTTCGGGAAGGCCGTGCCATGACCGCTTTCGTGCGCTCTTACCTGTTCCTGCGCCGCGCCATCGGAGTGCTCGGGATCCTGCTGCCGATCGTCGTGATCGTCGGCAAGGAGCTGCTGGAAGGCGGCGGTCTGCTCGGCTCGCTGAGCGGCTATTACTACAGCGATCTCCGGAACGTCTTCGTCGGCACCTTGTGCGCGATCGGCGTGTTCCTGATCGCCTACCGCGGTTACGGCCGCGTCGACGACATCGCGGCGAACGTCGCGGCGATCGCCGGCATCGGCGTCGCGCTGTTCCCGACCCAGCCGGCCTCGCCGACCCCCACCCAGCACGCGATCGGCGTCGCACACCTCGTGTTCGCCGCGATCTTCTTCCTCACCCTCGCGTTCTTCTGTCTCTTCCTGTTCACCAAGGACGACGGCGCGCCGACCAAGCGCAAACGTTCGCGCAACGCCGTCTACCGGACGTGCGGCATCGTGATGCTCGCGTGCCTGGTGCTGATCGTCGTCAACGGCCTGTTCTTCAGCGCCGCCACCGCGGCCTTGCATCCGACGCTCTGGCTGGAGTCGCTCGCGGTGTTCGCGTTCGGTTTCGCGTGGCTGACGAAGGGCCAGACGCTGCTGAGCGACCAGCCGCAGCCTCAGGCGAGCTTGGCGTAAGCCTCCGAAACCTGGGTGAGCCAGGCGACTTCGGCGGCGAACGTCTTCGCGTCGTGGTCGTCGAACGCGCCGTTGTCCTGGTTTTCCGCCGGAGTGACTCCGGACGTCTTCGCCTCCAGCGCCTGGCGGATCTTGCGCGCCTCGGCGATCGCCTGGTCGCCGTCCGGGGTGTCGGCGCGGTCCATGTACGGCCGCAGCGCACGCCAGCCGTCGCGGATCTCGATCACCCGGCGATGCAGCCGGTAGTGCAGGTCGGACCAGCGCCGATCCGTGTCGCCCTCGGTCGGCGGCTCGAGCGCGATGCCCGGCGAGGATTCGTACAGCGAATGCCACAGCGGGTAGAGCGCGCGATAAGAACGGTAATTTCGCTGCCACCGCGCGACCGACGACACGTGCTCGCCCCACGACGGCATGGTCAGCCCGAACGACACGATCACGATGCCCAGCGCGCTGAACACCGACGGCGCGATCGCCCACGTGCCGAGGTGCCAGCCGAGCGCCGGGCTCACGATGTTCACCGCGCGCGTGGCGCAGTAGAGGAACAGCACCACCGCGCCGACCGCGAGCGTCCGCAATGTCCGGCGCAGCCACACCCTCGACGTGCTCCGCGCGTACGGCAGGCACTGCAGGTAGATCGTCACGCACGGCACTGCCTGCGAAATGATGAACAGCAGCAGATAGGTGAGGATCACCGGGTCGCTGCTGCCCACCGCGAAGGCGGTGCCCGGGGTGCCCGGTTTGTTGCCGATGAAGAACAGCACGGTCAGCACTACGAACAGCACCGCGCCGGAACCGATCCACGCCTGGATCGGCGTGCGGATTTCCGCCGGGGGATTCGCCCACAGCATCAGCAGGAGCTGCGCGCTGATGCAGTACGCGACCGCGGCCAGGTGCAAGATCAAGATAGCCAGATTAGGTATCCCGAACAGCGAGCCGATGCTGAGCGAGATCGCGCCGAGGGTGAAGGTGACGCACTGCAGGATCAGCGTCGTCATCAGCACGATGTAGGCCGGGTCGCGCCACGAGCGGCGCATCGAGAAAAGCTTGTACAGCAAGGCCGCGTACGAGGAGATCGCCGACAACGAGAACAGAATGATCTTCAGGGTGTTCACTCGCGCCCCCGGAATGCGGTCAGTGCCCGGTGGGCGGAACGGTGTGCGGGGCAGCCTTGGCGGAATTGTCCACGATCGGCGACCATACACCACGGCAACGGGCTGAACTAGGGCCGGAAAACTGGTCCTGGCCTGGGATAATTCCGAGTGGATCCCGGGTGTTCGCGAGCTGCTCGAAAACCGCTGGGGCGACCGCCGGAGTGAACGGCGGGTGACCAGGTCGTGAACGGCCGCAACAGGATGCGCTGCTCGCTAGGGTGTCGCCATGGGTCTTCAGGTGGTGATCGGGCACGGGCCCGCGGGGGCGGCCACCGCCGCTTTGCTGGCCGGACAAGGCGAGCGGGTACGGGTGATCACCCGTTCGCCCGGAGAGAACGAACCGGGGCTGGAGCGCGTCTCGCTCGATGCCGCCGACCAGGCCGCGCTCACCGAAGCGACCAAGGGCGCGACAGCGATCTACAGTTGCGCGAGCCCGCCGTATCATCGGTGGGCGACCGATTGGCCGCCGCTGCGGGACTCGATCTGCGCCGCGGCCGAAACGAACGGCGCGCTGCTGGTGTCGCTGGGGAATTTGTACGGCTACGGTCCGGTCGACGGTCCGCTCACGGAGAATCTGCCGCTCACGGCCACCGGAGCCAAGGGCCGGATCCGGGCTTTGCTGTCCGGACATTTGCGCGCATTGCACGACGAGGGCCGGATCCGCATGGTCGAGGTGCGCGCCTCCGATTTCTTCGGCCCCGGAGTGACCGACGGCGGCCATCTCGCCGCTCGAGTGGTGCCGAACGTGCTGCAGCAGAAGAAAGTGCAGGTACTCGGCGATCCGGACGCGCCGCACAGTTGGAGCTACCTTCCGGATGTCGCGCGCACGCTGGTCGCGGCCGCGCGGGAGGAAAAGGCGTGGGGCAAGGCGTGGCATGCGCCGACTGGTCCGCCGCGGTCCGCTCGGGTGATGGTCGCGCTGTTGTGCGAGGCCGCCGGAGTGCCCCCAGTGGCTGTGCAACGCCTTTCCCCAATGTTACTGAACGCGGGCGCGCTCGTGTCGCCGATCCTGCGCGAGCTGCGAGAGGTCCGCTACCAGTTCGACCTCCCGTTCGTCCTGGATTCCCGCGCGGCACAGGACTTATTCGATATCACTCCGGCTGACGAGAAAGATCAGGCGACCGCGACTGTGGCCTGGTGGCGTGATCGCTTGGCTACCGTGAGTTGAGTTTCTGTGCATTCCTCCGCACCTTGCCCAATGCCCTTGAAAAACCGGGTAAGAACGGGCAATCTCGGTGTCGACTGGGTGGGAATCGGCACGAGGAAGTCATGCCATGGGGTCTGCGAGATCTGGGTGGGAAGAATCCGAAAATAGCCAGGACATCGCCGTTGTCGGAATGGGATGCCGTTTTCCGGGAGCGCGCAACGTCAACGAGTACTGGGATCTGCTGAGCGAGCCCAAACCGCAGTTTCGGCGAGTGCCGGATTCGCGGTGGCGGCGCGAAGCGTTCTACAACGACGATTTCCGGGACAGCACCGCGGTCTACTCCGACCGGATGGCGCTGCTGGAGGACGTCGGGGACTTCGACGCGGGGCACTACAAGATCCCGCCGCGACGGGCCAAATCGCTCGACCCGCAGCACCGGCTGCTGGTCGACCTGACCCGCGAAGCGCTGCAGGACGCGGGATGGGAGGCCGGGGGGTTCGACCGCGACGACACGTCGGTGATCATGTCGCTCAGTGACAGCGGCTACCGCGATCTGAGCACGCTGCATCTGCGGCTGAAACAGCTGATCGGCGGCGAGTTCGGCCGGGCGGGGGATCCGGCGATGGCCGAGGCGGCGTCCGCGGTCAGCGGCCTGCACGCCACCGCGATGGCCGGGCTGCTGCTCAACATGGGGCCGAGTTCGATCAGCAACGTCTTCGACCTGCACGGGGAGAGCTACGTGCTCGATTCGGCCTGCTCCGGCGGGCTGACCGCGGTGGCGAACGCGGTGTTCGCGCTGCGGGCGGGCCGGTGCCGGATCGCCGTCGCCGGCGGCGCGCAGCTGGTCCTGACCCCGGACCTGTTCGTGGGGCTGTGCCGGATCGGCGCGATCTCGCGCACCGGCGAATGCCGTCCGTTCGACCGCCGGGCCGACGGATTCGTGCTCGGCGAGGGGGCGGGCGTCCTGGTGCTGCGCCGGCTCGCGGACGCACGAGCGGCGGGGGACCGGGTGTACGCGGTGATCCGCGGCGTCGGATTGTCCAATGACGGCACGGTGAAGGGCGGCATGATGCCGCAGGAATCCGGCCAGTTGCGGGCGCTGCGGCGGGCCTACGAGGACGCCGGGGTCGATCCGGCGTCGGTCGGTTTCCTGGAGGCGCACGGCACCGCGACCGCGGTCGGCGACGACGTGGAGATCAGCGCGTTGACGGAGCTGCGCCGCGGCGCGGACGAACCGGCGTATCTCGGTGCGGCGAAGTCGGTGGTCGGGCATTCCCTTGGCACCGCGGGGATCGCCGGCCTGATCAAGTCCATTTTGTCCGTCCACAAGGGACAGATTCTGCCGCAGCCGGATTTCGAGCAGGCGGACCATCTGCCGCTGCGGGAAGCCGGGCTGCGGGTGGCCGGGCAGCTCACGCCGTGGGACAGCGCCGGACCGCGCCGGGCCGGAGTGAGCGCGTTCGGTTTCGGCGGCTCGAATGTGCATGTGGTGCTTGAGGAGGCGGCGCGGGAAACTTCGTCCGCCGAGACGCCGCGGCTGTTGCTGCTCACCGCGCGGGACCGGACCGGGCTGGCTCGGCACGCCCGGGAGATGGCTGACACGCTCGGCAGGGAGAATCCGCCGCTGGCCGCCGTCGCGGGCACCCTCGCCCGCCGGACGCTCTTTCCGGAGCGGCTCGCGGTGGCCGCGGACGACGTCGCTGACGCGGTTTCCAAGCTCGTCACCGCGTCGGTCGCGCTCGAATCCGGGCAGAGCGGCGAGCTGCTTCCCGGCGTGTTCGCGGGCATCGTGTCACCGGGGGAGGAATCGGTCGAGGACGGCACCCCGGCTGAGCTGGCTTCGCGTGCGGTGACCGGTGTCGGGCTGCGACCGGTCACGGACGGCCTGCCGCGTTGCACGTTGCCGCCGAGCCCGCTCAGCCCGCGACGGCACTGGGTCGTCGACGACGCGAAGCTCGCCAAGGCGCAGACGTTGGAGCCGCTGGGGGCCACTGCGGTGCCGGTCGAGGAACCGGAGGAGACGACGTCCGCGCGGGATGTGCTGGCGGTCGTGCTCGAAGAAGTCGCGCGGACGACAGCGTTTCCGGTCAACGAGCTGTATGCCGGACAGTTGCTCGTGGACGACCTCGGGTTCGATTCGCTGATGCTCACCGAGCTGGAAGGCCGGCTGCGCAAGCGGTTCCCGGGCTTGCCGTTGGAGGTCGAGCAGTCGGGTGCGCTGACGGTGGGCGCGGTGGCCGGGATGCTCGCTCCCGCAACGGTTTTGGCACCTTCCGCTCCGGTGCCGGCCGCACCGGAACCGGTGTGGGATCTGGCTAGCGCGGCGATCGAGGAGTTCCCGGAGGCGGCGGCGATCGAGGCGCGGCTGAAGGAATTCGACGATCTCGGGGTGCCGAATCCGTACTTCCGCAAGCATCAGGGGCGGATGGATGCCACGACGTCGGTGTCCGGTCGCGAGTATTTGTCCTTCTCCAGCTACAACTATCTCGGGCTGGCCGGGCATCCTGCGGTGACCGCGGCGGTGCATGAGGCTGTCGAGCGGTATGGGACTTCGGTGTCCGGCAGCCGGTTGCTCGCCGGGGACCGGGATCTGTCGCGTGACTTGGAAACGGAGCTCGCCGCGTTTCTCGGGGTCGAGGACAGTCTGGTGCTGGTGAGCGGGCATGCGACGAATGTCGGGGCGATCGGGCATGTGGTGGGGCCGGGCGATCTGATCGTGCATGATTCGCTGGCGCACGACAGCATTCTGCAGGGCTGTGCGCTGTCCGGGGCTACGCGGCAACCGTTTCCGCACAATGACACAGCACGGCTGGAGGACGTGTTGCGTCGGTCTCGGTCGCGGTTCCGGCGGGTGCTGATTGTGGTCGAAGGCGTGTACAGCATGGACGGTGACGTCGCGGATTTGCCTGCGCTGATTGAACTTAAGCGGCGTTATGGGGCGTTGCTGATGGTCGATGAGGCGCACAGTATTGGCACGATGGGGCCTCGGGGGGCCGGGGTCGGGGATCACTTCGCGGTTGATCGTGCCGGGGTTGATCTTTGGATGGGGACGTTGTCGAAGTCGCTGGCCGGGTGCGGGGGGTATCTCGCCGGGTCGGCTCGGGTGGTGCGGTGGCTGCGGTATTCGTTGCCCGGGTTTGTTTACAGCGTGGGGATTACTCCGGCTAACGCTGCGGCTTCCCTTGCGGCGTTGCGGGTTTTGCGGGAGGAGCCGGAGAGGTTGGTGCGGTTGCGGGATAATTCCCGGTTGTTCTTGGAGTTGGCCACGGCGGTCGGGTTGCCTACTGGGGCGGCTGGGGGGACGCCGATCGTGCCTTGTGTGGTTGGGGGGTCGGAGGTGACGTTGAGGTTGGCTTCGGCGTTGTATGAGCGGGGGGTCGTGGTGGATCCGATTCTGTATCCGGCGGTGGAGGAGGAGCAGGCTCGGTTGAGGTTCTTTATTACTAGCGAGCATCGGGAGGATCAGTTGCGGTATGCGGTGGGGGTGGTGGGGGCGGAGTTGGCTGGGTTGCGGGCTGGGTGAGTCCGTGGGGTAGCTCGTCGCCTGGCGGCGACATCGCGCCTCGTTGTTGCGTGGGGCACCCCGAAGCTTGATTGTGACTACGGCGCGGGGGTGCTTGTCAAGGCGGGAAAGATTTGTTTGGTGGTGCAGGCTGTCCGCGTTTTTTCTCTCAGCGCCCG
>NZ_JBVKDQ010000003.1:505300-513968 GCF_055633755.1 Amycolatopsis sp. NPDC114484 | reverse complement strand
GGGGTGGGAGTGGGGTGGGGGGGTCTTTGGAGAGGGGGGAGGGCTCGCTGGACCCCCCCCCCCCGCGCCGCGTTTTTGGCTTCGTATCGGGGTGCGGGGGTGGTGTGGGTGCCTCGCTGGTTCGGTGCGTTGGTGCGGTTGGTGTGGGGTGGTCCGTGAAGCGCCCTTGAGGGAATCTAAGTACGTGAAGGAGCCCTTCGCGGACCGGCGGCTGGGCGTGAGGGGAACCCTCAGGGAATCAGGGGCTGTGAAGGTGGCCCTCACGGACGGTGCGTTGCGGGGGGTGCCTCGGCGGGCTAGAGAAGCGAGCGCTCGATTCGGTCCATCGGTTTCTCCCCTGCTTTGGGGGTTTCGGCGATGGGTTTCGACGGGGTGCCCATGCGTTCCGACAGCAGGAAGGCGATGATCTCGGCTTCCTGTTCCTGCGCGTCGTCGTAGGTGGCGCGCATCAGCATGTCTCGGACGATGTCCGGGTCCAGGTTGGGGAACAGGGAGCGGGCGCTCTCGTCGTCCAGGACGCCCGAGCCGCGATGGCAGCAGATGATGTGACCCAGCTCGTGCAAGATGATGTGCTCCTGGTGCGCCCCGGTGGTGTTGGCGTCGAAGAAGATCAGGTCCTCGCCCCGTGCGGCTACCCACATTCCGCACGGGTGCGACGCTGGCATCGGCAGCGGCACGAGGGTGATCGGCCGTTCGCGGATCTCGCCGAGGCGCGCGCAGAGGGCGGCCAGGTCGTATTTCGGCGGAAGGTCCAGTTCGGCGATCCGCCGGGCGCCTTCGTCGCGCATCCGCCGCAGCTGCTCGCGCCGCTGCGGGGCTTCGGACGGGGTGCCGGTCACCGTGCCGCTTCGTCCGTGACCGGGGGCAGCCCCTGCATTTTGCGGTACTGGTCCATGATCGTGGTGATCGCCTGGAGGTTTTCCTCGCGCATGCCCGCCGCGCGCATCGCGACCGCTCGGACGCCGGCCTGGCGCATCGCCTCCACCGCGGCCAGCTCCGACAGGACCGATCCGGCGACCTCGTCGTCGAAGAAGTACGCGACGGAAACACCGAAGAATTTCGCCAGTGCGGCCAGCAGTTCCTGAGAGGGATTGGTCCGTTTGCCGGTGCGCAGCTGAGACAAGTACACCGCGCCGACCTTCAGCTCCGGCGAGGCCCGCTTCAGCTCGGCTGCCACCTCGGCGTTCGTCCAGTGCCGTCCCTGCGGGCGCACCGTGCGGAAAAGGTCGTCGAGTCTGGAGGCCAGGGTGGGCCGGGCATCCGCCGGCTGAGTGTCTTCGGACATGCTGCTACGCCCCTCCAGTTGCAGCTGATTGCTCTCAGCTAAGGCGACTATCTCAGATTAGCTCACAGTTGACAATCGCCGGAGGGCTCCACAAGACTGTGCCTCGACGAGATAGCTGGTGGCTAACTCGCCACATCCGGGCAGAGCGACAGGCGTAGTACCGGCCCGGGGCGACGCTGGGGGTGTCGCCCCGCTCGGTCCGCCGAGGGCGGGCCCGGAGGCAGCGGAAGCGAACAGCGGGCTGCCTCCGGGCCCGGCGACCTGCGCTACTCGCCGGGCCGCGGAGGCGAAGACTCAACCCGCGCAGGCACAGCGAAATGAGCTTCTTCGGCGGAGCATCTGTTGAGCAGGACCCGGAGGTATCAGCGGATTGCCGCCGGGCTGGCGGATCGTGCACATTCGGCGGCCGACCGCGCTGGTGCCGGGGGACTTCCTGCGCGGAACTTCCGGCGGGCACGATGGCCGCGCACGGCCCGCGAAGACCTCAGCGAACCGCTTCCGGTCCGGCGAGCTGCGCCCATTCCTCAGCCCATCGCGCCGCGCGCCGGTGGTCCAGCACTCGTCGTGCCACCCAGAACGCTCCGCCCAGCACCGCGACCGCGCACAGCCAGCAGAAGGCCGCGACGAGCACGCCATTGGTGACCGCGTCCGCGTGCGTCAGCGGGGCGGTGGTCTGCTTGCCGGTGTCGTCGAGCCAGATGTCGGTGGTCGAGCCCTCGGTCGCGGAAGCACTGGGCACCGTGATGATCCCGGTCCGCTGCGCGCCGTTCGGCGGCTTCCAGACCGCGTTCACGCGCGCGGTGTTGGCGATCGGCGCGCTGTCGCCGACGGAAGCGGCCGGCTGCGTGGCCGTCGTGAGCACCGTGGCGGTGACCTGGTGCCGCGACTGCAACTGGGTGTCCGATGCGGCGGTCTCCGCGGTGATGTCCGCGCTGCCGATCATCATCGCGAACGGAATCGCGATGAGCGCCAGCAGCGTGACGATCCCGGCGAACACGCCTTCGATCCGGTCCGACCGTCGCACGAGCGGGTTGCGCACGGCGCCGAGCCGTCGGAGCAATCGTTTGCCAGGGTGTGGTGGTCTGCCTGCCCGAGTCCTGTTCCGCATGGCTCCCATGGTCCTCTTTCGCGCGCGCGAGCGCTGTGTCCCGCACAACGTTTTTCACGTTTTTCCTGGGGATCCGGTGTGTTTCTGCTTACCTCCAGGGCGGGGATTACCCGTGTGGGTGACGACGAGCGGCGGTATGGGCTGGGGCGGCACGGTTTTGGACCGGTCGCGCTGAGTGGTCCAGGCCAATGTCTCGCGGGTCGGGGTGGCGCGGAGCACGTTGCCTGGGTTGATCTTTCGCCGGGCTCGTCCGCGAATGGGTTGGGGTACCGAAGGTTCGGCTGCGCGGTCGTCTGATTAGTACGGTTCGCGTTGGCGGGTAAGCGATCTTGAGGCATCGCACCGCGGGTGCTGACTGTGCGCCGGATGTTCGCGAGGAGGCAACCGCGGGTTTCCGTCGCGGACAAGCCCGGACAGGCTCGCCTGCCCGGGCTGTCGTGAAACCGCGCGTCGCTGGCCGGTCCGGAATCGGGTCATCGCCGAGCACAAACCGGGAAGAAATCCCGATATCCGGGAACCATTCAGTCGACCAGTCGAATCGTGGCCGTGGGGCTGTGCGAACGCCGCCGGGTGATCCCGTGTTCGGCGACGATTCCGAGTTGGATGCTGCGATCGGCGGGCGCCCAGTAGCCCGTGCGCACGAAATAGCCGTCCATTGTGCAGAGCCGGTTCGCGCTCTTGCGGGAACTGATCGGCTCCCAGCCCCATTGCCGTCCGGTCTCCTCGACGCCGTTGCGCCGCACGTGCAGTCGCGGGTTCCCGATCTCCCGGCAGTACGCGCTGCCGTCCGCGATGTACAGCACGCCGTCGACCTTGTAGAACCTCTTGCCGTCCAACAGGCTCACCTGGCCGGACAGGGTGAAGTGCACCCTGCCGCCATTGGCCCCGTCCATCGTCCAGTCGAGACAGAATTCCTTCGTCGGAACCTCGAGCGACTGGGTCATGGCCGTGTCTCCTTTGCTCGCCGGCCGGAGCGTCCAGGAAAATATAAGGAAGAAACGGGTTCCCGGCAGGTATCGGGAACCGTTTTCACCCAAAGAGGCTCAGCGGACACGCATCGTGGTCGGCGCCCGATTAATCGGTGGAATTACCGCCGATGGGGTATCGCGGATACGATGAGTGAATTCGCCTTGCCCGAAACCGGTGGCCGTTCGGCGGTGCCGGGGCCCGCGGACCGCGCGGGCCGTGTCGGCAGCGTGACATCTCCCATGACGCTTGTCATAGCCGCGGCCCTGTGCGACCCTCGTGTTATGACGACTGTCATGACCGCCGTGCGACCGGCCACCGCCGGTTCCGCGGCCGCTCTCGTCCGCGCCTGCTCGCCGGAATCGCTGAGCCGCCGGTTCACCCTCGGCGGCTTGATCGAACCGGACGCGGTCCTGGTTCGGTACGGGCGATTCCTCCTCGCCGGCACCGCCCTCGTCGCCGAGGTTTCCGGCGCGCCCGCGGGACTGCTGAACGCGGTTCCGGAGGACGGCCGCCGCGTCGAGCTGGGGCTCCTCGTCGCCGACGGGTGGCAGCGGCGGGGCATCGGCCGCGGCCTGGTCAGGCTGGCCGCCGAGCGTTGGAGAGACTGGACGCTGCACGCCACTGTGCAGGAGGGCAACGTCGCCGCGGAAGGTTTGCTGCGGGCGTGCGGGTTCCGCTTCGTCCCGGGGTACGGCGGTGAGAACGAGTACGAGCTGACGGTTACGGAGGAGACGCTCGATGACGGAACGGCCGGCGCGCGACCGGATGGTCTTCAGCGCTGCGCAGTTGCTGCGTACGCAAGGCCTGAGCGGCACCGGAATGCGCGAGGTAGTAGCGCATGCCGAGGCGTCGCGGGGGTCGCTGCAGCACTACTTCCCGGGCGGTAAGGAACAGCTGTTCGGCGAAGCCATCGACTGGGCCGGCCGTTACGCCGCGCGTCGCGTGACGCGCGCGATGGGCTCCCTGACGGACCCGACGCCGTCCGCGCTCTTCGCCGCGGTTGTCGAACACTGGCGCGCGGAGTTTGTCGAGATCGGTTACGACGCCGGCTGTCCGTTGGTAGCCACTGTCACCGACACAGCGGCCTCGAGCGAACCGTTGCGTGAGCGCGCGAACGACGCCTTCATGCAATGGCGGAAGCCCATCGTGTCCGCGCTGGAGCAGATGGGCGTTCCGGCGGCGCGCGCTGCTTCGTTGGCAGTGTTGATGATCAGTGCGCTTGAAGGGGCTTTGGTGTTGGCGCGCGTCGAGCGTGCGGTGACGGCGCTCGACACCGTCGTCGAGGAACTAGGGCCCGTTCTCGACGCTGCAGTGGACAAGCGCCGTCGTCGCTAACGCCGGTCGAGCTTCGCGCGCAACGTGGCGACAGTGGCCGGGTCGTGCAGCAGTTCGGCGAAGTGCTTGGATTCTGACTCCATTCGCTCCTCGACGCTCAGATCAACGCGGTCATGCAACAGCGCGCGCGTCGCCGTCACCGCGCGCACCGACCGGGTGGCGAGCGTTGCCACGCGTTCCGAGACGCGCTTACTGAGCGCTGTCGCGTCAGGGAGCACTTCGTTGACCAACCCGAGTTGCGCCGCTTCCGCCGCAGGCAGGCGTTCTCCGAACAGCAGTAGCTCCGTCGCCCGCTGTGGACCGACTCGGCGCGGCAGCGCGTAACTGCTGCCGAACTCCGGCACCAGTCCCAACGGTACGAACGGGAACTGCAGGTAGCTGCGTTCGGTGGCGTAGACGAGGTCGCAGTGCAGCAGCAGGGTCGCGCCGATGCCGACAGCCGGACCGTCGACCGATGCGACCACCACCGCTTGCGTCGCGAGCAACGCTTCCTGAAAGACCCGCGCGGGCGTCTTCGTGTTGTCTCCGGCTTCGTGCGCGAGGAAGTCGCCGAGGTCGTTGCCCGCGGTGAACGCACCACCGGCTCCGCTCAGTACGGCGATAGGCGTGCGGACAGCGTCGAAGGCGTCGGCGAGGGCGACGTACATCGCCTTCGTGAGCGCGTTCCGCTTCTCCGGCCGGTTGATGGTGATGGTGGTGACCTGTCCGTCGACAGTCGTCTCGATGCTCATTCACAGCTCCGCAACAGCAGCGAGCAGCAGATCGACCTCTGCTGCAGTCGTGTACGGCGCGATGCCAGCGCGTACGGCACCAGCGTCGCCGAGACCGAGATGCCGTGCGCACTCGATGGCGTAGAACGTCGAAGCAGGCGCGTTGATCCCGCGCCCGCCGAGACGCTCGTACACATCTTGCGGCGTCAGTCCGGTGACTGAGAACAACACCGTCGGCGTACGGTGCCGCGTCGGTGAGCCGTAACGCACGACGCGTGGCAGGGCAGCGAGACCGTCCTCCAACCGCTGCAGCAGTGCGTCTTCGTGGGCTTCGAGTGCCGTCAGCGATGTACGCAAACGTTCGCGACGGCTGCCTTCGCTCGGTATGAGCCCAGCGAGGAAGTCGATAGCCGCAGTAGTGCCCGCGAGGAGCTCGTACGGCAACGTACCCAGCTCGAAACGCTCAGGAACGGCGTTGCTCGACGGCAGCAGCTTGTCCGGCTGCAGCGTCTCCAGGAGATCGGGCGCCGCGGCGAGAAGACCGAGGTGCGGACCGAGGAACTTGTACGGCGAGCAGGCGTAGAAGTCAGCGCCCAGGGAGGCGATGTCGACCGGTGAGTGCGGTGTCAGATGCACGCCGTCCACATAGCTCAGCGCGCCCGCTTCGCGCACCGCGTCGGTAATCGCCGGGATGTCCGGGCGAGTACCGAGCAGGTTTGATGCCGCAGTGACCGCGACTAGCCGCGTCTGGTCAGTGAGCAGCTCCGTGATCGCTGACGTCGGTAACTCGCCAGTCTCCGGGTCGAAGTCCGCCCAGCGAACAGTCGCGCCGCGCGCTTCGGCAGACTGCACCCACGGCCTGATGTTGGCGTCGTGATCCAGCCGGGTGACCACGACCTCGTCGCCCGGACCCCAGTTCTTCGCGAGCGTGCGGGAGAAGTCGTAGGTCACCTGGGTCATGCTGCGCCCGAACACGACGCCTTCCGGACGTGCGCCGAGCAAGTCAGCGACAGCTTGGCGGGCTTCGCGCACGACGCCGTCCGCGCGGCGCTCCGCCGCTGTGACGGTGCCGCGGTTCGCGATAGCGGCGCAGAGGGTCGAGGACACTGCTTCGCCGACCACATCCGGGACCTGGGAGCCGCCAGGTCCGTCGAAGTGGGCAGCGCCGCTCTCGAGCGCGGGGAAGTGCTTGCGGATCGCGTTCACGTCGTAGGCCACGGCTGCCAGCTTGCCTGATCCCCGGGCGAGTGTCGTGCTCCGCGCGGGTGCGATCATGCCGCTGTCCCGTTGCCCTTGGAGAGGGGTCCGCCGGTGCTCGCCGAAGAGGTCGAAAAGCTGCTCGCCCAGCCGTTGCCGTGGCCGATCGTGCAGGCAGGCGACCCAGTGCTGCGCGCGGCGGCCCGCCCGTACGAGGGCGAACTGGGCGACGGGATGCTGTCCGCGCTGATCGAGGGCATGAAGGAGACCATGCGCGCCGCGCCCGGCGTCGGCCTCGCCGCGCCGCAGATCGGCCTGTCGGTGCGGATCGCGGTCATCGAAGACGGTGCGCGCGAACGCCCAGGTGTCGCCGAATCCACCCTCGCCACCCGCGGGATCGTCCCGCTGCCGTTCCGCGTGCTGGTGAATCCCACCTACACCCGCGTGGGCGATGAAACCGCCGCGTTCTTCGAAGGCTGCCTCAGCGTGCGCGGCTGGCAGGCCGTCGTCGCGCGAGCCCTGCGGATCCGGCTTCGCGGCAGCGATGAAACCGGTGCGGCGCTGGACGAGGAATTGTCCGGCTGGCCAGCGCGAATCGTCCAGCACGAGACCGATCACCTGCACGGCATCCTGTACCTGGACCGGGCCGAACTGCGCTCGCTGTCCACCCACGAGGCCGTCGCCCGCCGCTGGACCCAGCCGACCCCCGCCGACGCCGCCCGTGAACTGGGCTTCGACCTCCCCTGATTCTCTCGGCTCCGATTTTTGTCGGTGCCCGCTGATACGTTCCTCCGCAGTTGCCCCGACCGGGGCCCGCCACTGGGGAGGAATCTCGTGAACTCGTTGCAAGACAAGGCAAAGCTCTTCCGCGAACTGCACTCGGCGGACGTCCTCGTGCTGCCGAACGCCTGGGACGCGGGCAGCGCGGTCGCCATCGAACGCGCCGGGGCCTCCGCGATCGCCACCACCAGCGGCGGTGTCTCCTGGGCCCTGGGCCGAGGGGACGGCCAACACCTCTCTCGCGCGGAAATGCTGTCGGTCGTCGCCCAGATCGCCGCAGCGGTCGAGGCCCCGGTGACGGCCGATGTGGAAGGCGGTTACGGCCTAGCCCCTTCCGCCGTCGCGGAAACTGTCACCGGCGTAGTCGAGGCCGGGGCGGTAGGCGTGAACCTCGAAGACTCCCGCGCCGGAACTGGCACCCTATTCACCCCGGACGAACAGGCGGAACGCTTCACCGCAGCCCGCGCCGCCGCCGCGACGGCCGGTCTCTCGGAGTTGTGGATCAACGCCCGGACGGACGTGTACCTGTTCGGAATCGGCGAACCCGCCGGCCGCTTCGACGATGTCCTGACCCGAGCCCGCGTTTACGCCGACGCTGGCGCGGACAGCATCTTCGTTCCGGGCCTGGTGGACCTCGAGGTCTTGGCGGAACTGGCGAAGTCCTCGCCGATCCCGGTGAGCGCCATGGCCGGACCGGGAGCACCACCGGTGTCAGACCTCGCCGCGGCCGGTGTGCGCCGGGTGAGTGTCGGAACGTCGATCGCCCAGGCGGCCTACTCGCTGGCCCACCACGCCGCGGCCGAGGTGCTGAAGCAGGGGACTTACGGGGAGGTGACTGGCGCACTGGACTTCGGAACGGTGAACGGCTGGTTCAGCTGAGCCCGGTCCCCGGCTGGTCTCCGTTCCGGCCGGTCTCGGTCCTGGCTGGTTTCGGTTCCGGCTGGCCTCCGCTCCCGGTCGGTCTCGGTCCTGGCTGATCCCGGGACGGCTTAGGGCGGCAAGCGCTTGAGGTCGAGCCCCGGCAGCTCCTGCGGCCGGATCGCTGCCTGGGCCGGGGCCCTGTCCGGGGTTGGCGGGGCCAGGCGAGAGACGAAGCCAGTTAGCCGCGCGCAGAACCGAGCGAGGTGAGGTGAGGTGAGGTGAGCATTCCCGTCACACCAGTCGGCCGCTGGCCGTGGTTACGAGTCGGCGTGGCGAACCAGCGCTCTCGGGCGACTAAGCCGGACGAGATATCCGTGACTGACGCGCCCTAGCGGGGCAAGCCCTAGCGGGGCACGCTCTTCC